>CAWBFT010000001.1:0-13008 GCA_963788135.1 uncultured Gammaproteobacteria bacterium
CCATGCCTCCTCTACAAGCCAGTATGCATGCGGCTTCCAGAGGCATAATTTTCTCTCGGGCGATTTCACGCACGTTTTAAACAAAAAATTTCACTTAAAATCTCACCGTTTTCTTTGACTTAAGATAATTAGGTTCGTCGGGCTGTGTTTTTAACCTATTGATTTTAAAAATTAGATAAAATCACTTAAAGTCTGTCGGAGATTTTTACAATATTTTATGATGGCATTAAGTAATATGCTAAGTGACCATAAGTGAAAGGCTCATAAATCCGCATAGCAGACCTTTAGATAACCTAATAATATACTCAAGAGTTAGTTAAAGTTAGTTCGATGTGTCTATTTTCTTAAGGCAAGTCCACAGTCCCATTTGAATGATGGGTTAAGCATTGGCTTTAGCCTTCAAGCTGCCCTTTTCCCGAGCTGCTAAATAAAGCGGAAGAGAAATTGCTAAGCCAACGCAGAAGCACAGAACCACATATAACCACGGCAATTTTATAGCAATACGTTTTGAATCAATTAGCACCCATACTGAAAACACAAATGCAGTAAAGTACACGTCAATGGTGATGGCGGTAGTAAGTGGATTAGCAAATGCAGCCCCAAAGAATACCTGCTTGGTCCCAAGCCTCCACCATTCATGAAGTATTGTACGTTGTAGTACCAAGTGGCGAGAAGACCCACAACGGCAAGAACGTAGTAGAGAGTGGGCAAAGCGGATTTTTTACTCATGTGACCTCAAGAGACTGTTCTATTGAAATGACTAACGAATGACATAAGTTGCGAGTTTTATCCCGTCCCGCTTGGTGGATGGTTTAGGTTTACTCAAACATTACAGGCGATAAACCACTTTTTTTTGCTCTTATAACAACAGTATTTGCTAACTTGTCATGCCAGCTTTGCTTCTTACTGTCAAATGCAACCCAAATTACGCCTATACCAAGTGGGAGAAGTGATACAAAATATGCGAGATAACGACCTATTGACTGACCAACTGATAAAGTTTGCCCCGTTTTTGCATCAACTACTTTTACAGATAAAGCCATTTTCCCTGGCGTTGCTTGTTTTTTTAACCAGAACAAAATGGTTGCAATTGCTGGAAGTACCCAGCTTAATAGAAAGTCTATTGGCCCTGCAATAATGCCAGTTTGCGAACTGTCAAAATAAGCCCAGCCATAAATAGCAATGAGTATTGGAAAGGTGATGAGCATTATCAATACAACATCAATAATAGTAGCACCCGTTCTAATCCAAAATCCTGCATACTCGTAATCATGCTCTACCATTTTTATTTTCCTTTGTGTTTATTTAGACTCAATGTTTGTATTAAGTTACAAGAGACGCCGATAGCGTCCCGCGTTAATGTGATATACACATTAAATTAAAATAAAACCATGTTCACTCTACATTTTGACCAACTCGCCAAAGAACACCAGAAGGGTCCGTAAAACAGAAATCACGCATTTTCCATGGTTGATGCTCAATAGGCCAAAGTTTTACACCGTATTTTGACACAACCTCACTTTGATTTACTTTTGCCCACCATGCATCAACTTCGTCAACTAGCATGTGCATCATAAAATTTTCGGCGAGACCTTCAGCGCAAAAATTCTGAAGCAAAAAACTAACTTGCTCAAAATGAAAGTAAGCTACGCCTCCACCTTCAGATGCCATAGTAAAGCCTAAATCCTTATAAAACTGCTTAGACAATTCAAAATCTTGAGCTGGAACAAATGCTTTTATTTCTGTTACGTGCAAATTTAACATAGTTTCTAACTCCTAACTTAAAACTAAATGACGCAACGTGGCTTTCTCACACAGAGTCCAGCGACCAAAGGGAACGAGGTAGAATACCATGCTAGACAGCCACTTTAGACGCATACCAAATCAGAAATGACGCTAGGGATAAGGAAATCCAGCCAGGATGGCGACCCTTAGTTCCGACTAATACGAGTACCCCCCCCAAAAAGCAAGCGATTGCGATAGAAAAAGTCAGTTCAGTAGCGCTCAAGGGAGCATTGATTCCAATCTTAAACAGAGCAAGCGCAAAAATGAGGCCGAATACGCTTGTCAGGTGCCAGCTAGCCCAAAGTATTCTAACGTTTCTCTCCTCAAGGGGAGGCGCGCTTATGTTTGGGACGATTTGACCGTTACTAAGTTTGCGAAAGATCATAATCTCGCCAATAACAGAATGTGCTATTGTAATGGTCTAATAAAATGCAACACCAGTTAAGAGATTATAATCACTTAACGGAGCATTAAAAATGACTAAAACTAGAAATCAATTTACGACAGAATTTAAGCAAGAATGCGTTCACTTAGTTCTCAATCAAAGTTACAGTGTTGTACAAGCAGCCAAAGCCATGCACGTGGGACAGTCTTCACTACAGCGTTGGTTAAGGCAATATCGCCAAGAAGTAAAAGGCATCACCCCTCAAGCACGTGCAATATCCCCTGAGCAGCAGCGCATCCAAGCCCTTGAAGCGCAAATCAGACAACTCAAGCGTGATAATGATTTATTAAAAAAAGCGTCGGCCTTCTTCGCCATCGAAATGCAAGCGAACAACAAATCGTCGCAGTAAAGTTGAAGAAGGCTGGATTTAAAGTTACCGAAGTCTGCAAGCAACTCTCGCTGGATCGCAGTCGCTACTATCGCAAGCTTGTACAAAAGCCCATTGATGTCGAAATGGTCAAGCTTAAAGTGGCAGCGCGGCAAATACATTCCGAGATGCATGCGACATATGGTAGCCGCAGAATGCGTGCTGAGCTCAACGCACAAGGCTTTACGGTTGGGCGCTATAAAGTACGCAGTCTAATGCGCACTTTATCGCTGAAAGCCAAGCGACCTAAACAGCATCGCTATCCTGTTGCAGGTAAGCCTAGTGCTGTTGCACCTAATGCACTCAATCGGCAGTTTAATCCACCCGTAGCTAACATCAACTGGACAGGTGATATTACTTACATCCGCACCAGTCAAGGCTGGTTGTATTTAGCCATCGTGCTGGATTTGTACTCAAGACGTGTCGTAAGCTGGGCATTTTCTAATCAACCAAACAGCGAGCTAAGTGTACGTGCATTAGAAGTGGCAGTGCAGCATCGCAGACCAAGCCAATCGGTATTATTTCATTCTGACCAGGGTGTGCAATATGCCAGCGATACGTTTAGGCATGCACTCAGCAAACACAACATTACTGCCAGCATGAGTCGACGTGGAAACTGCCATGACAATGCAGTCACAGAGCGGTTCTTTAGAAGCTTGAAATCAGAAAGGGTTAACTATCGACAATATAAAACACGAGAAGAGGCAATGAAAGATATTGCTGAATATATTGAGCCGTTTTACAATCAAAAGCGGCGGCACTCTACTTTAGGCAATTTATCGCCAGCAGAGTACGAGCAAAAGTATCAACAAAAAACCTTAGCTAGTGTGGCAGATTATTAGACCATTACAACTGTGCGTTATCTTGGCATAGAAGTGGATGATGCTTTGGAGTTGGCAGAGCAAACAGAGGTGTGATTATCATCAGCGCAGCTATTGAGAAATAGTTGTGCTGACAATCTCCGACCTAATGGACAGTCCCTTTTTATAAATACTGTAAACAAAATTGACATCCGTAACGTTACTAGTTACAATCTAACGAATGATTAAAACCTTTAAACATAAAGGGCTAGAGCAATTTTTTGAGACTGGCACAAAAGCGGGTATTCAGCCACATCATGCCTCAAAGCTAAGTCGTCAATTATTGCGCTTAGATTTAGCCAAAAGTCATGAAGATATGAATGTTCCTGGCTGGAAATTACACAACCTTGTTGGTGAGCTTGCTGGGCATTTTTCGATTACCGTGAATGGCAATTGGCGTATAACATTTATGTTTGAGGGTGAAGATGCCATTTTGGTCGATTACCAAGATTATCATTGAAAGGATTAAAGATGAGTAGATTATATAACCCACCTCACCCAGGTGAAACATTGCGTGAAGACGTGCTGCCTGCCCTAAAGCTTTCTGTGACTGAGGCTGCGGAGCAGTTAGGTGTTGCTCGGCCAACACTTTCTAAAGTACTTAACGGTAAGGCCGCTATTTCGCCTGAAATGGCATTGCGCCTTGAAAAGTGGCTTGGCGTTGAGAATGGTGGTCGTGCGGATATTTGGTTGGCAGAGCAAACTGCTTTTGACCTTTGGCAGGCTAGAGAAAAATTTACCGCACAAGTAATGCTAGCATTAATAGCCGCCTAAACCCCACTTAGAGATCAAGACGTATTAATCCGCTTAGCTGCCATTCCAAACACCATTAATTTGAAGTGTTCTTAATTATGGAGTTGCGTTGCATAACCTGCATTTATACTGAGGCAACTCCAAAATATTACTCTAAAATTTCTAATGATTAAGGTTTTAACACGACTTCTAATAATTTTTTTGGGTTATCCACAAAACCAAAATGCCCTGTATTTTCTAACGTAATGATATTGATGTTACCCAGTGCTTTTGCAGTACGTTGGCGCTCAGAAATTCTTGACCAATCGTGATCGCCGTAAACTAAGGTGACAGGCGCTTTTACACCAGTGTATAGCGCCCTAGCTTTATCCCAAGATCGCCAGTTGGCAAAAACGTTACGTTCCACATATCTAAAGCTTTTGCGGTATCCTGTGCGATTAAACGCACTTAAGAGTTCAGATGGCATCCAGCTTTTATTTCTTAACCCACCTTTCATTGAAAGCCCTAAAAATAGCCAGTTTTCAAAAAAGGCAAAAATAGCACCATGGATAGGTACAGCATAATTGGCAATCACAATGTTGGAAAATAAATTGCCCCTGCGCAAACCGTCTGCATAACGTGTTTCATAGTCGTAGGTGTTAGAGGAAATTACTTTGACAATACGTTCTGGTATCACGCTAGCCACTGTAAGCGCCAACACTGCGCCTATCGATTCGCCGACCAGCGTGACGTCGCTTAAATCTAGTTTTTCAATAAATGCGACTATTGCCTGTCGCATATAAGGTTCATCGTAATTGACCTTGATATCAATAGATGATGCCATGCCAGGCAAATCCACTGCATAAACCGTAAAGTGCTTTGCTAATTCGGGAATGACTTCTTGAAAGTAATCTAACTGTGTGCGTATGGTATGCATCAAAATGAGAGGCTTGCCAGCCCCTGCTTTTAGGTATCGAAGTGTGCAGTTGGCACCTGTATTAATTTCCTGAAGTTGTCCTAACGTGGAGATTGGATTCATTGATGGTTATTCCTTAACTCGCAAGTAGGCCGTGATCCTGAAGGTTCATGGGTTGAATTTGAACAGCTGGGTAAAACCTGGCGGGTCTATAGGCCGGAATGGGCCGGTAATCTCGCTCATGATCATCATGGCCTTTTTACCGATTTCACCATCATAGGTATAACCCAGCGCTGCCGCTGGATTCCGCCCGGTGTATTTTGCATGGGATCACCTTTATCAGAGAAGGAGCGCCATGATAATGAAAACCAACATCAAGTGACTCTTTCTAAAGGATTTTGGCTTGCAGATACCGTTTGTACTCAAGCCTTGTGGAAGGCGGTAATGGGGGATAATCCCGCCTTTTTTACAGAGAATGAAAACAATCCGGTAGAACAAGTAAGCTGGGATGATGTACAGAATTTCATAAAAAAACTTAATATCCTGATTCCAGGGTTGGGCGCTCAACTTCCGACGGAAGCGCAATGGGAATATGCTTGCTGTGCAGGAACGACTACGCCATTCTCATTTGGCGAAAACATTACTCCTGAGCTGGTCAACTTCGATGGCAATAGGCCTTATGCAGAGGGAAAAAAAGGCCGGTGCCGGGAAAAAACGGTTGCTGTTAAATCACTTCCAGCGAATCCCTGGGGACTCTGTGGAATGCCACGGTAATGTTTGGGAATGGTGTGCTGATTGGTATGACGATTACCCTACGATGCCGGTTTCCGACCCGACAGGTTCGGAAACCGGCTCTTGCCGCGTATTGCGGGGCGGTTCGTGGAGTAACCATGGATGGCGTACGCGTTCCGCTAACCGCGGATGGTACGCACCCGTCAATCGTGACAATTACATCGGATTTCGGCTTGTTGTTGGTCAGGCTTGATTTTGATCGCAGGGATGAGTCCAACAACATTACAAGCGGAGCGTGACGGTCAATGCTTAGGAACATGCACGAAATAACTTGAGCAACTTAAATCCCCTCACCCCTACCCTCTCCCGGAGGGAGAGGGGATAAGATGAACCCGTTATTTCATGCGCGCTCCTTAGCTAGTATCCGAGTTTATTAGAAAACCCAGTAAAAGAGACAGTTCATGAAAATCAATTTGCCGGTCACCACTGTTGAATACCCCATAAAAGAGAGTATTTCCATTGTTTCCAAGACTGACCTGAAAGGGGTGATAACTTACGCCAACGATGACTTCGTCCGGATAAGCGGATTTTCGCGGGAAGAGCTGATCGGTAAATCGCATAACATAGTGCGTCATCCTGACGTACCGGCACAATTCTTTGAGGATATGTGGAAATCACTGAAAGCGGGCCGTCCTTGGACCGGAGTGGTCAAGAATCGCTGCAAAAACGGTGATTATTATTGGCTGTTAAACAATGTCGCCCCTTTCTACGAAAACGATCAACTGGTCGGCTACATGTCCGTCCGCCTCAAACCCAGCCCTGAGCAAATCGAAGCGGCAAGCAAGGTTTACAAGCTTTTCCGTGACGGCAAAGCGGGTAATCTGAAAGTCCAGGACGGTAAAGTCGTCAAATCGACCCTACTGGGAAAGCTCAATCTATTCAAGAGCTTTACCATCAAATCCCGCCTGACATTCATCATTGGCCTCCTTTCCCTGCTGATGATGGTTATTGGCGGCATGGGCTTGCGAGGCATGAGCAAGACTAACGAAGGCTTGCGTTCGGTATACAAGGATCGCACGGTTACCATGGGCCTGATGTTCACTATCAGTGAACTACAGCGGGAAAATCTGATGCTTATCGCCTCGGCCTTGGTCAATCCAAATCCCGAGGTCATCCAGCAAAACGCCGCCGAATTGGACCAAAATATCCTGGAAATCACCAAACCCTGGAATGCATACCTGACCACGCATTTGACGCCCGAAGAAAAAGTCCTGGCGGACGATTTTACCGAGAACAGCACGCGCTTCGTTCGCAAAGGATTAAAACCGGCTATTGAAGCACTGCGCGCCAATGACATCGCGCTGGCCGACAAGATCAGAAAAGAAGACATCAGCCCTCTCTACAAACGTGCTAACCAATCTATCAGGGAGTTAATGCAATTACAGATGGATGAAGCCAAAGAGGTCTATGAGGCCGCACAGTCTCGCTATGACAATACCCGCAACATCGCTATCGGATTGATCCTGATGGGTATTGCGCTGGCTCTGTGGCTGGGTTTTACCCTGATTCGTGCTATCGTGCACCCACTGGATAACGCCATTAGACACTTCGGTAAAATCGCCCAGGGTCACTACAACAACGCCATTGATATCGAATCTCACGACGAACTCGGTAAAGTGATGGCCGCTCTCAAAGCAATGCAAATTAAGTGCGGTTTTGATGTCGCAGAAGCCAAACGCATCGCCGATGAACACCGGCGCACCAAGGTTGCTCTCGATAACGTCAGCACTGGCGTGATGATCGCCAACAATGCCCGCAACATCATTTACGCCAACAAATCGGTCATCGAATTACTCGGCAAAGCCGAGGAGGATATTCGCAAACAATTGCCTCATTTCTCAGCAGCTAATCTGGTCGGCACGAATATTGACAATTTTCATAAGAACCCTTCGCATCAGGCACAGATGCTCTCTACTTTGAACGCAGCACACTCGGCTAGTATTGAGGTGGGTGGTCGCACTATAGAGTTGGTTGTCAGTACCGTAATTAACGACGAAGGCCAACGCCTGGGCACTGTAGCTGAATTGAAAGATCACACCATTGAAAAATTGGCAGAAAACGAGGTAGATACAATTTTACAAGCTGCAATCATGGGCGACTTCAGTAAGCGCATCGACGTACATGGCAAAGAAGGCTTCTTTAAACAGCTTGGCGAAGGACTTAACGAGCTTCTGAAAACTACTGAATGTGGCTTCAATGATTTACAGCTCTTGCTATACGCTTTGTCACATTACAATCTGACCGTAACGATCGCCAATGACTATTCCGGCTGCTTCGCGCAAACCCGGTACGGGGCGAATATAACGGTGAAAAAACTCAAAGAATTCCTCAAAGAAATGAAGGAAGCCATTGATCATCTGGATAAAGAAATCACCTCAGATAACCATTATTTGTCTCCTTGCACCGATGAGCAAGCCGCCCGAGCCTGCGCCGACGTATCCAACATAACAGGCAAAGGTGTCGAAGTGATCAGTCAAGTCGTCTTGAAAATGGATGAAATTAACAATTCTTCACACAAAGTCGGAAGCATTATTCCGCTCATCGACGACATTGTGCTCCAAATTAAAATGCTTGCTCACACCGCCGCGATTGAAGCAATTCGTGCTGGAGAACAAGGTGGGGGCTTTAACGCCGTGGCTGCAGAAATGAGTAACCTTGCACAACGAACTGCTTCGGCTACGGAGGAAATTAAAAATTTAATTGACGATTCGGTAAGTAAAGTCTCCGATGGCAGTAAATTGGTTACTCAGGCAAGTTTAACTATCGAAGAAATTATTCACTCTCTGCATGCTATCACAGCAATGATGTCTGACATCAGTAAGGCCTCATCAGCACAAAGGGCTTGTATCAAAGGAATTAATCAAGCCATAGAAAAATGGACAACTTGAATCGCCCTACAGTTTTATAAAAGGTATTAAGCGTCTTGGTGTTAACATGTCAATCAATAATTTGTCTCGGCTTAATTTGATACAGTGGTTAGTAGTATCCGCTACTTGAGACCCAAATACCTATTTGGAGAAATTGGATATGAAGTTAAACGATAAAAAAATCCCTATTTGGTACAAGATTCCATTTATTTTACTTTTACCATTAATACTGAGCACGTGCTCGCTGGTTCATAAAAATACGGGCGATGTGTTAATCAGTTTTGCTAAAGATGAAACGGTCCCTTATGTATTGGCAAGCAATGATCTCGATCTTGGCTGTGCCATGTCAAAAGCGTTTACCCCTTTCATTTTGAGTTTTTCCCAAGTAACCACACCGCCAAACGAACTGGCAATTATGCTTTATTTATTGGCCGGTAGCTGTTCAGAATTTAAGGCATGGGAAGAAGAGTTGCGTTACTTGCGGGCGGTGTATTCTAAAAATGTCCTGGAGGCTCAAGATGCCCGGATTGCCCAAAAAAGACTCCTTAATCAAGCAGCTCGCCGGCAATTAGCAGGTTATAACAGTCTGGTATCCGCTATTGCAGAGCCAGGCGGTGAATGCCCGGTATTGGATTCCGATAATACTCAATTATATTGGTTGATTGGTCTTTTAAACGGCTTGCAGGCTATGCTCAACGATATAGCAACCGAGGGCAGCGCAAATGTTCCACTGGATATCGCTTCTAAAGTGGGCCGAGGAGCCAGTTGTTTGGATAATGAACACTGGTGGGGCTTACCTAAGGCAATCCAGGCCGCTATTTGGGTGACTATACCCAGTAACAAACCCGCTGATGCCGATCCGATAAAAGTATTGGATCAATCGATGCAAACCGGTTTGCAACAAGGTGTACCGATTGCTCAAGTACTGGCGGCTCAAATCCAAATGGGGCTTGGTCATACGGAACAAGTTAAGGCCATTATTCGTCTTCATCAGGAAGCAAAAACTCAAACCCCCGCCTCGTCGACCTACCGATTGTTGAATGAATTTACTACCCTGCAATTACAAGCTATTTCAGATCGCCTATGGACTGAAGCTACGGGTAAGCGCACACCCATCTCCGGATTAGGGACTTTTTGGGATGATCCGAAAAAGTCTGTTAACACGATTAATATCGACGATATGCTCCAATAAACGAGGGTTTTACTTATGAAAATTTTTGACCGCATTTTATCCAAATTAGTCATAGGATTGATCTTGTTATCGAGTGCTGGTAACGCCGCTGCCGAGTCGAGAAGCCTGTGCGTCTTTGACTTGCTCGGCGCCAATGGCCCTTATTTTGCCGAAATGAAGGATTACAAAACGGCGGCACTTGCCTGGGGCGTTGACTTTACCTTAAAACCTTATACCAATGAACGCGTAGCGGCGGAAGATTTTAAAGCGGGTACCTGTGATGCCGTCATTTTTACCGGCATTCGGGCGCGCCAGTTTAATGCGTTCACAGGCAGTATTGATGCCATCGGCTCAATTCAGGATTATGGCTTGTTAAAATCGGCCATTAGCACGATCAGTTCAAAAAAAGCGGAAAAATTGATGTTTAATGATCCCTATGAAGTAGTCGGTATTCTACCCGCTGGTGCTGCTTATATGTTTGTCAAAGACCGCGCGATAGATACCGTAGGTGAATTAGCCGGCAAACGGATTGCTATTTTGGATTCAGATCCGGCCCAGACCGAAATGGTTACTTTTGTCGGCGCTTCGCCTGTGAGTACGACAATTGCCAATATGTACAGTGAATTTAATAATGGCTCTGTAGACGTAACCTATGGGCCTGCAATTATGTATGAAGCAATGGAGCTTTACAAAGGGTTGGAACCCAACGGCGGGGTTATTCAGTTTTCGCTAGCGCAACTTACGCTTCAAATCGTCATTCGAAAGGATAAATTTCCGGAAGGATTTGGCCAGAATTCGAGGGACTACGCTTTGAGCCGATTTGATCGATTGGTTGAAGTCATTGGCAACTCTGAGAAAAAAATCCCCCAGAAGCTCTGGGTTGACATTCCTGAAAATGATAAGACCAGCTATAACGAAGTGTTTCGACAAGCTCGCATCAGGCTTCGTGGTAAAGGTATTTATAATGACAAAATGCTCACTATCATGAGAAGACTGCGCTGTGAAAAAAGTCCGCAGTTACCTGAATGTACGGCCGCTGATAAAGAATAACTTTTTTAGGATGATAAATAAATTTCTTCAGCGTAGCTGGCAGGAGTGGATATCTTCATTACCGGTTTTTTTGCTGTTGATAACGATTGTTTTTGCAGGGAATGGCGAAAAAATACACGCTCAGTTACTTAAAGCAGGAGAATCAATCTGGCATGATTACTTTACGCTAAGAGGCGATATCCCAACGCCTGCTTGTAATGTCAATCCTGATATTGAATTGGAGCTCAATAAACTCGCAGCCGAAACTGATAAGCTGGACGATCTGTTTGCTGATCAACCTTTTGATAGGGAGGCTGCCCGTGTTTCCCTGGAAGGTGCCCGTCAACTGTGTGTTAAAAAGCATCAGCTAGCACAACAAAACCGCGCAAGAATAACCCCAGCCGTTATTGTTTTTCGTAGCATTGAAACCAGCGTAGCGGCTATCAGTATTTTTGCGTTTAAAAATGATCGTTTTATTCTGGCATTGATGGTGTTCATTTGCGCCATCACCTGCGCTGTCAGACAGCGTCATATCGCGTTTAGATCGGTGACAAACCAGCTAGATAACCGCGTTACCTGTACTGCACAGTTGTTAGGTAATCTTATACTGGTTATTTCTGCCTGCGCGTATCGAAACAGTGTGTACCAATCATCTGCTGTAGTCGATCATCCCGAGATTTACCCTACAGTTATTATCGGTTTTTTGGCATTATGCGGTATTAACCTTTATCAGCTTGCCAAACCGCGACAGGGTATCAAGCCGGGCGGGAAATTAATCAATGCTTTCGCGGCGATCCCCCTTTATACAATAATGGCTATTGGCGCGGGCAGTTATTTCTTCCTGGTTGAAGGTAATGCCGCGGGACTGGCTATTTTCTTTAGTTTATTATTTGATCAAGCGGGCTTGTTCCTGAATATCGGTTTATACATTTGGGTGGGCATGTTACTTGCGCAAACGTGTCTGGGAGAATTGGTTTTTTATATTCTCAGACCCTGGCGTATGTCGCCTGAATTGTTAGCCTTTGTGGCAATCGTGATTATGGCCGTACCCACTGCGTATACAGGTGCTTCCGGCATTATTATTATTGCGTTGGGCGCAACGGTTTATAAAGAATTACGCCGCGTCGGCGCGCGCAGGCAACTGGCTTTAGCAACGACGGCCATGACCGGCAGTGTTGCCGTAGTTCTCAGACCTTGCCTTTTAGTGGTCATGATTGCTGCTTTAAATAAAGAAGTCGTAACTGACCAATTATTTAGTTGGGGTCTAAAAACATTTATGACTTCAATAGTGGTCTTTTTCCTGGTCATGCTTATTTCAAAACGTGAAAAAATCCTGATTGCACCCTTGCCGGGCGCGTTGATGTCGTCTTTGAAAATGCTTGCAAAATTGCTTCCGTACGCAGCCATTACCCTATCAATTGTTTTAGGATATATCTATTTATTGAATGCCTATTTGGATGAATTTTCCGCGCCTGTCATATTGCCCGTAATCATTCTGAGTTGGGTCATTTATGAAAAACTTTTTGCTTATAATTCTCTGGCTGACCGGCGGGAACAGAAAATACACAACCTTGAATACGAAATCAGATTTGCTACCTCTGAGGCGACTATTCATATCGGCGCACTCCTGATGCTTATGGCGCTTTCTTTTGTATTAGGCGGTGTTATTGAACGATCGGAAGTATTAAATGCGTTGCCGGAATACTTTGGATCAATTTGGATGACGCTAGGGTTTTTGATTGTTGTTTTAGTGGGTATTGGCGCATTGATGGACCCTTACGGCGCGGTGGTCTTGGTTAGCGGCACGGCGGCCCAAATCGCCTATAAAAACGGCATCAATCCCATCCATTTCTGGATGATGGCTTTGGTTGCCTTCGAGGTTGGTTATTTAAGTCCGCCAGTAGCCCTGAATCAATTATTGGCAAGGCAGGCGGTTGGAGAAAGAGAGGTTGCCAAAGGGGCTCTGGAAGGTGACAGTTTCTGGTACCGGCATGAAAAAACTTTGCTGCCGCTGGTGACAATGGGGACAACTTTACTACTGGTC
>CAWBFT010000002.1:0-24383 GCA_963788135.1 uncultured Gammaproteobacteria bacterium
CCTAAGACCCCGATCCATAACATCGTTGCACCGGATGCCATCAATCTGTTGGCTGAACGATTAATTACACCGTTACAAATCTGCCATTACCTGACACTCGCTTTGATAAAGGGAGCCACCACAGGGACAAAACCGGTCGATGTCGAGATTATAGAGGCCGTGTTATCGCCAGATTTAAATGCCTTGGAACCTAAATTAGCCCGGCATGGCTATAACATGGCTGCTTTATGCGAACACTTGAACGCCCGTAGAAGCGAAGTCAGGGCTTATTTCAATGGGCAATTGCCAGCGGCCAGGGTGGATGAGTTCAATAAGGAAATACACAAGCTTGGTATTTTATAAAATAAGGCTGACAGCCACCAGTTTATGGGTATGGGATAGAATCAAATAATGTGGGAAATTCTAATCGATAAAATCACTTAATGTGAGAAGAAAAAAGATAGGTGCAAATAATGTGAGAAAAAGTGATTTTATAGAATCAATTAATCTGGGATGAAAATGGCGGATAAGTGCAAGAAATTGCGATTATGAAATCAAGAAACTACAATTAGTACCCGAAGAGCGAGCGCTATGGGTTATAAAGTTTTCACAGTTCTTTACCGAATTACTAGAAAGAGACATAAGGCTTTATTATGACCCCCAGTCGATAATTAATTTAAAATCAGGCATTCGCAAGCTCTAGTAAGGCATGTTCTAACGCACAAAGAAACGCCAAACGGCGGCTGGTTGCTTGACGGGATTTTAACGGCTGTTGGTGTAGACGATAGCAGGCTAAGGGCGAGCCGTAAAATAGTTAGAGATGAAGCCGCAGAAATTCAAAAAACAGGGGTTACTATCACGGGGGATAGAGTTAAAAAAGGCTAGTAGTTAGCTCAGGTTAAATAAACGAGATTTTTTATCAAACAACGCTTGTTGCTCCTGGCTTAGCTTGACAGGCGTGAGTTTTAAGAAGAGATGTATTGATATTTTTAAACCTAAATACAAGCTAAATACACTGGATAGAAACAATATAATGAGTGTTAATATTTTCGATGGATGCCATGTACTGAAATAAATTGAGTGGTGATACCATGCTTTGTAAATTTCTGGCGCAATATAGAACATAAAAAAACCAATAAATAAACTTGTAATAAACGAAAAAACAAAGCCATAAAAAAATACTTTAGCTGAATTTGCCCCGGTTATGGTTACGGTTTTATGGCAATATTGACACTCTGACACCATAAATATAGTGTTTGGATGATCAGAGTACTCATACCATTTGTGTATCTTTGTTACCGGTATTGGTGTTAAATAAAGCCTACCCGTCAATTGATTACATGCGGCGCATCGGACCTTTACAGTTCCATAATCATCATCGCGCCTTTCTAATTCATTAAAATTATTCATTTTTTTATATAGATAAAGTGGTGTTTAATGTTTGTTGAGATATATTATAAATATATTTATCCTGCATAACATTAACGAATTATCAATTCTGCAAAAGCAATCACATTACAAGCACAAACAAAAAGGGGCGTAAGCCCCTTTTTGTTTCTAAGCGTTCGCTGTAGACCCGAATAATAAAAAATAAATAAATATAAAACAATAAGATACGAATTCAAATAATTTAAAAAACACCAAGTAAAAGAGAATAAAAAGATATTTTAAAATTAAATACTTAAAGTAAAAAATCAAAACAAAACCATAAAAAACTAAAATGCTTCTAAAAAACAATAATAAATAAGTGCTTTTTTTGCTTAGCGTTCGCTGTAGACCCGATCTCTCTAGTATTTAATAGAAACCTATAGGGGTTTCTAGTAGTGGCTTTTTATTTTATAAAAAAGCCACATTGACAAACAGGGACAAAATGGGGAAGAGATCACATAACCATCTTTTCTTACTTCTTTCAATATGGGGTTAATTAACCCCAATATCAAAAAAACGAACGTAGATAGCTAAAATTTCAACGCAAATATTTTTTTGTGGCACTTGTAGCTAGTAAACCCGGAAAAACGCAAAAAACGGCAAGAAGAAGCCCAAAACCAACCCCCTTATCTTGGGTGAGTTTAAACAAACGACAGAATTGTTTCATAGGATTTTGAGCGGTGACAAGGCATAAACCTTTGCTAACACACTCGATCACGCGGTCTCTTTTCAATATTGCTTACGATAACGTTTGAGCTTTTGGCATCTTCATCCCATTTTTCTTGAGCCAATTGTGGAGATTCGCTTCAGTCGTGTGATAACGCTGTGCGATGAACCGCTGGGTCGATCCGTTTGCCAACAGGCTCTCAATTTCCGGTCGGAAAGTATCCAGCTTGCTTTTACCAGGCCCTCTGGGCCGTCCAAGTGTGAGACCCTGTTCTTTTTTGAAACGTAACGCTTCTTTAGTTCGCTGCGAAATGAGGTCGCGTTCAATTTCTGCCGCCATCGAGAATGCCAGGGCAATGATCTTGCTCTGGATGCTGTCATCCAGTTGCCAACTTCCCTTCACCGAATAAACCCGGATGCCCTTGCGCGTTGCAAGCGCCAGAATCTCCATGCATTCGAGCATGCTACGGCCCAGTCTAGAAAGTTCAGCCACAATAATGGCATCACCGCTCTGCAATTCTTCCAGCACCAGTGCGATTTGACGCTCCCGCCAGGGCTTTCGCCCAGAAGCAATCTCTTCAACAAAATTCACCTTGCCCAGATCGTGGTGGTTGGCAAAGTGCAGGATATCCGTCTTGTTCTTCTCAAGATCCTGGTCCAACGTCGATACGCGCAAATAAGCGACTGTCTTGCGATCTGAGGGAGCCACTTTAGTTGCCATATTTACGTCATTCGATGAATACTGGAAATTTCAGCTTATACGATAAGTATATAGATAGAAATATCAAACGTTTTTGTCTAATTTTTATTATCGTATAAATGAACGTTTTTAATGATGGTTTTGCCCCAAAATCCCATTTTTTGGCATCGGATAAAATCAATTAAAGCGAGAAATTACGCCAGATAAAATCACTTAATGTGAGAAGAAAAAACGTCAGGTGCAATTAATGTGAGAAAAAATGATTTTATAGAATCAATTAATCTGAGATGGAAAAGGCGGATAAGTGCAAGAAATTGCGATTATGAAATCAAGAAACTACAGGTAGTAACAGGATTTAAGGAATCGATGCGTATCTTGTTTGATAGCATCCTTGGAAAATGGAATTATGTAGCAACTCCTAAAAATGCACACTAGCAAGTTGCTCAAGTTATTTCATGCACGTTACTAATTCACATTCTTTCCCCATCTTTTACTATTGATAAAATCTGTTATCAATAGTAAATCCGCGCTATTTTGCTACTGACTTTTGCGAAAAGCAGGTCATTGATTTTATGGCGTCAGTCGCTTGTTGCAAAACTTACCATTTATGCGACAGGCTAAAAAATCTGCATGGTGGTTTTTTATGTTATTTTATCTAAAATTTGGGTATTTTGATGCCACAAAAAACCACAAGGGTGATATTTTAAGCATGGGACGAAATGGCTCTAACTGTCTAGCCTTCAAATCACACAAGAATAGGGAAATGTAATTATTCTTATGAATAGTCTTATAAAAATAATTAAATGTACTTTGTGCGATTGTGAAATAACACCCACAACAGATTCAAGGGAACATATTATTCCACAGTCGATAGGTGGAAGACTAAAGGTTAAAGGTTTTATTTGTAAGTGCTGTAACAATAAAACTGGGGACAGTTGGGATGCTTCTCTAGCTACTCAACTAAACTTTTTTAACCTACTTTATGGTACTAATAGAGAGAATGGTGATGCCCCTACGCAACGCGTAGAAATTATTGGAAGAGGTGAGCATATTTTTCGTGCAGATGGAAATTATGACATCCATAAACCCGTTTATACAGTAACCGAAAATGGTTCAATATCTCAATTATCTATTCAAGCAAAAAACCATAAACAGTTAAAACAGCAGCTTGCTCGTGCAAAAAAACAATTTCCAAAATTGGATGTTGATCAAGCATTCAACCAAGCTAAAGCAGAATATGATTTTTCACCAAAAATTATTAAAACTAATTTTGAATCAATTGACGACCAAAAATCTGGAAGATCCATAATTAAGTCATGCTTAGCATTAGCTGCTTATCATGGGATAAAACCTCAAAGTTGCTCAACAGGTTTTAATTATTTAAGAAATCCAGAGGCAAAACCTTGTTTTGGATATTTTTATGAACGTGACTTAATTCTAAATCGTCCGCCAGACAAAGTTTTTCATTGTGTAGCTATCACGGGTAACAATGAAACAAGGCAAATACTTGGGTATGTAGAATATTTTGTACATAGAATAGTAGTTGTTCTTTCGGATAACTATGAAGGACAAAATTTTTGTCATGTTTATGCCATAGACCCTATTTCAGCTAACGACATGAAAGTTGAAATTAATTTGATTCTTTCAGACAAAGATATTGAAGATATTTACAACCAAAATCAGCTTGATGATGACTCTATAAACAAGGCTTTCGAGCAAATAATGCCAATTATCCTAGCAAATGATAATAGAAAAAAGAATGAAAGAATTTTTGATATAGCTTTTAAATATGCTTTGGACAATTGCGGTGTAAAGAAAGATGAATTTTTAACAAGAGAGCACATAAAGGAATTCTATCAATTGTTTGCTGAAAAATATATACAGTTAGGGGCTGTACGCAGGAACCATCCGAATTTTTGCTCATCAGTAATGTGAGGACTTAGATTAGACAATTCGATTCTTAATGCCTCAAAACTTATCCTTTAAGTGCGACAGAATTTGTTTGTTTTACTTTCATCAAAATTTGATAAGATAGAATCGCGGTACAGTCTGGTAACTCGATGACAACCCGAAGTTATTAACTTCAAACGCCATTTAATCTTTCGTAGGGTTGGCAGCGTTTTCGTTTCTGGGATTCTATGCCATAATCCGAGTAGTGCAAGCTCTGGACGTTGCAGCCTCTTTTTTACCTTTTGTGGATTAAAATTTTGATAGCGTTTTTGTCCTCCCTTTTTAGTGATGAAAAATTTTATTGTGGGCTGGTTGTTGGTTGGTCAGGACACTTTTTAAATCATTGGCTTGCAGTCTGTAGAGAAAAAGCCAAAGAAGCGAGAGAAACGCCAAAGAAAAAGAAAAGCAAAATAAAAAAATTGGCTCTTTTTAAAAATTCCTGCTCCCACAAAGCCCCAATAAAATAAACTCGCCCAGTAAAGGGGTTGTAAACCCGAACCGCCGAAAATTCCGTCCAACCTGTAAAAATAGACGGATTTTACGAGTTCTGGCATAGGTGTTCAGTCTTAACCTAAATTTCGCCATAAAAACATACAAGCTGTAAGTGTCTTGTGCAGTATTTATGGTAATCAAAATGGTACCGTCTTAACGACAGTTATTTGATATACAAAAAACTACCTAATTTTATCAATAGGTTACTAATATTTTAATGCCGTTCGGAAATTTCGGCGGTTTGGGCGTACAACCCCTAAATAATAGTATCGTTTGTTAACGTTAGTTTATTATTTGTTCGACTTTCGCGTCAAATCCAAGTTGGGGTACGACAACGATTCCTACATTTTCGGGCCATAAGGGCGCATTGATGTAATTTTAACCTCAAGTGACCATAACCAACCCCGCTCTGTATCGTCCACAAACCAGTCACATCACTTTACTGTTGCTTCAAAATCGTCACAGAGCTTATCAACCAGGTCTTCAGTTTCTTTGAAGAAGTAATCACCGACAGTCTTGTCGATTAAAAGCCTTGTAGCGGCGATATATTTTCGCAAAATCATCATAAATTTCAGCTTCAGAGACATGTGACTTAATCTTTACGATCAGTCGCTCGCCGTCTTTATCGTTACGCACATACTGGAAGAAATCCAAAATCTTGGCTTCAAAATCTTGAATCAGCGTCCCCGTTTTGGCTTCTTGCTCATTACGTGCAGCGATGATGGCGAGAATATCAAATTGGCCGCCAGGTCCAGGCGGTTTGCCTTCTGCAACTTTGCTGGGTTTCTTTTTCTTTGGCTTTGGATCATTCGGCAATAACTTCAACGATGCCAATCTGGTTATCAAAATACACCTCAATCGGGTCTTTCACATCCTCACTGCGGTGCATCATGTTGTAGAGCGTATTGAATTTACGCCAGAAGAATAAAAAGCTCGGCTCACTGTACTTGGCATCCAACTCAATCACATATTCAATACGATTAAGAATAGTGAAATACTGTGCGGCCTTGGCTTTGGTGTCAGCGGTTCGTTGCGGGTTAGCGTCGATGTATTTTTTTAAACTGCTTTCAAAGTCCAGATAACTTTCAGGGTCATCGCGTTTGGCGGGGTCTTTGTAAATCCCCATGAACACCATAAAAAACTTATCAAAGGTATCCGACTTTTTCAGCTCAACCAGTAGAACATCCAATACCTTTTTATCGCCAAACGGATCAAAGTCACTCACCACCACATCGGAAAAATGCTCAAAAGCATCTTTAATGTTTTGCACATTCACATTGTTATAAGAAAAATCCACAATCTTGCAGTCGTTCTTATATTTAGCCGTGCGATTAACGCGAGAAATGGTCTGAATGGCGCTGATGCCTTTAATTTCTTTATCCAGAAACAAGGTATGTAATCTTTTCTCATCAAAGCCGGTTTGCAGCTTGGCGACCACAATCATCAAACCATTTTTACTCAGCGCAAAACTTTCCAGGACCTTTTCTTCCGTCAAGCCGCCATTCAGCCCCGAGGCACTTTGCTCGTCCTGATTACTCGAATACACCACATGAATCGGCGCATCGGCATATTTGGCAAATTTGGGCTCTTGCACCAGGGCGTTGAAGTGCTTGGTAACCGCCTCTTTGTAGGCAATCGCCGCTTTAATGGAATGTACCGCCAACATCGCCTTTACCCGTGCCCCGTATTTGGCGATACACGTCTTTCACCAATAAATCCGCCACATACTTGGCGATGGCATCAATACGATCACGGTTTTCATAGATTTGTTTTTTCTGTGCGTCTTTGTATTCTTTTTCGGTGAAACCTTCCAGCGGATTACTGGGCAAATCAAACAGCATCTTGGATGCCACCGGCACAATGTTTTTTAGCGGATTCAGGATAAAGCCATCTTCAATCGCTTCTTTCATGGTGTAGCTATCAAAAGGCCGCCAGAGCTTTTCGCTTTCGGCATAACCACTGAATTCACCAAAACGTGCCAGCGAATGATCATCCGGGGTGGCGGTAAAACCGATAATCAGATTCTTTTTGATACTGGACCGTTGTATAGGCTGCATTATCAAACGGGCTTTGCAGTTCGTCGAAAATACTGACCATTTCTTCATGCTGGTCGCCACTGTTGGAACGGTGGATCTCGTCAATCAAAAACACGATGCGCATGCTTGGCAAGCTTTTGCAGGACTTCAGCATCCAGCATTTCGCGCACCGAACCAAATTTTTGCAAGTTCACAATCACCAAGCGGGTATCCGATGCCAGCGCGTCTTGAAAGGTTTTTTTATTGGTGGCTTCCAGATACATGCGATTGTCGATGTTCATGTTCAGCATCAGCGAATCAATCTGACTACGCAGTTGCAACCTGTCCACCACGATCATGATTTTGTCGTAAACGTATTCGCCATTGCGCCGCAAGTCTTTCAGCTGCAATGCCGACCAGCCGATGATATTGGACTTGCCAAACCCCGCCGCGTATTGCATCAGCAAGGAATACACATTTTTGTTATTGGAATAGGCTTTGCGCTTTTCCAAGCAGCTCTTTTTTCTTGGCTTCGCCCACGCCGGCCAATTGTTTTTCTAACAGTTTTTCAAAATAATCGGGTTCTTGTTCATGCGCCAAAAATTCATCAATTTTGGCCATAATTTTATCAGTGCCAAATTTCTGCTTGGGCCGTGGCGAAATTAAATGCCCAGCCTCATTTTTGACTTCTTTAACGCCCTTGTTAACGTAAACATCGCGCTCGATAAAGTTGTAATACAAAATCTCTTTCTCGATAAAAAACTTGCCATACAGCGCAGTAAACAGCTCTTTCAGCTTATCTTTTTTGTCCGCATCGGGTTTAAGCAACGGATAGGGCTTAAACACCCCGCAGGCTTTTTTCTCAATCTCTTCGCGGTCAAATTTACCTTCACGGCAGGTGGCTAACATCTCGTCAAAGTAATCAGCAATGGTGCGAATCACAAAGGTTTCACCAATATCGGTGGTGGTGATATGAATGGCTTTTTCAAATATCTTGAGGAAATCTTTACGGTAGACTCAGTTTTTCGTTATCACTCAGCATGGCATTGCTATCAATATGCTGGTGATAGACTTTGACAGCCTCAAAATAATCTTTAATGACCTTGCCACGGCCATTCTTGGTGGCATTTTGGTTGGTGTAGTTGCTTTTTAATTCGCTATAACCCAAATAAATGCCATTCACAAACAACACAATATCCGGGCGAAAAGAAAATATCTGCTGGCCCTGGTAGCTGTATTTATAGGGCAGCTCCTGCACCACGGAAAAAATATTTTCATCAAACAGCGCATTGTCGTGGATCACACTATCGCTGGTGTAAAACAGATGCAGCTTAATGCCCTGCAAGGTGATCGATTTATTGGCATTGATAAATAGAGCCATATTACGGCTGCTGGCGATACGCTCCTGAATAAGCTCAATTAAGTCTTGCAGTAAGCGCTTTTTATCACCCTGATATTTTTTCAGCAGGATTTCATAAGGCTTTTTGTTCAGCTCGGTATCCGAGATAAACGCCTGCAAGTCTTCTTCAATAATCAGCGATTGGGTGACGGTATTGGCTTTCACTTCCTTGTAGCCCAAGCCATCCCGAAAAAACGGGATTAAAAATTTATCTTGCAGGTGGAGTTCATTCATTTAACAAACACGCTGAATATCCGTTTGCGAAAAATCATTGCCTTTAAACAGTAACGGCAAATCCAAAAATTTTGCGGCGGCATAGCTACAACAATCGCCAAAATTTAACTTGGCGGGATGTCTTCCCTTACCATAATTTTGCCAGGCAATACGCGCTAATCGGGCTTGTTGACTATCAAAAGCGATGATATTGGCTGACAGTACGGTGAGTAATTCGTCATATTTTTTAGCGCCGGATTCGCCTTTTTTATGTTCGATGACCATCGCGGATTCAACAAGCGTCACTGCACTGATGTAGATTTTGTCTGTATCAGCCAGTATTTGTATGAACGGCTGCGCATCGTCTTCGCCCAACAAAATCGCAATTAATACTGAAGAATCAACGACCATTATTCCGCATCCCATAAGCCTATTGCGCTTTGCTGATAACCCAGTATTTCATCGGCAGAGCGTGGGTCAATGGTCGGTAATTGAGCGCAGTCACCCGCGATTGCACATTAGCTTTAAAAATTTTGCTGATTTTTTCGGCGCTTGTTGATCGCTAGCGCTGGCAAACTGTTTGGCTTCTTGTTGCAAGCTTGCTTCAAGTTCTCGAATACGTTGTTTGATGATGGCGGGCGGCAAGGTTTCAGGGATATTAATCGTGACTTGCATGATAGGTCTCCAGTCGTCAGTTACACATTAGCTTAATTATTCAACCATGCAAACCCCATTCGACATCATCCCGGATAAAGGTTTCAGTTAATACGGGTTGATGCGATTCCAGATAACGGCGCAAGGCTTCCGTGACGATTTCCTGCGAGTTACCGGCCCATCCCTGTTGCACCAGGGTTTGCGCCTGTTGCCAGAGTTGATCGGGTATTTCAGCAGGGTGTGTGCTATTCATGGCGAGCGTCCTTCTTTAAATACACAAATTTTCCCTGTGACAACATCGTTAATCAGGGTAATGCGCAGTTCTTTGAGTTTGTCGATTTGGCTGTTGATGGTGGCCACAATGCGGTCAATGTGGGCGGTTTTTTCGTCGAGGTAATTGGCAATATTGTTTGTTCTTCGATAGGGGGGATACATATTTTTATAAACATCATTTCATTACTCATGATCTTTGCCCCGTTTGTACCAATTCTTTTATTGTGTTTTGTGCTTACTTGAAGTGAGTAAAATAAATAAGCAATATCACAATTCTTGCTTGTAAGCTTTAATGTGCCACAAATGTTAGTGCAATTAAATTTTCCATTACGTAAAAAAACCGTTCCAGCATTTACACCGTCTGTTGTCCATGTGATGTATAAACTGTCATAGTCGAAAGTATTGATATATCCTAAGTAGCCATCATCTTTAGTTTGCGATGAATAAACTGGAAATTCCCCATCATCTACTAATTCTGTTTGGGCGATTACTCGACCGCGACTAATAGCAAAAAGCTCTTTAACCCTTCTCAACTCCCAATGCACAGGCACTTCGCCTATCCACTCAACCCCGCTGTCTTTCATCGCCACGGTTTTATCTAGCCCACGGGTGACGGTTTCGTTGATGAGGGATTGTTTGAGCTTGCCGTACTGCGTCGCCTTTTGGCTGAGCAGGTCTATTTTGCGATCAATCTGCGCGGTTTTGGTGTCGAGGTAATTGGCGATGGCTTGTTGTTCGGATAATGGTGGTACAAATTTAACAAGGGAATTTAATCGTTCAAGATTTAGATTATCTTGAGTGCTTGTAATTTTAACTCTATTCAATTCAAATTTTGTAGCGGTGAAAAGATAAAACAAATAATCGGTGTACGTTTTTTTGGTTTGTATCCAATAATGCTGTCTGGCAAATAACTATCAAAATCTAATATTGCAACGTCACCAATATTGGCCGCAATAGCCATCAATAGAGTTCCTTTTCTAAATTTTTTACTTACTTCAGTACCTTTATCACTGAGTGTCTGCTTGTAATTTTTTACATATTTGTTAGCTCTTGCCACGATCACCAGTTTGAATAAATGGATGTTCTCCGTCATACATTTGTGGATATTTCTTGGTCTATGCGTTAAACTTTCCTCTCTCAAGAATCGCAATGTCCTTGAGCGGTTTCTAACCAATGCTGCAGGCACTTCACCCAGCCACTCAACCCCGCTGTCTTTATAAGTCATCATAGCGCGCAACTTTGGCTGCATTCATAATGCCAACTCCTGCTTCCAATGCCTTCAACTCCTCATCAAGCGCGGCAATCTCACCCAGAATCTCGTTGACTTCCCGCAGCTTTTCCGGCTTATAAAAAACCTTATTGAAGTTGATTTCTACACCCACGACGTTTTCCAAATAGGCAAACGGCTTGCTGATGTATTTGGCCATAAAGGCTTCGATGGCGGCCTGATTGGTGGCTTCATCCCGGTGAAACGGGATAATCTCGTAATCTTTTTGATAGTCTGGCGTGAGTTCCACGCTGATTTCAATGCGCTCTGGCTTGAGTTTTGCTGGCTTTTTTAAGGGCGGATTTCACCACGATTTTGCCGCAGCCCAAGACTTCCTTGTTACCAGCGGTTTCCTTTATCAAGGTTTCTTGTTCAGCATCAAAACAATAGTGCCCTTGACCGGTGGTGACAACCAACGGCTGTTCTTTGTAATCCAGGCTGGCGATAAAGGGTTTGATGTCTTGCTCAAAATAATCGGCAAGAGATTGGTATTGTTCTGTGTCGAAAGTCGTGATCGTAAATTCAGTGATTTCACGTTCACCGTTACTCAATTTTGTGGGTGTCAGTTTTTCGCTGGTTTTACCTGTCTGTTAACTGCGCTGCAAAGCTGTTGCCGTGTTCATCGACATTGGTGAGCATGATGGCTTGTTTGTTGAAGTAGAAAAACTCTTTATCAAACACGCGGGCATAATCATTATCTTGGTAGGCGGTGAGCGTGGCGACGATTTCAAGACGACTGGCTGCATCGACTTCTTTGCGCTTGGAGCCTTTGCTCTTTTTCAGCGGTTTGAATTTGTCACTGGCGTTAATCAGCATCACTTTGTCTTTGTGGTGCGGCTGTTTGTTTTTATTCAGTATCCACAAATAGGTGTAAATGCCGGTGTTAAAAAATTCATCGGTCGGCAACTGAATCACGGCTTCTACGATGTCGCTATCCAGCATCCATTTGCGGATATTGCTTTCTGCTGAACCGGCATCGCCGCTAAACAGCGTCGAGCCATTGTGAACCACCACGCCCATGCCGACGCTATCGAGCTTGGAGATGAGGTGCTGCATAAACAGCAGTTGCCCATCAGAGATCGACGGCATGAATTTGAAACGTTCGGTTTTGTCGTTGGTGATGTCTTTTTCGTAGCCTTTCCAGCTCACGCCATAGGGCGGATTGGCGATGACCACATCAAATTCTTCGTTATAAAACTTGTCGTCCACCAGGGTGTTGCCGTGTTCGATTTTGGAATCCGGGCGAAAACGACTTTCAATTTTGGCTAACGCATAGAGTGCGTCGTTCCAGTCTTGACCAAAGGTTTGGGTCAGGCGTTTGAATTTTTGGTTGATGCGGTCTTCCACCCCAAACAACAGGTTGCCGCCGCCGCAGGTACAGTCGTAGATTTTTAACAGGGTGTCGGATTCTTCAATTTTGGAAGCAATGATTTCGGCAATCAGCGCAATCACATCGTCGGGCGTGTATTGTTCCCCAGCAGTTTCGGCGGAAATATCCGCCCATTTGCGTTTGATGTGCTCTTCAAGGGTGGTGATTTCGGAGTTATTGAAAGGCTTAAGGTCAATTTCCGCTCCATACCTTGGTGTAACCCAACAAGACTTTTTTGGCTTTGAGCTTGGTGATCACGCCTTTGATGTCGAGGAATTTTTCGCCATCACCGGCATCCACACCGAGCAGGTCTTTGGTTTCGCCATCAAAGCCTTGCAGATAAGCGTCAAAATCAATCTCGAAGGATTTATCGTTTTTGCAAATATCGTTAAGGATTTTGTTTTTTTCAAAGATGTAAATGTTATAGCCCTGACCTTTGTCCTTGATCAGGTCGATAAAGATCGTCTTTATCAATTTCGGCTAAATGTTTCTTCACCGATTTCGTCTTTGAGTTCATCAAACATGCGGATCAAGCGGCTTTCGATCATCACCAGGGCAAAGAACGGCATCATAAAAGAGGGCCATTCGGATTCTTTGATGCCGCAACCACGTAACAAATCGGCGGTTGCCCAGATTTTTGATTCGTATTGGAGGATGTTCATTTGTGTTTAGTTCCAGTTTTGGTGGTTTAAATCAGATGGTCTGATGACTGACTTTGATTTATGGTGGAAGAAAGCATAGCGACAATTTTAACATTGAATGTAAGGAAGCCCGCCTATATAGAGTTGTATGTATGAGCACACCATTACAATTCAAGTTCCACCATACATTGTCGGACAAAAGAATTATCAAGCCACGCAATCAATACCGAAGACTGTTAGAGCGTTCACTCCCGATGACTCAGCCGTAATAATGGTGGCTTGTGCCTGCAAGTATTCAACAAGTGCAGAGAACGGTTGGCTCTTCGCCCCCCCAGGGATGTCCCAAGCTTTGTCGTCGAGCCTAAAAAGCACGAGAACTCCATGAGCACTGTTAAAACCCTTCAAGTATTGGCTTACGATTTGCGTTTGCAATGTATCGGTAAGGGATTTCGCTGAGTAGCTATGCTCTCTGGACAACGGCTTTATCTCGACGCAGACTTTCCCTTTCGGGCAGCCAAGCTGGATATCCGGCTCCTTATTTTTGTCTACCTCTTCTTCGCGAGTGACAGTAAACCGCCGATTCTGAGTTTCCCGGAAACGTGCTGCAAGCCAATTCTGTAGGTGATTTTCGGGTATTTTTGGACTGAAAAGGCCTCGGTCACTGAAGGGCCCCTCCTCAGTGCCTATGCGCACCTCTTCCAACCGAGCTATGACCTGCTTGAAGAGTTGAGCTTCGCTTTCTGGAGCCGTAACAAAGGGCGAGCTGATGTTGCTGAGGTCACGTGGCTCAACCTGCGAATACTGCAAGGCTTCGAGCGCCGCATGCTCCATTATTCGAGCCGCCAACCATTGCTTCGTTTTGGGTGAGTCTTTCTACTGTTTCTAATTCAATAAGAGCTCGGTGAGCCGCCAAACCTCTTGTCTGGACAAGAAGGTTCTGAATTTTTGAGCGAAGCTCTAACACAACATGTTCAAACATTCCCTTGTTCTCGGCGCTAACCTGAGTTTCTGGGGAGGGTTGATGTTTGGTGAAGAAGACGATGTAATCGAAGAAGGACGTCTATCGCAGCTTGATTGGCTGGTTGATTGAGCCATCTACAATCGCTGGCCATTCTGGCAAAAGAATTGACTAGCTCGCCAGCTACAGTGGGCGAGTTGGCGACGTAATTCTCGAACCAAGCCCAGGCGGACGCAGCATCTTCTTCCAGCCAGGTACGGAGCCAATGCATCTCGCCAACCAGTCCTTGCGGCGAAATGGAGGCGACAACCCGGGCGCGACAGAGTTCGGCGAGGACGTCGGAGGCTAGAAGTCCTCCTGCGCGAAGAGCCTTGACAACATCTTTCAGTGTTTCAGGGCGATTGATACGCCCATCTGTGATCATTGGCACCAATGGTGCCAGTAACGCAGCACCAACTTCAGCGGAGCAGCGAAGCGCCATCTCGAGACAACGACGCAACCCATGTGCATCGGTCGACAGTTGCGCTTCACTTTCAATCCATGGCTTAAGTGACTCTGAAACTGCGGGGGGGTGAGCAGTAGCCAACGGTTCGAACCAGTTTGGCGGCCCGTTCAGCTCCCATACCGCAAATTTTGCCGCCCGACCTGCATCGGCGTTTGACAGAGATGCGATTTCCATGCCTTCGTCCAGCAACGTGTGCAAACCGGCCAACGCAGCGAGCGCGTCCCAAGGAACCGTACCATCGCTGTAGTCCGCTGGATTCGGAGCTTCAGTTGTGATCCCCATCTACCTTGAGTCCGGCAGCGAACGCATCCGCGACAGTTTGACCGAAGTCCCTAGCAATCAACCCATAGTCAACGTGCGTGAGACTATTTCGACCTGCATTGATTGTAGGAATAGTTAATCAGCCAGTGAAGACGCCCTTTATGACTTGCGTCGCGGATATGCTCGACATTGCTCAGAAGTTGTGACCTGTTTACTTCATGTTGGGCCTGTAGCCCGCGTTTTCGAGCGATTTCTTTACTTTTCCATTCCCGACGATGCTTTGCACCGTCTATCCATTTTGTGCGTTGAGTAGCTATAAATGTTGTTCGAGCTTCGCTGTCTGTTCCTGAGACAAGGGACACCAGTGCATCTGTGCGCGCACGTCCCCGGAGCCCTCGGAAGATCACATCCATGCCAACGGCGAACCAAACATTGCGCACATCTTCATTGGCGACATCATCGTTCGCTCGCACGATTAGTTGGGGCACGTCATCGGCTGCAAAGCTCACGAGGCAGTCCATGCCCCAGACAAGTCTGCTAGTCGAATGGGTGATGTTCTCGGACTGTGCAATCTCAAGTGCAATTTGCCAGCGCAGTCCTGGATGATTCGCAACAAGGGAATGGATGCGTCTGAATTCCTCGCGGTCGGTGAAGCCGGTGTCCCGTAGCGCCTCAAGGCGCTCGGCCGCCTCCATACAGGCCTCCGGATAGTTGGTGTGCGTTCGTGGCAGTAGTGTGAGCAAGCGCTCGAAGCAGTCCGGCAGCACATCCAATAGCCAAGCCCGTTCGGGCTGGTCCGAATCCGGGAAACGTGCGAATCGCCTTCCCTGTTCAGGCTTCGGTAGCGCCTCAAGTACAGCTCGTAACAGCATCTCCGCCGACACAGCGTTCGTCTCAGGGAGCATGTCGTCCTTCAGGGTGCGTGACATATGACCTGCTCCGTAGCCTCCCTCAGACTGAGTTGCCCCGAAAACCGCCACCAATTGCTCGACACTTAGTCCCTGCCAATCTGCGGCTGGCAGTGCCGACGCTATGAGTTCGTTGGTAGTGAGAAGGCCAGAAACAAGGTCATCTTTGATGGCTATGCGCTGCTCAGGTGTTGCTATCGTCTTTAAGACCGTGAGTGCGTATAGACGCTCACGATGGCTCGCAACGGTGTTCCTATAGATGCCGAACACTGCCGCTGCACAATCCGCTAGGTGTCCATGCTTAATTACGGGAAATAGTGCAGTTGTGATGTGCATCGACAGATCAGTTGTTTCCAGTATGTCAGCAACGAGGCCCGGCGACAGCCTCCTGCCAACACGCCGGAATTCACTTTGGTCATTTTGCCAGTCCGTTATGAGCCCTTCCTTCAAGCGTTTGACATAGGCCATAAAGGCTCGGTCTGCGGATGGAGAATCCCAAGCCTCTGGGTCACCGTCGAATAGAAGCATTTCAGGAAAGTGTTGCGTAAGCCATTCACGGGCTTCGACGTTGATCGCCGCAAGCCAACAAAGCGCCCATCGGCGATTAGGAATGAGCACGGTCGTTCCGAAGGGTGACGAGGCGAAGAGCGTAAGCATACGATGGAACGGAACCCCTTCAACCAGGTGTCTGTTTGCCCAACAGGCTGCTAGATACGCTCGTATTGTCCGGTGATGAAACCGAACCCTCCCAAAGGTTGCTTCATCAAAGATAGCAGCGGCAAGAAGGCGTGCAACCTCGTTTGGTTTCCAGTCTGAAAGCACAGATGTCGGCGCAACTTCGTCGGCTCTAACGGTTGGCGTAAATTCGGTTGCAATGTAGGCGCGACCTGAAAATTCCGCAGCAGCTGCAAGCTCTTCAGCTCCCCTACGCAGTTGGTCCTGAGATAGCACGGCTCCCGCAGCGCGGTAGCTCGGGTTCATCTCGGTCAATCGGTTCTCGATGTTGAATTCAATAAGCTCTCGGTAGGTTCCCAAGCTGCGCTTTTCATTCCAAAGGCGAACCATCCACCCCAGATCAAGGGGGCGGGTGGCCATAAATGCATAGCCACCATCAGAGACTGTTTCCCAGAAAGCCATGGCATCGAGAACGCCAAAGGCTTCAGCAAGTCTCTTCGCTTCCGAAATGGAGAGAGGATCAATGGAGACGACGAGCGGCTCAATGATTTCCGCAGTCGGTAGCCGAACGACGTCGACCGTTGTGCCAACCGTGCCAATTTCAGATGTCGGCGTCTCCTTCAACGCTGAAAGCGCGGCTGATATTGGCCTTACTAGGTGCTTATTAACAGCTACCCTGACACCTTCGATTGACCAGTCTGTCGGACGCGATGAGATAACGAAGTGTACTCTGGACATATTCCCGCGCAAGGCCATACGACACCACAGATAGTGCCCGCTCAAAGTCAGCCTGACCTGTTAGACGCGCTTCGTCCACGGCATCAAGTAGGAAGTAAGCAGTCCCTGTCGACGACTTCCAATGCTCGTATCCATCGAAGGACTCCGCCAGAGCACGTTCCCAGGATTCCGAATCGACAAGCTGGTTCAAAGCGACGAAGAACGCCGGATTGCCAGCACTTCGTAGCCTTTGAGCCTCAAGTTCGAACTCAACCGTCTTTCCGATGCCCGCTTCACCGACAATCACATAAAGGGGCTTGTTATGCAGGTCTTTCCAAGTGAGCTTACCCTTGGTTAAGCCAAGGTAGGCGCTCCAGTCATCGCCATCGTCTTGCCGGTTCTGAGCAGATGAAAACGTTCGGGATAGTTCGGTTGGCGTCACAGTTGAAAAGGTGTTCATGCTTGACTCAAGATTCGGCTTCCCATAGCGCTTAGTTATTTACTTGTTGATGCATTACTTAGCTCTGTTTCCCAAAATTCAAGAAAAGAATATTATTTTTCTGCGCATTATCCTTAAACTTGAAGCCCCATCGTTTCTCCATAAATGAGAGTAACTTGATTCCCCTGTCATTGATTTGTTCTGGCCCCCATATATCTTGTTGAGAAACTTCTATCTCAGAATGAGATCCATCCGAATATCCATTACGAACCTTTTCTTTCGCCGCGTTATATTTGGCTTTCTTTTTATCAACGAAGCTATCGTTTTGGAGCGACGAGTTAATTGATGCAGAAAGCAAAAGCAAATTACCGAGTGTTGCGTTGTAATACCGTCTGTTTTCTATGTCGACTCCAATAAAGGCCTTTGCCCATTCGTCCGTCTCTGTCTGTGGGTAGATATGCTCAATTGATATTTTGTCATTCTCTGTTTTCAGTAAATCACTCCAATCAATTTTCTTATGCCTGCTTTCAGAGAGTAAGCTGATTTCGTATTCGTAGAGAAAATAGCGCAACCCAGACCAACCGTAATAGCCAGAGCCGTTTTCAAATTTCTTGCGCAGAATATTGTAAAACTCAATATCCCGAAGCGTTTCGTCATCGTTGAAAGTGTAGGAAAGTCCGTCATCCAATTTTTTGGAAATTTCATCAATGGTTGTCTCTTTACGATCCAGTGCTCTCGCGGCATTGTAAAACTCACTGCTTCGGTAATTAGCCCGAGCACTGGTTGTGCGAAAAGCAATGAAAATAAAACGTTCGATCCTTTGGAAGATTCGGATTCTGTCTGCTTCGCTTGGTTCATTTTTGAGTATGGCCATTATCAATGGCCTAAAATACACCATACCAACGCGGTTTAACCGGTCTATCCATAGGCGCTCATTTTCCGATATGCCATCTGCTAAGTTAGGGTAAAAGGAATTGAACCAATGGACGGCAGACTCTTTCAGGCTGTTAACGAAATCTCTGATTTCTATGGGCTGAAGCTGGGCAGAGGAAATGACTTTTACTTCTTCGGCAACATCTATATCTGCATCGTCAAAATCCACAATATCTGTCTCATAACGCTGCTCTTCTGCAATTTCCAATACAACTTCTCTTTCGATCTTTTTATGAACATTCTGCGGCGTAAACTGTTCATCAAGCAGGAAACGAATGTAGTCGCGACCAGTTTGCCGCGAATATTTGAAATACATTGTCCAGTGAGCGCGCAAAAAATCGTCATCGTTAAGGGGGCGCGATTTGTTTCTGCCGAGTTGGTGATACACCTCTTTCCACGCATCGTTGATAGTATCACGCAGGTTTTTGCGCGATGCTGCATCAAGTTCATCGTCGGTATAAAGAGTAGTTAGGTAGATCAGGCGATTTTTAAGCAGCTCCAGATCAGATAGTTTCTTACCACGGTTGTTCATTGTCTCGAAAGCAACAAAAACATCGAAGTCATCTTTTATGACGTATTCGTTGAAGAGAAAGCGCTTAGTAAGCTTTTTATAAACTTCTTGAAGCCCTCTAATACCTTCCTGTTTATGCAATTCGCGGAGCTGCTCTGTAAAATAGGTTTTTGCATTACTAGATTGAGCGTATAAAAGGTCTTCTTGCACGGAACCTCCACCTTCTTCGCCAAGAATTTCGAAACCGCAAATAGTTGTAGCTGGGATTGTCCTGTGTATAACCAAATTTGTAGGTGCGAAATTTGTCACCTGTAGGTTTGATCTTGAACAAATATCGGCTCTGCAAGGCGGCAAGACTAAGGCTTTCACTGATATATAGGTTTTCTTCTGGCTTGCCCTTGTTCTCTGGGGAGTGCTTTAAAAAAATCAACCAATGCTTGCAAAAAGATGATGAATGTTGTCAATCGCTGCTGACCATCCACGACGTGATACACGTGGTAGGAATGGTCATCGACTAGCCAAAATTCTTTATCGCTGTTGGCAATATCGCGCGCAGGAATCTCCTTCAAGGTGAGTACCCCGGTGTAATGCGAGCGGCCACTTGAGAGATTTAGCAAGTCCTCCCAGAATGCTTTAAGTTGTTCGCGCTGCCAAGCGTAGCCACGCTGGTAGTCGGGTATGCGGAAGATTTTCCCTTTAAAGAGACTATCGAGCGATATTGGTTCGTCCATCTCGTTTCCTTATTAGGGCATATAACTTAAATAACCAGTCGCGAATATGGGCTTTGCCTGTAACATTGGCATTTTTAGATCGCGTGATTCACTGTTCTTAAAAAATTAAGTTTGTAGATCTTTTCGTTGGCCGCCAGGATTCGATAGACGGAAGCCTCACCAATTTTAAGTTGGTGGGCAATGAGAGTTTTTGCCATACCGCTTGCAGCCAGGCGAACGACTTCTTGACGAAGCTCATCGGCCAAAGGTTTCCGGCCTTTATACTTTCCGGCTGATTTAGCTTTGGCGACCCCTTCCCGCTGCCGCTCCAACATAATTTCTCGTTCGAATTGGGCAACAGCGCCCAAGACAGTTAACATCAGATTGCCGGTGGGTGTCTGCGTGTCCATACCCAGACTAAGAATACGCAACCCCACTGCCTTTTTCTCTAGCGTCTGAATAAGTGTCATGAGGTCAGCGACTGATCGGGCGAGACGATCCAGCTTGGTGACTACTAAGACATCACCTTCGCGCGCAAATTCCAATGCCGCTTCAAGTTGAGCACGTTTAGCGACGGAGGAGACCTGCTCCTGAAATATTTTTTTGCATTGGGCGGCTTCCAGTTCCCTCAGTTCCCTTATCTGTGCTTCAAGACCGGCGATTTGATCAGTGGTTGACGTTCTGGCATAGCCGATGATCATATTTCACTCATTAGAATTATAGATGCTGTGATAGCTAGTCTATCATAATTCTAATTTATATCTATTGGTAGGCTTTTTTGGCGTTTGCCGACTCCCTCACTAGGCCAAGCCCTAGTGATAGTTTAAAAAATGCCGGCAAAAGCTATCTTTAGAGTTATTTTTTAAAAAAGATAGTTATCCTATCACATATCCTGGAACCTTATGATAGTAAAATGATAATTGGTTACGCACGCACATCGACAATCGACCAAATGGCTGGTTTTGAATCTCAAATTACCGAGCTGCAAAGTATCGGGGGGCCTAAGCACAAACCCCGGAAATTTTGGAAGTTATTTTAAATCATGCGCTTATGTTTGACGAATTTTAATAAGTATGGTATCCAGCATTCCATAACTATATGATTTTTATAATGCGTTAAAAAAATCTGGGGTTTGGGGTTAGAACCCCTAACCTTGAGTTATCCCATAAGTGTCTAAAATATCACAAGTTTATAGGCACAAAAAATCCATGTCTATAAAATAGATTTTTACCGCATTAATAGACAATACGTCTATAAATCGATTTAGTAGACGGTTTTAAGTTTGATTTTTGACTAAATTACGCCTTAACGTACATTTCCATACTGTAGGACTTCAAACCCCGTACACAATGCTTATAAAATAAACTTAAAAGGAGAATCAATGCGAAAAAAACAAGCGAATTTGACGACCACTAACGAGATAGAGTAAAACATAAACTCCAGCATCGCTACGCTCCGATGGGTGTGGCAGCTTTCACGTGGAATGGGTGGCAACTTTCACCGGAATACGCATAGATCCCCACTCCAGAAGATTTCCCCAGTGGCTTGGCAACATATCCACTTCTTGGGCCACTATGACTTTAAAAATAACCGCAACACAATTGACTTCGAATCAATGCTGGCAGAAATAAAATTTAATTAACCCTACCACAGCAGCTTACATTATATAAAGCATTGTTTTGATTTAACTTCCAAAATTTCTGGGGTTTGGGGTTAGAACCCCAGTATGTGGCGTAAAATTTCAACAGGGTATCTTTCTTGTAATGCGTAGCGATGATGAATTATTAATTGATTTTTGCAGGCATCAATATAAACAGTTTGATCGTGATGCCTGGCTTAATTTTGAAAATAAAGACCATATTAAAGTGGCCATTCTTTTTTTATATGGTGTTGATTGGTATAAAAGAAAGAGCGAGCTAAAGAGTCTATTTCAAGAATTCAATATTACTATGAATGAATTCCCTGCTTTAGTAAAAAGCTATCACTTTGATTGCGCAAGGTTTTCATCTATGCTTCGATGGCGGATTAATTATGACAAGGACGAAGTACTCGCAGGGTATAAAAGCCATGACTAAAAGTCAGCTTATTCTGCAAAAAGCACTGGATGAAATGGTCGGAAAAATAGACGCCACGTTAAAAAGCTATGGTTATTCAGGAGAGCCCATAAAAATGACCCTCGCCGGCGGTATGGCGGTAAGTTATTATTGTGGTATTCGATACACTGAAGACGTTGATGCAACATTTTCTCGTAAAATTCTATTGCCATTCGATGAGTTGGTTGTTAACTACACAAAAGAGGATGGAACCGATGCCATTATCTATTTTGATACGAATTACACCCCATCTCTGGCATTAATGCATGACGATTACGAAGAGTGCGTTGTTGAATATGCCAACATTAATACCCCTGACCGCAATATTAAATTATTTGTTCTCTCGCCATTAGATCTTGCGATATCAAAAATATCAAGATTTTCAGATCAGGACGTAAACGATATTTTAAGCCTAGCTAGACAGCATTATTTTACCATCGATGAATTTAAAAACAGGGCAATGGACGCTCTAAGTTATTATATTGGCAATATAGAATCCGTAAAAAACAGCATTACTATTGTTTGTGAAAAAATAGTGCTCGATCAAACACAGTGCATCAGAACCACGATAGCTTGATAAAAATTATTGTGTTTAGGGTGAGTTTAAACAAACGACACCAAAGTCGGGTTATTCTGCATAAAGGTACGTAACGCACCATAGGATTCTAAAAATCCGTTTTTTAGCTTTTTTCATCATCTTTTCGAAATGGAGCATCGAAAATAAAAATATACGACATGTTCATCATCGGTTTCTTCCCGCAGATAGCTGTGCATTTGGATCTTAGTCTAGCTGCACATGTAAAAATGGATAAAATGTGTGCATTTGTACTTGAAATTGATTAAATGCACAATCTATAATATGCACGCATCCTAAAGGGTGTCCGCAAGGATTCGTGCGAAATTGGGCAATAGTGAGTACGGAAAACCTATCGAGCAAAGTTTACGTACGTCATACAAAACCGACACCCTTTCTCGTACATGATTTTGAGTGATTTCACTGGCAATATTGGTGGTTTATCTAATATGTCGTAAAACACATGTTTTCCGTTATGCGTTCCATTGTAATTGCCATCCCAACAAGAAAAATGGCACTTTAGAAGCAAAAATCGCATGAGTCTATCAGCTATTGCCCAAAACCTCACGAATCCTTACCTTGACCCTATGGGACTCGGCAGCAGCAAGCGCGCGGGTTTAACTGGCCACAAATATATTTAGGTGTCGACACACGAAACGGAATATAAACCCCGTTAAGATCTTTTCTCATCAGTCGCTTTTACTGGTTGCTGTCCGCCAACGCCAATGGCTTTCATTAGCTCGGTTACTTGGCTCTGCAATGTTTCCATCTGACCTCCTAATTTAGCGACATCTTCACGAGCCATTGCTGTTTGTTTCCGAGCTTCGTCACGTTCGGCCTCAATCTTGGTTAGCCGCTCAGCATTACGATGGGTTTCTTCAGCTGTACTCTTACGTTGTTCTTTATGAGATTCGTCGGCGGCAGCGGCTTGGGCTTTGACCGTTGCCAGCTCCGAACGCACTTGATCACGTTCAATGGCTAATGATTGATTAGCTTGTTTTTGTTCAATCAGTTCTTTCCTGATTCGTTCAAGCTCGATGACATGTTGTTCATTAGCCGTTTTAGCAGTTTGTTCAGTTAAAGCCAGACGCTCCTTTAATTGCGCCAAATCTACGGCCTGGGCCTGACCGGTTGCCTGGGCATCAGCTAGAAGTTTTTCAATTGCTTCGGATTCGGCTCTGACTTCATGCAGTTTGGCTTCTAAATCATCAACAGTACTGGATGCATCCGCTAATTCACGCTCAGCTTGCTCGCGCTGATCCCCAGCTGCTCTAACTACTTCCGCTACCCGACGTTCAGCCGCTTTTACCGTCTTGTCGTTCAATTCAACAGTCAGCATGTACAGACGATCTGTAAGATTTTTAGTAACCATCGCGATTTCTTCGGCCACCTCAATCGGCAACTCCGCCACAGGCTCTGCCTTGGTTACAGACTGACTAGCCAGATGCTCATCCCATACTTGTTTAAGTCGACCAGGATTGCCGCCCCCGACCTTCTGACGCAAAGCAAAACCGGTGATATTGCGACCAGCGTCTCGCAGCTCTTGACCTGCCTGAATGATGGCTTCCGGAGCAAATTCAGCAGGGCGTCCGGTTTGCATGGTGGTTTGCATGAGGATTTCTCCTTTGAAGTTATGGTGTCAGTATATCATGAATTAACTAACGAACAAATAAATAAATAAACTTAAAAACAAACTAATAAATGAATTAAATGCTTTAGGAGTTGTGACTTGTCGGATGCCACAAAATGAAAAAATTCGGAACACCCGGAACTCGGGGAGAATTCCATTTGCAGTCATTTCCGGACAAAAAGGGGTAGTTACCACGAAAATGGTTCTTTTGTTGCGTAAAGGATAAGTTTTGCGACGGTACCCGGGGTTCTAAGCCCGAACCCTCGTGATTTTTTTAATCGTTTTAAAACAATGATATAAAATACACAAATGTTTTAAACTAATTTTTACATCTTATTGATTTATAAAAAAATGTGAAGATTACGCGGTTTAGGGCTTAGAACCCCCTATAGCACCCAAAATAGTTTAAATGCAGTCGCATTC
>CAWBFT010000003.1:0-23792 GCA_963788135.1 uncultured Gammaproteobacteria bacterium
TGCTCGGCGATAGTTTCTGCCGTAAGCGTTTCTTCATCGCCATGCGTTGGCAATATCAAGGTATGTTGCAACAAACAGCGCCCGGGACTGCCAAAATGCGGAACCGATCTGAAGTAACCGTAAGGGTGGTGTGACTGGATGGGGAATAGCCTGAAGCCAAACGGCAAACTTCACCAATATTGTGAACAAGTAGACTGAAGCTGAGGTTTTTTGGAATGTCATCTCAACCCCTAAACCGATTTATTGCTTGTTAAACCCGCTGAAAATAAATGACCATTGAACGCGGCCAATTTCTGGAAGAAGTCTTCATCCATTTTTCGCCCTAGTTGCTCTTCAAAAATATCTTTCAGCAGCATAGGCATCATAGCTAGGCTGACAAACGCCATCCGGACGATATCGGGGTCTAATGTGAGTGGTAATTGACCAGCGGACTTTAAGCTTTCTACTTTCTGAGCGGCGCGTGTACGACCACGTTCCAGCAACTGTTGGATAAAACGTCGCCCTGGACCTTGGTTGAGCGCCAGGACTTTCAGGATCAGCTTCGGAAATTCAGGTTGTTTAGACATCGTGTCGTAGTACAACAGAAAAAAATCCTTGAAACCATCCACTGAATCCAGCATCTGTCCATCCAGAACCTTTAATAGGGGGGTAAGGGTCTCGCTTATCATTTCCTCGTACAAACTTTCCTTATTGCCAAAGTAGTAACGGATCATGGAAATATTGGTTTCGGCCTGTTCTGCGATTAGGCGAGTTGTGACTCTGTGATAGTCATCGGACAGAAAATTATCAAGCGCTGCCTTGAGCAGCCTTTACGCACGGAATCGTCCGGCTGGTTGGAATCGCTCATCATCCTAAGCCCTGTAGAAATTAGTTGACTTAGTTTAACAAGTGCAATGGCGGGATTCTAAACGTTTCGTCAATCAATTTTCAGGGATTGATTAAATCGGCACATCTTACCTTTTACGGCTAACATGGAAAAACTTCAAGTGCCTGATGTCCTAACAGTGCCTGCAATGACAAGAAGCAATTGTTTTAATTTGCTATTTTACCTGCTAACCGATAGCGACGATTTAATTCTTTTGGCGAGTTCTTTGGTAGCCCGTTCGGTGACTTTGACATGGTTGCCTTTCAGGTCGACAACGATTTCGGCGATTTGACGGCCTGAGTTTATCTTGACAACATCTACGATTAACGAGGATTCAAGGAAACTTGGTTTGCTATGTTGCCCGACGACAACCGAATCGGCACCCAATTTTTTACCCAGTTTCACTGTTTCATCAGGAAAGCGAAATAGATAACCGAAACCGGCGTTAGCCAATTTTTGCTCTTTCAGGTCAAAATGAATGATCTCATATTCCCTACTTTCACTGAGAGCCTGCTCCAATAAAGGTTTTATCGAAGCAGTACGTGCCAACTCGTCCGGCGTATTGGGCAAGGAAGTAATATCGTTCAATTCAAAATCCAATATGGCGATTTTTTCCTTGGCGACCGCAATATGATTATTGGCTAGGCAAACGATGCTGACGAACAAAAGCGCAATACCACGACGAGCGTTCATTTTTGTTTTCATAGATGTGAGTAACAAGTTCTACCTATTTTGTTTGAACAAGCCAATCAAGTCGGCCATAGTAATGGTACCGATGAGGTTTTCCTGGTCATCGAGCAATTCGTAGAGGACATTATCCTTACTATTGCAACGGATACTAAAGAAAACCACCGCCCCCTCATCGCCGCCGCATTCGCGGTGCGGCTTAGGACTGGGAGGACTTGACGTATACCTGCCAACGGGGCGGACTTCCTTTAAATCGCCGTTCGGTTCATAAAACCGGTGTTCGCCTTGAATGACCAGCATCTTGTTCAGTGCCATATGCCGGTGCAGGACAATCAGTTGATGCGCTTCGAATTTGAAGAGTACGTCGGCAATGTTGTTCTCTTGGTCGATGTCGAGGATGGTGTAGACGAAATGCTCGAAATCGCCGAGTCGATGCCACTGGATGTTGCGGTCGTCAAATTGATAGGCGTTCATGAAGCTGGTTTCCTAATTAGGGTTGATAAAAATTGAGTTTGGATTGAATTGGTATACAGCTTAATCAAATCTACCTGACTGGTAATCGGTGTTTTGCCCGCAAATAACGGGCAATTTGCCCGATAGATTGAGGAAGGCTTTTTTCTATCTGACTTGGGGCATAGAATGCAATCGGTACTTGATAACCTTCTGTTTTATCGTCTTGTGAACCTTTGCCTATGAACTTGAAAATCCACTTGCTACTGCAAATTATCTTGATCGCCACGATGTGTTTGCTGGCGACTGGCAGTTATGTGCTGTTTCAGGTTAACCGGGAAGTCAAACAACAAACCGCCACCACCTTGGAGGCCGTCGGTAGGTATCTGCAAGTCCAGCTTTCGGGGATTAGTCCTAACGTACAAAAACCCGGTCGTTTTCCTGATTTTGATCTGTGGAAACAGGCTTATCCGGTTTCCGGTGTTTGCTTGCGTTATACTCCGTCCGACCAGAAAATATCCACCTATATGCTTTGCCAGGGTGAAGCCATGCCGATTAAACCTTGGCCAAAAGCCTTTGAAAACAGTTACCAATCTATCTTCAGTACAGGTATCGAATTAACCCGCCCGGTCATCTTCAAAGGCGCGGAGGTTGGTTCGATCACCGTCATTCCCAGTGTGGACAACGAACTGGCGAAAGCCTGGGATAGCATCAAAGGCTTATTGGGGCTTGCCGCCAGCACCACGCTTGCCGTGTGTGCGTGGGTTTATTTCGCCATTTACCGTGCCTTGCGACCTGCTCAAACAATCGTTAATCGTTTGGAACAGATGCAACATGATGATTCGCCATCGCCCTTACCTGATTTTAAGTTGCTCGAATGGCAACGGATCGGCTCAGCTATCAATCTTTTTGCCGCGACTCAAAAACAACTGCTTTCCGACCGGAAAAAGCTGGTATTGCAACTTATGTCTGTGCAGGAGGAAGAACGCGCCTTTCTAGCGCAGGAACTGCACGATGAATTAGGCCAATGCCTGACGGGGATCAGCGCGCTCTCGACATCCATTTTGCAAACCGCCCAGCAGGATTGCCCCCAAATCGTGACGGAGGTGGAAAGTATTGCACGGGTTAACCGGCGTATTATGGAAACCGTACGAACCTTGCTGATGCGGTTGCGCCCAGCCGAATTGGATGAATTAGGTCTTGATGCCTGTGTGCATACGATGATCGAGGAATGGAACAGGCAACACCAAGGCCGTATCGTTTGTCGCCTGACTATTCATGGCAATAACCAATCATTACAGCCTCCGCTGCCGATTGTTTTGTTCCGCATTGTGCAGGAAGGCTTAACAAACATAACTAAACATGCCAATGCGACAGAAGCGATAATTAAACTGGAAATCGTTCAGTGCAACACAAGCTTAACGATTGAAGATAACGGTAAGCTTGACGTATTTCCCTTCCTCAAGTCAAAAGGATTGGGTTTGTTGGGTATTCGCGAGCGGGTGACGGGTTTAGGTGGAAGCTTCGAATTAAGTAAAAGTCCGCTGGGTGGCCTGAGGCTTCAGGTAAACTTGCCTGTCTCTGCTGATGAGAGCCTGAAAACATGACGGAAGCAAAGATCGCCATTCTGTTGGCGGACGACCATGCCATCGTCCGGGAAGGTTATCGAGCCCTACTGAGTAAACAGCCCGGAATGGAAGTGGTTGCCGAAGCATCCGATGGCAACCAAGCTTATCAGTTATATAAAATTCATCTGCCAGATGTCACCATCCTGGATATTTCCATGCCCGCCATAAGCGGTATCGAGACCATCCATCGCATCAAACAACGCGATCCGGCGGCAAAAATCCTGGTGTTTACCATGCACCAGAATCCCCGTTTTGCCGAACAAGCTTTAAAAGCAGGGGCTTTAGGTTACATAACCAAAAGTAGTCCGCCGGAAGAACTGTTGCGCGCAATCCATGAAGTCCATTCAGGCCGCCGCGTATTAAGCCCTGATATCGCCCACGCGTTGGCACTGGATAAAACCATCGGTGATCATCAAGAAGCCTTGACCCCTCGGGAGTTTGAAATCCTGCGCTTTCTGGTGGCTGCCAAATCAAAAGAAGAGATTGCTAATATATTGAATATAAGCCCAAAGACCGTCGCCAATTGCCATTACTTGATAAAGAACAAATTAGGGGTTGTCAACGACGTTGAATTAACGCATTGGGCGATTAGAATGAGTTTAATTGATCCGAATGAGATTTCCGGACACGACAATTAATTGTCATAATGCCTTCTGAAAACTATGGTAGCTTATACATTATTTACATCAAAATCTGTGGCTTAAAATTGAATTTAATCTGTCCTGATTAAACCCAAGAGGAGTATCAAGAATGAAAGCAGAATTAATTCTTTACCCTGTTTTTGCCATGGTACTACTGACCTTCGGTATCGGGATTCTGATGCTTAGACTTCGATTTAAAGCGGTGAGAGAAGACGGGTTCAATCCAGCTTATTTCCTGCTAAACCGAGGAGCAAAGCTGCCGGATTACTTGGCGAAAGCGACCAACCATTATGCCAATCTCTTTGAATTGCCGGTATTGTTTTATGTCGCTAGTCTGATTCTGTTTATGGGAAATAAAGCGGATATGGTTTACATTACGCTGTTTTGGCTCTTTGTCGGTTTTCGATATGTACATGCTTATATCCATACGACTTATAACAACTTGAAACACCGGAGGCTGGCATTTTTGGGAGGGACAGTCGTTCTTACCATCTTATGGCTAAGAATGATGATACAAACGATCAGTTCGTGATTTTAAGGTACTATGGCAGCCGATCAGCTTTTAGTCGACTTCTCAGCGGCAGTGATAAATTAAGGCAGGGCTCGTGTTATCCTTTAGCATTCATTAACAAACACCATGTCTCTCATTATCCGTTCAGAGTGTCCAGCCGACGAAAACAACATTCGCGAAGTCACGCGCTGGTCATTTTCATTGCAACCGTATAGTAACCATAACGAACACTGCATTGTGGATGCTCTGCGCAAGGCCAGTGCGCTATCCCTTTCTCTAGTTGCTGAGCGCGAATGTTTAATAATTGGTCACGCCGCGTTCTCTCCAGTGAGTATCTCTGACGGTTCATCCGGTTGGTACGGTCTCGGACAGGCTTTCCGTTTTGCCAGAGTTTCAAAACCAGGGTACAGGCCGTGTTCTTATCGAACGAGGGTTAGATCTGTTACGGGCAGATGGCGCGCATGGATGCGTGGTGTTTGGCAACCCGGCGTTTTATGGCAGGTTCGGTTTCATTAACCATTCTAATCTATTGCTTGAAGACGTATCGAAAGAGTTTTTTCTGGCGGTCTCGTTCGGAGGTACGTCGGCGCAGGGGAAAGTGACATATCATGCCGCTTTTTCCGTTGGATGCTAACTATTTGTTAAGTGTCCTATGTTACAACTTTTAAAATATTGTAAATTCGGCGCCGAAAACGGAAAGTTGGCCATCTACTTTCATGGTGTTCCCAGTGCGCCGGAAGAGTGCGCTGTTTTTGGCCGTTATTCCAAACAACAAGGCATTACCCTGATAAGTTTCGACCGCTTTACTATTGATGCGTCTATTCAAGGAGAAACTTACTTTCGTTATTTGGCTGATGAAATCACTAAACTGGCCGATGGAAAACCGGTGGACTTTATTGGCTTCTCAATCGGTGCTTTTATCGCGCTCCAGACTTGCCGGTATATGAATAACAGCGTTAGAAGTTTGCATTTGATTTCGGCGGCGGCGCCGCTGGAAGCCGGGGATTTTTTAGAAACCATGGCCGGTAAACGGATATTTCAACTGGCTAAGACAAAACCAAGCTTGCTGGCTTTGTTAACTTATTGCCAAGGAATGCTGGCTTGGCTGTCGCCCAAGCTATTGTTTCGCCTCTTATTTGCTAGTGCGGAGGGTGAAGATAAAAACTTAGCTTTCGACCCTGATTTTCAATCCCTGATGATTCAAATATTACGGTCATGTTTTCGCCACAACCGCAGCCAAGGTTATCTGAGGGACATCAAAGCCTATGTGCAACCTTGGGCGACGACGCTTCCCGGAATTCCGGTTAACACATACATCTGGCACGGCGCGGAAGACAACTGGTCGCCGAAGGCGATGGCGGAATATTTACATTCGGCGCTTCCAGGTTCACAAATCGAGATCACAGGAGGCTTGTCACATTATTCCTGCTTATACGATGTTGCGCCCAAAATATGTCAGCAACTGAGCAAGACTTAACGATGAAAAAGATATAATTGGCTGCCTATGATTTAATTACGGAAACCTTGATAATTCGTTAAAACTTAGTATCTCTCAAAAATCTTCATATATGCAGACAATAATGGAAATCAATTCATATCAAAACATCTGGGAAACCTACACACAATCGTGGTCTGAGACTGACGTATCGAAGCGGCTGCAATTATTCGAGCAAAGCTTGAATCCTGAATGCGTGTACACCGATCCGCTTACCCAAACGACAGGATACGGTCCATTGTCCGGATACATGGCGGAACTTCACAAGAGCGTGCCTAGTGTAAAATTTATAACCACTGATTTCAAAAGCCACCATGACCGCAGCCTTACTCATTGGAATATGGTTGGCGGTAATGGCAACATACTCTCCCAAGGCGCAAGCTATGGCTTGTACGGAACTGATGGACGTTTACTGCAAATGACCGGATTCTTTGAGTTACCAAACGCGGACTGAACGCTTTGACGACTCCCAGCGCCGAATACGTAGACTATGTTTTAGAACATTTGGAGCCCATATCCTCGATACATACAGGCCGATTCTTTGGTGGAGTGGGGATTTCCAATGGTTATGTCCAGTTTGCCATGATGATGGGTAATAGCCTGTATTTTGTGGTCGATGACGACTCGCGGAAGAAATACGAACAGGCTGGGATGCAGCCGTTTTCGTATCTGACCAAGAAAGGCCGTGTTCAAGTGCGCCGGTATTTTGAAGTCCCCGAAGAGGTGCTTACCGATTCGGAACAACTGCGGCACTGGGCAAACGAAGCGATGCTTGTGGCGGACAAAACTAAAAAACCAAACAAACCTTGAAGTTGAACTTAAGAAAGTAAGGTTTATTAAGTTCTGCACGTAGCTCATTAACGGTCAACTGTGATTTTGAGTGGTGGATATTCATTTTCTTTATTTACATGTTATCTATCCTGCCGATGACGTGCCGCTTCCTTCAAATCGGCTATTAGTTGTTGCGGTTCCTCATAAAAACGCCGCATAAGTTCCGGTGGCGCTGCTGTCTGTTTATCGTAAATTGCACTCCAACGACTAATTTCAAGTAGAACCGGCACTAAATTGAGCGCTTTTTCAGTTAATTCATAGAAAATCTGGCGCTTATCTTCGGGATTTTGTTTGCGGATGATTAACCCATCTGTTTCCATTTTTCGGAGCCTTGATGCCAGAATGTTAGTCGCTATTCCCTCTTTTGAGGTCATCAACTCTCGATAGTGTCGTTTTCCACTTAGCATTAAGTCCCGCAGTACCAGCAAAGTCCATCGGTCTCCGAAAACTTCAAGAGCATAATCAATCGGACATTTACTATTGAGTTTAGATCTAGACATTTTTAATTTACTTGCATTTTAAAACTAAGTTGAGATAATTAGTTGCATATTGCAAGTATACCAATAAGATTTTGTTTTGCAAGTTGTGTGATATGCGTAATCTGGAGTTTACTTTGCCTATATTAATACGTAACTTCTAACTGAAATAATACGGAGAGAAATATGAAAACAAACCTTTTGCTACGGGTAGGTTCTGTATGCGCTATTGTCGGTACCATCATCACGGGTATCTTCAACGGTATGCATCCTGCTTTAGCTGATCCCGCTGGGATAGTCAGAAACGCTGCGGGTTCATCTGACTGGACTACCATTCACTGGGGATTGATAATCGGGATGGTGCTGATGCAGCTTGGTTTTTCTGTAGTCACCCAGACACTTCGGAACTCCAAAGAAAATCGTGAAGCAGCGGATTTTGGTTTATTAGGGATATATATGCTTATGGGTGGGCTAATTCTGTGGATTTGCGTCTTTACAGCCGAGGTGGGACTTAAGCCGTTAGCTGATGTCATGCAAAGTGATCAAATCCACCAGAGTGGGGCTTTCGTCTTAGCGAATTTTGTCGATACTACAGCCACAGCAGCGACCATAGTTTATTGGTTAGGCGTTGCTTTGCTGGGTATGGCGCTACTGTTGTCGGAGCGCTATCCCAGTTGGACTGGCATCATGGGTTTAACGGCAGGCGGAGGCATGACCTTAAGTATTGGCTTGCCCAAGGCATTTTTTGGTGCAAGTGCTTGGACTGAAGGTTTAGGCTTTCAGGCGTTAGCAATTTTGTTCCTGGCGTGGACAGTCGTGTTGGGCGTGCTACTCTGGCGGAATTCGGATAAATACTTAGAGATTTAATTTGGTTTTTACAGGAGATCATAGATGTTAACAAATAACCATATCGCTCCGAACATCTCGTTAACGCAAATTTACACAGCTCCAACCATCATTATCGGATCAACTGTTGCATGGTTATTTTGGGTGGTAGGTAGAACGCATTATTCCGTCCAGCCTGAATTACTGATTACTCCGATGGCTACGCTTTTTACCCTGACGGGTTTAGTATGGCTAATCATGGTTGTTGTTCGCAACCTCGCTGTTATTCGAGGGTCTGCCAGTATTCGATATTTTTCTGATTTCAAGTCGGATACCCTCGCCGATGATCGATTAGAACGCCCTGCGCGTACTTTCAATAACCTCATGCAAGTACCGACGCTCTTTTATATTATTTGTATCCTGATGCTTATCGTAAAGGAAACTGACAATGTTCAAGTCATGCTTGCATGGACTTATGTTTTGCTCCGATGGTTACATGCAATTATCTACATGGCTTTGAATTGGGTGCCGTACCGATTTGCATCTTGGGCATCAAGCTGTATTACACTCGGCGTTATCTGGTTTCGTTTCGTAGAACATGGGGCATTTAGCTAAACAATAGTGATACTCAAATTCGGTTAATCACAAAATAATGTTTGTTCTTTTCGGTCATACACTGTTGCGCCCCTTACTTTAATTTTGAATTTATTTAACAGGTGATTTTTGAAAAAACTCCATGTAGCAATTTCTACCAATAACATTGCTGAAACCATTAAAGATTACAGCCTTCGGTTTGGTATGGAACCATTGTATTCAATGTTAAGCCTTTGGAAAGCGACATGCTAGAAGTTGCTGTCCTTGATATTATCCCAGGCAAGGAAATGGAATTCGAGGCTGCATTCCGTGATGCGTCAACCATAATTTCCAGCATGACGGGTTATATCTCGCATCAACTCCAACATTGCGTGGAAAACCAAAGCCGTTATCTTCTGCTCGTCAATTGGCAAACCCTTGAAGACCATACCGTTGGCTTTCGCACATCACCTGAGTATCAGGAATGGAAAAAGTTGCTGCACCATTTTTACAGTCCATTTCCTACGGTAGAGCATTATGAGCTGGTTTTCGACCATAAAATCTAACCTTATTCGTTATGTGAAAAGGAAATTATGACGACCTACAATTGGAATGCCGAAGATTATGAACGAAACTCCCAAGCCCAACAACAATGGGGAAGAGAACTGATTGCAAATCTAAACTTAAGAGGTGAAGAAGATATTCTTGATTTGGGTTGTGGCGATGGCAAAGTAACCGCAGAAATCGCGCATTTAGTCGGTTCTGGATCGGTTGTCGGCATTGATAACTCGATACAAATGATAGAATTGGCAAAAGAAAAATATCCACAAAACAAGCACCCAAACCTATCCTTTCAAGTCATGGACGCCAGTGATTTATCATTTGAAGACTGTTTTGATGTGGTTTTCTCTAATGCAGTGCTGCATTGGGTTAAGAATCATCAACCGGTCGTTGAAGGCCTCTATAAAAGCATCAGGGTTGGCGGGAAGATTCTCCTACGCATGGGCGGGAAAGGCGATGCAGCCGTTATTCTTTCGGTTATGGATGGTCTTAAGGCTTCCAATAGGTGGGCGCAGTATTTTACTGAATTTGAGTTCCCGTTTACTTTTCTGGGAGTGGATGACTATCAAGTGTTATTGAGAGCTGCCGGATTTTCTGAAAAACGAGTCGAACTTATACCTAAAGATATGACGCATGATGGCAAATCAGGCCTGGAAGGATGGATTCGAACCACATGGCTACCTTACACCTTGCGAATTCCAACAGAAAAAAGAGAAGCTTTTATCGAAGAGGTTTCTTCAAACTATCTAGGCAAAGTGCCGCTAGACGCAGAGGGTAAAGCGCATGTGGCTATGGTACAAATTGAAGTTGAAGCAGAGAAAATCACATAGCCAACTGGTTTATTGACGCGTGCATTGGGCATAACAAAACACAGGAAATGAGCGGATTAATTTTTTGTCGTGAAGCATCTAAGGAAGACCTTGAGGAAGTTCTTGGCCTGTATGCGCAACCTGACTTCGACGATGGAAAGATACTTTCACTCTCCGAGGCCGAGCGTCTTTTCGAACGTATGGCCCATTATCCCGATTACAAAATCTACGTCGCCCTTTGTGAAGAGCAGCTTGTCGGTGACCTTCGCCCTACTTGTCATGGATAACTTAGGTCATCTGGGCGCACCTTCCGCGATCATTGAAGATGTAGCGGTTGATCCGCGATGGCAGGGGCATGGAATCGGAAAAAAGATGATGGAACATGCGCTAGAGTTGTATAGGGAGAAAGGTTGCTACAAAGCCGTGCTTTCATCCAACCTCAAGCGTGAGCGGGCACAGGCATTTTACGAATCGTTAGGCTTTGAGCGCCACGGATACAGTTATCGTGTTTTGCTTTAATCGACTGTTTGTGGTCCTAATTTTGAAACGCTTATTCAAAACCGTAAATCAGGCGATTTGTACTTTTTATTTAAAGAGAAATGATCATGCTTGAAAATAACTTCGCCGCACATTTTGCGGCCGACTGGATTGATTCCTGGAATAGCCATGACCTTGGTCGCACTATACCGACGATTTTGAAATGTCGTCGCCTATCATTATAACGGCCTACCCATTGCCACCCGCGCTAGATGCAAAGTCAAGAGCAACGCAAGGCTCATTGCCAAACACCCACGCATCACTTCCGGGCCGATTTCAAAGACGCACCCTGGACTAATCATGGCCTAATTCCCTGATGAATCTTCGACCATCATTGATCCTGAAACAATGTAGCCAATGTGCCTCTCAGAAGTTTTTCCGGTCTGTGGCTTGGCGTGCAAAGACCATTTCCAGCCGGGAAGATACGTTCCTATTCCAATCACCGCAGTGTGAAGAACGGTATAAGAGCGCGTGCTGCCATCAAGAAACGTGCGAGCATCTCCAGCGCTCGGGTCGCCGAACTCGATACTATCGAAGTGCTTCATTTCTCTCCCATCATCGAGACTAGATTTAGTGGCTAACGTTACGGTAAGGGGCGTGCCGGTAAATAAAACCAAACGAAGCCCACCAAACCTTGATAAAAATAAAGCTCTAAAACCGGCACTGGGCGGCGCGTCCCTTTGACTGACTTGTTGGTCGAAGTAGCACATCCAAGGCCAAGTCATCAATCATTGGTAATTTTTAAGGAGTACTACTACTGGAAAGAAGACCGAAAAATAATCACAGCTCCTTTGCCAAAGCCATAGCTGGTTGTGATGAGGCTGGCAAAAAGATAGGTTTTGAATGCCAGCGCCCAGATTCCGACCGAGGGCACTTGGTCAGCCATCGTCGGGTCAAGCACGGGGAAAATGGCTTGCAGCAGAAATAGACTGGAATTAGTGAAAGCACCCACCACCATAGCCCAGCGCACATGCCAAGGCAGTGGCACTTTGGCGGCATAGAAGCCCAAAATCAGCGCACTCATCAGTAGAAAATCAATGTGAGCCTGCAACAACCTCGTAAATTTACCAGCGAATACCAGATCAAGGTAGGGTACTTTGTTATACAGTCCCACCATGCACCACGCCAGCAACAGCGCCATCACTATCCATAATGTAGCGCCACGGAGTAATATGACGTTTCCTGCATGCTTTGTATCTTGCATATTGCTCTCCATTGTAAAAAACAAACCTTCAAAACCGATAGATAGGTGGCGAAACCTAATTCAGGACAGGGAAGCCCAAAAAACTGACCGTAAATACCAAGTTCTACGCAGTTAAATCAAAACCGACTCCGCCGCACATACTGCCTAACGTTACTATAAAGGCCGTACCGCTCACTGAGCTTTAGCGAAGCCGCCGAACCTTGATAAAAATCAATCTTCAAAACCGCCACCGGGCGGCGCGTCCCTTTAACCGGTTTGTTAGGCCAAGAAGAACAACCAAGGCCAATCCACATAGAATGGAAATATGACTTTGATGCAATATCATCAGACAGTTATATTGCTCTGAAACTGCGGCATAAAAGGTATGTCTGTGCTACCCACATCAAGCCCTATTTGTGACAACAGTGTAGTTACTTGGCCTCGATGGTGAGTTTGGTGATTAAACATCTGAGTGACCAAAATCCATTTTGGAACTGTGCGGAACTTGCCATCTACCTTGCTTTGATATGTAAGCGGTTCTACAAGCCAGCTTTCGGTCAATGATTCAGACCAGTTAATGATGCGTGCATCAAGAGTTTTGCGATTCTCATACAGCACCAGAAAACTGGAGAAAAGATCTTTATTTAACTCTGGAACTACGTCAGGGTCTCCCGTGAAGCGGGACATAAAAGCAAGATCACCGTAAGCAATATGATTTAGAGTTAGATATATAGACTTGAAAAAGGCTCCGCGATCTTTTTTTAGTTCATCGTCTGAGAGAGAAGCGCATAAAGAATACAGGCGGGTATTCATCCATTCGTTGTATTCGGCCATTACTCTGTAATGAGTGTTATTAATCATTGGCTACTCCATAAACGCCATACAAGTGATTATATAGTTTCAGTACATTTACCATATTTCAGGAAGGTCTACAATTAGGATTGTGATTTAGATGGATTATTTGCTTCTGTATAGCATCTAAAATTTAGCCAACCATTAGGGGATTTGTAGTGCTTAGGGTTTCTAAAGTGACTGGAGAACCGTCAGGTACATTAAATGGTAAAGAAAACGTAGGCCGCTATTGGGCTAAAGCCTTGCAATTAGTACCCGAACTGCATTTTGAATTGGTGACTACGCTGATTGGGGTAAACAGCATCACCTTGTTTTACAAAGGTGTGCGTGGACTTTCGGCGGAAGTTTTTCATTTCAACCAAGAAGGAAAAGTTGCCAAAGCCCATGCCCACTATACCGACAATGACTAAAATACTTGCTCTATCCGGTAGCCTGCGTGCCGCATCCATCAATTCCGCGTTACTTCGTGCGGCAGCAAGGCTTGCGCCCCCAGGAGTGTCGGTAACAGTTTTCGCTGGCCTAGGAGAGCTCCCACTGTTCAATCCCGATTTTGAAGACTGTCTTCCCAACATCGTCACAAACTTTCGTACTAAAGTGGCGGAAGCGGATGCCCTGCTTATCGCAAGCCCTGAATACGCTCATGGTGTTACGGGAACAATCAAGAATGCACTTGATTGGCTCGTGAGTTTTGAACCATTCGCCAATAAACCGGTTGCCGTGATCAATACGTCACCGCGTGCTTATCACTCCGATGCTGCTTTACGTGAAACCTTAAAAACGATGGCCGCTGAGATAGTAGAACCAGCGTCTATCAAAATTCCGCTTCTCGGTGCAAAGCTTGATGAAGACAGCATGGTATCAACTCCATCTATTGCAACGCCCATTCGGGAAGCGCTTGTTGCGCTTTGCCAAGCGGCCAGTCTGTACAAAACATCAACGCATGCATCATTTCCAATTCGGTGAGCAGCAAATGAACCTCAAAATCCAGTTAACTGCCGAAGAGCCATGAACTTGCAGCAAGTAATTTCACGCTTACATGCTTTGGCCGACCCAGAGAAAATAGCGATCAAAGAACGTAAATTTGGCATAAAAGCCAAGAATGCATTGGGCATCTACCAAAATGATTTAAAGGGTCTCGCTAAGGAAATTGGTTGTGATAACAGGCTTGCCATCGAACTATTTGATACCGGTATTTATGAAGCAAGAATACTATGTAGCAAAATTTATGATCCACAAAGCATTACGGAAGCGCAAATGGATCAATGGGCGATGACCTTTGAAAACTGGGAAATCTGCGATTCATTCTGTATGGGGCTTTTCACCAAAAGCAAACATGGCTTAGCCAAAGCATTTGAATGGTCAGGGAATGAGCAAGAATTCATAAAACGGGCTGGGTTTGTCAACATGGCGGCTTATGGCTTTGCTGACAAAACAGCGGGCAACGAAGTGTTTGAGTCATTCTTTCCGGTCATTGAGCGGGAAGTTAACGACGAGCGAATTTATGTTAAAAAAGCCATCAATTGGGCACTTCGCAATATCGGCAAAAGAAATGTTGATCTTAATAAACTGGCTATAGTCGTGGCTAGGCGCATTCTTGCCAACGATAGCAAGTCAGCAAAATGGATTGCTGGCAATGCAGTCGCCGAGCTTGAGAAACCGGAGGTCACTATGTTGGACTATCCAAGGCCTATTTATAGACCCCGGGCTAACGTTGCATTGAAGCAGATAAGTCTTTGATTAAAGTATTAGCACATAGAAGAGGATTCCATGCCAGAACAAACTACCCCAATTGCGGTTATTGCCGCAGAAACCCCGCCGAAAAATAAGCTATCCAACTACCCTGAACCGTTTGCTTCTCGTATGGTAGGACGAACAAAACATCCACTTGGCGATCTTTTCGGACTCACAAATTTTGGTGCTAATTTGACAAGGTTAGCGCCAAAGGCCATATCAGCGCTTCGTCATGCCCATACCAAACAGGATGAGTTTGTCTATATTTTGGAAGGGCATCCGACGCTACATACTGACGAAGGCCGTACCCGCCTATCTCCCGGTATGTGCGCTGGTTTCAAGGCCGGAACGGGTAATGGGCATTGCCTGATCAACGAAACAACAGAAGAAGTTGTGTATCTCGAAATTGGCGACAGGACACCTGGCGATGAAGGGCACTATCCCGATGAAGATCTAAAGGCTTTGTTGATTGAGGGTAAATGGCAGTTTGTTCATAAAGATGGCACGCCGTATTTATGACATTAGACTTGCTGGCTATTAAGAAAAAATGGAAAAGTGTAGACTGGTTATGAATATTGATACATTCCGCACCGCTGACAGCACAGACATGGATGCAATCGTTCAACTTGTCAACAGGGCGTATCGTCCCGAAGCTGGTATTTCCGGCTGGACACATGAGGCTGATTTAGTGTCTGGAATTAGGGTGAGTGCCGGTCAAGTTGCAGCAATATTAGCAAAGCAAGATTCTGTTATTCTGGTGGGGTTTAAAGATTCAGAAGTTGTTGCTTGCGTCCATGTCGAAAAACACGGTAACAATAGCCACATTGGCATGCTTGCGGTTAACCCATTGCTGCAAGGGACTGGATTTGGAAAACAAATGCTTGCCTATGCTGAGACATATGCGAGAGAAGAATTCGGAGCAGTAACATTTGTCATGTTTGTCTTATCATTAAGGAACGAACTGATAGCCTTCTACCAAAGGCGCGGGTATCAGAAAACAGGCGACATAACGGACTATCCTTTGTCAGCAGGTGTAGGCATCCCCAAACATGCCGACTTGAAAGTCGAGATTTTGGAAAAACGGCACAATAACAATCAAATGAGATAGTGGTTCAAAGTTATAAATAATAAATTTGCCTTAGCACATTACCAGATATGAAAATCAAACAATACCAAGTCGATGCTTTTGCAAGCCGGACATTCGAAGGGAATCCAGCGGCGGTATGTCCGCTGGAACACTGGTTGGATGATGGATTGCTGCAAGCCATCGCAGAGGAAAATAACTTGTCCGAAACGGCGTTTTTTGTCCCCTCGGAAAAAGGCTTCAAGTTGCGTTGGTTTACGCCAGTGAAGGAAGTTGACCTTTGCGGTCATGCAACTTTGGCAACAGCACATGTGATCTTCGAGATTCTGAATTACCCTAAACAAATTATCACCTTTGAAACGCGTAGCGGTGACCTGCTAGTGGAAAGAAAGGGTAAATTATTAGAAATGGATTTTCCGGCTTGTCCGCCTTCGCCTTGTGGGATACCGGAAAACTTGATTGAAGCACTCGGCCAGCAACCACTTGAAGTGTTTGCAGCGGACGATTACATGGCAGTATTCGGTAATGAAGAAATAGTTCGCTCTATCACGCCAAACCAGGCGCTGCTTAGCCAATTGGATTTTCGGGGTGTTATCATCACTGCACCAGGAATAGAGGTTGATTTTGTCAGCCGTTTCTTTGCCCCTAAGTACGGTATTTCTGAAGACCCTGTTACTGGCTCTGCCCATTGCATGCTTGCGCCTTATTGGGCGAAAAAACTGGGCAAGGATATCCTAACCGCCAAACAGCTTTCCAAACGGGGCGGCAGTATTACTTGTGAACTTAAAGACAACCGCGTACTTCTTTCAGGCTGTGCGGTTACGTTTATGGAGGCGGAAATTTCCGTCTAATTGGGGAAATATTGATGAATCCGATTAAAGGCAATTGCCACTGCGGTGCGATAAGATACGAGTTAACGAGCGATCCGCAGCTATCATTTATATGCCAATGTAGGCAATGCCAAAGAATTACCGGCACAGGTCATTCGGCTGAGTTTGTTATGCCGAGTCAAAAGGCCAACATTTCTGGTGAACTTAAGTTTTACGAAATGGTTTCAGATAATGGCAATACCGTCAGTAGCGGTTTTTGCCCTACGTGTGGGAATCCAGTTTTAAAAAAGTCATCCGGTTATCCAGGGCTGTTGTTTTTTCATGCCGCAACATTGGAAAACCCCAGTTTGTTTTAACCCCAGAAAGTTTTTTGGCATGCAAGCCATCAACCGTGGGATTATGTTGATCCTGGTCTTGAAGTGAAGGATAAAACGTAATCATGATCATCCATGATAAGACTTCAACCTTATCCAGGGATTGTTGGTGAGCGATCTCTAAACAATGAAATACACCTATGTATATCCCAACCCATTTTGAACAACCCAATATCGAAGCCCTGCACGAACTGATTCGTAGTCGTCCGTTGGCCACGTTGGTTACGCTGTCGTCAACGGGTATTAACGCAAATCATATTCCCTTGCATCTTTCAGAGCAGCCTGCGCCGTTTGGTACGTTACAAGGTCATGTAGCACGCGCTAATCCCATCTGGAACGACCTGGATTCTGACAGCGAAGTGCTGGCAATATTCCACGGCCCGGACGCTTACATTAGCCCGTCTTGGTATGCGACTAAGCAGGAGACGGGAAAAGTTGTGCCCACCTGGAATTACACGGTTGTGCATGCTTACGGTTCCCTTCGCATCATTGATGATTCCGCTTGGGTTCGTCGCCAACTTGAAGCGCTCACCAACCATAACGAAGCGGCTTTTCCTGAGCCGTGGGCAGTTTCAGATGCGCCGCATGACTTTACCGAAAAGCTGATCGAAGCGATAGCCGGTGTTGAAATTGTGATTACGCGACTCGATGGCAAGTGGAAGGTCAGCCAAAACCAACCGGATAAAAACCAGGCTAGCGTGATACAAGGCCTGAGTGAAAGTGGACAAAGTGACGGGTTAACAATGGCTGAATTGGTTAAAGCAGGGGTAAAACCTTCAAGTTCAATTTGAGTGTCGATTACTCACAAATAGGGAATTTCAATTGAAAAATTTAGAATCTATAGATGCTGAAAACACTTACCAAGTATTTGATTGGCTTTGGACTTCCGGGCAATTATCGGAGCGGGACATTCTCGACTTACCGGCGTTGGGTGTTGATGTGGTAATAAATCTTGCCTTGCCCACCTCATCCCCTGCCTTACTGGGGGAAGCCGAATTAGTCACTCAGCAAGGTCTGGTCTATATACAAATTCCGGTTGAATGGGAAAAGCCTAAGCCTGAACAGTTTGCCCAATTCGTCGGAACGCTTAAGGCTTTCGAGGGGCATAACATTTGGGTGCATTGCGCCAAAAATATGCGGGTGTCTGCCTTCATCTACTTATATCGCAAGCTCATTCTGTCCGAGAGTGAGGAGGACGCTTCCTTTCCAATGCGAGAGATTTGGACTCCTAATGAAACGTGGCAGGCTTTTATCAAAAATATTTGTGATAATTAAACTGAAATCGGATATTCAAAGCACCCCCCTATCAATACCTTTGAAGACGGCTTGCACCCGGTCCCGCACACCTAATTTGGAAAGAATACTGGAGACGTGATTTTTTACCGTACCTTCCATTGTACCCAGGGCATTAGCGATTTCCATATTGTTATAACCACCGGCGATCAGGGCAAGCACCTCAATTTCCCGTGGTGTTAATGGAAAGGGGAAGCCGAGGCTATCAAAATCGTGGTCAATGTTCTTGATACCGTCCAGTGTACGTTCTGTCAGTGCCGGACGGAAACAACTTTCACCGGCCATTACCCGCCGGATGGCACTTACCAGTCGTTCCAACGAAACGTCCTTAAGCAAAAAGCCCTTGGCTCCGGCACGCATCCCTTGAAGCAAGACTTCATCATCGTCGAATGTCGTTAGCAAAATAGTAAATGGCAAATTTCCCTGGTTGCCCAGTGTTTCCAAGACTTTCAAACCAGAAATTTTGGGTAAGCGCACATCCAATAAGACTAAATCCGGTTTAGATTCCCTGATTATCCGAATGGCTTCTTCGCCGTCTCCAGCTTCTGCCACCACACAAATATCTTCGGTAAGTGCCAGTAATCCCCGGATTCCGCTACGCATCAGGGTATGGTCATCGACGACGACAACTCGAATCATGGTTACAGCCTGTCCGGTTTGGCGATACGGGCGGTCAGGGTAAAACCGCGCCTTGGAGCAGAAGCAATATCCAGCTCGCCATTGACAGACTCCAATCGTTCACGCATACCTTTCAAGCCGTGATTTTGTTCTAAGTTGGCTACGCCCATACCATCATCTCTGACAGTCAGATAAACAGCAGACTGATCGTTGCGAAATTCAATCCGCAGCTTTTTTGCTTTAGCATGTTTAAGAGTATTGGTGACCGCCTCTTGAACGCAGCGAAACAGAACATGGGCATGGGAAGGATCGCTGATCTGGAAATCATCAGGAAAAACCAGTTCGATTGAAAGTTCACTGATACCGGCTAATAAAGTCTCAATAGCCTTGCGCAACTCCATCCTGGGCTGGGTACGTACATTACTGACAACACCGCGCACCTCGCTTAGTAAGCGTTTGATCAGCGATAGGGCATCGTTTATCGGCGTTTTAGCCGAACCTTCCACCACTAAATTTTGGGCAAGTTCCAAATTCACCTTCAGAGCGACCAAATGATGTCCCAAGGCATCATGCAACTCGCGGGCGACAAACGCCCGTTCTGCCAATCGACTACTTTGGGCAAGCAAATCTTGCGTCGCTAAAAGTTCGGCGTTGAGGCGCTCGGCATCCCGCCGTCCACGTGCTTCTGACGCGGCAAGATAACCCATGAAGAAAGCGAAGGCATGAATAGAGAATACCGAGAAATGGGTTAACACGACATTTAGAAAATGAGGCAACTGTGGAAGCTCTAAAAAACTGACGGGACCACCGATATGATCCAGCCATGAAACCCAAGCAATGAGCATTAAATTTTGTACTACGATCCAGGTAAACGCCATGCGACCAGGTAAAACTAGGGGAATTTCAGCGGCTACGATATACAACAAGTCTGTGTTGATCATGAATCCACAAAGTGCTTGGTAAGCAAGCAACAATACGGGTTGCCAGCCCGACTTTTGAAAGGCAATATTGCGGGTGTTAATCCAAAAAGCCAGGCCGAAACCTAAAAAACCTAAAATTGAGATAAAAGTTGGAAAAAAATAATTCGCTTCCTCTTTGGTTGCTGTTTCAGTAAAGACTTGTACGCCTAGCATGACCCAGAAAACCATGACTGAGAAGCGCAACAGGGTTTCGGTAGAAACGGTGGGTCTTGATTTTTTTTCTGTTGTTGTCATTAGTAGAGAAATTTGTTTCACCGGGCTTAGCGAGATAGATATTCTATACAGGCCAACCCAATAGCCAATCAAGAATTAAAAAAGCAAGGAAGACTGCCATTCCGATTCGTTCGCCGCAAATATCAAGGTATTCCGCATCCAACGGGGAATACAAAAACTTGTCTTTGTTGCTTAATTTATTCATGAATACCTCATTTTAGTTATGATGCTTTATACCGACGAAAAGCATCATAACGAATTAATGGACTGTTGTCGTATGCCAAAAGTCATGCTTTCGACGTATGACTTTTGGCACATGTGCCTGATGATGATTCACGGTAAATTACTCAGAATTTTTAATCAGACATAGAACGGTTAGCCAAAATATTTTTATCGCTATAACATCGCAGCAATCAGGCTGTCTTCAGTTTATGTTACATTCGTCAAATCGCCATAATCTTAAAAAGATAACCATGAAAAGACTGCTAACAACAATTACGATCACACAACAACATGGGAAGAAACATCTATGAAGGCACAAATTAGCCTGTTACTAGGATTGGTCTTTTTATTATTCGGTTGCACCAGTTCGCCACCGATAAAACCGGATGCGCTTCAACGTAACGACTACAGCTATCTTAAAACCTACCTAACTTGGCTGATTGAGGACAGACATGGCTAAGCAGGATGTTGAAGGCTTGAGCATCGCCGTGGTGGACGATCAACGCATCGTATGGTCGCAAGGTTTTGGTTATGCGGATACCGCTAATAAGATCAAAGCAACACCGGAAACAGTTTACCGGGTCGGCTCCATTTCCAAACTGTTTACCGATACGCTGGTGATGCAGTTGGCGGAACAAGGTAAGTTGGATATTGATAAGCCCTTACAATCTTATTTGCCCAAGTTCTCCATTAAAACCCGCTTTCCCAATGCGAAACCGATCACCCCGCGCAACATTATGACCCACCATTCCGGCTTGCCGGGCGATGTCGGTAGGGGGATGTGGACGAAAAACCCGGTGCCGTTTAACCAACTTGTCGGCCAGCTTAAGGATGAATATGTGGCTCATCCGCCCAATACCATCTGGTCGTACTCAAATTTAGGCATTACGCTGTTGGGCGCAATGCTGCAAGAAGTTACCGGCGAAAATTTTAATCACTATGCTGAGCGGCAATTGTTAAAACCATTAGGCATGAATAGGGCGGCATTTTCTTCCGGGATTGAAGGTAAATTTGCCGCCAAAGCCTATAAGGACCATGAAGAAAAACTTGAAGTGCCACTGCGCGATACGCCTGCCGGTGGTTTAAACGCGAATGTGCTGGATATGAGCCAGTTTATGAAGATGGTGTTTGCTGACGGTAAAGCGAATGGTCGGCAAATCCTCAAGCCGGAAACCCTAAAGGAAATACTGCGTCCACAAAACAAGGCTGTGGCACTGGATGCCGGTTTCCAAATCGGACTTGGCTGGATGTTACGTAACGATCAGGGCATTGGAACGATAGCCGAACACGGCGGCGCTACCCTATATCATAGAAGCCAACTTAGCGTGCTACCCCAACATAAACTAGGTGTGATAGTTTCCGCAAATTCGCCTCCTACAGGCGATTTGTTTAGCAAGCTCACTAATACCGCCTTAAAACTGGCGGTAGCTACCAAAACCGGTAAGCAAATACCGATTGATGACGATAAGCCGACAATTATCACCCGGTCATTAACCGCGCAAGAGCAAATGCTAGGTGCAGGGCAGTATGCAACATCGGTAGGCTACGTAAAATTAACGCCAGAAAATGATTCGTTGACCACCGAGGTGGATGATCATGCCATTGATCTGGTTGCCAGGGACGACGGTAACTATGGCATTCGTTACAAGCTGCTGGGTTTGTTTGCGATAGAACCGGACGAATTCACTCAATTCAGCTTATCGTTAAAAAATATTTTGGGGCATGATCTGGCGTTAGGGCATTACCAAAACCAAAGCTTCGTTTTCGGTGAAAAAATCAAACCTGTGCCGATCTCTCAGTCTTGGCGCAATCGCCTTGGACAATACGAGATCATTAACCTTACTCAAGGCGAGGCGCTGGTGCCCGAAAAATGTGCCCTAAAAGAGCAGGATGGTTTTTTGATGTTGGAATATTCAATCCCTACCTTTGATATTAATAATTTGTCGTTGCCCATTGCGCCGATGTCAGATAAGGAAGCGATCATACTTGGGCAAGGTCGGGGAATGCAGGAAACCGTGCGCATTGTTAATGTGGAGGGTAAGGACTTGATTGCTTATTCGGGGTATTTGTTGCGAAAGAAACAGGACTGAAATAAAGGAGCGATTGCATATTTTCTAAGTGGAAAAGTTTGGCTCGATTGATGAATCGAGTTATTCATCTTAAGGTAATAGCCTAAATGTAGCCCTCGCCATGCGCCAAACAGTGATCAAGGTTAGCTTGCTTGATTTGTCCTACCACCAGGAGTTAATCGTCACAGATTCGATTCGGCCTACACTAAAACGCTGGATATTGGTGATACTGCTCTCGGTATTATTACACTTGATTATCCTGTTCGGTGTCAGATTTGAGTTTTCGACAGGCCAGCGTAACCCAGGAATGGCAACAACATCCATCGAAGTGGTTTTACTGAAAACACCGCTGCAAACAAAACCGATAATAAAGCGAATAAAAGCCGCTACACAAATGCCAGTTCCAACCAACAAGCGGTATTTAAAAAACGCTAATACCACGTCTTCCTCAAAAAAGGATACGGCAATACTGCCACGGAAGATTCAAGAAAAAAATGTTAATAAATTAACTGCGGGGGGTCTGCCTGGACAAAACAAAGGGATAGGTAACATCGTCGACAAAAATGAAGCAGGGCAACGGCCTAAACCCGACTGGAACAATATTGCCAAAGAGGTCATTCGCGAAAATTTTGACAAAGAAACAGTACGAAATCAGCGGCAAGGTGAATTATGGTTGAAATCTCCGTCAGTCATGTACGGCAAACCGAGAGATTTTTTCTATAAACAAGATAAGCGGGCTATGCTAGCAGATACTGACGAATCAAAAAGGAAGGGCATATTTCCAAAAAAAGTGAAACACTCAGGAATTGGCTTAAATTTTGGTAAAAAATGTTTTCTAGGTTTCAAAGCCGTGGACGAACATGACCTAGAATCGGGCGACAGTAATATCGGTTCGTCTATACCGTTCAGTTGTAATTTCTGATAACAGCCAGCTTGGGAGTTTCTGCGTATCAAATGGCATTACCAAACCTCCCCAAACGGGCGGACTTCAATCTCTGACGACCAAGTCGAAGAAGGTTGTTGGGTAAGGTTAAAAACCACCTCGGCTATATCATCTGGCTGAACGAAGTAGTTGTCAGGCTTCTTCGGCATCATCTTACGAGTGCTTGGGGTATCCACAACGCCGTCAATGATAACCGTTGCTACATGTATGCCTGAAAGGCCTAAATGCCGTGCCATCGATTCGGCCAGGCTTCTCTGAGCGGCTTTAGCGGGTGCAAAGGCCGCTGTTTTGGCGCCTCCGCGACGCGATGTCGTTGCACCAATAAAAATGATGTTCCCCTGCTGATTTTTTTTCATAGTCGGGATCACTTGCTGAGAAGCCAAAACGAACCAAGGGCATTAACCCGCCAGCTTTGTTCAAATTCTTCCGGCGTGATTTCTTCAACAGATTTCCAGATACCTGCACCGGCATTAAAAGTCAAATACCTCCGGCTTTGCCGGAGGTATTTGAC
>CAWBFT010000004.1:0-63419 GCA_963788135.1 uncultured Gammaproteobacteria bacterium
GCCAATGGGTTGACGCGTTACGCAGCTTGCCAGCCATACGGTTATCTGTTGAGCCGTTGGCTTCCAGGTCATTGAGCATTTGCATAAAAAAACCTGAAAGTATTTTGTGGATACCGGCAGCGGTGAGATGTTTACGGCCCGTCTTGTCGCGCAAGCTTGGGATGAGTGGCGCTTGGTGCGGCAAAAAGTCGAAATGGGAAGGCAGTTTTCTTTGTTTGAGGTAATCCCGCAATTCTTCAGTGAACATTAACGGTAATGAGGTTTTACGGATCTTGCTATGTTTGCCGATTACCCGCAAAAAATAATGCTCACCCGATTCATCTTCCATACATTCGATATCGCCAAAGCTTGCGGCCGCCAGTTCGTGGATGCGCAGCCCTGTGCTAAAGGCGAACTTCAAGATAAACAAGGTACGGCGGTTGGTCCAAAACTCGGGGTATTTGGTTTCTACTTTGGATTCTGCATAAGCAAAAACCATCTGCATTTGGCTTAGGGTGAAGGCGCGGTTATTAGTTTGCAGGGTGGTTTGGGCAAACTTGATGGTCTGGATGCTGTCGAAATTGTTGTGTTTGAGGTAATTTTGTTTGACCAGCCATTCCATGCAGGAGGCGATAACGGTTTTCGCGTAATTGATGCTTTTTGGGGAGAGCACCAACTGTGGTAAGCCTGATTGTCCGGTGTCTTGCCCGGATCCGGGCTTCTTTGGCCGGTAGTAAAAGGGTTTCCATTTGCCGTAGTTCTTATTGGCTGGCTGTAAGGTGACCCACTGGTTATCAGCCGTAGTCAAGGTCTTTAAAAACCGGATATAGGCGCGGCAATCGTCGGTATTCAAGGAAGAAATAGCCTTGCTACGGACAAGCACCGCCCAAAGTAATAAGCGTTCCAGTTCTTTTTTGTAAGCCTGGTAGGTTTTGGCATTATCGTCTTTCAAAGCCAGCCAGCTTTTGATGGCATCGAGGTCGTGGGTGGCTTGAATTCGGCAGGGTTCAGCCGAACGGTTACTGCCTTGCTCGCCATTGAGTTCAATCGGTATCAATACGCGCTCTAAAGGTGTGACCTTATCCAGCGGCACAGGTAGGGTTGCAGAGGTTGGTTTTTTATTGAGTTGATAGCCTAATGCCAGGGCATGATTGTCAAAGAATCCGGTTATGGCTTTTAGTGACGTCTTTATGGCTTCAGGCAATGCCACATCACCTGAAAAAAACGCTTCTAACAGGTCAACCAGATCGGCTAAGGATTTAATATTGAAGGGTAGGGCAGCGCATAAGGCTTCAGGAAGCCATAGCCTGACGGCATGATCCAAGTTTGGTGATGGTTCAGGGAGTGTGTTCAGCGTATTCAGCGCATTGAGGGCGCGGCGCTCCCAGGCTGTTGTATTTAGGCGTTCATCTGACCAAAGCTTGACCCAGATGGGCTTATCATAAAACCTGGATTTAATGATAAGGTTCCGGCGAAGGGCTTTAATCCGCTTGCGGGCAGACGCATCATCTTGCAGTTGGGCGGCTAGATCCACCCAGTCCGTATGTCTGATCCAGCCGCGTAATAAAGTTAAATCGTCGAGGTTCATTAAAAAGGCATAGAGATTTTAATATGTGTAAATAAGCCAATTAAAAAAGTGTGATAGATTCGACTATTTTCATCTCATCCTCGAAGTTGGGTTAAATAAATTGATATTCTTGACGATATAGTAATGAGAAAACCAGTTCTTAGCAGCCTTATATTTCATAGGAATAGTTCTGCGGACTATCCCATCATAGCAATGATGGGCGTTAATCTTGTTAACATCCTCAAAATGTAAAGGTACGTTACCGCGCATTGGATTGGCAACTTAGGGATACTTTAACTTACTACCGACAAATAGAACGTTGTTCATGCGCAAACTTTCCCCCAATTATCTCAAACAACGGCTTTTAACTGGATGGTCTTTGTTAACTATTGGCCTTGGTTTTGCGTTAGTCGGATGGTTGATGAATGGCTTAAATGCATCAACCATAGCCTATATAGGCACACTGGCTGTCAGTTGTTATCTCATCTGGGTGGGTTCAGAAGGGGTGGCATTGGCATCTGTTTGGGTTGTTGGCTTAATGTCGATAGCGGCGATAAAACAGCATTGGTTCCACGATATGCCAAGACCTGAATACCGTTATATTCCTATGACATTATTGGTAAATTGGCTAATTGCCTTAGCCATTGTCTGGCAACTGGGCAAAATAAGTGACACCTTACAGGAAACGGCGTTTTCCAGAGTGCTGGTGATTTCTGGCTTGATTAGCTTAGTTGCCGCTAGTTTTTGCCTTGGTTGGCAGGTTTATCCCGAAACCCTGCTATTAGCTACTTTAAAGTAACATGAATTCTACCGCCCCAAAAACCGCCGCCAATCATACTGAATATTCAGCGCGCAGCGTGGAGTATTACCTTAACCAAATTGATGCCAATGTCCGTGACCGCTTGACCCCAGAACAGCACGAAGCTGTCCGGTCTGCGCTGGAAGCTGCGATGCCACGAGCTAACCCTAAAGTTGTCGATTTACGGGTTAACATTGATCTGATTATTGCCCGCTTTTATATCGTCCTTTTCGTGGGTAAAGACCGACGAAAAAATCGCCGGTCACTGGCCTCCAGCGGAGGCAGTGTAATCGCTAATAGGTTTGCTGCGATCATACTTTTGATTGGGTTAAATATCACCATTAGCCTATTTATATTCCTGATGGCCTATTTAACTAAATCAGCTTTAGGGATCAATCTGTTTGCCAAACATTTGAGTGAATACCTCTGACATTTATTTGTCACCCATAAGTAGATAGTTGTAGCCGCTGTTAGCGGCCAAATTAACTATACACCTGCTTTATTCCTTAAATTTCCCCCCGCTTTACCCATCCCATTCCCTAATTAAGTAAGTGGTTTATCGCCAAATATTTGACAGATAGGCTTAGCATTCAGGGTTACCTGCCTGACTAGAACCCAATGAAAACATAACTATCTGTTTATAAACAAATAAATAAATTTGGCACGATTATCGCTTTAATTAACTGTCACTTAAACAGGTTTAAGCCATGTAACCGTACATATTGAAAGAGGTCACACCCATTATGAACAGTAATACAACGCATCTGACAGTTATCAGCAATGATACTTATGAAGCAAAAAAAATAGTTAACCAAAATTATCATGAAATAAGCAGCGCGTTACAAACAACGTTGGAATTTCATAAGTTGATCGCAACGTTCAGCCATAAAATTGAAAATATGGTGTTCCATAGTGCGTATATGTACACCAATCCAGAATTCAGGTTGGAAATTAAAAAAGGTGTATTCACCAAAAATGCGTGCAGTTACGCGCTTAAATATGAGCAGCAACAACTGGGCTCATTAAAGTTTATGCGCAATTCAGAGTTCCACGATAGGGAACTTGAGCTTTTGGAGACGTTGCTGTGTTGTTTAATCTATCCACTTAGAAATGCGACGATATACCAACAAACAGCAAAAATGGCCTATGGTGATCCGTTTGGTTCGCCAATGTTGAGCAATCACACCGAGTCGGAAGAATTTGCCAGATCATTCAGTAAAGGCATAAATGCCCATATTGAATACAACAGAAAGCTTGCCGAAAAAAAGAACGCGCCAGCAAAGCCGGTTGAGCAAGATGAACGGTCACCCTGGGCAATCGGTTTTTATCGCTGATAAACGCATCACCTGAATAATATCGGGCAGCGATTCACAAACGCTTTCCCCATGTGCGGTTTACTTGGGGAAAGCGCCCATCGCTAAGCCACATCAGCGTTACGTCCCACGCCTGTCAAAGCTAAGTAGCCGTCAAAATCCTGACATTCACCATAAAAACGTTTAGGCCGTCTTCATTGGGTTTTATGCCAAATATTTGACGATAGCGCTAATTATATTGATATATTTAAATCATTATCATCTTAAGTTATTGATAATAAATATAATAATATTATTGGCATCTATATTGCTTTTATATTTGCATCGTTGTCCACATGACAACACCAAGTTTAAAGAATTAGGAGTGAGCAGGAATGAAAAACAAATCATCAAATTTAGCGGTTATTAGCAACAAAACGCTTGAAGCTACCAAAGTTGTTAACTTAAACCACTATGACATTAGTAGTGCCTTACAAACTACGTTGGAATTTCATAAGCTCATTGCTATCTTCAGCAGCAAAATTGAAAGCATGATTCCGCACAGCGCCTTTGTTTATACCAATGTTGAATTTGGTCAAGACATTCAAAAAGGTGTATTTAGTCGGCACGCATGCACTTATGCGCTTAAGGTTGAAGACCAGCATTTGGGTGAATTAAAACTTATGCGCCAGTCCAAATTCACCAATAGTGAACTTGAATTATTAGAAACTTTACTGTGTTGCCTGATCTACCCGTTGAAAAATGCGATGCTGTATCAAAGCGCGATAAGAATGGCCTATACCGATCCATTAACCCAAGCGAATAACCGCGCCTCATTTGATCATTTAATTGAGCGGGAAATGAGCTTGGCGAGCCGTCATGGTAAAAGCCTTGCCATTATCTTTCTGGATATTGATCATTTTAAAAGCATCAATGATGGCCATGGCCATGAATGTGGCGATATTGCCTTAGCTGCCACCGCTAAATGGATCAAAAAAAGCTTAAGGAATAGCGATATATTGTTCCGTTATGGTGGCGAGGAGTTTGTTGTTTTATTAAGCGAAACCGATCTGGCGGCAGCTGAAGTGGTTGCTGAGCGCATCCGCAGTTATATTGCGTCCCATACCTTATCGTATGACATGACAACCCTTAACGTCACCGCAAGTTTAGGGGTGTCTGCGTTATGTGCCGGTGATACGGCGGAAAGCTTGGTTAAACGTGCAGATGATGCGATGTATAAAGCGAAACACAACGGCCGTAATCAAGTGGTATTGGCGGATTAAAAATATTTTTTAAAAAGTTAAAAAAATATTAAAGTTTAAAAAAGACTGGTCGATAACTAGGGTAGGTGGGGGAAATATCAACCGATAAGGAACCCGAATTTAAATTACCCGGCACACTATTTCCTCCGGGTTGAATTTTGGAGATCAGTCATGGCACTAACAGTCAACACTAACGTATCATCATTAAATGCACAACGTAACCTGGGTACGTCTCAAGCGTCTTTGAATACTTCATTACAACGGTTGTCTTCTGGTTTGCGTATCAACAGCGCCAAAGATGACGCGGCAGGTCTTGCCATCAGCGAACGTTTCACTTCACAAATCCGTGGTAACGAAGTGGCAGTCCGCAACGCCAACGACGGCATCTCTTTAGCGCAAACCGCTGAAGGTGCATTAGGCGAAATCGGAAACAACCTGCAACGGATGCGCGAATTAGCGGTACAGGCGTCTAACGCCACTAATTCAGATTCTGACCGTGCTTCGTTAAATCAGGAAGTTCAAGCGTTGGCGACAGAAATTGACAGGGTTGCCCAAAGCACCCAATTTAATGGTACCAATTTATTGGATGGCTCATTTTCATCAAAAACCTTCCAAGTCGGTGCAAACAATCAAGCCACTGACAAAATTACTATTGGCAATCTTGCCAGCGCAAGGCTGCAGATTTAGGCGGTGGTGCTGCTAAAAATTAGCGACCGTTACAGGTGGTGCGGAACAACTGCTGCATTTACTGCAGGTGATGTAACATGAATGGCGTACAGGTTGGTGCTTCAACAGCAGGCAGCAGCTTAGGACAAACTGCGGCGAGCGCTTTTTCCATCGCGGCCGCGATTAACGCGGTTTCTGGCCAATCAGGTGTTACTGCGACAGCTCAATGCGACAACTTCACGTCCTGGCGCTGCCGCAACTGCATTTACAGCAGTCGATGGTGGATCCTTTCAGAATTAATGGTGTTGTATGGGCGATAGTGCTGCTGGTGGCAATGCAATAGGTCAAGGTGCAAATGTGCCGCAGCCATTAACAAGATTTCTAGCCAAACAGGTGTTGTGGCAACTGCAGATAATGCAACTGGAGATTGACTTTAACTGCTGCGGATGGTCGAATGATGTTGCATGCTATGGAGCTTACTGCGACGGTTACAGCGGATACTGGTTTAACTGCTGCGTGCTACTCACAGTACAGTTACTATTGGAAAGCGCTGCAGCAATGACACTAAGTGGTGGTGCAATTGCGAGCTGCGGGTTTACTGCGACTGCCGGTACTCCAACAGCTACTGGAACAGTTGCAACAGCCTCAACTATTTCTACCATGAATGTGTTAACTGCACAAAGTGCTCTGAAAGCATTAGATACTATTGATGGCGCATTACAAACCATTAACAGTTCACGCGCTTCTTTGGGTGCTTTGCAAAACCGCTTCTCTTCAGTCGTAGCTAACCAACAAACCACGATTGAAAACTTGTCTGCGTCACGCGGCCGTATCCAAGATGCTGACTTCGCAAAAGAAACCGCGAACTTGTCACGGTCGCAAGTGTTGCAACAAGCCGGTACAGCGATGTTGTCACAAGCTAACCAATCTTCACAAGGCGTACTAAGCTTGTTGAGATAAGCGTAACCAACGGGTGATGCCCGGCAACTGCCGGGTATCTTTTTTCTAGTCAAGGCTAAGGGGTGATACAAATGGACATGAGTGTCAATACGTTACAATCGCAACTTGCTTCGGTTACGCCTTTGACGACAGATAAAATTAGGCAGCCCGTTGACGCATTGGTTAAAACCACCGATGCAACCCAAAAAACTGAAGATAAATCAGTTGATAATGAGAAAGTTACACAAGCAGTCACTAAGTTGAATGACTATGTACAAAACGTACAACGTAATTTGCAATTTAATATTGATCAAGAGAGCGGTGTAATGGTTGTGAAAGTGGTTGAAGCGAATACGGATAAAGTCATTCGCCAAATACCTAATGAAGAAACACTCAGGCTTGCCCGTAATCTTGTCGATGATAATGACGAAGCGGGATTTAATATATTTAGTTCTAAAGCTTAACAGCTTGTAATCGGTTAGCCACAGATAGTTTCTGTGGCTAAATTCTAAAAGATCATTGATGTAAGTACGGATTCTTTCTGGTTTAGGTTGAAAAAATCCTTACTTATATTATCCCAACATGGGTTAATTAACGGAGACAGTACATGGCGACAATTACATCTGCAGGCTTAGGTTCTGGCCTTGATATAGAGGGATTGGTCACTAAACTAGTTTCTTCCGAAGGCCAGCCGACTACTTTACGTCTGAATAAGAAAGAAGTCGCATTGCAGGCTGATTTGTCAGCGTTTGGTATGCTAAAAGGAGCGTTGTCTGCTTTTCAAACCAGCATTCAAGGCATGAAGTTATCGGCTGATTTTCAGGGGCGGACAGCTACCTCCAGCAATAACGATTTATTTACCGTCACGGCGGGCAGTGCGGCCGTACAGGGCAGTTTTTCGGTTAAAGTTGACCAACTGGCGCAAGCCGCAAAATTGCGCTCCGCCGATTTCAGCAGCGATGCTGTTGTTATGGGTGCTGGTACCTTAGCTATCGGGTTAGGTGCGAAGAGTTTCACTATTACTACCGATGGTACCACCACGTTGTCAGGTGTTCGCGATGCCATCAATAATGCGACGGATAACCCGGGCATTAAAGCCACGATTATTAAAGTGGATAGTGGCTCGCAGTTAGTACTGACATCAGACAAATTAGGTGCGGCTAATACCATTACAGTGGGCGCTACCGATACGGATGCGAACGATGGTAATGATTTGGGTCGGCTGGCAACGGCCAATCTGACATCCATTCAATCCGCCTCGGATGCTGTTATTTATGTTGATGGCCAAAAAGCCACTAAAGATAGCAATAGTTTTTCTGATGTGATTACCGGGGTAAGCATTTCCCTGAAAAAAGCAGATCCAACAAAAACTGAAAGTTTGAGTGTTGCGTTAAATCCAGATGGCGCCAAGACAAAAGTTAACGACTTTATTAAAGCGTATAACGCTATGGCAAGCACAATGAGTGGTTTGTCCAGTTATGATGCCAAAACCAAGCAGGGTGGGCCGCTATTAGGTGATGCAACCTTGCGTGGTGTACAAACACAGGTGCGGCAGGCATTAGCCAATCCGGTATCTGGTGTTAATGGCGCGGCAACATTGGCAGAAATTGGTATTAAAACGAATAGCAGTGGTGTCCTTGAATTGGACTCCGCTAAGTTCGATAAAGTGATGGCGGCTAACCCCGATGCGGTTGCGCAATTATTTACCGCCGATGGTGGTTTAGCCAAGCGCTTTGATGGCATTTTAAAAAATTATTTGTCATTTAACGGCTCTTTAACGGCTAAGGTTGATGGCACGAATAAACAGATCGAGGATATTGGGAAACAACGGATTAAGCTCAATACCCGGTTGGCTGACTTGGAAACGCGTTATCGCAAACAATTTACAGCAATGGATACTATGTTAGGGCAATTATCAGCGACGGGGTCTTATTTGACCCAGCAGCTGGCCAATTTGCCGGGTTTTACAGATAACTCAAATTAATTAATAAGGTAGTCAAAATGAATGCGTTCGCGGCTATGAAGCAATATAAACAAGTTAGGGTCCATGGCGGCATTATGGATGCTACCCCGCATCGCTTGGTGCAAATGCTGATGGAAGGTGCCTTAGAAAGGATTGCCCAAGCAAAAGGTAATATGCTTAATAAAGACATTGCCGGCAAAGGGGAATATATCGGCAAGGCTATCGACATTATTGGCGGACTGCAGTCTTCATTGAATAAAGAAGCCGGTGGCGAGCTGGCGGTTAACCTAAGCAATCTTTATGACTATATGGTACGCCGCCTGGTGGATGCTAACGTGCGTAACGACCCGAATATTCTGGATGAAATCGCCGGTTTAATGACTGAAATCAAAAGTGGTTGGGATAATATTCCCGATTCATACAAATATTAGGCGTTAAGGTCTATTATTACTTGGTGCCGGATCATAAAGTTTACGGTGCTTAACATAAATTGATTAATGATTGGGGCAACGCCTTCAGCAGTTATTTCCAGAAATATCTGGTAATAGTTAATACGGCTGTTAGCCTGGGTAGGTGGAAAAATCCAATCTACTTGAATTGATCGCATTTAAACGTAATGACTACTTTTGCCTCATGGACCAATTAAATATTTCTGAGCATCTAAAGAATAATTCTTTTATCGAAAAATTTTCCCGACATATTACGCAAGGGGAACTTCAAACGCCCAGTTTTCCTGATGCGGCATTAAAAATACGTAAGGCTATTGAACAGGATTGTGGGATTGATGACCTGGTCAAAATCATCAATATGGATCCGGTGATTTCCGGAAAACTCATCCAGGTCGTAAACAGCCCGTTTTATATGTTAATGAGCCCGATCACCAATTGTTTCGAGGCCATTAACCGTTTAGGGCGGAAAACCACGCGTGATCTGGTGATAATTTTCAGTATGAAAAATTTGATCAAGAGCGATAATCCAGCTATCAAGAAACTCATCCAGCAGGCTTGGTTACAAAGTGTCAAAGTATCCAGTATTAGCTATATTCTAGCGAAACTCACTAAAAAAGCGGATGCCAATGAAGCCTTGTTGGCTGGGCTGTTGCACAATATTGGTGTGTTACCTATTTTAAGTTTTGCGGACAGCTTACCCGCAGGCAGTTATGAGGTGAGCGATATTGAGCTGTGTATCAATGAAGTCTATGGGCTGATCGGTTCAATTGTGTTGGAGCAATGGGAGTTTCCTGATGATTTAAAAAAACTCCCGTTACAGACATCAGACTGGTTTACCGATACCTCTGAGAAGTTTGGCCTAAATGACATCGTGACTTTGGCGCGCTATCATTATTTTCTGGATATGCACACCAAACTGCCGTTAATCGATACCTTACCTGCCTATAAAAAGCTTGGCAACGAGCCCTTAACGCCAGAGATGTCGCTGCAGTTATTGCATGATGCGAAGCAGCAAATTTCAGATGCGATGAAGATTTTTTCGGCTTGATGGTATTGGTACTAACCCTGCCGTTATTTATGCTAATAATGGCGTAACAAGATGGGAAACACAGTTGATGAATTGCAATACTTAGTTGCGTTTAGCCAAGCCATGTTAACAAAAGCCCACGCCGAGCAATGGGATGATGTGGTTGTGTTGGAAGTTGAACGGCGTGAGCTAATCAAGCAATTTTTTTCCGAGCCGGTAGATCAAGCCCAGGCGGAAGTGGTCGCGTCTGGAATTAAAGCAATATTGGCAATTGATGAAAAACTTATGGAGCTAGGCGCACTTAGACGCTTTGATATTTTGCAAATTTTGCAAGATATGGATCAGGGGAAAAAAGCCGTCAAGGCATACACGTCATAATTCTGACGAAAAGTTAAACCGTAGGATTATATGAGGTGCTTGCCAGCAATAAACGAGGATTAAAAGAATCCCCGCATTGTGTAATAGCACTATAACGCAGCGTCTTTTTTAAGGCGCATAATCGCACTACCGACGGCATTGGATGCGGCAGAATAAGGTGTCCCCGCATTAAGCATGCTACCGGCTTCCGTATATTTTTTTGAATTGATGGCGGTGGCTACCTTACCGGCCTCGGTATGAAATGAAGCGTGCTTAGCAACACAATCGGTATAACTAGGTAGTTTTGTAAATTTTATTTTGGCCTCACCGTGAAGCCACTTACCAAGATCACAGCAATTATCTTTTGAAATAGTCGCTGCATCCATTATTTCTTGCTTTAAGATCGCCGTACGAAGTTTTAACTTCCATTCAGCATGTTTTGCCAAAGCGTTGTCAATATCCATCTATCTCTCTCTAAATTACTTATGTTGGTGACGAAATTTTATTTTTAGGTAGGTTATTACTTATAAAAATAGTAGAAATTCGTATTTGGTCAATGACTTAATAGACGAGGAATCAAATTAAATCTGAAGCAAAACCAACATACTTAGCGTAAATGGTTTTTGCTTCACCTGTTTTTTTGCCAGGCTGTTACGCTAGATTGTCTTCGGACTCAATATGCCTCGTGGCTTTCTTGTATTTATCTCTGTATTCTCCGTGGAACCATGCGCCAAGTTTGTAGCGTTTTTCTTTTGCCACTGAGTCTGAATCTAAAAGATATTTCAGCTTTGTTTCAGCCCGCTTTTCAATTTGTTTTTTATTAAAGTTCATTTAATGTTCCTCCTGGGTGGTTTTAAAGTAACTTAGGGCAAAATTAGCTCTGTCAAATCTACGTTTTACGTTTAAAGGTAATTAAATAACGATAATTTTTTAACTTGGCTAAAAGTTTGCTGCGCCGCTTGCAATGATACGTTTTGTTGGCTAAATCGGCTGATCGCTTCGGCATAATCCAGATCTTCCGTAGCGGATAACACGCTGGTCATTTCTAAAACAGAGTCAGCATTAATGTCTTCTTGCCGATCTAAAGCATTCAACCTGGTGCCTACGGATGCACGTACAGAGGCGACTTTATCAAACGATTTTGAAATGTCATCTAGTGAAGCGGAATTGGGTGTATTTGCCCGCAAATCAGTGGCAAATTTATCAATAGCTTCAAAAATATTTCCCATTGAACCCGGTGCGGGTAATGCGGTTGGGGCGGCTCCAGTGGGGGTGCCAAACACATTGGTGCCTGGATCGCCGTCGGTAATTTGACGTGATGCATCTATCTGGATTGACCGGGAATTTGCATCACCCGCATAAGCGTAAGCCCCAGGATTGCTTGCATCTTGACTGAACGGTTGGGTAGTGCTTTTAAATCCGGCAAACATATATTCACCGTTAGCATTTTTGGTGTTGGCAAGCCCTAATAATTGCTTATTAAGCTCTTCCATCTCCACCGCAATGGCGACTCGGTCGCTCGGTGAGTTGGTGTCATTCAAGCCTTGTATGCCTAGCTCTTGTATTCGTTGCAGTACGTCGGTTGTACCTTTCAATACACCTTCTTCCATGGATAATCGGTCTCTGGCGGCATTAATATTACTTTGGTACTGTTCTGTCGTTTTAATGCTTTGGTTAAGATCAATGATACGTGCCGCTGCGATAGGGTCATCGGAGGATGTCAGCAATTTTTTGCCAGTAGAAAGTTGCATTTGTGTTTGTTGCAACTTTGCTTGCTGGTTAAGCATTGAGTTAACGGATGATTGGTGTGCCCATGATGTTGAAATTCTCATACTGACCTACCTGCGTACTGCGCTCATTAGGCTATCAAACAAGGAGCTGGCAACACTCACAACTTGTGCCGCTGCTTGATAGGATTGTTGGTATTTAACTAAATTGGCGGCTTCTTCATCCAGGTTGACACCGACCAGGTTTTCTCTGTCTTGCGTGGCTTGGTTCAATAAGACTTCTTGAGCTGAGCTGCTGACTTTTGCGGCATGGGTTTGCGTGCCGACTTGGGATACTAATTGGCTATAGGCACTGCTTAGTGATGTTTTTCCGCCTGATAACGCTGTCGTTTTTTCAAGTCCAGCCAGATTTAAAGCGACTTTGTTATCCCCAGGATTGGGCAAACCTGAGCCACCAGTCGTTCCAGCGGCAGCAATTTTGGTCGGATCACTGATTAATGCTGTCATTTTTTTGGCAGCATCAAAAGTAGGTCTGATGACAAAACTATCATTAGCCGCAACGCTGGCATCAGTTGTGATGCTGAAACCAGGGCCGTTAATGGTGGATGGCGGTGCGCCAGCAAACGTTGAAACAGAATTATCGGATAAGCGTTTTAAGGAAAAAGCGGAGCCGTCGTAGCTGAGTTCGTAATCGCTTGGGGTTAATTGTCCGATTGTCGCAGGATTGTAGCTTGCGCTAATGCTGCCAACTGTACCTGGTTTGGGGGAAACAGGTACATCCAGCACTGGCGTGCCAAGGCTGAACATGTCTGTGCCGGCATCACCGTTTAAATCGAATCCGGTGGAATTTATTGCGTTAGCCTGAATGGCAACGCCAGCGGCAACCAGTCCGATTTGTTGTTGCGCTAGGTTCCAATATTTGATCGCGAAATTTAATGGCACCGGATAATTCGCCACCGGTAATATCTTTACTAATTTGTTGGCCACCTAAAACCACTTCTTTATGGCCTGAATCTGTGCTTGAATCGGCTAAAGATACTTTTGAAGTATTCGCTCCTAATACGAGCGCCTGGCCTTTACCGATAAAGACATTAATGCTGCCGTCTTCTTGTGGTATCGTTGAGATACTGACTTTTTCCGAAATTTTGTTAATCAACACATCACGCTGATCTAACAAGTCATTAGGTAGTTGGTTACCGCTACGATTTGCTGAAGTAGCAATCTTACTGTTTAGCGTGGCAAGGCTCTCAGCGTAGAGATTGATATCATCAACCGTGCCTTGCATTTGGCTATTGGTTTGGTTGCGCAATTCATCAAACTTGGATGACAAGCGATTAAATTGTTGTGACAAAGACGCCGCTTCAGATGTCAATACCTGTCTGGCAGGTATTGATGACGGATCATTAGCCACGCCATTTGCTGCATTAAAAAATGATTTCAGGGCAGGGGACAAACCAGTCGATTCACTGGACACAATGTTGTCCACACGTGCCGCCATGGTGGAAAGCGTATTGCTTTCTCCGAAGGCTGAGGTGCTGGATGTTAATTGGGTATTTAGAAAATTATCATAATTACGGCTAACGGAAGCGACATTGACCCCTTGGCCAATAAAATTTCCACCTATGAAGTGCGGTGCATTGGCGCTCAGGTCGACGCGTTGCCGGCTATAGCCTTCGGTATTGACGTTGGCTATATTATGGCTGGTGGTGTCCAATGAGCGTTGGAAAGCCATCAATCCTGATAATGCGGTACCTAGAATTCCTGACATACTAAAGTCCTACCCGTGGGTTGGCTAACGTTCGATAACCTAAAAAACCAATAATCATCATTTCATTGCCATAGAGAGTTGAGACGCTGTCTGTGCCATAGCATCGCCATGGTAAATACCCATGACTTTTCTGGCATAACTTGGGTCGGTGGCATATCCGGCCCGTTGCAATTCTTGCAAATAGCGTTCGCCGTTACCGGCGTGTTGTAGCGCATTGTGGTAGCGTGGGTTATTTTTAATAAAATTAACGTAATCCTGGAAGCTTTCCTGGTATGAGCCGTAGGACCTAAATCCAGCTTGTTCTTTTCTGGCAACGCCATTGACATATTCCAAGGTTGGCACATGCGTTTGCTCACCATGCCAGGATTTACCGGCTTTGATGTTAAATAAATTGAAACTGCTGCTGCCATCACTGTGTTTAATCACTGAACGTCCCCAACCTGTTTCCAATGCGGCTTGCGCCAAAAGCACTTTAGGTGCCACACCCAATTCTTTTGCTGCTTGCTCGGCATACGGAGTTAACTTTTCTACAAAGTCTTCTGCTGACTTTATCGGCTGGGAAAAAATATTCTTTAATTTATTTTCAGAAATTTCTTTTACTGGGTATTTATCATGGATATAGGCATGGATAACCTCATTTTTCGGCTTAACCCAGTCGTTATTTTCATGGGTTGCCGATGATTTTGAGGCTGAGTGTGACGTTGGGGATGCGGTTTTATTTGATCCTGAAGACCGGTTTAAATAATCCTCAACGCCCATTTTTGCATGATCATCTTTATCTTCATGGGAAAGTTGTTTGGCGATTAATTCAGCAAGACCGACCCCAGGCTTGCCCGCTAAATGCACCGCGAGTTGCTGGTCATACATTTCTTTATAGAATTTACTCTGGTCGTTATCACTAATGCCATCTGCCAATTTTGCGTCACGCATGCCTTTAAGCACGTTGCTTAGAAAAATGGATTCAAATTGCTTCGCTACTTCCTTTATCGCTGCCGGCGAGTTTTTCCGGGCTTCGTTTTTTAGTTTAGCCAAGCCATTTAAGTCGGTATAAACATCGGCGCTGTTGGTATTTATCATAACGACCTCGGAGCTAGATAATAATCAACTCAGCACGTAACGCACCGGCCGATTTAAGTGCTTCAAGGATAGCGACCAAGTCGCTGGGTGAGGCACCTACTTTATTCACTGACTTAACAATTTCGTCCAATGAGACACCGGGTTTGAACACAAACATACGGTTTTTTTCTTGCTCTACTTGAACATCCGATTGCGGCGTAACTGCTGTTTGGCCTCTGGATAAAGCACCAGGCTGGCTAACTTGTGGATTTTCACTGATGGTGACGCTCAAGTTGCCATGTGTTACTGCGGCGGGTTGTACCCTGACTTTGCTGTTGATCACAACTGTGCCGGTGCGGGAGTTCACGATAATACGGGCTGGCGCATCATCCAAAGCAACCGTAATATTTTCGACCATGGAGGCAAAATTGACTTTTTGGCCGCTATCAATCGGCCTTTTCACGCTGACCGAAGTGGCATCAATCGCTTTTGCTGTACCAAAACCTAATGTGCTGTTGATGGATTCAGCCATCCTGTTTGCAGTGGTGAAATCCGCCGTATGCAGGTTGAATATCAATTCTTTTCCTTCAGAAAAAGGACTATTTACCGTGCGTTCTACCGTTGCCCCATTGGGAATTCGGCCAACACTAGGGTTGTTAACGGTAATGCTGAGACCCATCCTGTCCGGAAGCACTCAAGCCGTTTACGACTAGTTTGCCTTGGGCAACCGCGTAGACTTGGCCCATCAGCCCCTTTCAGTGGGCTCATCAATAAGGTGCCACCCCGTAAGCTCTTGGCATCGCCGATAGAAGACACAGTGATATCAATGGTTTGGCCGGGTTTGGCAAATGGGGGAGGTTAGCCTGAATGGCCACGGCGGCGATATTTTTTGACTTAGGATCAACACCGGCAGGTAATGTTAAGCCAAACCGGCCTAGCATGCTGCTTAAGGTCTGGCCGGGTAAATTTGTTTTTATCCCCCGATTTGTCCAAGCCAACGACCAAGCCATAGCCTACCAATTGGTTATTACGGACACCTTGAATAGAGGCGATGTCTTTAATACGTTCAGCGGAAACTGGGGTGCTTAATCCTGTTAGGATCAATAAGGGAATAAGATGGTTAGGAATGCTTTTCATAATCTATGCCTTAACTCAGAACGGGAACCAAGGGCTTAACAGTGCCCGTGAGAGCCAACCCATCTTGCTGGCATCGGCCATTGCGCCTTCACCAATATACATAAGGGTGGCATCGGCGACTTTATCCGAAGAGATAGTGTTGTCGGTCGCTATATCGACCGGACGGACTATGCCGGAAAGCCGGATATATTCGTCCCCTTGGTTTAAAGTGACTTGTTTTTCGCCCCGCACTTTCAAATTGCCGTTAGGCAAGACTTCAGTCACGGTGACTGAAATATCACCTTGCAAGCTGTTGCTTTGATCAGCCTTACCTTGACCGTTAAATGACCGCTTTGAAGCTAATTCGGTTTTTGCATCGTTGCCGGTTAACGCTGATAAGGCAAATCCCATAATGCTTGGTGAAGATACGCTCGCACTAATGCTTTTATTAGTATTTAAGTCGTCAGCTTTTTTAGCCTGGGTGATTTCTTGGAGTTTAATCGTCAAAATATCGCCAACCCGCATCGCTTTGTTATCTTCAAACAGGCGCATGTCGTAACCCGGCTGATAGATGGCACCGGTATTTTGCACCGGTGGCCTTAAATCTGCTGGTGCAACGGGCGCAAAAGCGGGATCCCTGGGTGGGTGTTGCATTTGCTGCATTTGTGCGCACCCGGATAGTATCGCAAGGCTCAATCCGGTAACAATAATTTTTCGACTCATTACGCTATCACCCGACTATAGTTGTTGCGTGACAAATGACAGCATTTGATCTGTCGTGGAGATAGCTTTCGAGTTCATCTCATACGCCCGTTGGGTTTCGATCATATTAACCAATTCTTCGACGACATTAACGTTGGAGGTTTCTAGGGAACCTTGTAGCATTGCCCCGAATTCCTGGTCGCCTGGTGTACCCAGTACCGGCGGGCCACTGGAGACCGATTCCCGGTATAGGTTTTCGCCAACCGGTTCTAAACCTGTAGGGTTAACAAAATCAGCGGTCTGAAGTTGCCCGACTTGGTTAGGGGCAGGGTTGCCGGGTTGTAACACCGAAACGGTACCATCCCGGCCTATGGTGATACTTAACGCATCATTAGGAATGGTAACCGCTGGTTCTATCGGTAAGCCACCTGACGTGACCAACTGCCCGGTTGAATCGAGTTTTAACGAGCCATCACGGGTATAGTTAATGTCACCATTCGGCATTAAAACCTGGATAAAACCACGGCCATTAATCGCCACATCCAAGGAGTTTTCAGTTTGTTGGACATTGCCTTGGGTGTGCAGTTTTTCGGTAGCGACAGTCCTAACACCTGTGCCTAATTGAAGGCCAGAAGGTAGTGTTGTGTTTTGGGTGGATTGGGCGCCCACTTGACGGATGTTTTGATAGACGAGGTCTTCAAAGATGGCACGGGATTTTTTAAATCCGGTGGTGTTAACGTTGGCGAGGTTATTGGAAATAACCGCCATCCGTGTTTGTTGGGCATCAAGGCCTGATTTGGCTACCCATAATGCGCGTTCTGTCATGATAAACTCCCATGTGTCAAAAAAATGTCTTGATTAACCTATATAGTTAATCAAGCATTTTTTATGCCAGTTGCATCAATCTTGCACTGGCGCTGGCGTTTTCATCAGCACTTTTCATCACTTTAGTTTGCAGTTCAAAATTTTTGGACAGTTCGATCATATCGACCATGGCGCCGATCGTGTTGACATTACTGCCTTCCAAGGCGCCTTGAACCAGGGATACATCAGTACTGGCTTCAGCCGTTTTCTTGTCTTTAAGGTGCATTAAGCCGTCATTTAGCTTTTCCATGTTTTTAAGGTCGGGATTGACCAGTTTGATCCGGTCTATGACAGCGGTATTGCTTGCATTAGCGCCCAACGGAACCATGCTGATGGTGCCATCTTTGCCAATCTCAAGTTTTTGTGCGGGTGGGATAGTAATAGGCCCATCTTGGCCAAGCACTTGTAAGCCGGTGCCTGTTTGTAGCAATCCTTCCGGCGTGATACGCAGGTCACCGGCACGGGTATACGCTTCTTTGCCGTCAGGGCCTTGTACCGCCAGCCAGCCGTCCCCCTGAATGGCGACATCGAGCTCGCGGCCGGTTTGTTGCATGGTGCCAGGCGATAAATCCGTGCCTGGGCGTTCGGCCATAGCGTAGACGCGGGTAGGGAAGCCTGGCCCATAAACCGGCATACTGCGGAATTGCTCCAGATCTGATTTGAATCCGGAGGTTTGGGTATTCGCCAAATTATTGGCGTTTGCAGTTTGCGCCAACAACGTTTGTTTGGCGCCGCTCATGGCAATATAAAGGCTTTTGTCCATGGATGCTCTCCTAGCTCAGTCTTAACGAATGTTCATGATTGTTTGCACGATGCTGTTTTCGGTCTGTATCGTTTGCGAGTTCGCCTGATAGGTTTGCTGGGCAATAATCAGGCTAACTAATTCCTTCGATAGATCGACATTGGATTGTTCCAGTGCGCCTGATTGCATGGTGCCGAAATTGCCTTCACCTGCATTGCCGATGATGGGTATCCCGGACGCGGCACTTTCACTCCAGGCACCGTTGCCCAGCTTGGTCAGGCCCTGCGGGTTGGTGAAACGGGTGAGCGCTATTTTGCCTAAAGGCGTTGATCCGCCATTGCTGTAATTGGCGAATACAATGCCTTCCTTGTCTATGGCGATATCAATCAGGGTGCCGGCTGGCAGGCCGTCTTGTTTTAAGGCGTCCACGCTGAAGTCCGTTGAAACTTGGGTGGAACCGCTTAAGTCAACAGTAGCGGCTATAGTGGCTGCTGAACTGCCAGGTACTGAAAAAGGCGCTAATGGCACTTGTCCATTAGCTGGGGATGTCAGTTTGCCGAATGAATCGAATGTTAACGTAGCGGGAGGCGTGGTATCAAGGGAAACCCGGTTAGCGGGGTCGTCGTTTATGTAATTGTGTACAGTCCACGTGCTCGTGCCATTGGGAGGGACGGGGGCAGGGTTAGCGACAAAATAAGTTGTCATTTTGTGCGATATACCTAACGAATCGTACATGGTTACTGAGGTTTCATGCGTGTATGTACTTGAGTCATTTGGATCAAAAGCTGTTGCAATAGGGGTGCTGTTGGCTTTCAGGTTAACGTCCAGTTCTATTTTTGAGGTGGGCACCGGATTGCCGGATCCGGCGTTCATGGAAATAGTGGTGACTTTGCCGGTGCTGAAACCGTCCGATACTTTAGTGCCATTGGGCATATAGCCAAGTAATGCCTGCCCTTCGGCATTGGTGATAATGCCATCTTTGTTCACATGAAATGCGCCGTTGCGGCTATAAACTCGTGAATTCAACTCGTTGGCGCTGGTGGCCAGCGTAAAGAAGCCTTCGCCATTGATTGCGAGATCCATCGTATTGCCGGTCAATTCGACATTGCCTTGGTTAAATTGTTGGGCGACCTGGGAGACCCGAACACCGGTTCCGGGTTGCAGTTTGCTCAATCCGGCAATGCTGTCGGCATACTGGTCGACAAATTCGGCACGGGATTCTTTAAATCCTGTGGTATTCGCATTGGCAATATTATTACCGATGACGGTTAAGTTACTGGATGCGGCATTAAGCCCACTTAATGCAGTTGAGAATCCCATGTTATGCTCCTTGATTTAAAATTTGCGTGATTTTGTTGAAATTGAATGCCCCCAAGCCCTTGACGTTGACTTGCAGGCCGTGGCTGTCATTCGCCATGGACACGCTATCAACACGTGACTGGATATTTGGTTGTAAAACGGTATTGACCCCATCTTGCAGGGTTTCTACTTGAACTTTATAAATGCCTGCGTCAGCTGGGTTGCCATTGGTTTTATAGCCATCCCATTCAAAGTTAACCTGTCCAGCCGAATGTTGACCCAATGATTTGGCCGCAATGATATCGCCAGTTACCGAGTCTAATATTTTCATGGTGACATTCGGTGAGCTTGCGGGCAGATTGACGGAACCGTTAATCTGCCCGCCTAAAGGCAATACCGCTTCATTGGACGGTACTGATACCATGCGCCCAATCAGGCTCGTGGCTTGTAAGGCTTGATCTGAACTGATGGATGCCGAAAAATCTTTAAACGACTGTTGCAAGTCCTGGATGCCAGAAACTGTACCAAACTGCGCCATTTGCGAAAGAAACTCGCCATTTTGCATGGGCTTAGTCGGATCTTGGTGCGTCATTTGAGTGGTCATCAATTTTAAAAACTGATCCTGATCCAGGCTCGCCTTTTTAGGTTTACTAGTGGCGGCAGCTGTTACTCCTGCGCCTTTAAGAGCATCTATTGCATTCATTATTACGCCCCCATTTTTAAGGTTTGCATGATTAATTGTTTGGCGGTGTTTAGTACTTCCACGTTATTTTGATAAGAACGTGATGCCGACATCATATTGGCCATCTCTTCAACCGTATTCACATTGGATTTATAGATGTAGCCAGATTTATCTGCCATCGGATGATTAGGGGCGTATTCCATAATCGGTGGTGCTTGGCTTTCTACAACGCCCAATACTTTTACTTTACTGGCTGAGTCCATTTTATTCATTACGCCTTGTAACTCTGCAGAAAATACCGGTTGTCGAGATTTGTAAACTTGATCGGTACTGCTGCTAACGCTATTGGCGTTGGAAATGTTACTGGCTACCAGATTAAGCCGCATCGATTGGGCATTCATGCCGCTGCCGGCAATATCGAATATTTTTAAAGAAGACATCGTTATTGCCCCCGTAAGGCCATCATCAGGCCAGAAAATTTGTTACTGACAAACTGTAAACTGGCCTGATATTGCACCGCGTTTTCTGCATACTTGGCTTGTTCGACGTTGGCTTCAACGGTATTCCCATCTAACGACGCCTGATTTGGGTTGCGGTACATCGTATGTGCTTCAAATATGGTCTTGCTGGGCAAATGATTGGTATGGGTGCGTTCCATGGCCTGGGTCAATTGCAGGTTTTGCTTAAATACGGATTCAAAATTCATGTCGCGTGCTTTATAGCCCGGGGTATCGGCATTGGCCAAATTGGCCGCAAGCATTTCGCCGCGTTTTTCCCGCAATGCCAAAGCTTGGGGGTGAATACCTAATGCTTTGTCAAAATTAATAGTCATGATGATTTCCTCAAGTTGTGTACAACATGGATGCATGCACAATATGTGCCATAAAACAGATATTTATTTATTAAATCAACGGATAAGGGGGATTCCCCTAAATAAACCCGCATAAATTCTGGAAAGAAACTATATTCAGGGGCAAACAAATAATAAGATGGCAGGGGGAATGTGTGCGTCAGCCGAGTTAAAGGCGTCAAAATTTTGGCTAAAAACCGCGGGGAAGCTAGGCTTATGCCTTTAATTGCCTTGGTACTAATTATGCTTATAAATATTTATTCAGGCCTAAAACCGGTATGACGTGTGATTAGAAATAGATTTTTTGTGTTGGTGCTGGGTTTAATGATCCATACATCGTCTCAGGCCGAAGAAAGTTTTCAGGCGTTGGATTCAATCTATGGCTTCGTTAAAGAAACGATTGACACAAGCATGAGTGCTAACGGTGACTTCGAAATCAACGTGTTGCCATTAGACACGCAGCTAAAACTGAGAGAATGCACCAAACCATTGGAAGCAGTTAGGACAAATAATTTGATTAAAGCCGGTCGTGTATCTATTGGCGTACATTGCAGTGGCGAAAAGAAGTGGTCAATTTTCGTATCCGCCATTATTAAGGTGTACGAGCCCGTCATTGTTTTGACTCGCCCGGTACAGCGTGGAGAAATCATTGCCCGGCAAGACCTTAATATTGAAAGGAGGGATGTTTCTGGTGCTAGGGGAGATTTTGTTACCCAATTTGAACAAATTGAAAACAAGGCAGCGGCACGTAACTTGTCTTCAGGGGCTATTTTGGGGATGAAAAGCGTGCTTGTGCCGCCACTTATTAAGCGTAAAGATAAAGTTATTATTAGTTCTGGGGAAACCGGGGTTTCAGTGCAAATGAGCGGTACGGCGTTAATGGATGGTACGAAAGGCCAGGTAATTAAAGTGAAAAACGATACATCGGGACGGATTATTAGCGGTATGGTTATTGAATCTGGGATGGTGCTGGTTAAATGACATTTTACGATTAACAGTTAGCTTCATTTCGGCCATTTAAAAACCCTCAACCTGACTACATAAAAATTGACCTCATTAAATTCGTTAGACTTAACCTAAAAAATTCAATATATCTTCTATAGTTACTTTATTAGAAATGCCTTCAAGGCCTTTTTAAGGCAGCCCCTTAATAAAAGTGATTTCCTGTAAATTTTTAATAGGTTGGGGCGATTGGGTGGCTGTTCCCTGTATCTTCGTTGTTTAGTTGCGTGCCGCATTCAATCTTAATGCGATCTAGCTCTAGTTTTTACAATAAAAATGCGACAGGGAAATTTCTTTAACTATAATTTTTGAAAGGTGTTCAAGGTACAGCTATTTGTGCCTGGTTTTAGCTAATAAATTCAAAAACGGAGAAAACAATGGCAAGTATTCTTGCGGTTGACGATTCAGCTTCGATGCGAAAGATGGTTACTTTTACTTTAAAAGGCGCAGGCTACGAAGTGGAAGAAGCAGTGGATGGGGTTGATGCCCTGACCAAAGCGCAAACCAAACAATTCGATTGCATTGTTACCGATGTCAATATGCCCAATAAAGATGGGATAACCTTAATCAGGGATCTGCGTGCATTACCCGATTACAAATTTATTCCCATGTTGATGTTAACAACGGAATCAAGTGTGGAAAAAAAACAGGAAGGCAAAGCGGCTGGGGCAACCGGCTGGATTGTTAAGCCTTTTGATCCAGATCAGTTACTGAAAACATTAAAGAAAGTGCTAGGCTGATTTAGTTAGCCAATAAACCAGGAATACCCAGGTAAGCGTATGTCTATCGATATGTCACAATTCCATCAGGTCTTTTTCGAAGAGTGCTTCGAAGGCCTGGAAGCAATGGAGTCAGGATTGCTCAATCTTGATACGGGAGATATTGATTCGGAAACCATCAATACCATTTTCAGGGGGGCTCACTCTATTAAAGGGGGAAGCGGTACATTTGGCTTTAATGAAGTTGCCGATTTCACTCATGTGATGGAAACCCTGTTGGATGAAATGCGTGATGGCCGAAGAAAAGTCACGCAGCCTGCGATTGATGTCTTGCTAGGGTCTGTGGATTGTTTGCGGACGATGTTAGCTTCCATACAAGCGGAAGAAAGCGTCGATAGTGCTGCCGTAGAAAAATATAAAAATGCATTGGAAATAGAGCTGTCAGGTTCATCAAGCGAAGCATCAGCAACTGCTCCAGTGGCAACCCAACCTGTAAAAGAAAGTGCCGAACCTGCCGTCCTTGAGGCTGTTGATGACATTGGAACTGAAGCCGAAGAACAAGGCTGGAAAATAGGCTTTTGCCCGTATTTGGATTTACTTAAAACCGGTAATGACCCGGTGCGGATGTTTAGGGAGTTAGCAGAGCTGGGTAAATACAGTGTCTCGGTTAACACACGGGATGTGCCTGATTTTGCCAAACTCGACCCCGAGGAATGTAACCTGTCTTGGGCCTTGGAAGTCGTCGGCGATATCCCACTCAATGATATCCAAGAAATTTTTAATTGGGTTGAAGGTGATTGTGAGCTCGACATTCAACCCCTGGCTAAGAAAGCCCCTAAAAAAGCCGCACCTGTAGCCAAACAAGCTGAACCCGAACCCCTTACCCCACCCGTAGAAATTGAATCGCCCAAACCAGCGTTAGTAGCTGCACCTAAAGAGGCAATTAGCCCACCACCGAAAGCCGAAGCACAACAATCTGTTGATAATGACCCAGCTAAAGCTGGGGCAAAGGCCGCGAGTACCATTCGGGTAGACACGACCAAAATTGATACTTTAATCAATATGGTCGGCGAGGTTGTGATTACCCAATCCATGTTAAGCCTGATCGGCGAAAATTTTTCTATGGATAAGCTTCCTCATCTTAAACGGGGCCTTTCGCAACTGGAACGCCATATTCGCGACATGCAACAAAGTGTCATGAATATACGTATGGTGCCGATCAGCTTTGTGTTTAGCCGTTTCCCGCGTTTGGTGCATGACATCAGTAGCAAATTGGGTAAAAAAATTGACTTGAAATTGATCGGTGAAAGTACCGAGGTTGATAAGGCTGTTGTTGAATTAATCAGCGATCCTATCGTCCATTTAATCCGTAATAGTCTCGATCATGGCATAGAAATGCCGTCCGACCGGATTGCTTCCGGTAAGTCAGAAACGGGCACTATTGAATTGAATGCCTACCATCGCGGCGGTCATATTGTGATTGAAATTACCGACGATGGCCGAGGGCTTGATCGTAACAAACTCATTAAGAAAGCGGCCGAAAAAGGACTGATTGATGAAAATAACATCCTCACCGATAAACAAGCGTATGAGCTGATTTTTTTACCCGGTTTCTCGACCGCAGAAAGTATTACGGATATTTCCGGCCGCGGCGTAGGAATGGATGTGGTGCGAAGGAACATCCAATCCTTGGGTGGTAATATCGAAATTATTTCTGAGTACGGCAAGGGTACAACTATTTCAATTCATCTGCCGCTAACATTGGCCATTATTGACGGGCAATCAGTTGCTGTTGGCGATGAGATATACATCGTGCCATTGGTATCCATTAAAGAATCTATCAATATCACGGAAAACGTGCTGAATAAATTAGCAGGTAAGAATGAAACTTATAGATTACGCAATCAATACATCCCTGTAGTTAGAATGCATGAGCTATTTAATGTACCGGCAAATGAAAAATCCAATCCAGGCGAAGGCGTTATTGTTGTTGTCGAACGCCAGGGCATATTATGCGGCTTGTTTGTTGATGAATTATTAGGCCCGCAGCAAGTGGTGGTGAAATCGCTGGAAACCAATTACCGGCGGGTACAAGGGGTTTCGGGTGCAACTATCCTAGGTGATGGCTCCGTTGCCCTTATCCTCGATATTCCCGGCTTGGTAAGGTTCTCTAACCGTAAGCCTTCAGCCTCTTTCAAGCCCCAGGAAAGCAGAAATGATTCAAGAAGCTATCACTAAAGCCGCTGACCATAATCAGCATCATAAAGAGTTGGTCAACGGTGCTCAATATCTGAGTTTTACCTTGGACAATGAAGAGTACGGTGTTGATATCCTACGTGTCCAGGAGATCCGCAGTTGGGAGCCAGTGTCTAGGATACCAAATGTACCTCATTATGAAAAAGGTGTCGTCAATTTGCGCGGATCCATTGTGCCAATTATCGATTTACGCGAAAAACTTGGAATTAAATTTACCGAATATACACCGCTTACCGTTGTGGTAGTTTTACAAGCGACAGATAGCAATAAAAAAACCCGGACGATGGGTGTTGTCGTCGACTCTGTTTCCGATGTGATTAACTTGGATAAAACTAAAATTCAGGATGCCCCAGATTTTGGCGCAAAAGTCAGTAATGAGTTTATTAATGGCTTGGTATCGGTGAATGAACGCATGGTCATCCTGTTGGATGTGGATAAATTACTTAAATTGGAAGATCTGGACGACCAGGAAATTAGTGAAAATTAACGAACAAAATCAGATTAATGGGCTGATTTTATTAAGTAGAGTGATGTATGGCAGCAAGAAATAAAAAGAAAGCTTCCTTGGCGCAAACGGGTCAGGATAGTCAAGGCACAGTGATTGAAGATATGGTTATGCCGGCGGAATCGGTTCAAGCACAAATAGTTGTCAGTAACAGTGTATTAGTTGCTGATGCTACTGAAGACTTTATTAAAAATCCGGTAAATTTAGAAACCGACAGCAGACGAGGTCAGCTATGACGACAGATTCACCAGAAACACAAGATACATTAGAAGTAGATGACCCTGCTGAGCCAGTTATCAACCTGGAGCCTAATTTATCCATCCAAAATGTCGTCAAACTGTATGACAAGCTTAAGAAATCCTATGCGGCTTATGATGCGATCGAAATTGATGCCTCTCATGTTACTTCTATTGATACGGCGTCGTTGCAATTATTTGTGGCATTAAAAAAAGATGCCATGAAGCAAAAAAAAGAAGTTGATTTCTTTCAGCCGTCCGCCCGCTTTATTGAGTCTGCCCGGTTGTTAGATTTACTGGAAATACTTGATATCACATACATTTAAATAAATGCACGCTATGAAAAAGTATCCAGTTAAATTGACTAGGGTAATACTGGATTTTAGCTGTGACATCAAATATCACTTGCCGGAAGATAGATATGCTGAATAAAGGTTGGCTAGCAATTGGATTAGACGGGCAGAAAATTTATTCAGCTTTCATCAGGCGTTAATTGGTGATATGTCCCACTTACAGAAAAAACTAATTCACCATGAATACTAAGGTCAAACTAGATAGGCCTTCGGTAGCTGGATTTGAACATGTCAACCGCTATTGGGATCGTGAGCGTGAACTCATCGCGGCTAAGATTTTGCCGGGAGAATACTATGTTACCCATCAAAATGAATTGATTACGACCGTATTAGGCTCCTGTGTTTCTGCCTGTATCAGGGATAAAGAATCGGGGATTGGCGGGATGAATCACTTTATGCTCCCGCAAACTAATTCAGGTAAAGGTGCAGACACTATCGTTGGCATTGCTACCCGCTATGGCAATTACGCAATGGAGCACTTGATCAACACCATTTTGAGCAATGGCGGTAAACGGAAGAACCTGGAAGTGAAGGTATTTGGCGGTGGCAAAATCATTCCTGCGTTAACCGATGTTGGCATGAAAAACATCAATTTTGTATTGGCTTATCTCGACCAGGAAGGCTTAAAACTATTATCGCAAGATTTAGGCGATATCTATCCTAGAAAAGTGGTTTATTTCCCTAGGACGGGGAAGGTCTCGATGAAAAAAATTCAAGATTTACATAATGACACGATTATCCAACGGGAGCGGCAATACATTACTTCGCTTAAGAGCGCCCCCGTTGTTGGTGATGTTGAGCTTTTCTGACATCTGTGGGTAATAAACTTGAATAAAATAAAAGTGCTGATTACCGACGATTCACAAGTGATCAGAAATGTGCTGACGGAAATCCTTAACTCCTCGCCGCTTATCGAGGTGGTGGGTACAGCCGAGGATCCTTATGTTGCCAGGGAGCTTATTAAGCAACTCAACCCTGATGTGTTGACCCTCGATATTGAGATGCCACGGATGGATGGCATTACATTTTTACGTAACTTGATGCGGCTCAGACCCATGCCTGTGGTTATGATTTCAGCCCTAACGGAAAGTAATGCCGAAGTTACCTTAACAGCACTATCCTTAGGTGCCGTAGATTTTATTGCCAAACCCGCAGGGGACACCGAGGAAGGCATGAATGAGTATGCTGAAGAAATTATTACCAAAGTAATTGTGGCCGCAAAGTCTAATTTTAAAAAAGCTGAATAACCCCCTATTGTGATTAACTTATTTAAAACTAGACTCAGCTGATATTGACTATTTTTTAAGAGAAACGGATGAATAAGATAAGAGTATTAATCATCGATGATTCGGTGTTAATCAGAAAAATGCTGACGGAGATCCTTAATTCATCGCCTGAAATAGAAGTGATTGGTACCGCTGCGGATCCCCTTATTGCCCGGGACATGATTAAACAGCTCAATCCTGACGTGTTAACGTTGGATATTGAAATGCCGAACATGGACGGCATCACTTTTTTGCGTAATTTGATGCGGTTACGCCCCACACCGGTCGTTATGATATCAACGCTCACTGAAAAAGGGGCGGGCGTTACCTTGGAAGCCCTGACATTAGGGGCAGTAGATTTTATTGCCAAACCCAAAGTTGATGTCATCAATACGCTGAATAACTATGCCGAAGAAATCATTGGTAAAGTTAAAATGGCAGCCAGGGCCAATATTGGTAACTATTCCAATAGTACGTTAAAGCCGCCTGAAAATATAAATAAAACAGATCCTGGGAAAAGACGACCCTCTAACAACAACAAAATTATTGCCTTAGGGGCATCCACAGGCGGTACGGAAGCTATTAAAACTGTCGCTAGAGGCTTGCCGGCTGATACGCCAGCAGTAGTTATTACCCAACATTTACCCGCTGCATTCAGTGAGTCGTTTGTCCGCCACATAGACTTAATTACTGCGATGACGGCTTGCATCCCAAAAAATGGCCAAGCCGTGGAACCTGGCCATATTTACCTGGCACCTGGGGACAGGCACATGGAGATCGTGAGGGATGGCGCCAAGTATGTTATTAAATTACTTGATACAGAGCCCGTTAACCGCCATAAACCCGCTGTTGATGTCATGTTCCGTTCAGTTGTGCACAGTGCCGGCGCAAATGCGATTGCGGTGTTATTAACTGGGATGGGGGCGGATGGTGCTGCAGGCATGAAGGAATTGCATGATGCCGGGGCAAAAACCGTGATTCAGGATGAACAGACTAGCGTTGTGTGGGGCATGCCTGGGGCAGCATTCAAATTGGGGTGTGCAGATTATGTGTTGCCGCTAGACGACGTTGCAGCCAGGATTTTGGCATTGACCCAATAAAACCTTAACGCAACGGGTTGTCTTAGGATCAATTAACGTTGGGCACCTAATAAATTGTTTAATACTATTATGGTTACTATAAACCGGCGCATGGTGATATATGTCTCATTCCAATTCAAAAAATCCCGATCTTGATTGGAGTCAGGTTCGTGAGACCATTAAATTATTAAATCTATCTGCGGTCCAGGTAGACGATATTTTGCAGGAGAGCGAATCATCGGTAAATACGTTGACCGATTCGTTTACCGATATTGTAGAAAGTATGCAAACTATCACAAATCATCTGATAGCCCTTGAAGCCTCGGGCACAAAAGATGAGGTATTGGATTGCTGTTCCGAGACTAAAGCCAAAATCCAAGCAGCGATTATTGCGTTCCAGTTTTACGACCGGATGCAACAATGCCTACACCATGTGACCTCGAATTTAAGGGGGCTGTCAAAGCTCGTGGAAAACCCTGATCGCCTTTATAACCCGACGGAATGGCATGACTTCCAGGGGCAAATACGGTCACGGTATACGATGGAGTCTGAAAAGATGATGTTTGATGCCATCATCAACGGAAAGTCTATAGATGACGCGATTGCCGCAAAAAATAAGCTGTCAAAAAAGCAAGCCGACGATATAGAACTATTTTAAGGACCTGCATATCCTGCTTACCGGGCTTTGGCACCATGTAAACGGATTAATAATGTCGCTTCATCCTGGCTTAGGCCGGAAGTTTGCATTAATTCACCCACGCTGGCCCCGCCCCGTACTTTTTGGATAGCTTGGCTATAGGGGTGGTTAGACGGCTCGTTTGGCAAGGGCACAGGCGTATTCACTTTTTCGGTTAATTGCTCAATCCGCTCCGCCATCCATGCAACCCGCTCATCTATCAGTGGTGTTAAGCTACACAACTCACGAAATTCATTATTCAAATTATGGGCAAACTCAGACAGGTCTTCATAATCGTTTTTTAGCTTTAGATGCTTATGTACCAGCCAAATTAAGGCGATTAAAATAATAACCACTAAGCTACTGACGATAGCTAAGGCAATAGTTATAAAAAAAGGGTCAATCATCATATTATTTCATCGATATGTTCAATGTGCCCAGGTCTCTCTTGCGTTTCTGGGTCGGGCCGTTTAGGCATTTGTTGGTTAGCGGGGTGGTCGTCCTTTTTAATTTTAGTCGGTTTTATAACCGGATAAGTCATAGGCACGGGCTTAATTTCTAGCATAACAGCTTAAATAGTGTATTAAGGTTGGTTGGCATTAGGTTCAGACGTTGGTTTCAGGTTTAATAATTTGGCCCGTTCTGCATCATCCGTCCCATACCGGGCAAAGGCTTGGGACATTAATACCATGGTAACCCGCCGGTTTTTAAACCGGCCTTCTTCACTGGTATTATCGCCAATTGGATGAAATTCGCCATAACCTACTGCGGATAAATGGGTAGGGTCAATACCAGCATTAACCAATTCCTGCACGACGCTTGTTGCACGGGCGGAAGATAACTCCCAGTTAGAGGGAAATTTTAGGTTACTAATCGGCACATTATCCGTATGGCCTTCGACATTTATCGCATTGGGCAGTGAATTGATAATTTGGGCAATTTCTTTTAGTACAGGTTGCGCTTTTTTTGATAGCGCTGCCTCACCACTTAAGAATAGCAGTTCACTATTCATTTCCAACTCTATCCAGTAATCATTACGTTTTACTGCAACAAGGTCATCTTTAATAAACCCACCTAAGCCCTGCTCCAGTTGGTCGGAGACTTGGTTCAAATGCTTGCGTTCTTTCAAAATTTCGTCACTTAATTCGCGTCTTTTTTCAACTTCTGGTTCAGGGGGATTAGTCGATGGAGCCGATTCAAACGCGACGGCGAGTTTGTCCAATAGTTCGGTTTGACCGACTTCGGACGCTGGCTTAATTTGGACAGGATCTGCTTTTTCTGGATTAAACCCCAATTCTGTAGTGTTTTCAATTGTCGACTTTATTGGGCTGCTTGGCCTAGTTGATTCAAATGGCACTGCAAGCGAATCTGTTAACGAAGTTGGGTCAAGTTCAATGGACTGGCTAACCTTATCAGTCGCAGAGGATTTTGGGTTTAACTTCCATTCACTCTCATCTGGACCAGAGAGTTCTTTGGTGAATGGCTTGGCTTCAAAAGTAATGTTTAATGGAATAGTTTCTGGGGTATTTAAGGATGATATATTCTGAACAACAGGATTAACGAGCCGCTTCTGGTTTAATCTCATTTGAAAATGCATTACCCAAGGAGTGGGATAGGCTTTTGTATTTCCCTACATTGACTGAAGAGATGGAATACATGACGACAAAAAATGCAAACAACAACGTAATAAAATCTGCATAAGACACGATCCATCGGTCATGGTTGTTGGCATCCATTAATACTTTTCTTCTACGCCTAGCCATATAACCTAATTTGTTGGTAGGTAAGTATTTAATTTTAGCTCAATATTTTTTGGATTTTCGTTTTCGGCGATAGCGGCAATCCCCAAAGCAATCATTTCTTTAACCTGGTTCTCAGTAAAAATATGTGCTTTCAATTTATTGGCGATAGGTAAAAAAATAAGGTTAGCTGAGGCCACTCCGTAGATCGTCGCCACAAAAGCCGTAGCAATCCCTTTACCTAGCAAGCCAGGGTCGCTTAGGTTCTCCATAACATGGATTAAGCCCATGACTGCGCCGAGAATCCCGACGGTAGGTGCGTAACCACCCATCGCCTCAAACAGGCGCGCGGCTTGGTAGTCCCGATTTTCCCTTATATTTATTTCCAACTCCAACGTGTCGGTTATTACCGCAGGTTCTTTACCATCGACTAATAATTGCAAACCTTTTTGGATAAAAAGGTCTTCTTCTGCCTCAATTAGGTCTTCCAGGCCTAACAAGCCTTTTTTACGGGCCTGATGGCTCCATTCGATTATTTGGGCAATTTGTTCCGCCATATCTATTTTAGGTGGGCTAAAAATCCACAAAGACATTTCTAGGCTCCTTAGAAATATCCGGGGCGGGAATTGCAATAACGTTGCGCCAAACGTCCCACCAAAAACAATAATAAGGGCAGGCCCATTCAGTAATGAACTGACATCACCACCATCCAGAAAATTCCCAAGCAATAGCGCACAAAGGCTCACCGATATGCCTATGATGCTTAAAATATCCATTTTTAGTTTTGATAGCATGTTGAGCAAAATATCTTATGATGACCGATTGTAAATTTTCATTTTTACCGGGCATCCGTCCATTCGGACAGCCTTGACCGTAACCGCAACACAGCCTGGGTACAGATCTGGCTCACTCTGGATTCGCTGATATTCAACACTTCACCGATCTCACGTAAGTTGAGTTCATCGTCATAATAGAGTGAAATAATCAGCCGCTCACGTTCGGGTAAACGCATAATTTCAGTTGCCAAGGCTTGCTGAAAGCCATCACGCATTAAATCGCCTAAGGGTTCATCACCTTGGCTATGCGATTCATCAAAATGATGGTCTTCGTTATCGGTGAGTTCTTCAATACTGAATAAACGGCAACTGGCGGTATCTTGCAGGATATGGTTATATTCATCCATAGCAATGCCTAAATGGCGTGCTATATCAGCATCCCGTGCTTCCGTTTGTGTTTTATTTTCAATTTCATGAATCGCATTGGCGACCATACGGGAGTTTTTATGCACGGAACGCGGCGTCCAATCTGAACGCCGTACTTCATCCAACATGGCACCTTTAATACGGATGCCGGCATAAGTCTCAAAACTGGCACCTTGCGAAACGTCAAAATTTTTGATTGCTTCCAGTAAACCCAACATGCCGGCCTGGATTAAATCTTCAACCTGGATAGAGTCTGGTAACCGGTTTATTAAATGATGCGCAATGCGTTTAACTAGGGGCGCATGCTCCATGATACGGGCATCGGTACCGACCGCCTGTACTGAAGCATACATTGCGACGGCACTCATGCGACATCCCTATGGGAATCGTAGCGGATCATCTTCTCCACAAAAAACTCAATAAAACTACCCGCATTAGCTTTCACGGGCCAATTATTGATTTTTTCAGCGATGTCTTTGATGGCAAGCGCTGCCTTGGTTCCTGGGAATCCTACAACCACAGGAATTTGTTTTTGAACGGATTTGCGCAAATTTTCATCGTAAGGCACTGTACCCACAAACCGTAACGTAACATCCAGATAATGGTCGGTCACTTTGGTTAATTTCTGGAACAAGGCCTGACCTTGTTGAACTGATTTAACCATGTTGGTGATAACATGAAAATTGGATAACTTATAGTCCCTGTTCAGTAACTTAATGAATGCATAAGCGTCAGTGAGCGAAGTTGGTTCATCGCAGACTACGACTATGATTTCTTGGCAGGCTCGGGCAAAATTGACTACGCTGGCCGATATACCCGCTGCCGTGTCAACAATCAATACATCCAGGTCTTGATCAATCTCGCTGAAGGCATGAATCATGGCCGCTTGCTCAGTGGTCGACAATTCAGCCATTTTCTGGATACCCGATGCCCCCGGAATTATCCGTATGCCAGAGTGGCCTTCCATCATAATTTCAGGTAAGGTTTTCTCGCCTGACAACACATGGGAAAGGTTAAATTTTGGATAAACGCCTAGCAAAATATCAACATTAGCCAGACCCATATCGGCATCCAGTATCGCTACCCGCTGCCCGGTTTGGGCGAGTGCGATACCGAGGTTGACCGATAGGTTAGTTTTACCGGCACCACCTTTACCACTGGTTATTGCAATAACCCGAACGGGATTTGAGTTAGTCATTTTTCGTATTCCTGCCGCTTGGTCAGAGTGCTTATGCATAAGCTTGGGTCTCCCACGATGAATAAACACTTTCATCATCGAGGTCAGCTTCTGCGTTTGATTCAACAACGCACTGACCAATTAACGTGTGGGCATCGGCGTTATGGAAGTCTTCTGGGACTTGTTGGCCATCTGCGATGAATGACAAGGGTAAGTTGTATTCAATGACCGATGAGATAGCTGAGCCAATCATCACCGCTTCGTCGAGCTTGGTTAATATGGCGGCCTGTGGATCAAAAACCGAAAAGGCCTTAATCACTTCTTTCATGGCTTTGTATTCGGTTGCAGCAGACATCACCAAATATGACCGGATAGGCAAGCGGTTTTGTTGCAGTGTATTAATTTGCTCAACCAATTTCATATCACGTTGGCACATCCCAGCCGTATCAATCAAGATCAGGCGTTTATTACCAAAGCTATTGATAATATTGCTTAGGTCGTCGGCACAAGAGGCTACCCTTACCGGTACATTGAGGATGCGGCCATAAGTATTTAACTGCTCATGGGCACCAATCCGGTAGTTGTCGGTCGTTATTAAAGCAACTTGGTTGGAACCGTGTTTCAGGATGAATTTTGCTGCCAATTTGGCAATGGTTGTGGTTTTTCCAACGCCAGTTCGGCCCAACGAGGGCAACAATACCGCCAGTTTCAAGCAAATTATCATTGGCTATAGGCAGTGCTTGTGCCAGCATTTCTTGAGCTTTAACAAACGCTGATTCAACATCAGTTTCATCGGCAAGTTGGTTAGCTAGTGTAACGCCCAATTTTTTCGAAATACCCATGTTGGTTAGGCGTTGCATCAACTCATTTTTAGGGGATGATACTTGAGGATTGCTTGCCCAACTGATGTTTGCAAATTTTGTATCCATTGCAGACCGTAAATATTTAAGCTCCTTGCTCATTTCCAATAACAAGGAATCAGATAAACTCGGTTGTTTATCTTGGGTGAACTGATTTAAAGCAGCTTCTTTTTTAACCATCGGTGCCTGGGTAGCAGGGGCTGATGTTACTTCAGGACTTTTGATTAATTGCGCTTTTTCTGCATAACCTACATAGGGCGAGGTAAATTTACGTGCAGGTTGGGTAGCGGCTAATGCGTCTGCATTTTTCCGTTCATTTTCCAGTTGGATACGTTTTTTTGCAGCATCAAAATTAGGTAATACCGTTCTTTTAGTGAGCAAATCAGTAACCTTTGCAACGGGCTGTTCTTGTACTTTCTCAGCTAGATTTTGACTCGCTACCTGTTCAGTTTTGATTGGCGATATATCGGCTTTTCTTTGGCTATCTTGTGCCTGAAAGCGTTTAGTTGCTTCTTCCAATGTTGGGAAAACAACGCTCTTAACTTGGGGCTGAGGCGCTGGAACGGTGGCCTGTTCTTGCAGTTTGTTTTGAATCGACTGTTCATCAAAATCGCGTGCTGCAACAATTTCAATGCCACCTTCAACCGCCCGGTTCGACATGATGACCGCATCGGCACCCAGTTCTTCTTTAACCATCCGCATAGCTTGGCGTATATCTGCCGCAAAAAAACGTTTAATTTTCATACTTTAACCCCAGTTATTAAGTGCGTTGCCCGACAGTTGAAACTACTTTGATCCGACGATCAGAAGGTATTTCGTTATACGCCAGGACATGTAATCCAGAAATTGAATGACGGACGAATCTGGCTAACCAAGGGCGCACATAAGAAGACACTAACAACACAGCTGTTTGCCCTTCCATTTCCATCTTTTGCGTGCTTTCCTGTAATGATTTATGCATTTGCTCTGCTAACCCTGGTTCAATGCCGGCGCCATTTTCGCCTGCCGTTTGTAGAGATTTATGCAATAACTGTTCCAACTCGTAATCTAAAGTAATAACAGGGAGTTCATTTTGTATGCCGCTGATTTCATGGACAATTAGCCGGCCTAATGAGGCACGTACGGCGGCGGTTAAGATGTCGGGATCTTGACTCTTAACGCCGTACTCCGCCAAAGTTTCGGCTATCGTCCGCATATCACGTATCGGCACCCGTTCTTGCAGCAGATTTTGTAACACCTTAACCACCAATCCGAACGGCAGAATTTTGGGCACCAAATCCTCAACTAGCTTGGGTGCGGTCTTTGACAGGTTTTCGAGTATTTTCTGGGCATCCTCATAACCGAACAGTTCATGGGCATGCACTTGCAAAAGATGGCTAAGATGCGTGGCAATGACCGTGCCTGAATCAACAACGGTATAACCCAATGTTTGGGCATGGTCTTTCTGGTTTGATTCTATCCAAAGCGCTTCCAGCCCAAAGGCAGGATCTTGGCATGGTTTACCCGGTAACGTGCCAAATACGCGTCCTGGGTTAATCGCCATCTCAAGTTCTGGCATGATTTCAGATTCGCCCACCGTGACACCCATCAATGAAATACGGTAGGCAGTTGGGCTTAAATCAAGATTATCCCGGATATGTACGGAAGGCACTAAAAAGCCTAGCTCCTGGGACAGCTTTTTCCTAACGCCCTTAATACGGGTCATTAACTGCCCGCCCTGATTTTTGTCCACTAATGGGATTAACCGGTAACCGACTTCTAAACCAACAATATCGACCGGCATCACATCATCCCACCCCAGTTCCTTAATCTCTGGCGAGGAACTCGGCGACAATTCCATTGGATGCGTCAAATCAACCAAGACGTCTTGCTTTTGACGTTTGTTAATCCAGTAGGCCGCACCACCTAATATCGAGGCCAATATAATAAACACCAGGTTCGGCATGCCAGGAATTAACCCCAAGCCACCGATCACGCCTGCTGTAATCATGAGTGCTTTCGGATTTTCAAAAAGCTGCGCACTCACCTGTTGGCCAATATTTTGGCCGCTGCTGCCGACTTTAGTCACCACAAGTGCAGACGCTGTGGCCAATAACAGCGAAGGGATCTGGGCAACCAACCCGTCGCCAATGGTTAACAGGACATAAATTTTGCCAGACTCGGCAACACCCAAGTCGTGCTGGGTAACACCGATCACCAATCCCCCAATCATGTTGACGAACAAAATAATGATGCCGGCGATTGCATCGCCCCTGATGAACTTGCTCGCACCATCCATTGAACCGTAAAAATCAGCTTCGGTTGCCACTTCAACACGCCTTGCGCGCGCTTCATCCTGCGTGATCAAGCCTGCATTCAGGTCGGCATCAATCGCCATTTGCTTACCAGGCATGGCATCCAAGGTAAACCTTGCCCCAACTTCAGCGACCCGCCCCGCACCTTTGGTTACCACCATAAAGTTGATGACCGTCAGGATGGTAAAAACCACCAACCCGACTGCAAGATTACCGCCGATGACAAAAGCGCCGAACGCTTCGATAACTTTACCTGCCGCATCACCGCCGTTATGGCCTTCCAATAAGACTATACGTGTTGAAGCGACATTCAACGCCAGACGTAACAAGGTCGCCAATAAGATAACGGTGGGGAAGGCGGCAAATTCGAGCGGTTTCAGTGTGTAAACCACCACCAGCAGGATGATTAACGAAAAGGCAATATTAAAAGTAAACAGCATGTCCAGCAAAAATGCCGGCAAAGGCAACATGATCATGGCGAGGATGATCATGATAACCAATGGCGCCCCTAACTCGGCTTTGCCAAGCAATCTTAACGCCTCTTTTATTTTGCTAAAATCCATACTTAGTTACCTTGTTTAAATTCATCTGGCACCTTAATATTGTTAGGTGGCAGTGGCTCGTCCCAGTGGTTTTCCCTAGCAGTTTTTAAGTGATATACATAAGCCAACACCTGGGCCACGGCCAGATAAAGTCCGTTAGGTATTTCTTTGTCCAGTTCTGTCGAATAATACAGCGCCCGGGCCAAGGGTGGGGCGGCGACGAACGGCACTTTGGCGCCACTTGCCACAGAACGGATTTGTGCGGCAATCAAATCAACGCCTTTGGCGACCAGCTTAGGTGCCCCACCGCCGCCCGGGTCGTATTTTAAGGCGACAGCAAAATGGCTGGGGTTGGTAATAATGACATCTGCCTTAGGCACTTCCGTCATCATACGGTTTTGCGCCATGCTCATTTGGGTACGGCGCTGACGGGCTTTAACTTCAGGGCTACCCTCAGACTCTTTCATTTCGTCCTTGATTTCCTGCAGGGTCATTTTCAACTTTTTACTGTGGTCATAAAGTTGATAAGGGACATCAATCGCTACAATTAATATCAATGACGCACAAAGTACGAGAAAGCAAAAACCAATCATATCCAGTGAATGGCTAATTGACTGCGCTAACGGTTCGGCGCTAAGCCCTGTCAATTCAGCAAGAAAATGTTTAGCCAATACATAGGCAACAAGAACGATAAGCACGACTTTAATGAGCGCTTTTACCAACTCAATCAAGCCATGCATTGCAAACATCCGGGCAATACCTTTTAATGGATTAAGTTTTTCAAACTTGGGCGTAATAGCGTCCCAGGTAAATACCCACCCACCGAGCGCTAAGGGAGCAACAATTGCCACAACGGCCAGTACCACTATAAAAGGCACTATTAGCATAACCCCATCTGCCATGGCTTGTTTTAGGTGGGTAATGGGGCTGGCCGGATCAAAAATAACGTCACGGCTTAATTGGAACTCGGCCTGCATGATGTGCAATAGGCCTTTACCTATTTGTTTGCCCATTAGGAGCAAAAGAGCCGCGCTGGTTATCAGCATGGCAAAGGTATTAAATTCGCGGGACCTTGCAATCTGGCCTTTCTTTCTGGCGTCATCAAGACGCTTACTGGTGGGTTCTTCGGTTTTTTCCTGGTCTGAATCTTCAGCCATAATTTAATCTACAGTCGTAACAAGGCTGGCGAGGTTGCAGAGGCAGGTCATTTATACATTACTGTATTCAAAAAATCTTTTGCCCCTGCCGTTTATAGCCACTAATTAAGCCAGTTAAAGTTTTAGTATTTGTCCGACCAAATCATAGGATTCGGTCAAAACGCCCGTAAACTGCTCTAGAAAATCAGGCAAGGTTAACCAAACCAATAACATACCTAGCATGAGGGTAACGGGGAAGCCAACTGAAAATATATTCAATTGTGGTGCCGCCCGGGTGGCTACACCTAAACTTATGTTAACCAGCAGCAAGCTGACGATAATAGGCATCGTTAGGAGTAAACCACCGGCAAACATGTGGGTACTCCACATAATAATAGCCCAAATGTTGGCTTTGGTAATGCCATCAATACCTATCGGCAAGCTAGTAAAACTGTCCACTAGCATCTTTATTAACAATAAATGCCCATCCAAACTAAGGAATACTAACGTACTGGCCATCACATAAAATTGCGCGATGACAGGCACCTGCTGACCGTTTTGCGTATTATTAACCGCGGTCATGAACTTTTCACCGGAGAGATCAAAGTAGTCCATGGCCTTGGTAATGTAGAGATAAGAATTCGCATCGAAGCGTTTGACAAAATTATAGCCACGATAACGCAAATATCCTTCCACTTCAAAATCGTCAATGAATTGAAAACTTAAATTATCATTTTTTAGTTTCCGCGAAAACTTTTCTTCCATGGATTGATCACTCATGAAAGTTATATGCCCGATCATTCGTGCCACGGCCAGACCTTTTTCCGGTTGACCATGTTCGTAATAATATCCGCCGCGCCATGCTGGATCTGCCATAATTGATTGTCGAATGACCTCATCAAAGGCAATTTGTTGGGGTGAATGCTTCAGCGCCGTCGCAATGGGTATTGCGGCAATGATCCGTTCCGGATAGGCTGATGCCCATTGCAATGCCTGCATTCCACCCATGGACCCGCCGACAACACAAAGGAGCTTTTCGATACCAAAAAAGTCAATTAAGTGTCGCTGTGTCTCGACCATATCCGCAATCGTGATAATAGGAAAATCCAGGGCGTATGGTTTCCCCGTTTCAGGATTAATAGAAGAAGGCCCTGTGCTTCCTTTACATCCACCGATAACGTTTGTGCAAATTACATAATAAATATCTGTATTCAGAGCTTTTCCCGGACCGATCATATCATCCCACCAACCCGCGGCAGTGTCTCCCTCATGGAAGCCAGCGGCATGGGCGTCTCCGGAAAGAGCATGGCAAACCAATATTGCGTTTGATTTTTTAGCGTTTAATTTACCATAGGCCTCATAAGCCAAAGTTATCGGACCAAGGCTGCGGCCTGATTTGAGCTGTAATGTATCGGGTGGTTCAGCAAAGGTAAAGTATTGAGGCGTTACAACGCCGACAGAATCTTTTTTCATAATGTAATTCAATCCAATCGAATTCAGTTATGTTACCTGCAACATTCTCTCAATAGATAGTCTTGCTTTGTCCATGATATCCTGCGGGATAGTTATTTCATAAGTTAACTCTTCTAAAGACCAGAGAACCTTTTCTAACGTAATGAGTTTCATGGTCGGGCAAGTAGCCTTGTCTGATACCGGATAAAAACTTTTTCCCGGATTTTCTTTTTTCATTCTGTGGATTATACCGATTTCCGTACCGATAATGAATTCCGTATCCGGAGAATTATTGAACATAAGCACACATTTTCTCCGTAGAAGCGACAACATCAGCAAGTTCAGTTAATTGTGGCTTGCATTCAGGATGAACCAGAACTTTGGCTTGCGGATGCAGCTTTTTAGCTTGTATGATATTCTCAGGTAAAATTCGGGCATGCGTCGGACAATAACCTTCCCAGGTAATAAACTTATGCCCGACCTGACCAGCGACGTACTGCGCCAGATATTTATCGGGAATAAAAATAATTTCATCATCTGTCTTTAAAATGTTTTGCGCCATTTTCAGCGCGTTGGCTGATGTGCAGCAATAATCGCACTGCGCCTTTACCGCGGCTGATGTATTCACATAGCATAATGTTACTGCTTTTGGATGCGCAGTCTGAAGAGATTTTAAGTCATCGGCATTAATCATATCGGCCATGGGGCATCCGGCATCTTTATCCGGAAGCAAGACAGTTTTTTGCGGGGACAATATCTTTGCCGTTTCCGCCATGAAATGGACACCGCAGAAAACAATAATATCCGCATCAGTCTTTGCCGCGGACATACTCAAAGCCAGCGAATCGCCGACAAAATCGGCAATATCATGAATTTCCGGCAGCTGGTAATTGTGGGCAAGAATTACAGCGTTTTTTTCTTTTTTTAATTTCTTTATTTTATCAGTAAGTTCCATGCAATATTATCCAATTCTTAGTGTTTATTTGTTGTATTTATTATTTAAGATTCAAAATTTACATTTCCTGCTAATGCCTATAAAATTAAATCTAAATGAATTACTATTCATTTAGTAGTAATTAAAACATAAACAAACATTTGTCAAGAATTATGGCATTTAAAGGAGAATTAAATTGCATATACTATGTCGATTGAATTGAATTCGGTAGATTACATATTCTCCCGTATCTTGCCGCGGAAAGCTTTAATATAAAAAAATTACTGTGTGCAATTCTAATTATCGCTAAGAGCAGCGGCAACATATTGGGCAATAATCTTACCCAGGTCGTAAGGTAACATTTGGTCAGAACTTTCACTGTTAGAAGATGAGGTACGTGTTTTGGTGAGGGTAGATAAATCCTTTTCGCGAATAATTCTTCCGGTAGCCGAATCGATTAATCTTACATTGACTGCCATTTCGGAGGTCTCATTTTGATTGCCTGTGTTACTGTCAACAAGCACTAGAGTGATAACGCGTGTTTTTACGATAAGAGCTCCCATTTGTCGTACGGAACTGGCACGAGCCTTTTCGATTCTGGAAATAGAGCTTACTTTTAAAAGTTCGTTCATAGCTGTGCTTTCACAGGTGACAGTCGCTCCAGGATAATTTTTTTCCAAAGCCTGATCAACTTCAAATTTTTGTATAATAATTTTCTCATATGATTTTTTTAAGGGTATATCATTTTTCCATACAGGTCCTTCAATATCAGTAATTGACTTTGATCCTGTGCAGGAGAATATAATGAAAGCGCTGAGAAGGATTAAAATACATGCGGTAGTACTATTTTTATTGTAATTTATCATAATTTTACCCAAACGAACGATACCTTATATTGTTACTTTTTCGAATTCCTATAATAAATATCATATAAAAACAACAACAAAAAAACAGATTGTTAGATTTGTTATTGATTTTTCAAACTTAAATTGATACATTTTAAACCAATAGAGGTTGGTTAAATGATTATTCGCAAACAAATTGCTATTTTATTTTTTATTTTAATCTTCCTGCCCTCTTTATCTCAAGGGGCTGAAAAATCAACACCGCATTTCGCTCTGAAAGCAGCATTTTTGGTTGACCTGGACAGTGGCAGAGTCCTCTATCAACAGAATGCGGATAGACGTATCCAGCCGGCTTCTCTTTCCAAAATATTGACTCTATATCTGGTTAATGAAGATATCCGTGATGGCAAAGTAAAACTTTCTGATATGGTTTGGATAAGCTCCAAGGCAGTGAGAACCAGGGGCTCAAAAATGCTTTATGAAGAAGGCATTTACGTAAGTCTTGAAGATCTTATTAAAGGAATAGCAATACTCTCTGCCAATGACGCTGCAGTTTCCGTAGCGGAACATTTAGAGGGAAGCGTGGATAAGTTTGCTGCCCGGATGAATGCCAAGGCTAAAGAGATAGGCATGACGCTGAGTCATTTTGTCAATCCGCATGGCTTACCCAACAGTCACCAGAAATCAACGGCATATGATATGTTTATACTGTCGCGGGAGTATTTGAGGCAATTTCCCGAGGCTTTAAATATCCATTCGATGCAGTATTTTACATATAATTCTATTGTCCATCTTAACCAGAATACATTGCTGTGGGAAGACCCTGATGTCGATGGTTTAAAAACAGGATATGTGCGCAGGGCCGGGTTTCACATAGTGGCTACGGCCAAAAGAGGTGATAAACATTTAATTGCAGTTGTTATGGGAGCGACGAACAAACAAATACGTTCCAGACAAACAAAGAAAATATTAGATTATGGTTTCCAGCAGCTTGCAAATAAGCAGCATGATTCTATTATTGAAGCACGAATGCCAAATCAAGACACTAATCCTTTGCCGTCAATTTAAATACGATTACAGTACAGTAATAAAGCGACTTCACGGAGAAATTTGAGTTGGATTTTGGGTATCACCAGCATCAACAGTATTTGCCTGCTGGAAATTATCAGAGAAGATAAACAGTTTGTCTCCGGGCGCAATTTTCCCCCCATTGGTTATCCCGTTCCAGATCATTATTGCTTTTACCGGAATATTGAAGCGATGCGGCAATAGTAGATAAATTATCACCTTTTTTAACTATATAAATACGTTCTTTTTTTTCGGCAAGCCATTGTGACAGAATATTCTCGAAACGTTCTGAAAAACCCATGGTCGCACCTAGGGGAATCATTATTTTATATTTGCCTGCCGGTAAATAATATCTTTTAAAATGAGGATTAATCTCTTTGATTACCTTATAGTATGTTTGTGCCGCTTGAGCAATTATATAAAGCGGCACAGCTTCTTTTAGGGTTATTTCTACACTATCAATTTGTGCCGCAGTATAAAGATCATCCTTAGCGAGATCATAACCATATCTTTCCGGATTGGACATGATGATCTTTGCTGATAAGATTCTGAAAATATACCTCTGCGTTTCCTGGTTTAAATAAAGCTGATAATAGTTATTTACCTTTTGCATTAAAAGTTCGGTTTTCAGGCCTTCCTCTCCCATGTTATAGGCAGCCGCGGAAAGCGTCCATGATCCAAAAAGAGCATAAAGATCTTTGAAATAATTTGCTGCCGCTTCTGTAGAAGCAATAATATTGCGGCGTTCGTCTATATCGTCACTGATTTCCATGCCGTATCTGATGCCGGTGCTATCGATAAATTGCCAATAACCGACAGCTCCCTTATTTGAAGCTGCATGAGGCTTTAGAGCGCTTTCGGCAATAGCGATGTATTTTAAATCGTCGGGCAGAGACTTGTCTTTCAGGACTTTCTCAATATAAGGGAAATAACGGTTGGCGCGTTTGAGCCACAGAATCACAGAATCCCTGTTATCCAGAGATATAAGCATTTCTCGCTCCAGTCTCTCTTTGATATCTGCATCACTCAAGGGAACTGGTTCATTACAGAAGGTCAGCGAATCGTTTGTTTTGATTGCTTCAATCAGAGCTTGTCCGACGGATTTGTTAGCTGTTATTTGCGCTCCTCCCGCACAAGCACTGGTAATAATTATAGTTATAATTAAAAGTAACTTTAAAGTTCGTGATGAATATTTCAATACAGATACTCCCTGATATTATTTGATTCTACTTTTACAAGGGAATAGGTGGGTTTGTCAATTTATTCCGAAAAGAAATTTTTAAATATGTTCGATATTAATTTGTTTTTGTCTCAGATGTTACCGGTTTTATGGGTTTACTCAATCCTTTGCGGATGTCTTTTGCTTCTTGCTTAGCACTTGTCTTTACTTTATTCGATTTCCTGATAAATTCCTTTTTCGTTTTCTTAATATCATCAGGGACTTGATTTTTTATTGCTTTTGCATCGTGGACAATAGCGTCTTTGGTTTCAACTATAACGTTATCCGCCGCGAATAATAAAGATGTGCAAAATAAAATTAGAACAGCAATGTTTAAATAAACCATTATCTTTTTCATATTCTATTCTCCTTTATTATCTTTCCGGTAAAGTGATTATTCATTACTAGACAGATTTAACGCGGTTTCTTCCACCCTTTTTGGCCCGGTAAAGAGCTTCGTCTGCACGGGCAATAATTTTATCAACGTCTTCCTGTATTTGATATTCAGAAAGGCCGATGGAAACGGTAACCTTAAAATCGGAGCCAATATCTGGAAACGGGGCTTTTTCGATGTTGTTACGCACACGTTCCGCGGCGATAAGCGCTCCTTTGATATCCGTTTGCGTCAGTACGATCAGGAATTCCTCGCCGCCATAGCGTCCGCAAAATTCCGTGTTACGCAGGGTTTTATCTATCATTGTGGCGACTGTCCGCAATACTTTATCGCCTGTCAGATGACCATGGATGTCGTTTACTTTCTTGAAGTGATCAATATCCAGAATGCAGAGACAGAAGAGGCCGCCGCCGCGCGATGAACGATTCTTTTCGTAATCAAGAAGTTCTAATAGATGACGACGGTTGTACAGGCCGGTCAGTTCATCCCGGATGGCCATTTCCCTGATGATCTCGATGGATTTCGCCTGTTCAGATTTGCTGATGGTCAGATTCTGGCGCAGAGAGCTGATATATCCGCCGATGATGGAAAAAGCCGTCAGGACAAGGGCAAGGACGACCCATTGAAGATATTCCATATGAAAATTGATGCCTTGAGGGCGGTAGAGCTGGAGCAGGGCGATATCGATCCCATAGGTCAGCAGGGTGAAAATACTGATATACAAAAAACCGCGGGTGTTGAGACGGAAGATACCGAAGAGAAGAACGATAACGTAGATCAGCAGCAGGACGCCGCGGGACTCATTGGCAAAATACATTCCATACATTACCACAAGGATGGCGGCAGACATCTGGATGGCCGTCAGGCTGGGATCGGTCATTTTCAGATTCAGGCCAGAGCGGAAGAATATATACAGGGTAATGTTGATGAGGGGAATGATGATCAGGTAACCTAAAATGCATTCCCGTTCCATGAAGCCGGCCAGATAGGAGACATATGCGAGAAACGCACAAAGGGCGTAGGTGGAAGCTGCCATGAAAAATCGGCGGATGCGCAGCGCCTGTTTCCGATCGTCCTTGGGGAAGATGGAAAAATGGATAAGCTTGAGAAAGACTTCTTTTTTCACGGGGGGAATATATGAAAAATGATTTTTTAAGTCAAGGTGATTTTAACAGATGATTTTAACAGGAAATATTGAACGCAAAATGTGGGGTGTAGTGCAGGTAAAGTGATCATTAATTACTAGGCAGATTCAACGCGGTTTCTTCCGCCATTTTTGGCCCGGTAAAGAGCTTCGTCTGCACGGGCAATAATTTTATCAACGTCTTCCTGTATTTGATATTCAGAAAGGCCGATGGAAACAGTAATCTTAAAATCGGAGCCAATATCTGGAAACATGGCCTTTTCGATGTTGGTACGCACACGTTCCGCGGCGATAAGCGCTCCTTTAATATTTGTTTGAGTCAGTACTATCAGGAATTCCTCGCCGCCATAGCGTCCGCAAAATTCCGTGTTACGCAGGGTTTTATTCATCATGGTGGCGACTGCCCGCAATACTTCATCACCTGCCAGATGCCCATGGCTGTCGTTTACGTTTTTGAAATGATCAATATCCAGCATGCAAAGACAGAAGAGGCCGCCGCCGCGCAATGAACGATTCTTTTCGTGTTCAAGAAGTTCTAATAGATGACGACGGTTGTACAGGCCGGTCAGTTCATCGCGGATGGCCATTTCCCTGATGATCTTGATGGATTTAGCCTGTTCAGATTTACTGATGCTTAAATTGCGGCGGAGGGCACTGATATATCCGCCGATGACAGAAAAAGCCAGCAGGACAAGGGCCAGAACTCCCCATTGAAGGTATTCCATATGAAAATTAACGCCTTGAGGGCGGTATATATGGAGCAGAGCGATATCGATTCCATAAGTCAGCAGAGTAAAAAAACTGATATATAAAAAACTGCGGGTATCAAGACGGAAGATACCGAAGAGAAAAACAAGAATATAGCTCAAAAGCAGGATGCCGCGGGCCTCATTGGCGAAATACATAACATACATAATCATAAGGATAGCGGAACACATCTGGATAGCAGTCAGGCTGGGATCGGCCATTTTCAGATTCAGGCCGGAACGTAACACTATATACTCGGAAATGGCGATTATGGGAATAAGTATAAGAAATCCGGCAACGGCCGCCCATTCCGTGTAACCTGCCAGATAAGAGAGATACACAAGAGAAGCGTAAAGTACGGAGGCGGAAATTGCCATAAATAAACGGCGGATGCGCAGCGCCTGTTTCGGATCATCCTTGGGTATGATGGAAAAGTTGCTAAGATTGATAAGGGATTTCTTTTTCACAATTAACGTATATGAAAAATGACTTTGTGAGTCAATATGTTTTTGCCATCAAATATTCATCAGGTAAATTCAGGGCAGGAGTGGTTTGTCAAAGCTTCTATTCAAGACGCCGTTCTTTTCCATCTGGTCATCCCATAAACCCTGATTAATAAAGGGGATAAGCTGGTCTATATTCTCGGCTTTTAAATGTTCCGGCCGGGCCAGTTTTTCAAGGATGATCCCGTCTAGTTTACCTGTCTTTCCGAATTCCAAGCCGAGCAGGTAAAAATTCTGATAGTACTTGTCGGTCAGAAAACTGGGCTGAATATCAAGCCCTTCGCAACCGCCTTTTAAAATGGAGCCCAGGTAACGGCAGCCCATTCTGCGGGAGAATTTTTCGCAGTACTTTTCGACATGCCGGTTGTGCGAAGTTTCGGGAAAGCCGCACTGTATCACAAATCCAAGGGCAGGATTGTTCGCTTTGCCCATGTAGGGCTTAAGTATTTCGAAGAATTCTTTTACACTCCCCGGCATGGCGTCAACATACAGAGGAAAGCCGATGATCACATCCTCTGCTGCGGCGAATTTATCCGCGAGAGCTGTGAGGTTGCGTCTGTTTTTTGTCAGGTATTCTATTTCACAAGTGTTGTCTTCAGTTTCCAGAAAGCCCTTGATAAAATGATCCATGAGTCTTCCGGTGTTGCTTTTATTTCCGCGCGGGGAACCGTTAATGAATGTTAATCGCATGCAGGACCTCCTCCATAGGCGTTTCTATGAAATGGACGAAACCGAGTGAAGATCTCACATTGATGGCTTCTCTCTGGAAAATGCCGGTCGCGATGGCGATATCCTCAGCATCGGTGAAGGATTCCTTCGCAAGCAAAAATGAAATAACAGGATACTTGTCATACCGCTTCTTATGATGTATCTCACCTGCCAAATCCTCAAGATGGGGGTGGACCAGAGGGATGTTTCTGTCCATGGTGTTTTTCAGCAGTGAGCTCAAAAAGCCCATGATCAGAGGTGATGCAAGGATAACGTGGTCGGATGCTATGTATTGCCGGGCTATTTCATTAGCATCATCCTGGATTATGCAGGTGCCTGGATTCTTGACCCAGCAGTTGAAGCATCCCGTGCAGGGCTTGATTTTCATATCCCTGAGGACAAATGTCTGGACCTCGTGTCCGGCTGACTTTATTCCGGCGAAAAGCCTGTCTATGTAGTTGTCCATTTCCTTTCTGTCTTGGTATGGATTTCCGTTGAGTACCAAATACTTCAATGATATTTCCTTCCTTTCATGAGAACTCTTTCTTCTTGAGCCGGTTGGGGTTTTTTCTCTGTTTTCAGCATAATTTCGCAACGATAATATAATATTTCTTTTATAAACATAGTTTCTGACGGAAGGGAGTATAAAAAGAACGGTTTTGTATGTCAATGAAATATTAATAACAAACGCAATTAATTATTTTTCCGGCCAAGATAATATCCTGAATAGATATTATTTGTTCTTGCCTATGTTGGAGCTTGATGTTATTTAAAAACCAATAAAAACTGTGTAGAAATGAAAAAAACAATCATATTTTCAGAAAAAGACTTCCGGCAAATCAACAAATTCGGCTTAACTCCACGTGATGTGGAAAAGCAAATGGCAACCTATTGCCATGGTTCCAATTACCTCAAATTGAATCGTCCGTGCACAATTAATGATGGAATTTTGTCAGTTAAAAAAGCCGCAATGGATGAATTGATTAAACTCTTTGAGCGGGAGGCGGGAAAATTCAGATTGTTAAAATTTGTTCCGGCTTCCGGTGCCGCCAGCCGTATGTTTGCCGAATGGTTTTCGGCCATGGAAAAGGGCGGATTTGACTCTCCGGTGCTGAATCAATCATTTCTCCGGGATTTTAAAAAATATCCCTTTTACTCCCTGATTAAACAAAACAAACGTGTCTCTATATTCATTGATAAAAAGAATCTTCAGGGTTTACTGAATTATATTTTGTCAGACAATGGATTAAATTTCGGCTGGCTGCCGAAGGCGTTGATTCCTTTTCATCTATATCCCGAAGGGGAGGTGCGTACCGCTTTGGAAGAACATTTATTTGAGGCTGCTCAATATGTTCGCAGTGCAGGCGATATTTGCAGGCTTCATTTCACAATTTCTCAAGAACATAAAAAAGATGTTACTAAAAAAATAAAAGCTGTGAAATCTAAATACGAGAACCTGTGCGGGATAAAATATCAAATATCTTCATCTGTTCAGTCACCGTCAACAAATATGCTGGCCGTTGACGAAAACAATATGCCGCTGCGGGATGCCGCGGGCAATCTTATTTTTCGACCAGGCGGTCATGGTTCACTGCTTAAAAATTTACAGAATCTTAACGCTGATTTCATCTTTATTAAAAATATAGATAACATAGCTCCGGAAAAATATTTGGAGAAAATTCTTCCATATAAAAAAATGCTGGGAGGATTGACCCTGCAGATTCAACAAGAAATATTTACTGTATTGCGCCAGATTGAAAATGATGAACTGAATTCCAAGCAAATTGGAAAAATTAGAAATTATTGTTCCCGGAGGATCAATATCGTATTCCCGCCGGATATGTCGCAGAAATCGCTGAAGATTCAAAGGCAAATTATATTTTCTTCATTAAATCGGCCTTTGCGTGTCTGCGCGATAGTTAGAAACGAGGGCGAACCAGGCGGAGCTCCATTCTGGGTTGAAGAAAGCAATGGTAATCAAACAGTACAGATTATTGAAAGCGGCCACGTGGACAAAAGCAACGCGAAACAAATGGCTGTATGGTCTGCCGCGCAATATTTCAATCCGGTGGATATGATCTGCTGCACAAAAAATTATCAGGGAGAAAAATTCAATCTGAATAACTACGTCAATAAAGACGCTTATTTAATTACTCTGAAAAGTGAAAAGGGACGTTCTTTGAAAGCGCTGGAATCGCCCGGCCTCTGGAACGGCGGCATGGCTTATTGGAATACCGTGTTTGTCGAATTACCCATAATTGTATTTAATCCGGTAAAAACTGTTAACGATCTTTTACGTAAAGAGCATTTAATCGAAAGAAAGTCTGTTAAGACTAAATAATCCAGAGCTCACAATCTTCTTTTGCAGCAGCTTTGGCTACGATAGTCCTTGCTGAATTATGATGCTGACAAATTACATTTGCTTCACGATCAGCGGGAGCGTCACTGTAACGAACACACAGTGATGCGGCGAGAGGCAGGAGGGCTTCAATGCCGTGAGGTACTACAACCTGAGGTCCTGGAAAATCAGCCATAAATAAAACAAGATCATCAATGGTTGCCAGTCCATGCAGTTTTTCATTATCGGAGTTATTGCGACCGACAATAATTTTACCTTGAGCATCCGCGCGAAAATGACGTCCGTACTTCAATAAGTCGAGATCATGAATATCATAGTCTTCCTGATGCGAAAATAAATCGCGCAAACGACGTGTAAACATGGGGTCCGTAAGCAGACATCCTCCAGCCGGTGGAGCATAATTAGTTATCCCGAAATCGGCAGCCAGTTGTATTTGTTCTTTACGGCCTCGTCCAGAAATGGAAAGTAACCGCAAGCGATCAACTTTGCCTTCTCTCTCGGCTTTTGTCGGCTCAAGAAGCCCCGCGCTAAGCGGCCGCAGAATATGATCAGCATAGCCGGAATTCTTTGCCACAACAAAAAGTGATTGCTTGCCCTGAGACATCGGTCTTTGCCCAAGCACCTCTCCGGTCAAAATAAAATCAGCGCCTGTTTCCACCATTTTTTTGCCGGCTTCCTGCAGCATTAATATGTGGCAATCGATACACGGGTTCATGTTCTTGCCGTAGCCATAGCGGGGCGACTTAAGCATTTTCAAATGCCGATCAGTTATATCTTCAATAACAAGCGGTAAATTTATTTGTCTTGCCGCGGCTTGGGCTTTTTCGGAGCCAAAAAAAGGAGTTGTGAATGTCAGGCAGATAACATCTATATTTTGCCTGCGGATCAATTCAGCGGCCAGAATGCTGTCCAATCCTCCGGAAAAAAGGGCTATAGCTTTAACCATAAAAAATATCCATTCATATCAATTTACTTGTAATTAACGTGACGAAGTTGATCAATTAACCGGGTGCGCAAACAAAACGAAATAGTATCAGCATGGGAAAAATTAAAAGCGCCGCGTAAAAGAACGCAGCGCTTAAATAATATTATATTCGTAAATAGATTTTAATATCTGGCGATATTAATCGCCCACGCTTCACGAAGCAGACTGCGCAATCCCTGATCAATTTCAAAATCAATTATATACAAATCATTCTCGGTCGTGATTTTAGTGCCCTGAAAACTTAAAACATACGGAGCCTGATTTTTATCAATGCCTGAGAAAGTAAATAAACTGGAAGTGAAAGCAATATTAAATCTAGACAAAATCTTTTCCATTATAATTTTAGGCGAATCGGTCTCGGCAAGTAAAATAACTTCATACTCAGCTTTTTTTAACGCATCAATGAATTGTACGGGCAGGTTTCGCGAGTAAATAATGTATTGTTTATCAGCTGACTTCACCAGCAAATCGGCTTTAATTGATAAGTTAAAACCGTCTTTAACAATATCAAATACTTTTATCTCAGCGTCTTTATCAGCTTTGAACTCTAAATAAGACAGTAAATCATAAGAAAAATCCTTGACAGATGTTGCAGAAAAAACTGGCATTGGCGTCAGTGAATAAATTTCTTCCGGCTTTCCGACGATTCCAGCTTCTTCGGAAAATTCAGTAATGATAAAATCATTTTCCCGTGTGTAGTTTTTAATAGCTTTGGGCAGCAGCGGATTGTTTCCATAAACGATACTCAATCCCTGCATTAAGGGTTGTGATTGTTTGGAATTGGATTTTGTAATAACCCAGTCGACAATTACCTCCACTGGCGGAAGTGAGCCGATCTTCATGGGCTTTTCTCTTTTGGTCATGCTATAGCCTTTGACAGAATTGAAAATCTTTTTTAATACGGCGATAACATCATCTCGTTTATCTACTTTTACCAGGTGATAGTTCGACCAATTATCATTAATTATTTTTTTCAGGTTATCTTCAGCGTGGTTTTCCAAATCAAGAAACATCATTGTCTGATCGTCAAATTCAATTACAGGAATTTTGGAACAATCAATCATCACCTGTCCGGTTTCAGGTATGGGAAGATAGTAATTGCCCGTAGTCATAATCGATCCGTTCATTTGCGTGATGACGTGCTTAATTAAGGCGAGACGGGCCTCCGGTGGCATCACTATCTTTTCATTTAATTCGATGACCTCTTCAGGTTGCGTCTGGCCTTCTGCCTGCTTTAATGCTTCCTGAGCAAGAAGAGTGTCTTCTTCCGAAGCCTTGACGAATACCGTTTGATTGGGAAGTTTTATTGTCTGGCCTGCATAAATTCTGTCAACATTTACAATGTTGGGATTAATTGATTGGATAACTTTGAGCATCTGCCGGGTATTTGTTTTAGTTTTAAGTTCACGATGGATAATTTTAATCAGGGTGTCACCCTTCTTTATTGCATAAGTATTGCCGCCTGCAGGATTTATCGAAGGAGCTACTGGAGTGGCGTCACCATCATCAGTGTTTGCTTCCATTTCATTTTGACTCAGTTTCAGTAAGTGGTTTACCGGGAAGCACCAGTACTTGTCCTTCGTTGAGTTTGTTGAGATCTGATATATCAGGATTAAGGTCTTCAATGATTTTGTAATTAGCCTGGATATCTTCTTCATTGATATTAGGAATCTGTTTGATAATGTCATAAAGCATATCGCCTTTTTTTACGGTATATATATACAGATTCTGTTTTGATATGGCTGTTTTTTTGAGAGTTATTTGTGCCGTGTCTTCTTTTGCCATTGAGAATTCACAAAAGAAGGCTGCTGAAAATACAGCTACAAGTAAAGCCAAAGTGTATCGATTGATCATTATGTCTCCCTCCTGTTAGAGAGTGAAAAATTGTAATGCTATTAATTACTTCAACTAAAAAGAAAAGTCAAATGATTATACAATAAGGAAACAATATGATGCAAGACAAAAATTATTAGTAAAAATGACTTATGCCCCAACGTTATGATGATGAATCCGCTGAAATCCATATAGGACGTAGGTTTGCCAGCTTTCTTGGATTTATAGATTTCAATTGTTTGTTAAAGAATCGCATTATGCAAATTAAAATATATTTTGATAAAATATATTGTTTTATTCGCAAACATTGGGACAGTATTTAATAAAAATCTGTTTTTATGGGATTGGTAAGTTGAATCCCACCGCTTGCGGGAAGAAAGTGGTGGCTATAATGCGGCGAAGCTAGCTTTGGGGTTCATGCCCGTGGTTGAAAGCAACCCGATATTAAATTACTTTTTTCATGGCCTCAATAGCGACTTCAATTTGATCATCGGATGGTTCTCTGGTAGTAATCTTTTGCAGTGTCAAACCAGGCCAGCTCAATAACTGTACCCACTTCCAGTTGCTGTGTTTACCGGTGAAACGGATGGCTTCGTAAGAAATACCGGCGACAACGGGAAGCAATAATATTTTGTAGAGTACTCTGTGTAAGAAATCAGGGCGTCCTAATAAGGAAAAGATCAAAATAGAAACAATCATGACGAACAGAATAAAGCTTGTTCCGCACCGTGGATGGCGAGTGGAGAATTTTTTGATGTTTTCCACGGTCAATTCCTGGCCGTTTTCCCAGGCAAATACAGTTTTGTGCTCAGCTCCGTGATACATATAAACACGGCGCATATCTTTTAGAAAGAGAGTTGAACACAAAAAACCAAGGAACATTCCAAGACGGATACAGCCTTCCAGGATATTCAGAAGAATTAAATTTGGTACAAAATCTTTCATCTTGGTAAAGAAGAAGGCCGGCACAACAACGAAGAAAAATATTGCTACAGCGAAACTGATAATGAAAGAAAGAGTAAATTCCCAATTTTTCGGTTTTCTTTCTTCCTCCGATAAGGCCACTTCCGCTGAAAACATCAGACACTTTATTCCGACAATCATCATTTCAAACAGGCTGATTGTTCCACGGATAAACATCCATCCCAGTACCTTATAACGTTTTGTCAGGGGAATATAGGTGCGTTCCTGAATAACTATTTGTTTATCCGGACGGCGAACTGCCGCCGCGATTTTATTTCCATGACGCATCATAACGCCTTCGAGCAATGCCTGTCCGCCGGCGATATCTTCTGAATTGGGTTTATGTGACATAATATTTTATCCGGTTTTCCTTAATTTTGTTGCGTTTCTTTATAGTATTTAATCCACAGTGTCAAATTATCATTTCTGGTTGCAAGATGGACCTTCAATGGTATAATGAATATGTTTAAAGAGACGAAGGAGGAATGAAGATGGCGTCAATGGAATCATCCAGCGCATTTATAAAGGAATATCAGGAGCGTTTTGAAAAAAAAATAAAAAAGAATGAAATCGATCTTCTGGAACATTGGAAAGCTCAATTAGATAAAATAGTAAGTATGAGGCCGGACAGCATTGCTTCTCTGCAAGCGCAAATTGCTAAGATGACGGAAATGATGGACAACCGGATTAAAGTATTGAAGAAGGAATAAATGGATAATATTGCTAATTTCTTGTTTGAAACAGGAATGTTGAGTAAGACGCCGCGCAGTGGTTATCAGTTTCTGGGAAGCGGCAAGGAATCTGTATCCGAACATATATTACGTACGGTATTTGTTGGTTATTCTCTGTGTAAGGCTGATGCATCGCTTAATGAATTGCGCGTGTTGAAAATGTGTGTCTTCCATGATTTACCTGAAGCTCGCACGGGTGATATGAATTATGTTAATAAAAAATATGTTGATGTCGATGAAGAGAAAGCCGTGCGGGAACTGACCGAAGACCTGCCTTTTGGCAGTGATATTAAATCGTCAATTGATGAATTTAACCGGAAGGAAACAAAGGAAGCATTGATCGCTCGTGATGCCGATCAAATAGCCCTGATTCTGCAGTTAAAAGAATACGGTGATTTAGGCAATAAGTATGCTGAAGAATGGATAAAATTTGCAATGCAGCGGCTGAGCACTGAAGCAGGCAAAAAACTGGCTGAAAGAATTATTAAAACTGATTATTCCGACTGGTGGTTCAAAGATAAAAGCGACTGGTGGGTAAATGGAAATACCAAGTAGCAAAAAACAAAATTAAATGAGGTGAATAAAGTGACTAATCACAGAATATTTCTGTCTATATCATTTAGTTGGCGTAATTATAATTATTCTAAATTTAATTTCCTGCGCCCCTCAATTTGGAAAAGTGGTAATATCCAAGCCGGATGAATTCCGGCATATTTACGACGCTAAGGAGACAGTTGTTCTCAAGTCGATTGCCCGTGTGTTCAAAGAAAAAAACGTTGGCAGCAATGTCAGTATCAATTATACGAAACTAACAGTAGATTCAGATTATTTCATCCAGGATGATTGGAGGACAAAGAGTAATGCCAGAGTCAGAAGCCTCAACTGGAAGGAATGTGAAGTTGTGCTTTCCGTTATTACGGAAAAGAAAACAGAAACAGGCTGGGAAATGCGCAGGTTGTTAGATAAAGAACAATATGATGTATTCTTCAGTGCTATAGAAATGAAGATTTATGAAGAAATGTCCAAGATTGAATAACAGGTGTATTTCATTAACCTGGTAAGGCGGGTCAATTACCATCTGCAAACGGATATTTTCTTGTGCGGCGTAGATTCTGTTACTACTTTTTGCTATGGTTGCGGAAAAAACCCATTAAAAAATCAGAATCCTTGGGGGAAAGATCAAATTTTAAACCAGCCGATTCTATAAGTTTGTGTAACGGCTGATTACCACCATCTTCTATACTTGCAGATATCCATTTGATCGCTTTTTGAACATTTTCCGCTTCCGGCATAATAGTTGACATAATATTAAAAACCTCCTCTTGATTAAAAATATTTTAGCGCTCAAAGTTTGCGCAATTAAACAAATATTATTTTATTGTTCACTTCATACTACAAGATCGTTTAAAAAGTAAATAAATTTTATATAGAATTTGACTTTATTGTTTTGATAGTTACGTTCATTATAATAAATAACATCCAATAAACAAAAAATAATTAAGAAAGGAGAAAGGAAACAATGGGAAAATCAATTAAAGGAACAAAAACAGAAAAAAATTTATTGGCAGCTTTTGCCGGTGAGTCACAGGCCAGAAATAGATATACTTACTTTGCCAGTGCCGCAAAAAAAGAAGGTTTCGAGCAGATTGCTCATATTTTTTTGGAAACAGCGGAAAATGAAAAAGAACACGCTAAGATATTTTTCAAATACCTGGAAGGAGGGGAAGTGGAAATCACGTCTGCATATCCTGCCGGTGTGATAGGAGATACAAAAAAGAATCTGGAAGCTGCCGCTGCAGGAGAGAACATGGAATGGACAACACTGTATGCCAATTTTGCCAAAGTGGCTAAAGAAGAGGGTTTTCCCCAAGTAGCTCAGTCTTTTGAACAAATATCAAAAGTGGAGAAATTTCATGAAAGCAGATACAGAAAGCTCATTTCAAATATCGAAGAAAATGAAGTATTCAAAAAGAAAGTTTCGGTAAAGTGGCATTGCATTAATTGCGGCTATGTTCACGAGGGACCGGAAGCGCCACAAGAATGCCCTGCCTGTAAACATCCGCAAGCGTATTACGAAGTGCTGGCAGAAAATTTTTAAAATATTGATGCCAATTAGCTTGTAAATTAACACCGTTCAAGCGGTAATTACCGTCAAGGAAAAAGCTTATTTATTATACGCTCCCCTGCGGAATGAGTAACGGGTCTTTGGCTAAATATGTTGGCAGCGTCGTTGCCCCATCCTTGCCGCTTCTATATCATCTATCAATATTTCTGATATGAGCTTGTTGTGCTTGACAGCCAGTGAAAAATGCCCTAGATTGGCGCAGTTTTTTAAGAGGAGTTAGCTTTATATGACGTCGAAAAGACAACGCCGATCAGAAGATGTAAAGGAAAAGAAAAAAAAGAAATCCACGAGGATTCTCTATTTATCCATTATAATAGGGGGTATTGTTATCCTCCTGGTTTTGTTCTTTATAGTTATATTTGATGCCTTCTTTCCAGGACCTGATGCAGATGCATTGAAAAAGAAAGAAAAACAAATAGCGATAATATGGTTTTCTGATCAACAGGAGCGTTTTTTAGTTGGAGAAAAACGTTACATTTTCAAAGAAGACAATGCTGAGGCGAAGGCTAAAGAGGTTATCAAGGCATTACTTGATGGTTCAAAAACCGGAAATGTTAATACATTTCCGGCTGGAGTGAATTTGAGAGATGTGAAGATTGACGATGCCGGTATAGCGTATGTTAATTTTACCAAGAGCCTGACTAAGTTGCATCCAGGAAGTTCTTCAGCGGAGATGGCGTCAATAAATTCTTTAACCATTTCTCTTACGGAAAATGTACCAGAAATAAAAAAAGTTAAAATATTAATGGAGGGTAAGGAACTAATATCCATTAAAGGCCATATATCAACTTCAAAAGCATTTCGTCCTGATCCTGGCATTTTAGCTCCCATGAAAGAGGGGAAAAGCTAATTTTCTTATGGCACCGAAATCAAAAATAGCCCGTACACGAAATATTGGCATAGTTGCCCACATTGACGCCGGAAAAACAACAGTCAGTGAAAGAATTCTTTATTACACAGGTAAATCATACAAGATGGGAGAAGTTCATGATGGCGAGGCAGTCATGGACTGGATGCAGCAGGAACAGGAACGAGGCATAACCATTACTTCGGCGGTCACAACTTGCCCCTGGAAAAATCACGAAATCCATATCATTGACACTCCCGGTCACGTTGATTTCACGATCGAGGTGGAACGTTCTTTGCGCGTGCTCGATGGCGCTGTAGTTGTGTTTTGCGCTGTGGGATGCGTTGAGCCGCAATCGGAAACTGTTTGGCATCAGGCGGATAAGTACGGTGTTCCCAAAATAGCTTTCATTAACAAAATGGACAGAGTGGGTGCGGATTTTTTTGAAGCTGTCAAGATGATGCGAGAACGTTTTACTTCTATTCCCGTACCCATACAGATACCTGCGGGAAGCGAAGAGAAATTTCGCGGGGCAATCGATTTAATCAATCAAAAGATGATGGTTTGGGATGATTCAAACCAGGGTATGGAATATACAATTCAGGAAATTCCTGAGGAATTTGCAGCGCAAGCTACGGCTCAGAGAGAAAAAATGATTGAAACTCTGGCCGAAGCCGATGATAATCTTACCGAAAAGTATCTGGGCGGCGAAGAAATCTCTGTTACGGAAATACTGGCTGCACTACGCAACGCAACCATTTCTTTAAAAATAGTACCGGTGCTTTGTGGAGCCGCACTGCGTAATAAAGGTATTCAACCTATACTGGATGCGGTTATTAATTATCTGCCATCTCCGGAAGATATACCGCCTGTAAAAGGGGTTAATCCGATTACCAAAAAAGAAGAGATAAGGCACAGTTCAGATAAGGAACCTCTGGCAGCGCTGGCATTTAAAATTATGCTTGATGACGGCCGCAAACTAACTTATTTAAGAATTTATTCGGGACAAATACATGCCAACGATGAAGTATACAATTCAGTAAAAAAGAAGAAGGAAAAAGTCGCCCGTCTTTTGCGCATGCACGCCAATAAAAGAGAAAGAATCGAAAAAGCATCGGCAGGAGAGTTAATTGCTGTACTGGGGTTGAAAGACACAACCACCGGTGACACTCTTTGCGATGAAGCTCATCCCATTATGCTGGAGTTGATGGACTTTTACGAGCCGGTAATCAGTCAGGCCATTGAAGCCAAAACACCTGCCGATCAGGAAAAGCTAACGGCATCACTGATAAAATTGCTCGATGAGGATCCGACGCTACGCGTAAAATATGAAGACGAAACCGCGCAAACAGTAATTTCCGGTATGGGTGAACTTCATCTGGAAATAATCGTTGATCGGCTGCGCCGTGAATTCAACGCTCACGTTAATGTCGGCAGGCCGCGAGTTGTTTATCGCGAAACAATTCAGAAACAGATTGAAATCGAAGGGATATTTGAAAAAGAACTGGGCGAAAAGAAACACTTCGGCCATGTCCGACTCTCTTTGGAGCCGCGAAAACGGGCTTCCGGAAATGAAATAATCAATAACCTAGATGATGGCATTATCCCCGCAGAATATTATGAAGCAATTGAAGAAGGTGTTCGTGAGGCGATGATGAGCGGTGTCCTCAATAGTTACCCCGTTATAGATATCGGTGTGAAGATAACCGGAGGATCTTTTAAGGAAGGCGAATCTTCGGCACAGGGATATAAAATAGCGGCGGCTACGGCTTTTCGTGATGGTTGTAGTAAAGCTGATCCGGTTATGTTGGAGCCGATTATGATGGTTGATATTATTACACCGGGTGAATTTGTTGGAGATGTCATCGGTGATATCAACTCACGAAAAGGCGAGATTCAAGCCGTTAATCCCAGAGGTCCGATAAGCGAAGTTAAAGCCAAAGTTCCTCTTAAAGCCATGTTCGGTTATTCCACTGATCTGCGATCTGCGACTCAGGGCCGGGCAACATTTTCCATGATTTTTTCAGAATATAATAAGGCATAATGTTTCGTCTTTTGTCATTTGTCAAATAAATCCACTGGAATTATTCCATAAAAATTAAAATTGAATTTTGTAATCATTTAATATAATATCTAAATGATATTTTTAAGATATATTTAGTTATACCACAAATTTCTTTTCTCAATAGGTTCCGGTTCCTAAGTTGCGTTTTTCAGATAGTAAACAGTTACGGATAATATTTGTTCAACATTAGATTTTTTATTGTCTCGATAACGCAAATTATCTGCGGGGTAATAAAAGCTATATTAGGGATCGAAAATAGATATCTTCGACAATGCTAAAAAAGTGTATTTTTCTGTAAGCACTGATCAATTTTATTTTCATTAGAATTTTCTACATTTTAGGCCATACGGGCAAGACAAAGAAAACACATCCGGCAAATGAAAAATTACTGGTTATGGATTCGGCATGCCAAATATTTGAGGAGACTTGAAGAGTGAAGTTAATTGACAAGACAGTTATAGAGCCATTGCTGAATATGAAGAAACATCCTCGCGGAGTTGCTTTCGGAAAGAAGAATCCCAACGATGAATTACCTCTGCGATCGGAATTGCTCAGTAGCGACCAGATGGAGCAGCATGGTAAGACACTGGCAAGCATTCATAAGCTGACGTCACAAAAAGCTACTGAACGTCTTTTGGTACGGCTTCATGAAAACGAAAATGTGTTGATTGAAACACGCAACAAGCTGACATCTGTTGCTCAGGATAACAACCAGCTGGCACCTGCCGAAGAGTGGCTTCTCGATAACTTCTATCTGATTGAAGAACATATTCGCATGGCTAAAAGACACTTGTCCAAAGGCTATAGCCGGGGATTGCCACGTCTGCAAAATGGCCCATCGGCCGGTTTCCCCCGTGTATATGATATTGCCCTGGAGATAATCTCCCATGGCGATGGGCTTGTGGATCTGGAAAGTCTTATTAGTTTTATTAAAGCCTATCAAACGGTTACAAATCTGAAAATGGGCGAGTTATGGGCAATTCCGATTATGCTGCGGTTGGCGCTGATCGAAAATCTGAGGCGGATTGGAACGCTGATTATTGCCGCTATTGCCGACAGAGCGCGAGCCGATTATTGGGCGGACCAGATGGCCGATATTGCCCGGAAAGATCCCAAAAACCTCGTTTTGGTAATCGCGGATATGTCCCGCTCCGATCAATCGATGACAAGTTCATTTGTCGCGGAATTTGCGCGCCGTATGCAAGGGCAGATTCCGGCCCTGGCATTGCCTGTAACCTGGATTGAGCAACGGCTTTCTGAATCTCATTTAACGATTGAACAGTTGGTTCGCTTCGAGAATCAGAAACAGGCCGCCGACCAGGTATCTGTAAGTAACAGCATCGGCAGCCTGCGGTTTTTGACGGCGATGAACTGGCGTGAATTTGTTGAGACAATCAGTATTGTCGAACAGATACTGCGTGAAGATCCCAGCGATACTTACATAAAAATGGATTTTTCGACGCGAGATCGTTATCGCCATGTTGTTGAAAAGATAGCAAAGAACAGCATCATATCCGAAAGTGAAGTGGCACGCCTGGCAATCGATTTGTCCCGTGAAGGATCTTTAAAATATAGCAATGGTAATCGAGCGACGCATGTTGGTTTTTATTTGATTGACAAAGGATTGCCTGAACTTGAACAAAGGGCTCAGATGCGCGTTCCTGTCTTTGTTTTCATCAGGCGAATTTTAGGTAGATTCCCTTTGTTCCTCTATCTGGGGACAATAATGGCAATCACATTAATCGTCGCCGGTGGCTTGATGCTGAAAGTTAAAACAGATAGTTTTAATGATTGGATACTTGTTCCTGTCGCTATTGTTTTTATTTTGGGCGCAAGTAGTCTGGCCGTAGCGCTGGTAAACTGGCTCTCTACTCTGTTGGCGCATCCGCATCCGCTGCCGCGTATGGACTTTTCCCACGAAATTCCACCGGAATCAAGCACGCTGGTGATAATTCCGACTATGCTGACGAGTGTTCAAAACGTTGAAGATCTGGTCGAATCCCTGGAGATTAGATTTTTGGCAAATCGGGACAATAACCTGCACTTTGGTTTGCTTACTGATTTTCGTGATGCGCATGAGGAAACGACTCCCGGTGACGATGAGCTACTCGGTTTGGCGCAGAAGGGGATTGAAGAGCTCAATGACAGGTATAGAGGTGTAAAAGGAGGAATTTTCTTTCTCTTCCATCGTCCGCGCCGCTTTAATCCGGAAGAACAAATTTGGATGGGTTATGAGCGTAAGCGCGGGAAGATAGCTCAGTTGAATGCCTTTCTGCGGGGTGGTGCTAAAGATTGCTTCTCTCTTATCGTCGGCATTCCTGAAATATTAACCAATGTGAAGTACGTAATTACTCTGGATACGGATACTCAACTTCCCCGCGATTCCGCACAGCAATTTGTGGGAGCAATGGCTCATCCGCTGAATCGTCCAATTTATGATGAAGTACAGCAGCGCATTTGTGATGGTTATAGTATTCTTCAACCACGCCTTGCCGAAAGCGTATCGCGCGATGGCAACTCAAGGTATGTGCGATTATGGGGAGGTGATACCGGAATTGATCCTTATACGCGCGTTGTTTCCAATATCTACCAGGATGTATTTGGTGAAGGTTCATATATCGGCAAAGGTATTTATGATGTGGATGCGTTTGAGAAGGCGCTGGGCGGCCGATTTCCAGAAAACAGGATACTTAGTCACGACCTTATCGAAGGTTGCTATGCGCGTTCGGGTTTACTCTCGGATGTTCAATTATACGAGGAAAATCCGTCTCAATACAGTATGGATGTAAGCCGCAGGCATCGCTGGATTCGCGGCGATTGGCAAATTGCCAGTTGGTTGAGGTCGAAAGTTCCGGTTTTGGGTGGTGGTTATTCGAATAATAAAATATCCTGGCTTTCCCAGTGGAAGATTTTCGACAATCTCCGCCGCAGTCTGGTTCCGGCGGCGTTGACTTTGATGTTAATTATGGGATGGACAATCATGTCCCCGGTTTGGCTGTGGACAATAATGGTGATCGGAATATTTCTAATTCCTTCCGTGGCTGAAATGCTGCTGGATCTATTACGCAAGCCGGGAGATGTGTTGCCAAGCCAGCATTTTGCCACCGCTCTGCGTTCGGCCAAAAGGCAATTTTTTCAGACTTTGTTCACGTTGATTTGTCTTCCTTATGAAGCATTTTTTAGTCTGGATGCGATTGCTCGTACTCTCTGGCGGATGCTAATTACACACAAGCGGCTGCTGGAGTGGAATCCTTCCTCCGGCGGCACAAGCCGCAGCAATAGTTTTGTCGCCTCTTGCCGGTCAATGTGGATAGGACCTCTGCTTTCAACCGCGCTGTTTATTTACCTGCTGATGTCGAGGCCTGCCGCTCTTAGCGCGGCTTTAATCATACTGGTTCTTTGGTTTCTATCTCCGGGGGTTACCTGGTGGGTAAGCCGGCCAATTTCCCGTGCCGGTATAAAACTTAATGATGGGCAAATCATCTTTTTAAGAAAAATTGCCCGTAAAACATGGGCATTCTTCGAAACATTCGCCGGCGCTGATGATAATTGGCTGCCACCTGATAACTATCAGGAGCATCCGGCTGCCGTAATAGCGCATCGCACATCGCCGACAAACATGGGGTTGTCATTGCTGGCTAATTTATCGGCTTATGATTTTGGTTACATAACTGCTGGTGAATTAATCGAACGCACAGCCAATTCCTTCCATTCGATGGGGAAAATGGAACGCTATAGGGGACACTTTTATAATTGGTATGACACGCAAAGTTTAGAAACACTGCCGCCGCATTACATATCCACAGTGGATAGCGGAAATCTAAGCGGGCACTTATTGACGTTGAGATTAGGATTTATTGATCTTCCCGACCATAAGATTTTGGGATCTCAATTATTCAAAGGTATCAGCGACACTATTACTGTTCTTATAGAGAATGCGGGAGACACAGCGCCAAAACAACTTGCAGATTTTCAAAAATATCTGGACTCATTGACTGATCCCGGCAAAATGATGCTAAAGCCATTACGGCAGTGCCTCGATCATCTGGCGAAGTCCTCTATTGATCTTGCTGACTCCTTCGATGCAAACACGGAGAGTAATATTATGAAGTGGGTGAAAGCCCTGGTGCATCAATGTGGCGATGCATTAGATGAAATGACCTTTCTTTGTCCGTGGATTACGCTTAAATATCCTTCGGCCAGGATCAGCGAGTATTTTGAAACTATTGAGATTCCCGCGTTGCGGGAATTGACAATATCAAAAATAAAATTGCTAAAGGAAATTGAAAAAATAATCGGCATAAATAAAACTACCGAGGAAGCAGAGTGGTTTGCTGATTTTCGCAGGAC
>CAWBFT010000005.1:0-9094 GCA_963788135.1 uncultured Gammaproteobacteria bacterium
TTCAAGTTGGGTGCGCGCTTCCTCGAGCGCATGTTTTAAATCCTGCAACTGCTTGAAGCGGGCAAAAGCGATATCCACCAAATTGTTAACTGAAGTGCAGGGCAAGTCGTTAATTCCTAAAAAGCTTACCTCCGCTTCTATTAATTGGTTAACCTGACGAGAGCTGCATTCGGCCGTAAAAACCATAATCGGCACAGCCGCGCTCACACCTAGATTGTTAACAAAACCAATAAATTCATCAGGAATTTCGGTTAAATTAAAGATGATGATGTCAGGATTAAATTCCTTTACATGGACAACGCAGGAAAAATAATCGTGAATTTTACGTAACTGATAATCGCCTTGGCTCAACGACTCTTCCAGAAGTTGTTTATTGCCGGCGTTTTCTATCAGTAAGAGATTAAGCATGGATGAGGTAAATACTTCCTTGTAACATCTTTGATGTGTTTCGCTAATCAGGTTCTAACTGACAATAACCAACTTCGGGTTAGGTAATATCGCATTAATAAATAATTGACATGGCTTGCCCGGCAATCGAACAAGCCATGATTGCGCCAAGCATCAATAATAAGGTGATGGGGTCTGATTTCAGGGCGGTTAACTTTATGGTGTGGATCATTTTCATCTCCTGTTGGGATAGCTAAAGGGTAAAACAAGTTAATGGTCTTGTTATTTAGAAATGCAAAGCCTATGCCAACGAAGCTACTATCCTCATTTAGGGGCATTTGGCATTTATTTACTGATTAGCACTGATTCAACATCCCCTTTTGGTGCATCAAGGCTATTATTCGCACAAAATCTGTTCGTCATTTAACCCTCTTTACAGCAATCAATATCCACAACACTAAATATAACAAACGTAACTCATTGTTATTAAAGTATAACTTAATAGTTTCTTTAAGTCTGGCTTATTAATTGCATTACCCCTATCAAGTTACTCGTTTTTTGAGTTCTCTACAAAGCTCAACGTTGAGCTAATTGACAAAGGCGTCGAATAAATAACGTGTCCTACCTACACGTCTGTTTATCGACGCTTTTTTTTGTTCGAAATTTCTGATGCCGGTTAATTCCGGCAACAAGAAAGTTAATGAGAGATAAGCAGTGAACAATAAAAAATCAATCGTAGTTATCGGCAACGGCATGGTCGGTCAGCATTTTCTGGCTAGCTTGGCCACCAATCCGGTCAGTAATAATTATCACATCACCACCTTTTGCGAAGAACCGCGTCCAGCGTATGACCGCGTGCATTTGTCGTCGTTTTTTTCCGGCAAGACAGCGGCGGATTTAGCGTTGGCGGATGAAAGTTTTTTTGCCGAGAACGGCATTACCATCCATCTGGGCGACAAGGCGGTCAGCATCGACCGCGCCAATAAAACCGTTACTTCGACCTTAGGTATAACCGTAGCTTACGACAAGCTGGTGCTGGCAACCGGCTCTTATCCTTTCGTGCCGCCCGTGCCGGGTCATGACCGCAAGAATTGCCTGGTGTACCGGACGATTGAAGATTTGGAAGCCATGAAAAATGCGGCGCAAACCAGCAAGATCGGTGTGGTAGTCGGCGGCGGGTTATTGGGCCTGGAAGCGGCAAAAGCATTGACCGACCTGGGTTTGGAAACGCATGTCGTGGAATTCGCGCCACGGCTCATGGCGGTGCAATTGGATGAAGGTGGCGGTGTTATGCTCAGACGCAAGGTGGAAGCTTTGGGCTTGCAGATCCATACCGGCAAGAACACGACCCAAATCATCGACGGCGAAAAATGTGTTAACAAAATGTGTTTCGCCGACGGTGAGGAACTGGAAACCGACATCATCCTGTTTTCGGCCGGTATCCGTCCTCGTGACGACATCGCCCGTGCCTGCGGCTTGGAGGTCGGCCCACGCGGTGGCATCGTGATCGACAATCAATGCAAGACATCCGATCCTGATATTTACGCTATCGGCGAATGCGCGCTGTGGAACGGCATGATCTTCGGACTGGTCGCTCCCGGTTATACGATGGCAAGAACCATTGTGTCCGATCTTGCGAACGAGCAAGCCAGCTTTACCGGCGCAGACATGAGCACCAAGCTGAAACTGATGGGCGTCGATGTCGCCAGCATAGGTGACGCCCACGCCAAATCGCAAGGCGCATTGGTGTATACCTACCAAAACGGGGCAAGCGAAGTTTATAAGCGATTGGTGGTCAGTCAGGATAAGAAAAAACTTTTAGGCGCGGTGCTGGTTGGCGAAGTTTCTGGATACGGAACGCTGTTGCAGTACTGTTTGAACGGCATTGAATTGCCGGAAAACCCGGATTCACTCATCCTGCCTCAGCGTTCCGACGAATCGGTCGGCTTGGGACCGGATGCCCTGCCGATGTCGGCGCAAATCTGTTCCTGCTACGATGTAACCAAAGGCGCGATCTGTCAGGCAATAGATCAAGGCTGTACTTCTATTGGTGAATTGAAAACCGAAACCAAGGCATCGACCGGCTGCGGCGGTTGCGCAGCTTTATTGAAATCGGTCATGGACTGCGAATTAGCCAAGCGCGGGGTTGAAGTCAATACCGATATTTGCGAACACTTCCCTTACACCCGCCAAGACTTATATAACCTCGTGGTGGTTGAGCAAATCAAAACCTTCGACAAACTGTTGGATAAGCACGGCAAAGGTCGTGGCTGCGACATCTGCAAACCGGCTATCGGTTCTATCCTGGCATCTTACTGGAACGAATACGTGCTGGCCGACCCGCATTTGGGTTTGCAGGATACTAATGATACCTTCCTGGCGAATATGCAGAAAGACGGCACTTATTCCGTCGTACCCAGAATAACCGGCGGCGAAATCAACCCGGACATGTTGATTGCGCTTGGTCAGGTTGGCAAAAAATACAAACTTTACACCAAGATTACCGGCGGACAACGGGTGGATTTATTCGGCGCGCGCGTCGATCAGTTACCACACATATGGAAAGAATTGATCGACGCTGGATTTGAATCCGGCCACGCTTATGGTAAATCCTTACGTACCGTTAAATCCTGCGTTGGCAGCACCTGGTGCCGCTACGGTATCGACGATAGCGTAGGTTTAGCGATCGAACTGGAAAATCGCTACAAGGGCTTGCGTTCACCGCATAAACTCAAGTTCGCCGTCTCCGGTTGCACCCGCGAATGCGCGGAAGCGCAAGGCAAAGATGTCGGTGTGATAGCCACCGAAAATGGCTGGAATCTCTATGTTTGCGGTAACGGCGGCATGAAACCCCGGCACGCCGATCTCTTTGCGACGGGGCTGGATAAAGAATCTCTCATCAAATATATCGACCGCTTCCTGATTTTTTACGTACGTACCGCAGCCCGCCTGCAACGCACCTCGGTCTGGATGGAAAACATGGAAGGCGGCCTGGATTATCTTAAATCAGTGGTCATTGACGATAAATTAGGTATTTGTTCACAGCTTGAAGAACAAATGAGCCATATCATCAATACCTATCAATGCGAATGGAAGACAACGATTGACGACGAAAACAAACTTAAACGCTTCCGCCATTTCATCAACAGCGACCAGACCGACGACAACGTGGTATTCGTGGAAGAACGCGGCCAAATCCGACCTGCCGATGAAAATGAACGCAAGCACTTTAAATTGATGGAGGTAGCTTGATGCCGCGGTGGATAAGCGTTTGCAAAGAAACCGATTTGCAGCCGGATTCGGGCATATGCGCCTTGGTTGAAGGCCAGCAGGTCGCCATTTTTTATATGGCTAAAGATAACAACGTCTACGCCATCAACAATTACGACCCGATTGGAAAAGCGAATGTGTTGTCTCGAGGCATGATCGGCGACATCAAAGACGAGCCGGTCGTCGCCTCACCCTTGTACAAGCAACATTTCAGCTTGCTTACGGGAAATTGTATGGAAGATGACGGTTTACGTGTTGCCGTTTACGAAATTCGAATAAATAGAGGCCAAGTGGAAATTCAACTCTCGGACAAAGAAACCAGACAGACCGACAATGCCGTCTGCCCATCGGAGGATAACATATGAAATTCGATTATTTCATCGCCGATGTTTTCACCTCGCAATTATTCAATGGCGCCCAAATTGCGGTATTACCGAAAGCGGATGATTTAAATGCTGAAACCATGCAGCTCATCGCGCGCGAACTCAATCTATCTGAAACCATTTTCATAAGTCACCCGTTAAACGGCGGGTTAAACCGGAGGATGCGGATATTCTCGCCCTTTAAAGAAATTGATTTTGCCGGACATCCCATCATTGCTGCAACATACGTACTTGGGTTATGCGGCGATATTGCCTTAACCGATCCCATCACCACCGTTTGCATCGAGCAAAACACTGGACCGATTGAAGCCAATATCAGCAGCGTAAACGGCGAACCCACTTTTGTTCAATTCACCCGCACTGTTTCGCCAATAATAGATCGATTTGCGCCAACTGATGAAGAGTTAGTCGGTTTTCTGGGCTTGCAACAATCAGAGCTTGACCATCTTAAATACTCGCCAAGATTGGTTTCCTGCGGTTTTCCTTATTTAGTCGTGCCTGTCTGGAATTACGATTCAGTACGTAATGCACGCTTTAATTTTGCGGCGTGGAGCCAATCGGTTGCACCGCAGACCGCGGCTCAGGAAATACTGCTCTTTGCGCCGAAATCACCCTTTCAAGATGCAGACTTTAACGCACGTTTGTTAGGTCCTCGTATCGGTCTTTACGAAGATCCTCCCATCGGAAGCGCCATGCCTGCATTTTGCGCTTATCTTTGTTCATTCGACCACACCCGGAAAGGCACCCATACCTTTGCGGTTGACCGGGGTGATGCGAATAATCGACGTAGCGTCATCAATCTGGAAATGGATAACAAACAAGAAGCCAGCTTAACCGTTCGTATAGGCGGCCAAGCCATTTTAGCAGCCAAAGGGGAAATTTATGTACCCGGATGAAACTGCAACGAAAACTGACAACGTTGATTCAATTTTTATTTTTAACGATCCGATTCTAGTTAAATAATGACAAACAAGTCAGTCAAAAGCGTTTGCCCTTACTGTGGTGTTGGCTGCGGCATCGTCATGGAAGTCGCCAATAATCGTATTATTAAAGTAACTGGCGACAAAACGCACCCCGCTAATTTTGGCCGTTTGTGTACCAAAGGCAATACCTGCAACCAAGCTATCAACGAATCGGGACGATTGGAGCATGCCTATATTCGCACCGATCGGCAACATGAACCTGTCCGCATTGACATAGAACTGGCAATTCAAGAAACCGCCACACGTTTGACTGATATTCTTAAAGCGCATGGTCCAGATGCCGTGGCTTTTTATGTTTCCGGGCAGATGTCCCTGGAAGCACAATATTTAGCCAATAAACTCGCTAAAGGATTTATAGGTACTAAAAACATAGAATCCAATTCCCGGTTGTGCATGGCAAGCGCCAGTAGTGGCTACAAGCTCTCCTTGGGTTCAGATGCTCCTCCCGGTTCATATCAAGATTTTGACCACGCAGATGTTTTTTTTGTCATCGGCGCGAACATGGCGGATTGTCATCCGATTCTTTTCCTGCGCATGATGGATCGGGTCAAGGCTGGCGCTAAACTCATAGTAGTTGATCCGCGCCGCAATGTTACCGCGGACAAAGCCGACTTGTTTTTACAGATTAATCCGGGTACTGACCTTGCCTTGATCAATGGCCTCTTACATCTTTTAATAGAAAACGGTCAAACAGATCTTGACTTCATTTCAGAATTCACGGAAGACTGGGATGTGATGCCGGAATTTCTTGAGGGCTATGCACCGAAAAATGTTTCAGAAATTACCGGCTTGCCCGAAGCCGATATCCGAAAAGCCGCTGAATGGATTGGAACTGCTGCTAACTGGATGAGTTGCTGGACCATGGGATTAAATCAAAGCACGCATGGAACCTGGAATACCAATGCAATTTGTAATCTGCATATTGCTACAGGAGCAATATGCAGTACAGGGAGCGGACCATTTTCGCTAACGGGGCAACCCAACGCCATGGGGGGACGTGAAGTCGGTTACATGGGCGGTGGCCTTCCCGGACAACGCTCTGTGCTCGACAAAAAGGACCGCAACTTTATAGAAGATCTTTGGGGGCTTGAGAAAAGCACCTTACGCACTGATGTAGGAGGTGGCACGGTTGCATTATTTGAAGACATGCAAAAAAACCTTATCAAAGCCTGCTGGATTATCTGTACCAATCCAGTTGCAACTGTACCAAACCGTGAAAATGTGATTGCTGGCTTGCAGGCAGCTGAACTCGTTATTACCCAAGATGCTTTTCTCGACACCGAAACAAATCGATACGCCGATATTCTATTACCCGGTGCGCTATGGGCAGAAGCTGAGGGTGTAATGGTTAACTCCGAGCGGAATCTTACGCTTATGCAAAAAGCGGTCGAGCCCTCTGGCGAAGCGATGCCCGACTGGCAGATCATCGCCCGGGTCGCCTGTGAGATGGGTTATACGCAAGCTTTCAGTTACGATTCGGCAAGTCAGATTTTTGATGAAATCAAACAGGCGTGGAATCCTGAAACCGGCTACGACATTCGAGGGGCAAGCTATGAGCGATTACGTGAAACACCTTTGCAGTGGCCTTGCGCGTCTGGCGATTCAAGTGTACGAAACCCGTTACGCTATCTTAACAATGGTGTTAACCAACCCTTTAAAATCAACAAAGATGGTTCTAAACCCCGAATTGTCTTTGCTACTAAAAATGGTAAAGCCGTGTTTTGGGCTAGACCTTACCTCCCGCCCGCAGAATTGCCGGACGATGAGTTTCAATTCGTGCTTAACACTGGGCGACTGCAGCATCAATGGCATACGATGACCAAGACCAGATCTATAGCTACGTTGAACAAACTTAACCCGGAGCCATACATTGAAATTCACCCTGAAGATGCAGTTGCACTTTCTATAGACAATAAAGATCTGGTTGAAGTCCGCTCCCGACGTGGCAGGGCAGTATTGCCTGCCATGGTGACTAACCGAGTGCGACCTGGAAACTGCTTTGCGCCTTTTCACTGGAACGATGTTTTCGGAGATAAATTGGCTATTAATGCAGTCACTAATGATGCGGTTGATCCAATATCCCAGCAGCCGGAATTCAAGTATTGCGCAATTTCCTTAACACGGGTCGAGAACATACAAGTTATTCAACAAACGATTAATGAGAGCAAAGGTATTCTCGTCAATGCGATTGCAGGCCCAACGATCGCTAGTATCAATATTGATAAAATGCCGCAAATTAATGCGATGGCCAAGTTCCTGGGTCTCGATAAAGCATCAAGCATTGTGTTGGATGATAATGAGCACCGCTATATGCAAGGTTATCTTGCTGGACTCAGTAACCAAGGCACTTCTGGCGGAGTTCCTGTAATCCCGTTGAATGCCCCCTTGGAAACTTCCAAACGCTTGTATGTGGATGGCTTGCTTGCAGGGTTGTTTGCTCGTGCTTGGATGCCAAATCCAGGCACAGAGGTATCACCACAAAGCACGAATGATAAATATCCATCAATAACGATTATTTGGGCATCGCAAACCGGCAATGCGGAAAATTTCGCAAATCGATGCGCTGAACGCTTTAAAACAGGCGGTTACAAAGTTAACCTATCCTGTATGGATGCATTCAATGTAAAAGATCTTTTGAAAGTCACACGATTATTGGTTATGACGAGTACTTTTGGCGACGGCGACCCTCCCGATAACGGCATCGACTTTTGGAATACTCTTCAAAATGAAAATACTTTAAACCTAAATCAGCTTGAATTTGCGGTTCTCGCTTTTGGAGATTCCAATTACGGACAGTTCTGCGGTTTTGGCAAAAAACTTGATGAACGCCTCGAAGCCTTGGGCGGCAAACGTTTAGTTGCCCGTGTCGATTGTGAACCAGATTATGAGGAATCAGCCGAAACCTGGCTCGAAAGCATTTTCAAATCGCTTGCAAAATCTACGGCAAACATTAACCAACCAGTATCTGTCGTTTGCGATGACGATAAGGCATTTGAGAAAAAATCGATTTCAACGCAATTTAACAGTCGAAATCAGCCACAGCAAGCCCGTCTGATATTTAATCAACGCCTCAATGCGGTAGATGCCGAAAAAGAGACCCGGCAAATTGTTTTCGATCTGTCAGAAACGAATTTGGTTTACGAGGCCGGAGATGCTGTGGGGGTATGGCCGACCAACTGTCCGGATTTGGTCGATGAAATGTTAACGATTTTGAAACTTCCTGCAAACACTTTGGTAAGTGTGAAAAATCAGGGTGAACTGCCGATAGCTGAAGCGCTGCTATGTCATTATGAAATAACCAAAATCACTTCTGATATTTTAAAATTTGTCTCGAATAATTCAGGCAGTGAAATGCTTGCCAAACTTATGGCCGAGGATAAAAAATGTGATCTTCAACAGTGGCTTTGGGGCAAACAGATTGTAGATTTATTACAAGCTTTTCCAATCGACGTTAAAGCGGAAGATTGGTTAACCAGCCTTAAACTGCTTCAGCCCCGGTTATATTCGATTTCATCCAGTCCTAAAATTTATCCGAAGCAGATTGATTTGACTGTTTCAACTGTCCGATACAAAAATGGAGAAAAACCTCGCGGGGGGGTCTGTTCAACATTTTTAGCGGATCGGGCTGAGCATTCTCCAGTTCCAATTTATATACATAAATCTCCACATTTTCGTGTACCAAAAGAATTCGACGCACCCATGATTATGGTCGGACCTGGAACTGGAATTGCCCCCTTCCGGGCATTTTTGCAAGAACGGCAAGCCATTGGCGCAAAGGGTAAGAACTGGCTGTTTTTTGGCGAACAGAAAGCTTCAAAAGATTTTTATTACCGGGACGAGCTAAAAAATATGCAGCATCAAGGGGGGTTGCATCGGTTTTCAACGGCTTTTTCCCGCGACCAATCCGAAAAAATTTATGTGCAACACCGTATGATCGAACACGGTGCCGAGCTTTGGACTTGGCTACAGGAAGGCGCGTATTTCTATGTTTGCGGTGATGCCAGCCGCATGGCTAAGGATGTCGATACGGCGCTCAGGCAGATAGTACAAAAACACGGCTCAATGAGTGAA
>CAWBFT010000006.1:0-222231 GCA_963788135.1 uncultured Gammaproteobacteria bacterium
ACGCCCACCGCTTAATTAAGGCGCTCACTCCCGGCCCGTTCACATTTGTACTGGACGCCACTAAAGAAGTGCCGCGCAGGTTGCAACATCCCAAGAAAAAAACCATCGGCATCCGAATACCTAACCATCCCATCGCCCAATTATTGGTGGAAGAACTGCAAGAACCCTTGCTTAGCGCCACTTTAATCCTGCCGGGTAGCGATGAAGGCTTAACCGATCCTTTTGACATCCGCCAGCGATTGGAACACGAGGTCGATTTGGTGATCGATGCGGGTACGATTGCCTGTGAACAAACCACGATTATTGCTTTTCCGAACCACGATCCGGAAATTATCCGCCAAGGCATAGGACACGCACCTATGTTAACTTAACCTAATAAAATGAACGAATTAAGCACCGTACAACTAATTCGTCGTCAGCATTCTGCCGATGATCTTCGCGATTACCGTACACGAAGTTGCGCATGGCTGGGTCGCCAGGCTATACGGCGACAATACAGCTTACCAGCAAGGCCGGTTAACCCTAAATCCGATTAAACATATTGATCCGTTGGGCACGCATTATCATCCCTGGATTTTTACTGTTAACCAGCACGTTAACCGGCACAGGCGGATTTCTTTTCGGCTGGGCGAAACCCGTGCCGGTTAACGCAAGAAATTTTAAAAAGCCGATCTCGGATATGGCGGTGGTCGCCTTGGCCGGCCCGGTTTCCAACTTGTTGATGGCGGTATTTTGGGCATTGATTATCCGCCTAGGTGCGACTATCGGCGGCTCCACGGAGTCTATTGCTGGCTTTTTGATTAATTCCGGAAAGTTTGGGATTCTGATCAACCTTTCCCTAGCGTTGCTTAACCTTCTCCCCATTCCGCCATTAGACGGCAGTCGTGTTGTCACTGCATTTTTACCCTATAATTTAGCCGTAAAATACAATCAGCTCGAACGATACGGCTTCATCATTTTATTGGCTTTGCTCTACTTTGATAAATTAGGAGCTATTCTCCAATACCCATTTGATTGGCTTATCGGATTTTTTAAAGCCATTGCCGGTGCGCAGTAATCATCGGCAAATGTTAACATTGATGCATTTCTTAACCTTGGCGAATGAATAAGCCGGAAAGCCTTATTGAAACATCGCTTGAACCGCAAGCTTTTGCAATGGTTAACGGCACGCCGTTCAACCAACTTCCTGAAGACCTGTACATCCCGCCGGATGCATTGGAAGTTTTCCTTGAGCTCTTTGAAGGCCCGCTGGATTTATTGCTGTACCTGATCAGGCGGCAAAATCTGGACATTGTTAACATTCCTATTGCCCAGATTACCCATCAGTACATCAGCCTATATCCAGGTGATGGATAGCTTGAAAATGGAATTGGCGGCGGAATATCTGGTGATGGCGGCATGGCTGGCGGAAATCAAATCTCGCATGTTGTTGCCCAGGCCGCCCGAATCCGAAGACGAGGAAGAAGATCCCAGGGCAACCTTGATACGCCGCCTACAGGAATACGAATGCATTAAAAATGTCGCTGAAGAAATTGATTTAATGCCAAGGCTTGAACGTGATATTTTTGCTGCTGCCGTTGATGTGTCGAAGCTAGACGTAGAAAAAATTTATCCCGATATCCAGTTAAAAGAGATGCTACTGGCATTTCAGGATGTCCTGAAACGGGTTGAACAACTCAGCCACCATCATATTAGCAAAGAACCACTCTCCGTCCGTGAACGAATGTCAACCATTTTGGAAAACCTTAAAGGACAAAATAGTCTCCTTTTTTCGCAACTTTTCCTCAGAAAAGAAGGCCGACAAGGCGCCGTCGTCTCGTTTTTGGCGATTCTCGAACTCTGCAAAGAACGTCTCATTGACATCTTCCAGTCCGAGCCTTACACAGAATTGCGAGTCAGGACAGCTTCCGCAGCAGCTTCCTCCTCCATCGCCGCCGAACCCAGCCATTGAAATTGTAGACGTCAACATGGAAATTAAACGCATCGTTGAAGCCATTTTATTTGCAGCTAACCGGCCAATGACGATTAAGCAGATTATTGGTATCTTTCCCGAAATCGAGAGACCAGATACGATTGAAGTACAAGATGCCGTCGACGCAATCATTGAGGATTATCGCGAACGTCCAATCGAACTGAAAAAAGTGGCCAGCGGTTACCGCTTTCAAGTAAGACAGGAACTATCCCGCTGGGTCTCCCGGTTATTCGAAGAAAAACCACCACGCTATTCCCGCGCATTACTGGAAACCCTGGCAATAATTGCTTATCGCCAACCGGTAACGCGGGGCGAAATCGAAGATATCCGCGGAGTAGCCGTTAGCACAAGCATTATCCAAACCTTGATGGAACGCGAATGGATTAAAATTGTCGCTCAAAAAGAAACACCCGGACATCCCAATCTATACGGCACAACCAGACAATTTTTAGATTACTTTAATATTGCATCTTTAAATGATCTGCCCACATTACAGGAAATCCAAGATCTTGATTTAGATCTGGACCATCAGCCATCGATGCCGCCTCAAAATAGCAAAAACCAAGAAAATCATGAATCCATCGAACAAGCCCAAGAAGCCGACGACAACTCCATTGAAGACATCCTTGAAACGACCTACAACTAAACCTAATTTATCGAAAAAAAGCGAAACTACGCCCCGTGATGAGCCGGGTGAACGCATTCAAAAAGTGCTCGCACGAGGCGGCGTAGGATCAAGACGGGAAATTGAACGCTGGATTGAGGAAAACCGACTAAGGCTAAATGGACAACTTGTTACGTTGGGCACACGGATTAAACCGGGAGATTTCCTGCAAATCAACGATCGCGTAGTACATTGGGAGAAATTTGCCGAACAACCAACGCGCGTGTTGCTATACCACAAACCCACCGGCGAAGTTGTCACCCGACGCGACCCCGAAGGTCGCCCGGTAATTTTTACTCAGCTACCCCATTTAAACGGCTCGCGCTGGATTGCAGTCGGTCGTCTTGACATCAATACCTCAGGTTTGTTGCTGGTAACAAATAATGGCGAGCTAGCTAATCGATTAATGCATCCTTCCACTCAAATCGAACGCGAATATGCAGTTCGAGTATTAGGTGAATTGCCAGAAAAAATTATCGAAAACTTAAAGCAAGGCGTTGAGCTTGAGGACGGTATGGCTAAGTTTGACGATATCCGGTTTTATGCAGGAGAAGGCGCCAATAAATGGTATTACGTCACCGTTACAGAGGGTCGAAATCGTTTAGTCAGGCGCTTGTGGGAATCACAAAATGTGGTGGTGAGCCGCTTAATTCGGGTTCGCTATGGACCGGTAGTTCTTCCCGAACGCTTAAAAACCCATTCTTTCTATGAACTTGACGCTAAAGAACTCGCACTTCTCAATGAATTTGCTGGCTTAACACGCAGCCAGCAAAAAATGAAATAACTAAACCGAACCGCCTGATTTAAGGCGGTTCGGTTCATACATCATCTACTAATAAATACAAATCTTCAATCAAAGTTCTTTCGCCAGGAGTTAACCACACTCGTTGATAGTTGCCAGGACCACTGGAAGACATTGATGGAAATGTTCGACGATCAGCCCCTTTGCGACGATCAGAATTAAGCCCCAACCGCATTTGATTTAAAGTTGAACGTCGAAGTTTTTGACGCAAATCAGTAACATTCATAGTAAAGACCTGAGACATAACACCCTCTCAATTGTAGTTTATATTTTCTATTTATCATTTATAACTTAAAGAATCTTAAGAATCCCTTTAATTAGTCAAAAAAGATTCACGGAAGTTGCACGAAATGACAAAATAAAAAATCATTTATATTATTTTTGTTTTTAATACCTAAAGCAACTAGGTAGCCCTACTAATTGACAACATCAACTTTTACCAGAATTCGTAGACTATTTTGACTAGACTGATTGTTGTAATTAAAAACTCCACCGGTACTAATCCGCTCGGTTTCGTCAATCCCGCCAATCTCAACCCATTCACCTAAGTTTGCCCGGATGGATGTTTCTGCCTCTTGTACTTGCAAATTACCCTGCGGGGTTAACCTGTCCGACCACGGCGAAACATCCAAGCTAACTTGATGACCAGCTAACCTTGGTGTCACCGCAAATCCAGTCGTTGCGTCCATATATTGCGTGGATTGACTCACACCCGTAGCTCCAGAATAGTCCTGATAAATAGATACTGGGTATGCATTACCAGCTCGTATATGAGCAGCCTGACCATCCAATATTCTAATAGTCTGCGTATTTTGATTGCTGTCATTACCTTGGAAATGATTAACAGATCCCCCGATCTGACCTCCAATTGCCGATGAATTGTTGTGTGGAATGTTGATTTGCCCACCCAACCCGGCATTCAATTCTTCTGCGGTAGTATCCCGACTCTGAATGACGCTGATCAAAAGATTAGTCATTGGATTATCGAGGTTACGAACCAGATTGGTTAACATTCCTACGCGCTGTGGCAAAGTGTTAATAATCAGGGTATCGCCATTTGCCACTATACGGTCAGCAGCATCCAACAGCGGCGCCAAAATTGGCAAGAGTTCAGCTGCCGGTCGATTATAAACCGGTACTACTTCGATAATCGTTTCATTTGCATACGCAAACTGCATGATAAAAAGGGAAATCAGCAAATAACCTAGTCGTTTGCCCAAGTTTCAACTCCTTACACAATCCCCACTCAACGCGAAATTACAAGCTGTTGTACAAACTTATATACTTCTCGGCGCTACGCTGCCAGGAAAAATCTTTTTGCATGGCAGTCTTTTGAATTTTAGCCCAAGTTTGCTTATCGTTGTAGAGCAAAACCGCCCGCTTAACCGCCTCTAGCAAAGTATCCGAATTTGCATCGGCAAACACAAAGCCGCTGGCGGTTCCATCATCGATGGTATGCGGCAAAGCATCAATTACTGTGTCAGCCAGACCGCCAGTCCTTCTAACGATGGGTAACGTACCATAGCGCTGGCTGTACATTTGGTTAAGACCGCAAGGCTCAAACTGCGACGGCATTAAAAAGATATCGGAACCAGCTTCAATAAGATGAGCCAGTGACTCATCGTACCCTAAAGTTACAGATAAAGACTCGGGGTAGACATGCGCCAAATTTTGCAACCGTCTTTCGAACTCCTTGTCACCCGAGCCTAACAAGAAGAATTGCAAAGGCATCTTCATAATTTCAGGCAAACAATCGATAATCAATCCAATACCTTTCTGTTCGACCAATCGCCCGATCAACCCCAATACAGGTACTTTGTCATTTACCGGCAAGCCAAGGCTGCGTTGTAACTCCGCTTTATTTTGCTGTTTTTGCGATAACGTTTTCAACCCGTAACGCTTTCCTATATATAAGTCCTTTTCAGGACTCCAGTATTCCTGGTCGATCCCGTTAATTATGCCGCTCAATACATCTTTACGATGCAATAAAAGCCCCTCAAGGCCATAGCCGAACGCCGGAGTTTGAATTTCCAAAGCATAGGTCGGACTGACCGTAGTAATGCGGTCGGCGAAAGCGATGCCGCCCTTTATAAAGGACAACATATTATGAAACTCCAAACCATCCTGTTTCCATAATTGACCAGGCAAATTCAAGGATTGAGTGCTTTCATAATTGAATAGCCCTTGGTAGGCCATATTGTGAATTGTAAAAACTGTTGACGGACGATTGATTTCGAGAGACAGTAATGCAGGTACCAATCCGCTTTGCCAATCGTTGCAATGGACAATATCCGGTTGCCAATCCAAGGCGGCCCGACTCATGGCGACTTCAACGGCAATTCGGCAAAACAGTGCAAAACGCTCGGCATTATCAGGCCAGGAGTTGCCTTGATCGTCGACATAAGGATTACCCGGGCGATTAAAGAAATCAGGATAATCGACCAAATAAACCGGTAATGGAGAGTCCGGCACCCTAGTTTCCATCAGGTTAACATTTCTATTATCGACCCTTACAAAATTTAGGTGACGAGGTTCATCAAACAACTTGATATCGCGATAATAAGGCAAAATAATCCTGATATCCTGCCCTAACTCGTGCAGAGCTTTGGGCAAGCTTCCGGAAACATCCGCCAGTCCACCAGTTTTTATCATTGGATGCGCTTCACTGGTGACAAATAATATTTTTTTCATATGATTCTTAACGATCACTTAGTCGGTTAAAGTTAAAATAGGCTATCTGCTCAGTTCGATTGTGCAAACTAGGCTTTAAGAATGATACCCCCCAGTGGCGGCAATGATAAGCAAATTGAATGCGGCTGGTTCATCCATTCAACCGGCTCAGACAAAACCAAACTGTTACCCATGTTGGTACCATCGTAATACCTCGAGTCGGAATTAAAAACCTCTGTATATGTTCCAGCTTGAGGCACACCGATACGATAGCTCTCCCTTGGCACCGGCGTAAAATTTAAAATAATAATTAATTCGCCCTGATCGCTTTTACGCCGAAAACTGATGATCGATTGCTGAACATCATGACAATCGATCCATTCGAAGCCTTGGTGGTCGAAATCATGCTGATGCAACGCAGGCTGAGTTTTGTAAAGATAATTCAAATCTTTTACCAGAGCTTGGATACCCCGGTGATGGGCATAATCAAGTACATACCAATCCAGGGCTTTATTGACGTTCCATTCGGTGCCTTGGCCGAACTCGCACCCCATAAATAACAACTTCTTGCCCGGATACGTAAACATGAAGGTTAACAAAAGCCTTAAATTGGCAAAGCGTTGCCATTCATCCCCAGGCATTTTGTTAATCAAAGAACCTTTACCATGCACTACTTCGTCATGGGAAAAAGGCAATATGAAGTTTTCTGTAAAGGCATACAGCAATCCAAAGGTTAACTGGTCATGATGATGCATCCGATGAATTGGATCGTGTTGCATATAAGACAATGTATCGTGCATCCACCCCATGTTCCATTTCATTGAAAAGCCCAGACCGCCGGTCCAGGTTGGCCGGGTCACTTGTGGCCAAGCTGTGGATTCTTCTGCCATAATAACGGTTCCCGGATGCTGCTCATGCGTTACCGCATTCAACTCCCTGAAAAAATCAATCGCCTCAAGGTTTTCCCTGCCGCCGTAACGATTGGGTATCCAATCCCCCTGCTCACGTGAATAATCCAGATAAAGCATGGATGCAACCGCATCTACACGCAAACCATCCAGGTGAAATTCCTCCAACCAAAAGATGGCGCTGGCTAAAAGAAAGTTCTTAACCTCATTCCGACCATAATTATAAATCAACGTCCCCCAATCCCGATGTTCGCCTTGGCGTGGATCTTCATGCTCGTACAATGCACTGCCGTCGAATCTAGCTAAGGCGAATGTATCTTTAGGAAAATGCGCGGGCACCCAATCCAATATCACGCCGATCCCGTTTTGGTGACAGGAATCGACAAAGAACCTGAAATCATCCGGCGATCCGTAGCGGCTAGTAGGCGCAAAGTAACCCGTCGTTTGGTAACCCCAAGAACCGTCGAATGGATGCTCGGTAATCGGCAACAACTCGATATGGGTAAAGCCCAAGCCTTTGACATAATCAACTAAATCTTTCGCTAACTGGCGATAATTAAGAAAGTTGCCTTGGCTGTCGCGGCGCCATGAACCTAAATGCACCTCGTAGATAGACATCGGCGAACGCAGCCAATTGTGTTTGCTGCGTTCCGTTACCCACTGATGATCTTCCCACTGGTAGGTATCTTTGTTTATCACTAGTGCGGCAGTGCTGGGCCTGAACTCGAATTCCTGACCGTAAGGATCAGTTTTTACCAGCACTTCCTGTGTGTAACGATTCAAAATTTCAAATTTATAAAGACAACCGGCTTTCAAACCAGGGATAAACAACTCCCATATCCCGCCACCGCCAAGACTGCGCATCGGGTGACACCGACCATCCCAATTATTGAAATTGCCTATCACACTCACACGGCCCGCATTGGGTGCCCAAACAGCAAACAAGACCCCATCAATTCCATCAACGGAGTGGAGATGTCCGCCCAATTTTTCATAAATATGCCAATGCTTGCCTTCCCCAAATAGATGCTGATCAAATTCCGGAAATTGCGGAGAAAAATCATAAGGATCATAGTCCAGATGAGAATTGCCATTTTTATCAACCCAAGCTAATTGGTAATGTGCTGGTAAAATTTGTTTACCAGTCATATATTCAAAAAAATCGGTATTGGGGATACGATGAAACTCTCCGTCATTGTGGGCGAGCTTGACCGATTCAGCATAAGGCAGGTAAACCTTTATTGAGGTTTGATCACCTTTTTGATGCCTGCCTAAGATTGCAAATGGATCATGGTGTTTGGCTTCGGCAATTTTGACGCATTCCGAATTAAGTGGATTATTTAATGTTTTTTTCACCTTGAATTTGCCTCAGTGTAGTAAAATTTGCTTCGAGTCAATAATAAATAAGAATATCAGTCGAACGGCCACCCAAAACTGGAGAACAGCCATGCCAGAAACTCATATAACTCATCTAACTAGAAATACCATTGCCCTTATTTTAGCCGGTGGTCGGGGTTCGCGCCTAATGAATATGACGGATTGGCGCGCTAAGCCGGCGGTGCCTTTTGGCGGCAAGTTCCGTATTGTGGACTTTCCATTATCAAATTGCATTAATTCCGGCATACGTAAAATCGGTATTTTAACCCAATATAAAGCACACTCTTTAATTCTTCATATCCAGCAAGGCTGGGGATTTTTACGTGGAGAATTCGACGAGTACGTAGAGCTTTTCCCGGCCCAACAACGGATTGACGAAGACTCCTGGTATAAAGGCACTGCCGATGCTGTCTTTCAAAACATAGATATATTGAGAACCAGGCATCCTGACCACATTTTGGTACTTGCTGGCGACCACATTTATAAAATGGATTACGCTGCAATGCTGGCTGACCACGTCAAGAAAAATGCTGATTTGACCATCGGTTGTATTGAGGTTTCATTAAAAGAAGCTACCGCTTTTGGCGTGATGGATGTTGATGATAATCGCAGGGTTCGCGCATTTGTTGAAAAACCGGAAAATCCGCCGGTGATGCCTGGAAGAACAGATACTGCGCTTGCCTCTATGGGCATTTATATTTTCAACGCAGATTTTCTTTACGAGCAATTAATCAAGGATGCCGACACCAAAGGTTCGAGCCATGATTTTGGCAAAGACATCATCCCGTCCGTTATCGAGAAATATATTGTCAATGCCTATCCATTCTTGGACTTACAAAGTGGCGCGCAAAGCTATTGGCGAGATGTAGGAACAATCGACGCGTATTGGTCAGCCAATATGGAACTGATTGGGGTTAACCCTGAGCTTAATTTATATGACAAAACCTGGCCGATCTGGACGTATCAAGAACAAACTCCGCCTGCGAAATTTGTCTTCGACGACAATGACCGGCGCGGGCTTGCTGTAGATTCGATGGTATCAGGCGGCTGCGTTATTTCCGGGGCAACCGTGCGGCACTCTTTGCTGTTCTCAAATGTCAGGGTGAACTCTTATTCCACCGTACAAGACAGCATTGTGTTGCCCAACGTTAATATTGGCCGACATTGCCGGATTACTAAAGCGATTATCGAGAAAGGCTGCGAAGTACCAGAGGGTACAGTTATTGGAGAAAATCGCGCTGAGGATGAAAAACATTATCATGTAAGCGCCGGAGGAGTCGTCTTAGTAACCCCGGATATGCTCGGGCAAAAACTGCGTTACGTTAGATAAATAATGGAAAACAAGAAGATAAAACTGGTTTTGTGCTGGCACATGCACCAGCCCGAGTACCGTGATTTACAGACCGGTACGTTCAAGCTACCGTGGACTTATCTTCATGTTATTAAAGATTACGTTGATATGGCGGCGCATCTGGAAGCTGTTCCTGAAGCAAAAGCCGTGGTTAATTTTGCCCCCATATTGCTCGAACAAATAGAGGATTACGCCAAACAGGTTAACGCCTATCTTCAAGACCGGATATCCCTGACCGATCCTTTACTTGCGGCATTGGTCGACCCTAGTGGCCCTGCCGATCCCGAAGAGCGAATGCATTTGGTAAAAGAATGTTTAAGAGCCAATCGGGAACGTCAGATTTGCCGTTATAACGCTTATAAAAAGCTGGCGAATATAGCGGATTGGCTTGAGTCGAATTATGATGCGTTAACCTATATTAATTCTCAATTTATCTGTGACATTCTGGTTTGGTATCATCTCGCTTGGATAGGTGAAACCATCAAGTTAACCGATAACCGGATAAAGCACCTGATCGACAAGGGCAGTGGTTACACATTACACGAACGCATTGAAATTTTGGAAATTATTGGCCAACAACTTTCGGAAGTCATTTGTCGCTACAAAGCTTTAGCCAAACGAGGACAAATTGAATTATCCGTCACGCCTTACGCACATCCTATCATGCCGTTAATGCTGGATATCAACTCGGCTCGAGAAGCGATGCCTGAAGTTCCTTTGCCAGAACTAAAGGCTTACCCTGATGGTGAAGCGCGTGTCCAGTGGCATCTTGAAAAGGGCATGCAAACTTTCACGCGTTTTTTTGGTTTCAAATCCAATGGTTGCTGGCCATCGGAAGGCAGCATTAGCGAAAAAACCTTATCAATCCTCGACGATTTTGGTTTTAAATGGGCGGCAAGCGGTGGTTCAGTTTTACACAACAGCCTGAATTTAGCGGAGAACGAACAATCTTCTCACGCTCACCATCCTTATAAGTTAAAGGATACCGATATAGCCTGTTTTTTTCGTGACGATGGCTTATCCGACCTAATCGGGTTTGAATACTCTAAATGGCACGCGGATGATGCGGTAAGTGATTTGATCTCCCACTTGGAAAATATTGCTGCGCATGAGCCTGACAACTCGGTAGTCTCCATCATTATGGATGGTGAAAATGCCTGGGAATATTTTCCAGAAAATGGTTATCATTTTCTGAGTGCTCTTTATCAAAGATTATCTGCTCACCCAACGATCGAACTGACTACTTTTTCCGAATGCTTAAACAATGGAGTTGAGATCAAACCATTAAATCGCTTGGTTGCGGGAAGTTGGGTTTATGGTACTTTTTCAACTTGGATTGGGGACAGCGATAAAAATCGGGGTTGGGATATGCTCGGAGACGCTAAAGCGGCATTTGACAAGGTCATTTCAGCAAAAAAATTAAACGCTCAGCAGGTTAGAGAAGCTGAATTGCAACTTTCAGTGTGTGAAGGCTCGGATTGGTTCTGGTGGTTCGGTGACTATAATCCCGGTGAAGCGGTCAGTAATTTTGAAAAACAATTTCGCATGAATTTAGCTAATTTGTATCGCTTACTTGGACAAGAACCGCCAGCATACCTGGCACTTTCATTTACGCAAGGGTTTGGCGACCCCGCCATGGGTGGAGCCATGCGTCCTGGCGCTATAACCTAATTAAAAGGACTACGTGTCAGCTATTTTGGATAAACGACGTGCAGGGATTTTGCTGCATATAACTTCACTTCCTGGCCTTAACGAAAACGGTGTTTTGGGTCAAGAAGCGTTCCATTTCATTAACTTTCTGCATGAAACAGATATCACCGTTTGGCAAACATTACCTTTAGTGATTACCCATGCAGATCGCTCACCCTATCAAAGCTTATCAGCACATGCCTGCAATACGAAATTAATTGATATTGACTGGCTATATCGGCGAGGTTGGCTGGATTTCTCGGATATCGAGGCAAACTCCAATCAAACTTTGGAAACTACAAAAGAAATTTTGTTAACCAAGGCATTTGACGGATTTCTTTCTTCTGCAAGTGAAGCGGAGAAACAAGAGTTCGGTAGATTTTGTGAAAAAAAATCTTTCTGGTTAGACGATTTCGCCTTATTCATGGCGCTTCGACAAGAACACCAAGAACAAAGCTGGAATTGTTGGCCGGAGCCTTTAAAAAACCGGGATACTGATGCACTTAGGGAAGCGAAAACGCGATTAAAAAAACAAATTGAATCGACAAAATTTCTGCAATTTGTGTTTTTCCAGCAATGGCAGGAACTCAAAGCTTATGCAGAACAGCATAATGTTTTATTATTTGGCGATATTCCGATTTTTGTTTCTTACGACAGCGTTGATGTTTGGACTCATCGAGACAACTTCAAACTTAACGAAAATGGCGAAATGACGGTAGTTGCCGGCGTTCCACCCGATTATTTTTCCGAGACCGGCCAGCGATGGGGCAACCCTCACTTCAATTGGCACCATCTTAAGGAGACCGGTTTCAAATGGTGGCTTGACCGGTTAACTACTCAGCTTGAGTTGTTTGACATCCTTCGTATCGATCACTTCAGAGGATTGGAAGCCGCTTGGGAAATACCAGCCACTGAAGAAACAGCGATACATGGCGAATGGTTAAAAGCCCCAGGCAAAGACCTGCTTCAGGCAATTGAAACCCAATTCGGCCGCCTGCCTCTGATTGCAGAGGATCTTGGCATAATCACTAGAGAAGTAGAAGAACTGCGGGACGATTTTAATCTTCCCGGCATGAAAATCCTTCAGTTCGCTTTTGGCGATGGCCCAGAAAACCCTTATTTACCAAGCAACTACACGCCCAATTGCGTGGTTTATACTGGTACCCATGATAATGACACCACTGTGGGTTGGGCGGAAAAACTTAACGACGAAGAAAGAAACCGCATCTATGATTACCTGGGCCACCCTCAATTGTCTGTAAACGACGCATTAATCCATGCGGCTTTCGGTTCCGTCGCCCACCTCGCCATCTTACCTATGCAAGATGTACTTAGCCTTAATTCCGAACATCGCATGAATATTCCAGGCACATCTGAGGGCAACTGGATGTGGCGCTTCCAGTGGGAACAACTTACCCCTGCGAGAAAGAATGAACTTAAACATTGGATAAGTCAGTTCAATCGATAAGATTCACCGACTTCAAGATTAGTGAAAACTAAGTATGGTTTATTTTCATTCGCTGAAAATCTTGGAAGCGGAGTAAAACGTAGCGAAGATTTTTAGTCCCCAGGAGCGATCAGGGCTGGGCGATTACACGCCCGTGCCGAAGGCGCAGAGTGAAATTGCAAAGCTTTACGACTCGCGTCCAGTCATTGCGCAGCGAAGTCACATAGAGATGTGGCGAGCGTAGCAGGACGGCTGGGGCCGCCGAAGGCAAGAGCCGCCGCGTGATTTTTGCCGATTTTTCGAGCAGGAGGCCCGGAAAAATCTTTCGCAAAAATAGCGGCGCTATCGAATTTCAGCGCGCAAACTTCATCAACGATTTAAATGCAAGACGAATAGCTTCGAGAACTTTATGTAAAATAAGGTTGCAAAATTAAAGTTCCAACCATCTTTTAGCAACTTCTTCAATATCCAGATGTTGAACGGAAGGCTTTGTGTTTTGTTTAATCATCCCATAAAGCCCTGGATCGGTTAACAATTTTTTCATGGATTCGGCTAAAGCGCGCGTATCGTTTACCGGAACCAATAAGCCATTTTTTTCATGATCAATGATCTCTTCAGGACCGGTTTCACATCGGGTTGCAATAACCGGACATCCACATGCCAGCGCTTCTGCAAGAATTACCGGAAAGCCCTCATGCAAACTTGATAAAACCAAACATTTTGCATTAACTAAATAAGGGTAGGGATTACCAATAAAACCCATTAATCGAACACTCTCACCCAAGTTATTGGCTTTAATTTGTCCGGAAAGCGCATTCCGTTCATTACCCTCACCCAAAATAATCAATTGATACTGCTGATAGAGCCCAGACTCTTCAAAAGCCGAAATCAAACTCGTAAAATTTTTCTCAGCACTCAATCGTCCAACAGCGATAATATAATCGCAATCAGGTTTATAAACGACCGGCTCAACACTTAATTCCGCAATTCGCTTTAAGCTAATAGGATTATGTAAATAGGTAATGTTTGAGAGCTGAAGCCGTTGCTGAAAGATTTGTGCTCCCATCTTAGAAACCGCCACTATTTTTTTTGCTTTGGGATACAACCATCGAGCTAACAACCACTCGATATACGGCATGTGGTTAGGATTACAATGATTGGTAGCAATGACATTCGGTGATGCCAAAATAGCTGGAAAATTAGCGTTTTCCATAAAACTGATGATGTGATCAAAGTGGTGCGCTTTAAATACTTTACGCAGCGCCCATGCCCTTCGAAGCAAATTTATCGTCTTTTTTACTAAACCTTCGCTAGCAGGCAGATTCAGGTCGATTACTTCACCTGCATACGGATAATACATTAAACTCGTATCAAAGAGGATGAGAGTAACTTCATGGGATTTTGCGTATTCAATCGACAAATCGGCAAGAACTTTTTCAGCACCGCCAATGTTCAATGAGTACATCACAAGAGCTATTTTTTTTTTGTGCATAGGCTTTTTTCCACAATTATCGTGACAACTAAATTGGTTAACAAAATTACTTATTATTGGAAATTTTGATGTTATTTATAGAGTATCGGAATAAAGCCTAATGAATTTTTAGCATAAATTGATCTATCTAGTAGATTTATTCAAATCTTTTGAATTTTGAAATTGCTGGTCACAAGGCGATCTAAAGTCACAGAACAAACTTAAAGGTAGTCGAGATTAAATATTAAACAGTTAGCGAGATACCGCCATTTCTTTTAGTAATACTTCATTAACTTTATGAACATCGTATTTCTCTTTGACGATTTCAAAAGATCTTTTGCCAAAACGATCCACAAGCTCTGGATTTTCTATAATTTTGAGCATAGCATCAGCCAATTCTTTGACAGAACGGACTGGCACAAGAAAACCATTTTCACCTTCCTCAACGGTTTCCTTGCATCCAACCGCATTGGTGGTAACCACGCCACGGCCCATGGACATCGCTTCTAAGGTAGAGCGCGGTACGCCTTCTCTGTAAGAAGGAAGAACATAAATACTACAATCAGCAATAGCAGGCCTGACATCTTTCAGGCGACCTATATTATTCAACGTACCATCGGCTATCCATCCATCCATCTCTGATTGCTTGATGGCACTCGGGTTTTCATCCAGCCAGCCAACTACAGAAAAACTGATTTCCGGATATTTATCCTTCACAATTTTTGCCGCCTCTGCGTATTCTCGTATACCTTTGTCTACTAAAAAGCGGGCTATGGTTAAGAAACGCGTCTTTCCTTTAGGTAATGCAGTTAAAGCATAATGCTCCATGTTTACGCCAGAACCGTTGACAACAAAGGTAGATGCGTCTTCAGATAAAATGCCTAATTGATGGAATAAGGCAAGATCATCATTATTCTGAAAAAAAGTTTTGTGCGCTCCCTTAAGAGCAAGAGCATATAGGCTTTGGGCTAATTTTTGCAGCAATCCACGCTGCCCTTCGCCTTGGAACGCATAACCTAAACCGGTGATCAAAGCAAAACGACGAGGAACCTTAAGTAAGGTCGCGGCAATCATCCCATAGATAACGCATTTAATGAGGTAGGCAAACACAATATCTGGCTTTACTTTATTAATGAGCCGGATTAATTGCCATAATGTATTGAGATCAGCAATGGGATTCATTCCTGCTCGCTGCATGCTAACGTGATGCAATACCAAACCTTTGTCGATAAATATTTTTTCAAGTGCGCTGCCTTTTTCCAGATCAGGTAAAGCAAGGTGCACCTCTAACCCTTTTGCTAATAGGGCATTGATCAGATCACCTCGAAAAGGTATGACATCATCGGCAAAACCCGCAATCATTAAAAATTTCATTGATTTTTCATCCAAGCTTGAAACATTAAAACATCCCATAAAAGATGCTCCCAATCATACGTACCGGCGAGATGTTCCGTCCATTTTTGTCTTATTAATTTCGAATTGAAGAAACCCTCCTGTTTTAAGCGCTGCTCATTCAACAAGTCTTCCGCCCAATCACGTAACGGTCCGCGCAACCATTCTGCGATAGGAACAGCAAAACCCATTTTAGGGCGCTCCATCAGTTCCTTTGGAACATATTTATAAAGTACTTGACGTAAAGGCCATTTACCATCTCCGTTACGAACCTTGTAATGCAACGGAATAGACCATGCAAATTCAACTAGCCGATGATCCAAAAGCGGAACTCGCGTTTCCAAGCTTACGCTCATAGCCGCCCGATCAACTTTAGTTAAAATGTCGTCCGGCAAATAAGTCAGCATATCAAGCCCCATCATTTGCTGAAAAAAAGAATCCGCCTTGGGCTGTAAAGTTGCATCAGAAAATATTGTCCGTAAGTTCTGGCTGTTAAGCACCAATTCTGAAGGCTTTTTCCAATGACTAAGCAGATAAAGGTAAAGGTCAACATCCGAATGCGAACCGTGCTCAAAAAGATCAGCCGCCAGCTGTATTTTGTTGCCAATCTCAGTTGTTTTGTTTTTTAACAGAGGCGCAAGCGGAGACACAATAGTTTTCCATGTTTGATCAGGCAATGCTTTTAACATTGGAGCTAACAAATACCGTAATGGCAATGGAATCTTAGCAATTTTGCTATGCAAATTGACGGCTTTAAAATAGCGATTGTAGCCACCGAATAACTCATCTCCGCCGTCACCTGACAAAGACACGGTGACATGCTGACGAGCCAGTTTACTTACTAAAAAAGTAGGAATTTGTGATGAATCTGAAAAAGGCTCACAGAACATATTGGGCAAAAGAGGGATAACATCCATCGCCTGCTGAGAAGACACATATAGTTCAGTATGGTCGGTTCCCAAATGTTTTGCTACTGCTTTTGCATGCTCCGCTTCGTTATAATCCTTTTCGTTAAAACCGATAGTAAAAGTACGAACCGGACGACTTGATTGGGCTTGCATCAGGGATACGATTGTCGTAGAGTCGATGCCGCCGGATAAAAACGCACCTAACGGCACATCAGAAATCATTTGCTGCAAGACAGTGCGGCGCAATAACCCATCTAACGCGTCGACAGCTTCTTCCGGCGTTCCCGAAAATGGATTCGCCAAATTATCCTCGACCACCTTTCTGGGATCCCAGTAATGGACAGCCTCAACATCTCGATTGGTTAAAGAAATCGTTAACAGCGTTCCAGGAATTAGTTTTTTTATTCCTTTGTAGATAGAGTAAGGGGCAGGAATGTAATTATGCCTCATTTGCAAGGCAACTGTATTACGATCGATTTCGCCCAGAAAATCTGGATGAGCTTTTAACGCTTTAAGTTCAGAACCGAATAGAAATGTATCTCCTTGCCAACCAAAATACAATGGTTTTTCACCTAATCGATCCCTAGCTAAAGTAAGAGTTTGGTATTGTTTGTCCCATACGGCAATTGCAAACATACCGACGGTTTTCTTGATAGTTTTTTCAATACCCCATAGATCAAAACCAGCTAATAAAGTCTCAGTATCCGAATGGCCACGCCACTTGATTGCAGTATTTTCAGTTTCTAACTCTTTTTCTAAGTAGGCTCGTATCTCTAAATGATTGTAAATTTCCCCGTTAAACACCATAACGTAGCGCCCAGAGGCTGAAGCCATCGGCTGATGTCCAGCGGGAGACAAATCAAGTATCGATAGCCTTGTATGTGCCAAACCAATTCCTGAATCGGAATCGCTCCAAACTCCGTTATCATCAGGTCCCCTATGGTGAATCAGGCTTGCCATTTTTTTTAATAAAGGCTTCCATTCATCATGAGGTACTGTTTTAGAAACCGATAAAAATCCCGTTAGCCCACACATCAACAAGTACTCCCTGTCATTATTTCCCGATACACAGCATCATATCGGTCATTCGCCTTTTCAATAGCAAATTCCGATAAAACTCGTATTTTTGCTTTCTCACCCATCTCTATGCGTTTTGGTTTGGCTAAAGCCGCAACTTTAAACAATCCCTTAGCTAACGCTTCTTCGTCCTGAGGAGGAACTAAAATAGTAGTACCACCCGATAGAAAGCCAGTATCACCAACATCTGTTGCCACACAAGGCAAACCCATCGCCATCGCTTCTCCCAAGCACAATGGGAAGCACTCTGTTCGTGAGGGCATACAGAATATATCCATGCCAGATAGACAAATCGGAACATCTGTCCGATTGCCTAAAAGAACAATTGAATCATTAAGAGCATATTGGTTAACCCATCCCATAAGCTCAGTATTTTTTTGGTCGCATTCGTCACCGACCATCAAGAACTTAATTTTTGCTTCTGGATTAGCCTTTAATACAAGAGCCGCCGCTTTAACAAAATTATCCTGACCTTTGACGGGATGGAATCTGCCTAAACAGCCAATTATGATTTCATCTTCGGAAAATCCGCATGATTTTCGAAATTCTTCTCTTTGTTTTTGAGTCGCTGTAAGTTTGGCGAAATCAAATCCATTGGGTATAACTTCCATTCGAGATGGCTCATAACCGGCGGCAATGTGATGTATTTTTGCTGCTTGCGCTACAGGAATAATTTTCTTTGGCAGCCAACTTGACATTAAGGCGCAAAGCTTCATGAGTATTAAAGTAATTTTCGAATCATTCCACGACAATGAAGTTCTATGTATCCCCCAAATTATATTTTTGAACCCGGATGTATAGGCGGCAAGTCCTCCCAAAAAATCAGAGTGATACATCCAAGTCTGCACAATATTAGGATTAAATTCGCGAAGTAACGTTTTTATCCGAAAAAAAGCTTTGGGCATATCTAGCGCAGACTTCATTTTCAGTGCCTCAATACGAACGCCAGCAGAGCTTAGTTGCTCTCCCCACGGCCCAGCTTCACAAAGCACTATCACCATTTTATTTTGAATAGAGCTTGGGTTATTAAGCAACATTTGCATTAACATACGCTCAGCCCCACCGGGAGGATCAAGTTGAATAATGACGTGACAAATCTTTATTTGGTTCTGAATAGTATTGTTTTCAATTATTTTCATATTTTCCGTCTTGCTTAACCCAAAATCAACGTGTAATCATCAAGTTAAATCTGGGAAGTAACCCATTAGTCCTATTGCTGCAAATAAATTCCCTTACATGCTTTCTTGAAAAAATATTAATCGGCACTTTCACTAACATCAACTATTAATGTTAGCCTAGTGCGAACAACATTAATATCAGTAAAACTACCGAATTGGTTAAAACATTAATTAACATCTTAAAAAGTACTCCTGACCAAATCCTCATCCGGCGTAACAAAAAAAATAGTCAAAATTCTATTGTTAGATAGCTGTAATACGGCAGGCAATATTATTTATGAGCTTCCTTTACTAGATGAATTAGTTCTTAAAACAAAATTATGATTGTTCGGCTAAGTCTGGTTTAAATTAGATGACTCTGCCAATCTTTTTGGGCTAAACCAAGGCTTGAAAAATTATAGATTTGTCTTTTATTGGGGAGATGATTGGTTAATCAATATGGGCATTAAAAATTGATTTTGATACATTTCTACAATCCTTTTTACTTCGTACGGTTCAATTAATTTCTGATCTAATTTTTTTGAAAACTTAAAACTTGTTAGTGCTTTAGCTAGCCCTTCAGCACTAACACTATCAGCAATCAAACAACCCTCCAAATTTCCCAATATTTCTCTGGTACCGCCGGGAGCAGGAGTTGCTATTACGGGCGTGCAGCATGCTAATGACTCCAAAACCACATTTGGAAACCCTTCATAACGCGAACTTAAAATATAAGCATCAGATCTAGCTATAAATGCATACGGATTTTTTTGAAAACCCAAGAAAGAAATTTGTTTAGCAATTCCGAGGTTAGCAGCCAATGCTTTTAAACTATCCTCATCAGGACCTTGCCCTAAAATCGTTAAATGAAACTTTGGGTTTTGGCAAATAGACAAGGCTTCCATCAGCAAATCAAAACCTTTGGTATGGACAAGGCGACCCACAGAAATTAGTTTGATAATTTCTTTATTCTGAGGATCGAGGAATTCCATTTCTGAATACTCTTTTGGAATGGGCTCTGACGCCATCTGCCTAACTAAATCAACATCCACAGGATTATTAATAACAATCAGCTTTTTTGGTGATTGATTGAAATTCTCAATTAAATCATCACGCATATATTTTGATTGGCAAATAATCTTGTCGAAACGACCATAAAAGCAGCGATACGCTAAACCCCATAATTTTGGGTGCTTATAATGGCTTAGATAAATACTAAGAATAGTGTCCGCCCTGCCAATAAAGTGGATATTTTTTGGTAGGAACGGCCTCAACATTCCCATCATGAGATTAAGATGCCCTAGGGTTGAAAATACAACATTGGGCTGTTTACTCCTTATAAGCTTAATTATCTTTGTAATTGCATAACGTACTCTGGGGCTACCAATATCAATAAACTCAACATCATTAGGAACATCGTCTAAATACACGGATGTTTTAGTATTTAGAACTCCCAACATCATTTCAAATCTAGTTCTGTCCATATGGCGAAGCAAATTAACCACTACTCGCTCAGCTCCTCCGGAACCTAATGATGGAATCAAAAAAAGAATTTTTGTTCGTGAATTAGTCATCAATTAAATTATTTAAAGTTTAAGGTCAACCCGACGCTTCCTGACGCGCATTAATAATTGCCAGCAATATTCCATCACTTTATCTGAAATCCCATATTCTTTAACCGAATAACCCTGGACTGCCTTATCAAAAGAAATAATGCTGGGTGCGTATTTTTTTATATCACTCTCAAAACTTGAGATATCCGACGTACCAAATTCGTTAGAATGAAAGCAAACGGTCCACAACCCATAAGACATGGCTCTGAATCTCCAGAGTTGCTGAGGAATCCATGTCGCACCTAAACGCCTTACAGGATTAAGATAATAGCCATCACTGATGACATTTATTCCTAGTTCCAACAATGCCTGGATGGTTAAGCCATCGAAGGAATGGGCAGGCGCGATCCAAGCCTCGGCGCGAACACCGTTTTCTTTAAATATTGCTAAACCGCGTTCGAGTTTACTTCTTTGCTCTTCATAAGTTAAACCAACAAATTCGCTGTAGTTATTAATTTTAGTTATGCCCGAGTGACGAGTTGAATACAAATGCTGGTAGCCATGTAAGGCAATGGTCCACCCCGCATTCTGCCAAGACCTTACTTTCTCCCAAAAATCAATTCGGGCTGGATCAATAATTAATTCGGGGTCACAATTGTCCGGAATAACGGCAATTATGGGTTTAATTCCATGTCTATTTAAAATAGATTCAACTTGCTCCCAGATGCCCCAATCCATCGTGGAACATATATCATCAAAACGAACAATGTAACGAGCATTCATATCTAAACAGAGGGTTGCGATTAGTATTATTTAGCATGCCTAATGAATCAAGGAGCACCATAAAATTTTGTAATACTTCTAGTTTCCGCATCTTTTTATTATTTAATAATCATATTCTTATATGCAAACAACAAATAACCAACACTTGATAAAGAAAACACGATGCAGAATATGAAAGTTAATTCTACTAATAAAACCTACTAATTAGAGGAATGCAAATTCTTATAGGGCCTAGCAAGCCTAACTTTAAATTTTAAATTAGAGCTCTCACAAATCTAACGGTTCTTTTGAATCATCGCCTGCATGAATATATCCAAAAGCAAGCGCGACCTGAAACGCTGAGTTTTCAAAAAAATTATGTGAGAATATTAGCATCGGAAATATACAAAGAAGGAGATAAGGAATATTATTTTTGTGATAAAACCCAAAATATAACGAAAAAGTTGCAAAAAATCCTACTATCCCATAGTTAGTTAATATTTCTAACGTCTGATTATGAGAAGCCACTTCGTAGGTTCTCGCCAAGTGATAAAGGCCGTTGCCAAAAATAGGGGAATCCTGAAAAGTTTCAATTGCTCTAAATATCATGGCTTCCCTCTCCATGGCACTTTCTTCTTTACTATCCGCCCGTTCCATGAATTTTTCAATCAGACCGGTCACCAAATCAATTTCGACCGTATTAAGCAGGATGATAATACCAACTGCAGCCGAAACAAGAGTAAGCAAAAACTTAAAGTTTCGTGTCACTATTATGTTATGGAGCAAATATAAGCTTAAAAATATGATCGAACTTCTTGACTGTGTTAACACGCATATTGATAGGGCTGTTAATAATGCCAAGCCTTTTATCACTACAGGCCGTTCCAGCTTAGATTCAAGCGTTACAAAAAGCCAAATTAATGCCACGCCAGCTGTCATGTTGGCATTTAAAAACCCACCCGGTCTTCTTAATAATTTCTCTGAAAAACTGTTTCCAGTCCAGTCACGACCTTCAAATGTAGTATTTGTTTCTGGATCGATCAAACCATTGGCTTCAAGTAATTGACCAATCAATAAAATAAATAAACAGATGACAGGCAAAAAAATAAATATTTTTGAGTTTTTTACTGGGCTATAAGTCGACTTTGCGATCATATAAACAACCAACCCCCTAAATACATCAATATAGTCCCTAATTATTCCGCCTTCGGGGGTAAAATTAAATCTAAATTCTGTATCAACAAAGGTTTCCTTTAAAACATTCGCCATGAGAAAACCGATATACAACAAAAGAATGAGAAACTGATTGTATTCAAATCGAATCGAAATACTTCGATCCTGGTTATATTGGCTTAGTAATCTAGTACCAAAAAAACCGAGACAAGCCGCTAAAATTAAATTCATGACTAGGGCTGATACGACATATAAGCCAGCGCCTCCGACTATCGCGATTAAACAAGACAAAACTATCAGTATGTTTTTAGTCATTTTGCGCTTTTAATATAAATTCAACCATCAGCCAGTCTTTGAGAATAGCGTAAAAAAGATAATAAACCGTTTTTGGGAATTAATTTAGAAACAAAGCTTCCCACATTCCAGTAATCTTTTCCAAGGAAAATTTATCGCGGACTTCAGGCGCTTTTATAGCAAATTGCTTTCTAAGCTCATTGTCACCCATCATTCTATCCAAAGCTTGGGCAAGTCCGTCTATGTCCTTTGGCTTTACCAATAAACCATTAACTTCATGCGTGATGATATCTCTCGGTCCGGTATCACAATCAAAGCTAACCGATGGTAAACCGTAAGACATCGCTTCCACTAAAGTATTTGGAAAACCCTCAACCACTGAACTCATTACATAAAGATTTGAACTTTCATACCAATCACAAACATTTCCAACTTTTCCAGGAAAAAAAATTCGCTCATCCAAATCCAATTGATTAACCTGTTTTTTTAGTGAATTTTCCAGGTAACCTTCTCCAACTATAAACAAATCCCAATCTGGATATTTTTTTTCCACTTTGGAAAATGCATCAATAAGCATCGACTGACCTTTTTCATTTACTAGCCTACCGACGGCGAGCAAAATTTTTCTCTGTGATTTTGGCGGAATAACTTTGGGCTCGTAAGATGGCAGAGGCCAAGATGCAAAATTAGGTATCGCAATTACAGATTTAGCATTTGTGTTAGCCTGAAGCCACTCTTGACTCTGAGTACTCATAGCTGTTACTGCCGATAACAACCGATAGGTATATTTCATTAACAAAGTCCATAGACGGCCGACTCTATTGACCGAAGGGTTCGAGCGCTCAGAGCCAATTGTCTTGATGTTGGTCATACCCAGTGTGGCTAAAGCTAAAATAACATTGCTAGTAGTCATCATAGCTATAGCTATGTCTGGCTGAAGTTGCTTTATTAATCGCCTCACAGAAAAAACGCGTATGGCATTATGGTATAAACCCATAAATACATTTTTGCTATCGCTTTGTAAATCAAGATAAATCCTCTCGATTCTTGGATCCAAATCATATGAATTCAAATTGTGGGACGCAATAGTAGTAATTGTTACTTCATTGCCTTGAGCTACCCAATAATTACTTAGATTGGCAGTTACCCGTTCCGCCCCTCCACTACCCATGGAATAAAGCAATACCATTAATTTCATATCAGGACATCCCGCCAGATTTTTTTAAGCCAAAGTGTGCAAATATATACAATAAAACCAACGAAGCCATATACATGATCCCAGACGAGAGCACGATTGCGTTAACACCGATTATAGGTAATAGCCAGTAATTGGCTGCCGATTTAACAAAAAGATTAACAACACCGCTTATAGCCATCAATTTATGCTTCCCGTACGTCGCTAACAACGTTACTAGAGTCAAAGATGAAAAATAAAAAGGTAACTGAACTAAGCCATAACGAAAAAGCTCCGTGACAATAATCGTATCCGATGGTTTAAACGCTCCTCTTTCAAAGAGCAACTTAACCAGCAACGGAGCCACCCACCAGCTTATCGCAGCTGTAATTAAACCTATAAAGAACATTAGGTTAACCCAAAACATGGCAATTGGTTTTAAATCTTGCCCCTGTTTCGACTTAATACTACAAAATACCGGCAATGTTGCCCTTGAAATTGCAGTAGCACCTAAACCTAAAAGCAACGCCAAGACACGATTTGCGTAACTTATCGTTGCAATACTGCCGCTATCTAATTTGGCTGCGAAAAACTGATCAACTATAGTACTGATCCCGCCAACACCTGACCCAATCAATAAAATCCCAAATCCCTTCCAAAAAAAAGGCCACTGGGAAGATTGAGATGAAAACCGGGGCAATTCCATGTCTTTCCGAAGCGCCAATGGAAACATTAGAGGCTAACACATGAACACCATACCCAGCGATTGTCCCCCAGAGTAATGGACTGATCCCTTGTTGCGGCAACAATAACACTCCAATCAATATGGCCAAAGCAGGAATGCTTTCAAACAAGGTATTTGCATGACGTCCCGAAGAAAGCATCCAAACAGACAACAAACTTACCACTATACCCAGAGGAACTAACGAAACTATCTCAGGAATGATATCGATAGCAATAGCGACAGTGCTTGGAGAAAGCCCAACCCAACTTGAATGCAGAAGTAGAGGTAATCCAAACCAAAAAGCTAAAGTCAAGTTACAGCCTAACAATAACGTGAACCCTAATAACTCTGCCCGAAAACGAGGCAATTCACTCAAATAATTTTCTCTAAGATTAGCAGCGAAAGGAGGCAACAGATATGAAACCACGCCAAACCAAACCGCAATAGGCCAGCTGATCAAATTAAATAAAAAAAGATAGGCATCAACCTGCTCATTAACGCCATATCGATAAGCAATTGCCATTTCTTTGGCTGCACCAACAAGCTTGCCCAAGAAAACAAATAAAGCAACCCTTATTAACCCTCTTAAAATAGCAATATGCGTAGAATGCGCACCACTTGGACTGCGACGTAAAGTAAATAATTTCATTAACAGTAATGCAATGCTGATGATCTATTGGGCAATAGCTTACAAGTGATTTTTTGAGAAAGATTTTTCACTAATTTGAAATTGCAAATCTTAAACTTACAATAACTCTTCAAGATACTAAGTGATATCATATTTTTTTCTTATCTAATTGAGATACACTGCAGTAGCGCATGGAAATCTTTTTAAAAAAGCCAGTGATTGTAATTAAAATGATGAGATCAATGCATAAATTAACAGCTAAGCAACTATAAATGAGTCAAAATCTCAATGAAGAAGTGGTGCTTCCGACCTTTCAAAAGAACAGCCCAAATTACGTTGGTTCTTAACTTTAAGCTTAGCACCCAAAAACTTTACTTGTCTTTTTTGCTTTTACTTTCAAAGTTAGCTGCGTTTTCTTTGACCTGGTGTTTGAATAAAGACGCTAAGAAAAAACTCCTACCTCGGTGAAAACTGTCAATTTCTTGAGGTGATGGCCTAAACCTTCTGTCTTTACCAGAGCGCTTTTCTACTAATGGGTTCAGGTTGGAGATCCTGCGATCAAATAATTTTGTAATTCGCAGATATCGAGATATTTTCATTACAACCCAAGCGTGAGTCATTAACCAGTAATAGGATGCAAATAAACCGATAAAAGCAATGAACATAAGGGCTTCTGGCACCTTTAAATACAATCCTGCGGCTATACCATTAACGGCTAAGATCAATGAAAAAGTCAGAATTATGATGAGAGTAGAGTTAATGCCATAACCTGAAACAATGAAGAGATGATGCAAGTGTTCTCTATCTGGGCTGAATGGGGAACGTTTCTTAACCAATCTCCTTGCCATGATGCAAACAGAATCGATTAACGGCAAACCGATGACCCACAAAACTGTTATTGGACTCATCATGGGCTGATCCCCCTGGGTTGCGCCAATAGCTAACCAACACACGGTGAAACCGAATAAAGTGCTTCCTGTATCGCCTAAAAAAATTTTTGCGCTGGGCCGGCCAAAAATACGCAAATTAAATAGCAAAAATCCTATTATGCCACCCAAAAAGACAAGACTATACTGCAACACTACCGTGTTTTGTGCTATCCACGCGACTTCAGCGATAGAGGCGATTGTAATTAAAGTTAAGCTACCTACAAGCCCATCCATTCCATCAACCATGTTAAAAGCGTTGATTCCACCAACTACGGCAAAAATAGTGAATAACGTCGAAAATTGACCTAGCTCAATGTTCCCAAATCCAAATAAGTCACCTAACGTCGTAATTCTTATGTCTGCCTTCGTAACCATGATTATGGCTGCAATAATTTGAACAACCAGCCTGATTTTTACGCTTAAATTTTTATAATCATCAATCAAACCTACACTAACCAATAATGTAGCTGCAACCAAGTATTCGTTTTGATTTGGAAACGGACTTTTGGACAAAAAAAGAACAACTAATAGGGCTAAATAAATCGCCAATCCCCCAATAATGGGAGTAGGCGTCTTATGCTGCTTTCGATGACAAGGCTTATCCGTAAAACCTATTCTAATAGCAAATGGATATAAGATTGCTATGAACACTATCGTTGCTAATAATGAGGCTAGAAAATAATATGAAAACATTAGTCCGTTAGTCCGTTCGTGTATGAAAACATTATGGAAATTATAAAAGCACGTAAAAGGCTTGATAAAAATTGCAACTTAACCGAATTACTGTATTGCTAAATTATTAAAATGTTCTTAAGCATTTCAATAATTTTTTTCGTATTCATTGGCAAGTATTAAAACAGCACGCAATACTAAAAAGCATCCGTACGACTACTTATTCAAAGAAGCGCTCCTTCTTTTTCCTTGTTGGATAAATAATTGCCGTACTTGTTATTTTTGATACAAAGTTGCACATTTTTGTGTGCTAAATAATATTCTATTTTAGATCAATATTAGTTAACCCAGTGTAAAATAATTTGTCGCTATATAATGCTCCATAAACGCCAGGCCTACTATATTTCCGGCCACCATTAAAACTTAACCCACAGAATCAAACAGTTTAGTTATCATCAACATATGATATTTAGAAACATTCTCGTAGTTTGCATTGGCAACATTTGTAGAAGCCCCATGGCTGAAGGCTTACTAAAACATGCTTTAAACGCCAGAGCAAAAAACCAAAACTATCAAGTAAGCTCCGCTGGTTTAGGAGCATTGGTTGGATACCCTCCAGATAAAAACTCTTGCAGCCTGTTGCTATCAAAAAACATTGATATCTCTGAATACAAAGCGCGTCAATTAACCAAAGAGATGATCCGCCAAGCCGATCTTATCTTGGTAATGGAGTTGTCTCACAAAAATGCTATCGAAGATATAGAACCCTCTGCCAAAGGCAAAGTATTTCGACTTGGGCACTGGGACGACTTTGAAATTCCTGATCCCTTTCAAAAAAGCATTTCTGCTTTCGAAAACGCCCTTAGCTTGATTGAACGCGGCATCTCAGATTGGATGCAAAAAATATAAAAGCCTAATTAAATTGCTATTAGAAACAGTCGAAGCGGCCTTAAAAAATATTGAACCGCATCTAAACATTTAAACAGATATCGAGTTACCGTTTAAGAAAAAACCAGATTAACAATTCAAAAATATCCCCCTCTTAATTTTAGATGTATTACGATGAACAACATTTCTCAAAAAACAAAACAACTCATTGATTATTATTAACTTTAACCCTAGGTATTCGTACGTATGTAAAACCAAATGACTTCCCACTAGACTTTCCCTACATTGAAATGATTCTAGTTACTTCGTTTTACTAAACTAAATAACTATAATTGATAATTGTTTCTTTATTACTTCAAGACAAGCCTTTGAAGTTAAGGCTTTCGAACTAAAATAATTAAAGAACCAGAAATAATATTTACTGAAATTACGAGACCATGCAGAATCGCTCGAGAATTTTTGCGTCATTTTAAGCCACGACTAATCAAGTAAATGTAAATTGCACTTTTTGCTGAAAATTTACAATTTTCAGCTAGGTTTAAGTATAAATCGAATTTTTCATAACTAGAACTTTAAACAATTTGGAATAAATCTATGCGATTCAAAAAATTATTGATTTTGATTGCTGTCCACCAGCTAAGCGGGTGCACCATCATTCCTGGGCAACACATGACTCTTTTCGAAGATCATTCAAGCGTCGAAATGCCTGTTAAAGAACAAAATCAAACCATATTAAAAAAATTGCCGATCAAACCAATTACTGCCCGATTAGTACTTGACCTTGAGAAAGATATTAACAACAGCAGCCTTGGGCCGGACAATGTAGCAAATCACTATTTTGATCATCGCATAGGATCAAAAACAAAAAAGGGAATCCCGAACCAAGAACCTTATTCACAGTACAAAGTAGGTCCGCGAGATATTTTGACAATAACGGTGTGGGAACATCCCGAGCTAACAATCCCCGCCGGTGAGTTTCGATCAGCTGAAACTGCTGGCACCGTGGTGGGAGAAGATGGGAGCATATTTTTTCCTTATGCAGGAATCATCAAAGCTAATGGCAAAACCGTCGAGCAAATTCGTGATGAGTTAACACGTAAGCTTTCTATTTATATCGAACAAGTTCAACTTGATGTTCGCGTCACCAGCTACAGAAGCCAGCGCGTTTACGTCGTGGGTGAGGTTAAAACCCCAGGCATCCAGTCAGTTAGAGATATACCATTAACCATACTAGAAGCCGTAAATGCAGCCGGCGGGCTAAGTGAAAATGCTGATGCGCGAAACCTCACTCTGACAAGGAATGACAAATCCTATAGCGTTAACCTCCAAGCGCTTTATGAAGGTGGCGATATCAGCCAAAACGTATTACTCCAAGCTGGCGATGTCCTGAATGTGCCTGATAGGGAGTTTAATAAAGTATTTGTTCTGGGTGAATCGAATATCGTCAATAGTTTTGCAGCGGGAACTAACAGCACTCAGAGATCACGCAGTATTTACATGAACAAAGGTCGAATGACCTTAACGGAAGCATTAAGCGAAGGTGGCGGCGTTAATCAAGAAACCTCTGACGCAGCGAGGATATTTGTATTTAGAGGTGGCGCCGTGAACGGCAAGCCTGAGATTTTTCTTTTGGACGCCCAGTCGCCAGATTCTTTGATCTTAGCTGATCGATTCCCATTACAACCACGTGACGTTGTATTTGTAGATCGTGCCGAAGGTATTCGCTGGAATCAAATTATAGATCAGGTACAACCTACCATTACCTTGCTGAACTCTTTCGATGGCTCATTAATGATAAAACCTTTTGCAAAATTAACTCGTTAATTAATGCAGAACAAAGAAAATTGAGTTAATTGAAAGCGGCTTTCCATTTATTATTTTTACAACTGAATTCAGTGTTCAAATTTTAATATCTGGCAAAGCCGCTGCTACTCAGTCACACAGATATATATCCAACGATGCGTTTTAACTACAAGCCCATAACTTAGCTTTAGCAGAAACCTCAACTAATCTGAATCGAGTTTAATTACAAAAAAATGCAAAATACCTCTAGCGACAACAGCACCTTCTCTAGTCACTTAAATGTTGAAAATGACAATAAAGTAGACATAAACGAGATAATAGCCACTTTAATAGATAGTAGAGGGCTGATTGCCATTATTTTATCATCGAGCTTGGCGCTAGGCTTAGCCGCAACTTTTATTGCCAAACCTGTTTATAAGACAGATGCAATGTTACAAGTTGAAGCGCAATCGCTATCTCTGACAACCCTTGAGCCAGGTGGACCTGTCGTAAAAAATGAAATTCCTGTCGCAGCCGAAATTGAATTACTTAACTCCAGGTTAGTACTCGGCAAAGCAATTGACAATCTTAAATTGAACATAGTTGCAAAGCCAAGATATTTCCCAATCATTGGCGAAGCCATTGCAAGAAGATTCCAGAAAACCAACACCCAACTTACTGCCAACCCATGGTTTGGCATGAATCAATATGCATGGGGGGGCGAAGCAATTAAGGTCGATACGTTTTCTGTACCAACTTCGCTATTAAACAAAACACTTAAATTAATCGTAAGTAAGGATGGAGAATATGTAATATTCAACGAGAACGTTAAGATACTTCAAGGTGAAGTAGGTAAGTTAGCAACCGCTCATTACCCTAATGATCCAGAGGAATCTATCAATATTTTTATATCGCAGCTTATTGCGCGACCAGGGACGGAATTTAATATTTCACGCCTTATTGATAGTGATGCAATTTCTCAACTAAAAAATACTTTACATGCCGACGAAAAAGGCAAACTTACTAGGATAATCGAATTATCTTATGAAGCAGGCAACGCAGAATTAGCGACCAAAGTGTTAAATGAAATTGTCAACATCTACATTCGCCAGAGCGTAGAACAAAAGTCAGAAGAAGCCCAAAAAAAACTGGAGTTTTTAGACAAGCAACTCCCTGTTGTCAAAGAACAGCTTGATGCTTCCACTAACGCCTTAAACGATTTTCGCACGCGTAGGGGATCGGTTGACCTCAATTTAGAAACCCAGAGCATTCTGGATGGCGTAGTAAAAATAAAAACGGAAATCACGGAATTACAACAAAAACGAGATGAATTAAGACAAAAATTTACCGAATCGCATCCCTCTATTGTTGCAACCGACAAACAAATAGCTCGCCTACAAGAGCAAATGAGCGCCAACAGCCAAAAAATTGGGATTTTACCTGAAACACAGCAAATTATATTAAAACTATCCAGTGACGTTAAAGTCAATACAGAGCTTTACAACACATTACTTAACAATGCACAAACACTCCGTATCGCAAAGGCTGGCACAGTGGGCGACGTAAGGATAATAGATTACGCAACAGTGCCTACGCTACCAGTTAAACCAAAAAAACCTTTGATAATGGCACTATCGTTAGCTCTTGGCATAATTTTCAGTATTGCTGCTAGCCTTCTTCGAAAAACCCTCCGCCGTGGCGTTGAAGACCCAGAAATTATTGAAAAAAAATTAAACATTCCTGTTTACGCAACAATACCACATAGCATAGACCAGGAGAAATTAGCTAAAAAACTCAAACGTAATTACAGCAATAAAAGCGGTGAAAATTCAATTTTAGCCATCCAAAATAAAGAAGATTTAGCGATTGAAAGCTTGAGAAGTCTAAGAACTACGCTACATTTCGCATTTCTGGAAGCGAAAAACAACGTGATCATGATAACCGGACCCAGCCCTGGAATTGGAAAAACCTTTGTATCCGTTAACCTTGCTGTAGTTTTGGCGGATGCTGGCAAAAAAATATTGTTAATTGATGCGGATTTACGTCGCGGCTATATCAATAAATTTTTTGGCATGGAAAGAGATTACGGCTTAACAGAGTTAATTACGGACACAGTTTCAGGTTGGACGCCGATGTTAGATATTGCAATTCGCAGAATCCCAAATGCTAAAATCGACTTTATTCCGACTGGAGCATTACCACCGAACCCCTCAGAATTACTTTTACACGAACGCTTTGGAGCTTTATTGAAAAGTATCAGCAATAACTATGACCATGTCATTATTGATTCACCTCCAATTTTAGCAGCCACCGATGCAACAATTATTGGCCGGATGGCGAGCGCCACCTTAATGGTGGTAAAAGCTGGTCAACATCCAATGAGAGAATTAGAGCAAAGCGTAAAACGTTTGTCACAAGCAGGCGTCCCTCTCAAAGGCGTGGTGTTCAATGATTTACCTGAATCCTCTTATGCGAACGACAAATACAACTATAACAAATATGTTTACCAATATACTTATGCAAAAGCAGACTAATACAGCCAGCATTTCTTGAAACAGTGACGCTAAGCTAAACCTCTTGGTTAACATCAACCAATATACGGTATAATTATTCCTGAAAAAGTCGGCTGAGCAGTCGCTGTTTCATTGAAAAATGAAAGAGAGGAAAGTCCGGGCTCCATTGGGCAAGGTGCCAGGTAACGCCTGGGAGGTGTAAATCTACGGAAAGTGCCACAGAAAATATACCGCCTGATTCTTGTGAAGGAGTTAGGTAAGGGTGAAAAGGTGCGGTAAGAGCGCACCGCGCAACTGGCAACAGGAGCGGCACGGCAAACCCCACCTGGAGCAAGATCAAATAGAGGAATAAACATGCGGCCCGCGTGGTTCCTGGGTAGATTGCTTGAACTGTAAGGCGACTTATAGTCTAGATGAATGGCTGCTCACGACAGAACCCGGCTTATAGGCCGACTTTTTCTTATACCAATCGCACGACAAATTTATTTGCTGCTCGCGAATAAATAAAAGCCTGTTAAATATACAACTATGGATAATCTTTATTCGGAATTTTTATAATTACTAATAAATCTTACCGAATAGCAATTTTTAGGTCTGCTATTACCATCTGGTAAACTTAGAATGAATCCTAATAACCTTATCGGCGTGCTTTCTTTATTCACCAAGATTTTTGAGCGTAATAATTACTTTCACAATCGAACAAATACCCTGTAGGCATCGAACTTAAGTAGTGGCGTAATCTTAACAGCGTTCACATACACTATCCTATCCTTAGAGTTAGTTACAGTTTTTGGCGACATCCCCTGAAAGAAATATGGATATGTAACTAGCTCACTGAATGCTCCTTTATTAGTGAGGCCTAAAAAGAAGCTTCCGATAATTAATTTAGCCATATGTAGGTATCAATTAACTTCGCGCACCAACCTAAAACCTAAATCATGAGTGCGCGTAACTGGCAAAGCGCTAAAACGAACACTGGAGCGCAGGTTAGCTGCCTTACCAACCCAACTTCCGCCCCGGTATATACGATATTTACCATTATCGGGACCCACCGGGTTCTTCTCTGGGCTGTTTTTGTAATAATTTGAGTCATACCAGTCCTGCACCCATTCCCATACGTTGCCATGAATATCATACAGTCCCCACGCATTAGGTCGCTTTAATGCGACTTCATGAGAACTACCTTTGTACCCCAAATTCCCAAACCAAGCATACTGAGCTAAATCATTGCTATCATTACCAAAGGAATAATCTTCATCGCTGCCAGCTCTTGCGGCATATTCCCATTCCGCCTCTGTCGGAAGCCGAAAAGAATCACCCCCATTTTTTTTATTCAAACGACCAATATATTCCTGCACATCATTCCAGCTAACCCGATCCACCGGCCTGTCATCGCCCTTTATCTTGCTGGGGTTGGCTTCCATAACACCTTCCCATTGCTTTTGGGTGATTTCGGTTTCTCCTATGTAAAATGGCTTTTCGATGCAAACGCGATGTCGCGGGGATTCCATAACCGTTCTTTCCGAATCTAACTTTTCGCTGCCCATCATAAAGCAGCCAGACTCTATCAATACGAACTTAATGCCCTCAAAAACTTTAGTCTCAATTGCGGAAGCCTTAATGGGACAGAAGAAAGTTATTAAAAACACAGCTAAGACCTTAACCCACGTTATATTGCATAGAAATTCTTTTTGCATATTTTTCTCCTTTTACTGAAAAAGACTCAGGATATCAGTAACCTTCGAGATTTACCCGAAAACCAAATAAGACATCCAATCATCTTAGATGAAGATGTGTTACGTAAACAACGCTTATCATAGGCTTTAAAATCCAATGTTAAGAAACAAATCGTTTTATAAATACAGACTAACTTAATGATACTTTAGCCTGAATATTATTTTGCATCTTGATAACAGGAGATTACAAACAATTGCTAATAAGTTTTAGTTAAAAAATAGACTCTTTCATCGAAATTAAATACATGATACCTAAAGCCTGAAAAACTAACTTTCTTTTTAAAATCAATAACCAATAAAATTTGGCAATGTGAAATAAAAAACAAGCTTTTCCGAATGGATGCTGTCTTTTTAAAAAAACCAGAAAAAATTAGTTAAGTTAAAAAGCCATCGTAATAATATAGTGCGTTAGCACATATTGACATCACAAAATATCACTCCCAGAAATAAACTTAGAGTGGAATCAAGATATAATGGATATTATCTGAATATTAATTCAACCAAGCTAACAAAAACGCATCAAAGTTTTTAAAAACAAGTATTTAATAAAAATAAACTATAATTATTAGCTTAATGTAGCGCAATTACCTAACGGTCCCGCCAAACTTAACCCTAAACACGACAACTAGTTATTAATGAACCAGGATAAACCCTTAAAAATTGCCTTCAGCGCGGGCGAAGCATCCGGTGACCAACATGCCGCCGCCATGTTTTTAGAAATGAAAAAACAGCAGCCAGATATTAAAGGATGCGGCATGGGTGGCGTTAAAATGCAACAAGCGGGTGTCGATATCCGATACGACTCTTCCAAAATCGGGGTTATCGGACTTATCGAGGTATTCAAGCACCTTGTTGATATTCATCGGGCTTTTAGAACATTACAGCAAATAGTGTTAACCGAGAGACCAGATCTCCTGATTTGCGTAGACTATAAAGAATTTAATTATTGGCTGGCGCGATTTGCTAATAAGAATGGCATTAAGGTTTTATTTTATGTCAGCCCTCAAGTTTGGGCTTGGCGGCAAGGCCGCGTGAAACAATTCGGTAAAGTTATCAACATGATGGCCGTTATTTTTCCTTTTGAAGTAGCCTACTACGAAAAAGAAAACATTCCTGTCAGATATGTAGGCCATCCCTCTGTAGGCAAAGTAAAGCCCCAATATAATCGCGCCGAGGCATTTCATATGTTTGGCTTAGGTAAAGCCCAGCCGGTAGTTGGCATTTTTCCAGGAAGCCGGACTAACGAAATTGAGCGAATGTTACCGGTCATGATCGAGGCTGCCAGAAAACTGCAAAATGATTACCCAAATATTCATTTTTTATTAGCCCAGGCCGATTCAATACAGGACGCCTTATTAGAAAAACACCTTAGAACAGCCCGGTTAATGCTTACTGTTGTTAAGCACAAGCCTTATGATGTCATGCAATGCTGCGACGCGGTTATAACCACATCAGGAACGGCAAGCCTGGAAATTGCTTTAATGGGCATCCCGATGGTTATAGCTTACAAGCTATCCAAATTGACTTACTGGCTGGGCAGGTTACTTGTGAAAACCCCTTATATTGGTCTACCCAACATTATATTGGGCAAGCTTGCGGTAAAAGAGTACATTCAAAACGATGCGACGGATGAAAAAATCGCGGAAGAAGTTAACAATATTTTGAAAGACCCATATTATACCGATCGCATTAAGCAGGATCTGGAATTAGTCAAAAAGCAACTTGGCAACGGTAACGGATCGAAAAATACAGCGCTATTAGCTCTTGAGATGCTTGGTGTTCATAAAGCAAATGACTTAACCGACTTTTTTGCTAATTTAGAGTTTGAATAACAGACCTGTTAATCCACTTATACCTCGCTTTTATTTTTCTATCCGAACCAGCAATAGATGGGAGATAATCGAGAAAGCAAAACAGGTAACGTAGGTTGAATCGCTGAAACTAAACCTTGATGTTCCATTTTGCTGAGAAATAGAACCTTCATTAAAGCCCTAAAAACGCCGACCCCAAGGAGCTAGCCAAGCCATTACCGGCGCTGCCTTTCACATACTCCAGGATGACAGGAATAAATTGCTGGATCATCCCTAGTGACAAACCTGACTGCTGGAATGCCGAGGCTAAACCTACCATGCCACCTAAACCACTCCCATAACCGCCTTGAACCTTCGGAGCAGCTCCCAACATTCCTCCCATACCAGGCACTGCCCTCGATAATTGCGAAAAAGTATTGGCCTGCATCTGGTTTTTCGCCACTTGGAATAAAGCACCAGCGCCGCTTTGTGCTTGAACTGGGGTTACTCCCAACCGTTGAACCAACAGCCCAAGCAAGCCATCTGATTGCAATACCTGCTGACCTTGCACCATCGCTCCCACCCCAGGAAAGACCGCATTAGGCTGCACCACTTGTTGGGAAGAGCAACCCGCCAACAAACAAAAGGCAAATATATACCTAGCTTTCATAAAGGTTCCCCACCAATTTAATGAAATTAATAATCATGAGACGCATAGTACTACGCCCGGAAAATTCACTCCATTTTTAAATAAAAACAGAGCCGTAAAAAGTTACAAATTTTTTACACACCATCCATTGCTAATTCATTTTATGCAGCGATACGCTAAGCCAGGATGGAAAAGGAATAAGCTTTTGTTTTACCTTTTGTATTTGAGTTCTCAATCTGAGGCCTTGCGCCTTGTAACCTATCCCTAGCCTATGTGATAATGATCAACTAAGCTTAAAAGAATACAATCCCGACCAAGTATGAGATAAATACAATGGATGAAAATAAAAAGAAGGCGCTGGGCGCCGCTCTTATGCAGATTGAACGGCAATTCGGTAAAGGTTCTGTCATGCGCATGGGCGATGTCGCGACTTCCCGCGATATAGAAGTTGTCTCTACCGGTTCTTTGTGTTTGGATATTGCTCTAGGCTGCGGCGGTTTACCTCGAGGACGAGTTGTAGAGATTTACGGCCCGGAGTCATCCGGCAAAACTACGTTAACTTTGCAGGTGATTGCAGAGATGCAAAAGCTGGGTGGCACAGCCGCTTTTGTCGATGCCGAGCATGCGCTCGATCCCGGCTATGCGGAAAAAATAGGCGTTAATGTCGATGACTTATTGGTTTCGCAACCCGATACCGGCGAGCAGGCGCTAGAAATTACTGACATGCTGGTACGCTCAGGTGCGGTAGATGTTGTTGTCGTCGATTCCGTGGCGGCATTAACTCCAAAAGCTGAAATTGAAGGCGACATGGGCGACTCGCACATGGGTTTGCAAGCACGACTAATGTCGCAAGCCTTAAGAAAGTTAACCGCCAATATCAAGCGCGCAAATACCTTGGTAATATTCATCAACCAAATCCGCATGAAAATCGGCGTAATGTTCGGTAACCCAGAAACTACGACAGGCGGCAATGCGTTGAAGTTTTATGCTTCTGTTCGTCTGGATATCCGTCGCATCGGCGCGGTAAAGAAGGGCGAAGAGATAATTGGCAATGAAACTCGTGTTAAAGTAGTGAAAAACAAAGTCGCCCCGCCGTTTCGACAAGCCGAATTCGAAATCTTGTATGGCGAAGGCATTTCCTTTCTGGGCGAATTGGTCGATTTGGGCGTAAATTACGGCTTCATTCAGAAAGCCGGCTCTTGGTACAGTTATGGCACTGAAAAAATCGGTCAAGGCAAAGATAACGCCAAGCAATATTTGAAAGAAAATCCAGATAAAGCCAAGGAAATTGAAACCAAAATTCGTGAAGAAGCTTTCAGCAAGCCAGTGACCTTCATTGATACTGCGACTGCAGACGAAATATAACCATCCGTTTGTAATGTGGAAAATACAGACCAAATCAAGCAAATTAAAAAAGAATGCTTAAGGTTGTTAACCAGACGCGAACATAGCCGGAAAGAAATCGAGCAAAAATTGGTTAACAAGGGCTTTTCTCCTACTCATATCGCTAATATTCTCAATGAGTTAACCGATAGAAATTGGCAAAACGACTCCCGTTATGCGGAGAGTTATACTCGCCAACGAAGCCGGAAAGGATTTGGGCCAGTACGCATAGCGTATGAATTACAGCAAAAAGGCATTGAGGCACAAGCGATAACCGAGTTAACCCAAAACAATACCGAGGCGTGGATGGCGCAACTGGAACAAGTTTGTTTGAAAAAATTTACTAACCCTTATGAGTTATCGCGTGACGAGCGCGCCAAGTGTTTTCGATTTTTATTGCACCGCGGCTTTTCCAAAGAAATGATTTTCGCTTTTTTTAAACAATCAACACACCAATCAATTTAAGTTTTTGTTGCGACCATGAAAAATATGACTAGTGCGGAACTGCGTTTGGCCTTCCTAGAATTTTTCCGTCAGCACGGGCATTCGATTCAGCCATCCAGTTCTTTAGTCCCTGGCAATGACCCAACCCTGCTCTTTACGAATGCAGGTATGGTGCAATTTAAAGATGTTTTTCTGGGCAGGGAACATCGCAACTATGTGAGAGCGGCAACCAGCCAACGCTGCGTCCGCGCAGGCGGCAAACACAACGACTTAGAAAACGTGGGTTATACCGCCCGCCACCACACTTTCTTTGAAATGCTGGGAAATTTCAGCTTTGGCGATTATTTCAAAAAAGACGCAATTCATTTTGCCTGGGAGTTTTTGACCAAAGAAGTTGGCATTCCGCCCGAAAAATTATGGATTACGGTTTTTGAAGAAGATACTGAAGCGGAGCAAATCTGGCTTGAGAATTTGGGTATCGACCGCGACAGGTTTTCTAAAATTGGCGCCAAAGACAATTTTTGGTCGATGGGCGACACCGGACCGTGCGGTCCATGTTCGGAAATTTTTTACGACCATGGCGAGCACATTCCAGGGGGTCCGCCCGGATCACCCGATGAAGATGGAGACCGTTACATCGAAATATGGAATCTCGTCTTCATGCAGTATGACCGCGCCGCCGATGGTGCGCTAGCCCCTTTGCCAAAGCCATCCGTCGATACCGGCATGGGCCTTGAGCGAATTGCCGCTGTTTTACAAGGGGTTCATAGTAACTACGAAATCGATTTATTTCAAAAGCTGCTAAAAGCTGCTGCTAAACTGGCGAACACTGACAATTTAGATCAAAGTTCGCTAAGAGTCATTGCTGACCATATCAGGTCTTGTGCATTTTTAGTTACTGATGGCGTCATGCCGTCAAACGAAGGCCGTGGTTATGTGTTGCGCCGAATTATCCGACGCGCCATTCGTCATGGTTACCGTTTGGGCATTCAAGAGGTCTTCTTCTACAAACTCGTTTCCCCTCTTGTCGAAGAAATGGGTAAAGCCTACCCTGAATTGAAAAATGCGCAGGCACAGGTTGAACGCGTACTAAAAAAAGAAGAAGAACGTTTCGCCGAGACATTAGGGCAAGGCATGAAAATTCTGGAAGCCTGCGCGGCTAAACTGGAAGGCACCGTAATTCCGGGTGTTACTGTATTTCAGCTTTATGACACTTATGGATTCCCTGTCGACTTAACCGCAGATTATGCACGTGAAAACAATTTAGCCATCGATCACGCCGGCTTTGAAGTAGAAATGGCGGCGCAACGCGATCGCGCCCGCTCCGCCAGTAGTTTTGGAGTTGATTACAGCCAGAACATTAAGCTGGAAGGCCAAACCAACTTCACTGGATATGAGCATTTGGAAGACAAAGCGCATATTCTCGCTCTATATCACGAAGGCAAGGAAGTCGACCAATTAACAGCAGGCCAGGAAGGTTTAATCGTACTGGATAAAACGCCGTTTTACGCCGAATCCGGCGGCCAATCAGGAGATACAGGCCAAATTCTCGCGAGTAATGCGGTATTTGAAGTAGACGACACCCAAAAGCAAGGCGGTAATTTATTTTTGCATAAAGGCCGACTGGTGTCAGGCAATCTGAATAAAGCTCAGTCATGCGTTGCCAAAGTTAACCAGGACAACCGAACAGCAACCGAACTTAACCACTCAGCCACCCATCTGTTGCATGCAGCATTACGACACATACTCGGCGACCATGTCACCCAGAAAGGTTCTTTGGTTAACTCAGAAAGATTGCGCTTCGACTTCTCCCATTTCGAACCGTTAAGCAACCATCAGATTCATGCCTTGGAACGCCTCGTTAACGACCAAATCCGCCAAAATAATTCCGTTTCGGCAACCGTCATGGCAAAAGAAGACGCAGTCCACTCTGGAGCTATGGCTTTGTTCGGCGAGAAATACGGGGATGAGGTTCGGGTTTTAAAAATTGGCGACTTCTCCACTGAATTATGTGGCGGCACACATGTTAAGCGAGCCGGTGACATAGGAGTTTTCAAAATCATCAGTGAAACAGGCGTGGCTGCGGGCATTCGACGTATTGAAGCATTAACCGGCGCCAGGGCTCTTGACTGGCTGTCAAGTCAGGAAAAAGCGCTTTCAATTATTGCCAGCTTATTAAAAAGCGCACCGGAAAAAGCCCCGGAAAAATTGGAGCAACTTTTAGACAAAACCAGACATCTGGAAAAACAGCTTGAAAAATTGCAGTCGCAGTTAGCAAGCTCCGCAGGAGACGAGCTAACTAGCAAAGCGATTGATGTTTCTGGAATTAAAGTATTAGCGGTCAAATTAGATCAAGTTGACCCCAAATCATTGCGCGACTTGGCCGACCAACTTAAAAATAAATTGGGCAACGCCGCCATCGTTCTGGCAACCGTTGAAGGCGACAAAGTGAGTTTAGTCGCAGGAGTAACCAAAGACCATGTCAATAAAATCAAAGCGGGCGAGTTGGTTAACTTTGTTGCCACCCAGGTCGGTGGCAAAGGCGGCGGACGACCCGATATGGCGATGGCAGGTGGCAACGATCCTTCCGGTTTAGCAAAAGCCTTATCTCAAGTGCCAGGCTGGATAGAATCACAATTAGGATAATAGGAAATTTTAATGGCGCTTTACGTCTATAAATTTGGCGGCACGTCGGTAGGATCCACCGAACGCATCAAAGCCGTTGCCGAAAAAGTTAAAACAGCACAAGTTCAAGGCCATCAGATTGTCGTGGTAGTCTCTGCAATGAGTGGAGAAACCAATAAACTGATCGCTTTAGCGAAAGACATGCAACAGCAGCCCTCCGGTCGCGAATTGGACGTATTGGTTTCTACTGGTGAGCAAGTGACCATCGCCTTGCTATGTATGGGTCTACACGCTATCGGCTGCAAAGCAAAGTCTTATACCGGCGGGCAAGTTAAAATCTTAACCGATGGCAGCTACACGAAGGCTCGGATATTACACATAGATGACGAACCTATGCGCGCCGATCTGGCAGCGGGCAATGTTGTCGTAGTTGCCGGCTTTCAGGGTACTGACGCCCAAGGCAATATCACCACCCTGGGGCGTGGCGGCTCCGATACCACAGCTGTAGCCTTGGCCGCAGCCTTGAAAGCGGATGAATGCCATATATATACCGATGTCGATGGCGTGTATACAACCGACCCCCGCGTCGAACCGAAAGCGCGTCGTTTAGACAAGATCACTTTTGAAGAAATGTTGGAAATGGCCAGCCTGGGTTCAAAAGTATTACAAATCCGTTCAGTAGAATTTGCTGGCAAATACAATGTCCCGCTTCGTGTTTTATCGTCTTTCACGGAAGGAGCGGGAACACTTATCACCTATGAGGAATCAGAAATGGAAAGTGCCTTAATCTCTGGCATCGCATTTAATCGAGATGAAGCAAAATTAACTATCAGCGGTGTACCTGACCGTCCCGGCATCGCCTCAAAAATACTAAGCCCGATTGCAGATGCGAATATCGAAGTCGATATGATTATCCAAAACATCGCTGACGATGAAACTACCGACTTTACGTTTACGGTACATCGTAACGATTATCAAAAAGCGAAGGCCGCTTTGGAACGAACCTGTGCTGAACTTGGCGCCAAAAAGGTTGCTGGTGACGATAACATTGTTAAAGTATCCATCGTGGGCGTAGGTATGCGTTCGCATGCAGGCATTGCAAACACAATGTTCGGAGCATTGGCCAAAGAAGGCATCAACATAAAGATGATTTCCACCTCAGAAATTAAAATCTCTGTAGTGGTAGACGAAAAATATCTTGAACTTGCCGTGAGAACTCTACACGCAGCTTTCAAGTTAGACGAGAAAGCCTGATCTCTCCGGAAGCAAAATGTAAGAGCGTCCTTAAAAACTCAGTAACCAGCGATTTCAAAACTATTTTAAAATAGTAAACTCACTGAGTTTAAATTGCTAAACGTGTTGAAAAACAATGATTATTGGTAAGTAATCGTACCTATGTCCAATATCGCTCTAAAACTTTATTCTATGTACCACTGGATACCTTATTTACACCGTTTTTAACTTCATTTGAAATGTCTTTAAGGTCGATTTTCATTCAAGTCAAATAAACTGGATATTAATTTGCCCAATATTTTATATAAAATTTTTTCTAATTTAGGATACTAAATGCAACGATTTTTTGACATACTGTTTTCTGGTTTAGCCTTATTAGTATTATCGCCACTGCTCATTCCTGTCGCGATAGCGCTTAAGTTTTCTGGTGAGGGCGAAATATTTTTCGCGCAGCAACGAGTTGGTTTGCATGGAAAAATGTTCAATTTATTGAAATTCGCTACCATGCTAAAAGACAGTCCGAATATCTCTACTGGCACGGTTACCGTAAAAAACGACCCAAGAATTCTACCCTTAGGTCATTTTTTACGTAAATCAAAAATTAATGAACTTCCGCAATTAATCAATATATTTTTGGGAGACATGAGCGTTGTCGGCCCTCGCCCACAAACGAAACGGTGCTTCGATGCTTTCCCAAAAGATGTGCAAGCAGAGATCGTGAAAGTACGCCCAGGTCTGTCTGGTATTGGCTCAATTATTTTTCGTGACGAAGAAAATCTTCTCCATGCAGCAAAAAACCCAGGGGAATTTTACGACAATGTCATCATGCCTTATAAGGGTGCAGTGGAAAAATGGTTTATTGATAACCAAAACTTGAAAAATTATTTTCTAATAATCTTCGCCACAGCATGGGTAGTTCTTAATTCAGGAAGCCGAATAGTTTGGAAATTATTTCCTAACTTGCCTTCGCCACCCGCAGAACTGAAGGAAATTTAACTAAGAAGTATTTTTTCGCATTGTAATAATGCATATGGTTAACACATGTAACAGAAAAGAATAGGTTTCTTTTTGTTAACAACATTTGACCATACGAATAAAGTAAAAATTAATACAAACTATTTAAAATACGAATTAACCAAAAATTTAGGAAATTAAAGTGTCTGAGAAAATTGTTGCAGTCGTTGGATTAGGTTATGTCGGCTTACCTTTGGCGGTTGAGTTTGGCAAAAAATTTCAAACCATAGGTTACGACTTATCTGAAAATAAAATCGCAAGCTATAAAAACTTTTGCGACCCCACAGGTGAAGTTTCGACAGAAGATTTGAAAGCAGCCAAAGGCTTAACTTATACGACTGACCCTTCTCTTTTGACAAAAGCCGACTTTATCGTCATTGCGGTACCTACGCCGGTTGATGAAGCGCACCAGCCTGATTTCTCCCCTCTGGTTTCCTCTTCTACCACAGTCGGGAAGCACATGAAAAACGGCGCCATTGTCGTCTATGAATCAACAGTGTACCCCGGAGCGACCGAGGAAATATGTATCCCCGTATTGGAACGCGTGTCTGGCCTTAAGTGGAAACAGGATTTTCATGTCGGTTATTCACCTGAACGTGTTAACCCGGGCGACAAAGAAAGGACGATTACCAAAATCACTAAAGTCGTGTCCGGTGATGACACGGACACCTTGCAAAAAGTCGCAAAACTCTACGAAAGCGTCATCATGGCAGGCGTACATCAAGCAAGCTCAATCAAAGTTGCTGAAGCGGCAAAAGTCATTGAAAACACGCAACGCGACTTGAATATTGCCTTAATGAACGAGCTTTCCATTATTTTCGATAAAATTGGCATCGACACCTTGGATGTTTTAAAAGCAGCGGGGACAAAATGGAATTTCTTGCCTTTCCGACCAGGTTTGGTTGGTGGCCACTGTATCGGTGTTGACCCTTATTACTTAACCCATAAGGCAGAGATGATAGGCTACCACCCAGAAGTCATTCTGGCTGGGCGCAGGATTAACGATGGCATGGCTGCATTTATTGCCAGACAGACATCTATGGAATTAGTTAAAACTGGAGCCACCGTTAAATCGGCAAAAATCATTGTCTTAGGATTAACTTTTAAAGAAAACTGCCCTGATTTACGTAACTCAAAAGTAGCGGACGTGGTTTACGAATTGAAAAACTTCGGATGGGATGTTTCCGTTCACGATCCAGTGGCAGTCTCAGAAGAGGCCGTCCATGAATACGGTATTCCATTGGTAAAATGGGAAGACCTGCCTCAAGCCGATGCTATTGTTGCTGCAGTCGCCCATAAAGAATATTTAGAGATACCGTTAAATGACATACTCGGAAAACTCAAACCGGGCGGAGTGTTTGTCGATGTTAAGTCTGCCTATGACCAAGTCTCTGTTCGGGCGGCTGGATACAAACTGTGGCGTTTGTAATCAAAAACTAACAATTTATATTTTAATAAACTTCTTCAGTAACTCGTATTTACTAAATAACCATGACTGTTTCAGAAAATCCTTTATCTGCTTTGGCAAACAAACCCGAGCGCTGGCTTATCACCGGGGTTGCCGGCTTCATTGGTTCGAATCTGCTAGAAACTTTGTTGAAAGAAGGCCAGCACGTGGTAGGATTAGACAATTTTGCCACTGGGTATCAACATAACCTTGATCAAGTTCAAGCTATTATTGGTCCAGATTTATGGCAAAACTTTAATTTTATCAAAGGCGATATTCGTGAACTGGACAACTGTCATGAAGCTTGCAAGGGCGTGCAATATGTCTTACACCAAGCAGCTTTAGGAAGCGTGCCACGCTCCATCGAAGATCCAATCCGGACTAACGCTGCTAATATTGATGGCTTCTTAAATATGTTAGTAGCGGCGCGTGACGCAAAGGTAAAACGCTTTGTCTATGCAGCATCATCTTCAACCTATGGCGACCATCCGGGCTTGCCAAAAGTCGAAGATAAAATCGGCAAGCCTCTTTCGCCTTATGCTGTGACTAAATATGTTAACGAACTTTATGCTGACGTATTTGCCAGGACTTACGGCCTAGAAACGATTGGCTTGAGGTATTTTAATGTATTTGGTCCAAGACAAGACCCAGATGGCGCTTATGCGGCAGTAATTCCAAAGTGGATTGCGGCATTGGTCAGAAATAATGATGTGTTAATTAACGGTGATGGCGAAACAAGCCGAGATTTTTGCTATATCAAAAATGTCGTTCAGGCCAACCTTAGAGCGGCGACGACTGTAAATGCCGATTCAATCAACCAAATTTATAACGTTGCGGTAGGTGACCGCACCAGTTTGAATGAATTGCTAGAATATCTAAGGGAAAATCTGGCAAAACATTTTAAACATTTGGAAAACTTTAAACCTGTGTATAAAGATTTTCGTGCTGGCGATGTAAGACACTCATTAGCCGACATCTCCAAAGCTCAAAATTTATTAGGTTATCAACCCACTTACCGAGTTCGTGAGGGATTAATCGAGGCTCTGGATTGGTATCTGGGGAACTTAAAAAAATCTGTCAACGCAAATTAAGAGCACGTTAATTTTGCTAATGGGGTATTCAACTAATTAGCTACTTAAACCGATATCTGTGCCTGCAATTTTAAATCTATGAAAACAAATTAGCAGGCAAAATATTTCTTGAAAAATTATTCAGTTTATTCTTGCAACAATCGTATTATTTGAGCTTCTAAATCAGAATGCTCGCCGAACGAACAGCTTCTTAATATCCCCTTCTTATCAACTAACAAATAAGAAGGAGTTCCTTTGAGATTAAAGGTATCAAATGTTCGAGGGCGATATTCGAGTTTTTCAAAATAACGATGAACTTGTTGAAGAATTCTTTCTTGGTTAGCTTTCGCTTGCCCAAAGAAATCTGGCACATGCTCGTTAATAAAGCCTGCAATTTCAGCTTCGATTATCCCACCCTCGTTCTTTACCAAAAAATCCATAGCCAGAGGAAATGGAATTTTATATGGCAGATATCTTCCATCGACTAACATATTCCGTTGGCTTAATGAAAGATGAGTTTCCCCAACAACTTCGTTTTTTTCAACTAGAAGCTTTAGGTTTTCTAAAGTATTTTTGTCAAAATCCTCGAATGCAGTTGCAATGCCGATAACAGATAGCCCCCTATCAAAGTATTGTTGGTATATCTCGATTGCTTGCGGAAGAGCATAAAGAAAACAACCCGGACAGTTAACTTGGAACACCTCCACAAAAACCACCCTGCCGTTAAGTTGGTCGAAATTGGTAGGTTCGCCTTGAATCCAATCCGAAACCGAAAACAATGGGGCTAATTCACCAATTCTTGCTTTGCTCTTAACCACCAACTTACAGCTCAGTCTAATGCCGAACTTTGTTCTTTTGCAGCAACTATTCGTTTACGCTCCTCTTTCGCCTCGCGTTTAGCGATCAAACACTTAGCGGCTTCAATACCAAGATGATCCTCTCCGCGCTGTTTTGCCAAATTCATTTGCTTTTCACGCTCTAAAAACCGCAGCTTCTGCTCGGGTGTTTTTTTTCCATAGCAATGTGGGCAACTGACCCCTTTTTCATACAAATTACTGGCTTTATCTGATTCAGTAATTGGCATTCGACACGCGTGGCATTGATCATATTCGCCCTTAATTAAAGCGTGTTTCACCGTTACCCGTTCATCGAAAACAAAACAATCGCCTTGCCACAGAGATTCCTGTTCTGGTATGTCTTCGAGATACTTGAGAATGCCCCCTTTCAGGTGATAAACCTCATCAAATCCCTTTTCCTTTAAAAAAGCAGTAGATTTTTCACAGCGAATTCCACCCGTGCAAAACATAGCAACTTTTTTATGTTTGCTAGGATCGAGGTTTTCCTGGACATATTTTGGGAACTGTCGAAAAGCTTCAGTACTTGGATTGACAGCATTCTTGAATGTACCCACTTGGTACTCATAATCGTTGCGAGTATCAATAAGCAGAACTTCAGGATCTGAAATCAATCGATTCCAATCTTTAGGGTTAACATAAGTTCCTACAACTCGTTTAGGGTCGATATCCTCGATCCCCATTGTGACAATTTCTTTTTTTAGCTTAACCTTGGTACGATTAAATGGCATCTTATCGGTATAAGATTCCTTGTAATCCAACTCGGTTAACCTGTCATAGGACTTTAACAAGTTTAATAACTTATCGATTGCCGATCTGTTGCCAGCAACTGTCCCGTTAATTCCTTCGTGAGCTAACAACAAGGTGCCACGAATTTGATGGGAATCCATAAATTTGAACAACGGCTGCCGGATTTGCTCGAAATCAGGCAAGTTAACAAATTTATATAAAGCGCAAACAACAATCTGAGACATACGGATTACCGACAATGGCAATTCACAAAAATTGACTTACATTTGTGATTGTAAATAATTCTGGAGACCGATTTTATCGATCAGTTCGAATTGAGTTTCCAGCCAATCAACGTGTTCTTCTTCATTTTCGAGAATATGCTCAAAAAGCTCGCGGGAAACATAATCTTTTACTTGTTCACAATAAGCGATTGCTTCTTTCAAGGGTGGGATAGCTTCGTATTCCAGTTTAAGATCGCATTTCAGCATTTCCTCTGGATTTTCGCCAATCATGAGCTTGCCCAGATTTTGCAGATTGGGCAACCCTTCCAAAAACAGGATACGCTCAATCAGCATGTCGGCATGCTTCATTTCATCAATGGATTCGTGATATTCCTTCTCGTTAAGCTTGCTAAAACCCCAGTTTTTGAACATTCTGGCATGCAGAAAATACTGGTTAATTGCAGTTAACTCATTGGTAAGTGCTTTATTTAGAAACTCAATAATCTTAGCGTCGCCTTTCATTTTATTTCTCGCATAACCTATTAGGCTGCGAGTATAGAATGATTCGGCGAATTTTGCATCACATTAGAATGGTTATTTTTATGGCACTCCACAAGGATTTCTTTGACTTGCAGATTACATTTCCCGCAATCGCCGCCAACACCAAGAGATTTATATAGACAACGACGAGAGTTAGCACCTTCGTCTATCGCGCGCTTGATTTGACTGTCGGTAACAGCTTTACAAACACAAACGTACATATGAGTAAATTCCCTAATTTTCCAATTGTTACGCTAATGATAACAATTCTCATTAATAAATCAAGTGGAATTATCCATTTTTTGGGTCATTTCACAAAATTTTCTGGTTTAGTTTTTGCCACCTCAAGATAAACTCCATAAACAAAAATAATTAATCAACTACGTTTGTACGAACACGGTAGCCTTGACGGTTTGAACAAAAAGAATTACGGGCGCATGGCTCTGTCGATGAGAGCAGCTTTAGCAAATCACTGTACGTTGACAAACTGGATTTTCACTAAGTAGCAGAGTTTTTTTGTTAGCCGGAGAAAGACCCATGAAAGATCGATTTTTTAATAAAGATTCTAGAATAAATAAAAAAATGGCTCTACAACACCTAGATATTCGATGATATTTTTGGAGTTTATTTCTCTTATCAATTTCCTTCGTTATCTCAAACTTTAGTATATAGCTCGCAAAGCTGTTGCGCGATTTTCTTAAGATTGTGTTCTTCTTCAACACGTCGACGACCTTCCTTCCCCATTTCAGATAATTCTGCCGGTGAAGCGGTTAAAGCCATCCGTATTGCGTTAACCATGCCATCGACAGAACCCGCCGGTAACAACCACCCGCAAGAACTATCCACTAGCTCAGGAATTCCCGCAATAAAAGTCGAGATCACAGGACGACCAAGCGCGAATGCCTCCATAATAACTACGGGCAAACCTTCAGCAAAACTTGGCAAAAAAAACGCCCTGCCCTGAGCAATAAATTGCCGCACTTCCTGGTTTGTTTTCCAGCCGTGCAGCTCGACTAATGAACGAACATCATACTGGTCAATCGCTTTTTCCAGCGATGCTCGAGATTCGCCATCGCCGACAAAATGTACTTTAAGATCAGGAAATTCCTGACGTAACTGCGCTAAAGCTTCAGGAATCAAGAATTGCCCTTTTTGCGGACATAACCGACCGACACAAATCAGATTTTGATTATCTTTTGAAAAGGTGTAATCGGGTATAAAATCGTCTATTTTTAGTCCGCAATGAATGATTTGGATTTTGTCCCAGTAGTCAAAGCTACTGAACCTTACTAATTGAACACGGCAATAATTTGAAATCGCCACAACTAATTTGGCGTACCGAATTTTAAGCTCCATACTCATCATTGTCGGATCGACAAACTCATCGGGACCATGCGAAGTGAAGCTGTACGTCACTCCTCCCATGGCATGAGCAAGCATCGCCACTGTCGTCGCGTTAGTTGCAAAATGAGTATGAACATGCTGAATGCCATCCTGCTTGGATATTCGGTAAAAATGAGCAGCCTCCAACAGATAGGCAATATGTTTTACATCCACACCTCCTGCGTTACGGCAAACTTTCCACCATAGCGACGATGCTTTTAACAATCCGGAAAAATTTGTCAGCAGCACAACCATGAAAGCGGCAAACAAGCCAGCTACATTATTGGTTAACAAATAATGAGTCTTTTGTATTTCGGCAATATCCAAAGGATCGACTAATGATTCATGCCATTGCCGTACACCGTAACGCTGAATATCCAAACCTAAATTCTCAAGACTTTCAATCTCCCGACGAATGAAAGTCGTGCTGATTAAAGGATAAGTGTTCATTAAATAGCCGATTTTCAAAATCCCCCCTTGCCTAAATATAATGTTATTTCATGGTGAAAAAATGTTCATCTAACAGATAAAATCTCAAAGTCTACAGGATCAATTTACATTTTGATCACCCTCTACATATGCTTAATATCTATATCTTAGATTAGTTGGCTGATCTCCGTCGAACGAAGCTTTGATCTCCTTACTACACTCAATAAAAGTTAAATTATTTCATATATTTGAAGAAATAGCATTGATGCTGTTCAAGCAAATCTTGATTAAAAAGGAAAGGCTAGTCGAGATTTTTGGATTTGGTGAAATGAAAAAAACCGAGTCGAGTTAACCCGACTCGGTTAGTTTTTTTAAAAACTATTGAATAGTGTTTGGTGAAACGATATTTCCACTTACGCCATTCATTAGGTTAACTTTATTTCCGGAAAGCGTGTTGTTAATCACTGTGTTTCCAGTCGTACCGGCATCCCAAAGCAAAATGCCATTACCGATATATTTATCAACATTATTGCCGATACCACTACCGGTAACAGTATTTCCGGTCACAGTACAATTTCTTGTTTTATTGTAAAGCGTGATGCCGTCTTGCACATTATTTTTTACAATGTTATTAAGGATTTTACAGCCATTTTGGTTGGAAAGGATAATACCTGAGTAAGCAGCGCCACCAATTTCGCCATTATCGGCCATAGTATTACCATCCACAACCAGATTTGTAACGCCTCCACCTGAAGCGTATGGATAACCGGCTGCCATACCGCCACCAAAATTATTAAGGAACTGCGAACCCAACACTTTAACATTGTTAATGTATTGCCCTTGGTTAGGTTCAATATCAAGCCCTAAAGAAAAATGTAAATTCTTTCCATTTTTAAATATAGAATTCTTAACAACAACTCCATCAGCGGAGGTGATTGTCAGGCTGTGACGACCATTGTTATCGCCAACGACCGAGCAAAAGGCGATGTTACTTGAACTCAAACCGACATAATAACCATCACCCGTCATTTCTTTTGAAGTCACGCTCTCAACAGAGACATTTTTAGAGTTAAAAATCGCTATGCCATGGCCATACAACTCGGTGGCTGTTGAAGTAAAGTGCGATTTTAGATCGCCAATAATGGTACCGCCAACAATGTTAACATTCGACGAATCTTGTACCCTTAAAATGATGTAATTGGTTAAGTTATTAGAGATCGCTTTAAGTATTGCACCTGAGGACATTCTAAAGGTAATGTTACTCTTCAATAAGATACGTTTAGATGCATCAATCAAATATGTCCCATCAGGAACATAGACAGTACCGCCAGTTCCAGCAACTTGGTCAACAGCAGATTGTATTGCCGCGGTATCATTTGCACTGCCATTTCCTTTTGCGCCTTTATCCTGAACGTTAACGACAAGTGAGGACGTAGGCGAAGCTGCACAAGATGTTGGTGGCGGCGCAGTCGAAACTGCAGCATTAGTTTTGGCAGATACTGTTGCCGTCTTTGCAGACACATTGCCGACAGCATCATAAGCTTGTACATAAAAGCTGTAAGTAGTGTCCGGTGACAAGTTAGTAGCCGAATATGAATTTGCGCTACTTGACGTTAACAATACATCGTTCTTGTATATTTTATATCCACTGACAGCAACATTATCCACTGCTGTAGCCCAACTCAAATTGATTTGACTGGATGACGTAGCAGTCGCAGTTATATTGGCTGGAACCGATGGTGCTTCAGTGTCACCGGCCGTGCCGCCTGACGTTCCACTTCCTGATGTTCCATCAGTTGAACTATCAATACAATAAGCATAGCTCCTACCGTTTTTACTTGGATTGGAATTATCTGTTGCCGAGAAGCGTACGGACTCGCCTGTACCGTCAGCAGCGCTCCAATGGCTGAAACGACCAGCACCTGAAACTCTAATATCACTGTGCATAGTATGGGCGGGGCCAATTTCGATACCATTCTCAAAAAGCTTTAGCTTAGATCTGGTTTTTGCACTCGCAATATCTGCTGACGTACCAAAGGTTTTATTGATTCTGTATGCGTAACCACCATCCAGAATTAAGCTTGATACGTTTAAGGTCACTTTTGTGCATGAGGCCGAGCTCACCGTGCCCGACATTGTTGAACCACTTGTTGAATCTGGAGCAACTTCAACCTTACCAATGGTGAATTTATCAATCACATCGCCTTTTTTACATTCGACATCATTCATTCCGCCGCCGGCTGGACCGCAAATAAATGCACCAGCTATTCCTGTTGTCGTAAAATTTAATTTTAAGGCACCTAAGTGCATTGCCCTAAACGCAGACCACTCGGGTTTGGTACAGGTTAACCATAAGCATGAGCCATCCTGCATCAGATTTCTGCCACCTGTACCAGCCGTTACGTGAACCACACCATGTTGCGGAAGCGTGCGCTCATAATTGGCGCTATGGGAACTCACATTGAGAACATATTTATTGTAACGATCACCAAGAGCATTTAGCATGTTTTTAAGTATGCCTGAGCCCGCATAATGTCCTGATGAATAGGCGGGACGGTGGACAAAAGTCACAATGAATTTGATCTTCGAATCTGACTGAGCTTGAGCCATTAACGAACTTGCCTTGGTATTCCAACTAGACCACGAACCCACCCATTGATCCGGTATAGTAATAAAACGAGTATTGCCGTAATCAAAATAATACCAGTCTTCTCCACCCGCCAGAGGTGAGTTTGGCGAAGTTTGAGAATTTGGCAAGTCAAATCGACCTTTATAGCTACCAAAATTATCATTTTGCGTTTTACGCCAATCAAGATCGCCCCAAACCGGCATATAAGCGGCATTCTTGGACCATGCCATCACATCGTTAAAATGTTGATGTACAGCGGCCTGCCCATTTATACTACCCAAACTCAAATCACCTAATCCAACCACAAACGCAGGCTTGCCAGTTGCTATCAAGTCTTGAATTTCGCCAGTATTAAAAAAATGGTTGGTATCACCTATAACACCTTCAGCATACATTGTAAAATTTGCCGTTCCTGGAACGGGTGGTGTTTTAAAACTCAGCTTAGGCCCATCACCTATCGAATAAAAATAGGTGGTATTTTCTGTCAATCCGGTTAACTTTGCTTGCCAGAAGGTACCCTCTGCAGAATATGGCATAGGACTTGGATGAGTTGCCGTGATTTGTGCCGGTGAGCCTGAAGCCAACTCATAACTAATCACGTCCTCATTTTCTGTACCGTGCCAATTGACTGTTACGGAATTTTGTCCGGTGATTGTCCAATGGATTTCATCGGCTGCGAATGCGCCATTTGCTAAGCCAAAAGACATAGCTAGAAGCAGTGCGACAATAATTTTTTTCATAACATCTCTCTAAATTTTGGTTTACGAGTTCATTCAAACTCAATGAAAATCTGGTAACTGAGGTTAACTTAACCGCAGAACGGCATGTGCCGAGACAGACTTTTATATGGGACATTCACCCCAAGCGAAGACTTGCTTCGTTTGCGAGAGTCGATCTATTGAACTGCTTTCTAAAACTGAAAAATTGACATTTTCTTGCGGAGGCGTACTAATCGCATCGCAATTTCTAAGACTAACTTCAAATCCTTTTCCATCAATATTTCTGATACCAACCATATAGGGAGTTGCTTGGTTAGCTATAAATGGCTCTATAACAACAACTGGGTCGCTGTATGTTTGGCCGAACTCTACCCGAGTCCATTGATCTCCAGCAAATGTGCCGCCAAATTCTTCCGCATGCGTTTGCGCTAGCGCTTGTAACACTGACGCATCGGAATTCAATTGAGCCTGCACAGGCAACATAGCTGAACCCAAGATTAATATCGAAATTACAGCTAAAGTTAATCGTTTAAACTTAAAAACGATAGGAGGGGATGAATTGATTGGATACATAACTTTTCCTCGCTGACTATTAGTTTTTTTAGTTCAAATCAATAATTTATAAAAAATTATGGTTTGACATGAACAATACTAGTCAAGAAGAAGGCGAGCCTTTGTGAACGGGTTCACGCTTTACTGAGCCTCCATGTGAACTGCTTCACGCTTTTGTAACTCAAGAAGAGAAACTCGCAAAATCTTCTACGAATTGGAGTTGGATGGGAATTAGCTATAAACGACGATAACCTTATAAGGGAGCATTCTTAATTTTCTTTAACAAGAATATCGAGCGTTACGATAAAATTTCGCTTAAATTGACCAGTTTCAACAAAACCTATCTACCCGGTTTAGATAAAACTCATTATGAAAAAAATCTTAACCGGCTTTTGAAAGCTCGTGAAGCGCTGCTTCAACTAGTATTTTTTTGATTGGAAAATGTATGTTTTTTCTCAAAGCCAAATGGAAATGAAAAAATACGAATTTTATGTGGAATTTTTTTATAAAAAAACTGAGCCGGGAAACCCGGCTCAGTTAACTTATTTAATGATGACTATCTAAGAGTATTTGGTGATACGACATTACCGCTCACACCATTCATAATGTTAACTTTATTGCCGGAAAGCGTGTTGTTGGTCACTGTATTTCCAGTCGTTCCGGAATCCCAAAGCAAAATGCCATTTCCGATATTATCGTCAACATTGTTGCCGATACCGCTACCGGTAATCGTGTTTCCAGAAACAGTGCAATTTCTTGTCTTATTGTAAAGGGTGATTCCGTCCTGGACATTGTTTCTGACTGTATTATTGAGAATTTTACAGCCATTTTGGTTAGAAAGAATAATCCCCGCATAAGCAGCTCCACCTATTTTGCCGTTATCAGCCATGGTGTTACCATCAATAACCAGATTCGTAACGCCTCCACCTGAAGCGTATGGATAACCGGCTGCCATACCGCCGCCATAATTGTTAAGAAATTGTGAATTGGTAATTTTTACGTTGTTAATATATCCACCTTGATTAGGTTCAATATCAACTCCTAAAGAATAACGCAATTTTTTTCCATTTTTGAAAACAGAGTTTTTAATCACAACACCATCTCCCGATGTTACGGTCAGGCCGTGTCGACCATTGTTATCAGCTACTATGGAACAAACAGCGACCTTGGATGCGTTTAGGCCAACATAAACACCATCACCCGCGGCTTCCTTGAGCGTCACACCTTCAACAACAATATTGTCGGCATTGTAGACGCCTATCAAATGACCATAATTTTCGCTGGAACTTGAGTGGGAATTAGTATCTCCTTGAATAGTACCACCAATGATATTGACATTTGCAATATCCATCACTCTTAATACAGTGGAATTGGTTAGTGAGTTAGGAATTACTTTCAAAGTAGCTCCGGAAGCCATTCTAAAGGTCATATTGCTCTTCACAAAAATACGTTTAGACGCATCAACCATGTACGTTCCATTGGGCACATAGACGGTACCGCCAGTTCCCGCTACTTGATCCACAGCCGCTTGAATTGCCGCCGTATCGTTTGCGCTACCGTTACCTTTGGCGCCTTTATCCTGCACATTGACAACCAGCGATGACGACGGCGAACTTGCACAAGCTGTTGTCGCCGGTGGCGCAGTCGAGGTTGCTGCAGAGGTTTTCGCCGAAATGGTTGCCGATTTTGCAGAAACATTTCCCGCGGCATCATATGCGGCAACATTAAAGCTGTACGTAGTACCAGCAGCCAAGCCAGTGACTGGTATAGACGTTGCTTTGAGGCTTGTTAACAAACTGCCGTTGCGATAAACGTTGTAACCGGCAACACCGACATTATCGCTGGCAGCCTTCCAGAATACATTGATTTGACTCGATGAGGCTACAGTCGATGTTAAGTTGGCAGGTACAGACGGCGCTTGTGTATCTCCTGATGTTCCTGTTGTTGCCCCATCTACACAGTAGGCATAGGTTTTACCATTCGTTTTCGGATTAGTGTTATTGGTTGCAGAGAAACGCACAGACTCAGAACTTCCATTAGCTGCACTCCAGTGACTAAAACGGCCTTTACCTAATGTTCTGATATCGCTATGCTGGCTATGTGCCGGCCCCATTTCGACGCCATTTTCAAACAATCTTAACTTTGATCTGGTTTTGGAATTTACATTGTCAGCGGGTGTTCCAGGAATGACTTTGTTAAGCCTGTAGGAATAACCCCCATCACTAATTAACGACGAAACGCTTAGGTTGACTTTAGTACATGCAGCAGTGCTGACAGTCGCTTTCATCGTCATGCCAGCAGTAGCTGAAGATACGAGCGGAACACTTGAAGACGCGCTAGGCGTATTGGAAATAGATTTGCCATTTCTTGCATTAATAGTGAATTTATCAACAACCTCGCCTTTTTTGCATTCGACATCGTTCATACCGCCGCCTGCCGGACCGCATATAAACGAACCGTTAATACCCGTAGAGGTAAAGCTTAATTTTAACGCACCCAAATGCATGGCTCTAAACGCCGACCAAGCAGGTTTTGTACAGGTTAACCATAAGCAAGAACCATCTTGCATTAAGTTTCTTCCTCCTGTTCCAGCAGTGACATGCATGACTCCATGTTGCGGAGTAGAGCGTTCATAGTTGGCACTGTGTGAATTGACATTCAGCACGTATTTACTGTAACGATCACCAAGATTGTCCAATATACCTTTAAGGGCAGTAGAACCAGCATAATGTCCTGAAGAATAGGCAGGGCGATGGACAAAAGTTACGACAAACTTAACACGAGAATCCGCTTGGGCTTGCGCCATCAACTTATCCGCTTTAGCCTGCCAATCTGCCCATGCTCCTGTAAATGGCTCTGGCAAAGTGATGAATCGCGTATTACCATAATCAAACCAATACCAGTCCTCTCCACCCACCTGTGGGGAATTAGGTGATGTTTGTGAATTTGGCACATTAAATCTGCCTTTGTAGCTTTTAACATTGTCAGATGTCGTATTGCGCCAATCCAGGTCACCCAAAACAGGCATATAAGCTGCATTTTTTGACCACGCCATCACGTCATTGAAATGTTGGTGCACAGCAGCTTGCCCATTTAAGCTGCCTAGACTCAAATCACCCAGGCCGACAACGAAAGCCGGCTTGCCTGAAGCGATAATGTCTTGAATCACACCCGTATTGAAGTAATGGTTGGTATCTCCAGTAATACCTTCGGCAAATATTGTAAAATTAGCCGCTCCACGAACGGGTGGAGTCCGAAAAGTAGCTTTTGAACCGTTGCCGATTGAATATGTATAGGTTGTGTTTTCTTTTAAGCCGGTTAACTTGGCTTCCCAAAAAGAGCCTTGAGTAGTGAAAGGCATGGGATTAGGTTGAGTAGCTTTAGCTTGCTTTGTCGTTGCCGCGTCTAATCCGTAAGTTATTGTGTTTTCATTATTTGTTCCATGCCAATTGACTGTCACAGAATTTTGACCGGTAATTGTCCAATGGATTTCATCGGCTGCTAATGCACCCTTTGCTAAGCCAAAAGACATAGCTAGGGGCAGTGCAATAATAATTTTTTTCATAACGTTTCTCTTAAATTTGGTTTGGGAGTTCTTTCAAACTCGATGAAAATCTGTATGAGGGCTGGCTAAACTCAACCCTTAAAACGGTACTCAACCGCAACAGATTTTTATGTTGGACGCTCATCCAAAACGAAGACTTCTCGCGCTTTGGAAGGAGGATCAATTGAACTGTTTTCTGAAACTGAAAAATTGACATAATGCTGCGAAGGCGCTAACCCATCACAACTGTTAATGCCAATAAGATGAGGGGTTGCATGTTTCTCAGATTGGACTTCTATAATCTGAATGGATCTGCTGGATGTTTTGCTGAGCTCCTGAGGAGCCCATTGATCTCCTGCAAATTCTTGCGCTTGCGCATACGCAAGCGCAAGAATTTGCAACGATGGAACATCAGAACTTGAATGCTCGGGAAACTTACTCAACCCCAGCGCTAGCGCGTCTGTTACATCTAATGTTAATCGCTTCGACCTAGAAACGATAGGAGGGATTATATCGTTTGAATACATAATTTTTCCTCGCTGACGATACTGGTGATTTTTGCATTCTATTGAAATATGCGTTAAATCAAAAAGTTAGTACTAATTATATGTTTTGAAAAGAACAATATTAGTCAAGAAGAAAGAAGACATTTGTGAACAGGTTCACGTTTTCATAAACGTATATGTGAACCTCATCACGCTTTCGCAAGAGAAAAAATTAACTTGCAAAATCTTCCAAAAATTAAAATTCTAGCTAGATTTTTAATTGATATCGACTTCGTAAGTCGATATCTGGGAACCAAAAGTATCAATCGAATATTAAGACCAGCTTAATTAATTTGTAATTAACTAATTACAATTTCTACAGTTTTAATTAAACAGTATTAATTATCATTAACTTTTGTTTTGAAATCGCCTTGTCTAGTGGGATTGTGAAGGTTAATCAGAAAATAAATCTTACGCGATAAATAAATTTAAATTTTTAACAAAATGCTCCACATACAAGATTCAACGGATGATTTTTCTGCTTTTTCCTTTTAAAAAAGACAAAAAGCAAAATAAACCTATTTGAACGCATAATTCTATGCGTAAAGGATAAATCAAAAAATTTATAGATTATGCGGAAAACTTTTTTATTTTAAAAAACATGAACTCTGCTTAGTTTTTCTAACTCCAAAGCCGCCTGATACATTAATTTCCTCCTAACTCCGGTAAGCTCGACAGCCAAATCTACGGCGGTTTTAGTGGAACATTGCTTCATTAACGTTATTAATATCTTTTCTTGCTCTTGGGTTAACGATTTTTCCTGCTTAACCAGTTTTGCTCCCTCAACAAGAACGACGAACTCACCTTTACGCATATTTTCGTCATCTGATAACAATTGAAAGGCCTCTTGAAGTGTGCATTTAACTATTGTTTCATACAGCTTGGTTAACTCTCTGGCTACGACAATTTGACGATCGGAAGGCAAAACAGCCAGCATGTCTTTTAATGTATACAGAATCCTGTGGCTGGATTCATAGAAAATCCAGGTTTCGGGAAAATTAAGTTTTTCATTAAACAAGGCTTGGCGAGCAGCAGAAGTACGCGGCAAAAAGCCTTCAAATGAAAATTTAGTCGTTGGACAACCGGCGGCAGATAATGCAGCAACCAAGGCGCACGCTCCAGGAATCGGAATGACACTGATTCCCGCTGATTTTGCGGCAATGACCAAGGGCATCCCCGGATCGCTTAACAGCGGCGTGCCAGCATCAGACACCAAGGCGATGGAAATACCTTCAATCAGCTTGCTTAACAGTGTTTGGCTCATCTTTTCTTCATTATGCTGATGAAATGAGACGGTTTTTGTGGCAATTCCGTAATGTTGCAGTAAAACCTTAACATGTCGGGTATCCTCGGCGGCAATCAGGTCAACTTGTTTTAAAGTATCGATAGCACGCAAGCTAATATCTGCTAAATTACCTATTGGTGTTGCAACAACGTATAATTTGCCTGAATTTTGTGACATCAGATGACCAATTTAGAGTATTTCATTCCACAATTAGGTGAAACCCATGAGCTGCTATTTTCAAACCGCCTGGATCGTTTTAGCAATTTCATTAACGGCGGGATGCGTAACGCTCCCAGACAATGAGCAATTGTATCAAGAACCCCCGGCGCCGTGGGAAGTAGAACAAAATAATAGCCGTTTGCGCGATATCGATAACTTGATTCAAAATGGCAGGAATTTTGTGGCCAGACAACAGGCCGAAGTCATCAAACCCAACCAACTGACTATTCCGCAACTATCTCAATATAACCTTTTGTATGCGCAAATTTTTTTAAGTTCCGGCGAGGCAGAACAAGCTATCAGTAAGCTTGCCCTAGTTCAGAGCAGCCAATTAAGTCAAGCTGACAAAGTTAAATTTTACCAGTCTCAAGCATTTGCTTATTCGTTAACAGGAAATCTATTTGCAAGCGCGCAAGCCAGAATTTCCCTGGATGAATTCTTAACTAAGCCGTCAGAACGTAAAAATAACCAAGAAGTTATCCTGGAAACCTTGGGTTCTTTGCCCGAAGCAAATCTAAAATCCAAACAAACTCAGCTACCTGGACTGACGGAGTGGGTATCCGCATCCAAAATACTTGCATCAAAAAATCGCAACGCGTCTGAGTTTAACGATAGTCTTGCCCGATGGAGAACCGCCAATCCAAAACATCCGGCTAACGTTTATCTGTCGACAATAACAAGAGCACCCGAGAGTCTCGGCGGCATGCCAGACTCTATCGCCATCCTGCTGCCCGAGTACGGACCGTATGCGGATGCGGCCAAAGCCATTAAAGCAGGGTTTATGGCAGCGCATAGCCATTATAAAAACAGACACGATAACAAACCCGAACTGCATTTTTATGACACCGAAAACGCTAAACCGTCCGAGCTCTATGATAATGCAGTAAAATCCGGCGCAAAACTGGTTGTCGGCCCTTTAAATAAAGAAAATATCAAGGCACTTGCCAATAACACTTTGTTAACTATTCCGGTGCTGGCCCTAAACCATCTACCTAATTTAAACAAAGCCAATCTGTATCAGTTTGCATTGAGCCCGATGGACGATGCAGAGGAAATCACCAAAAAAGCAGCGGCTGATGGCCACAAAAAAGCCATCATACTCGCTCCTGACAATGAATTAGGCAAACGGGTCAGCGCTTACATAAACGAAAACTGGTATGCTTTAAATGGCGGTGTAATTGAAAAGCAACTATACAGCTCAGGCATGAGTGATTTTTCAACGGGCTTGAAAAATCTTTTGAAAGTGAATTCTTCCTCTAATAACCTAAGCGCCGACATTTTATTTCTTGCCGCCTCTACCAAGGAAGGTCGAACAATTAATTCAACACTGGGTTCTTTCGATACGCACGGCATATCAGTTTATGCTCTACCCAATATTTTCACCGGCTTAACCGACCCCAAAAATGATGCCGCACTCAACGGAATTACCTTTTGCGACGCGCCTTGGCTATTCAACGGCGCTTACAACGGCGATCTTAACATGCTGGCGTTGCGGGATGTTTGGAACAAGTTTCCGCCCACTTACATACGCCTGATTGCCATGGGCATTGATGCTTATGTGCTGAGCGCCAAGCTGCCGACTTTAATGACGACACCATATGCGGGCGCCAGTGGAAAACTTAGCCTCACTTCAGGAAATCGCATTAAACGCAATCTGGTATGCGCAAAGTTCGTAATGGGGCGCCCCGAACTGACCGTCGCAACTCAACCAGCGTCGACAGCCAGCCCGTCGGCCATGCCAGCCCCAATGGAAGTCATTATTCGTGGCGATTAAAATATTCTCATGCTGGATATACTAAATAAAGCTCATCATTTAATTAAAGGCAAAAATGCGGAAGATCGAGCGCAAGACTATTTGATTGCCCAAGGATTAAAGCCTGTGTGTCGCAACTACCGTTGCAAACAGGGCGAGCTTGACTTGGTTATGACCGAGCTGAACACCTTAGTGATCGTCGAAGTACGCTATCGTAAATCCGATACACACGGCAGCGCCCTTGAAAGCATAACGCCCACAAAGCAAACGCGCATTATTGCCGCTACACAACACTATCTTGCTGCGCAAAAGAGAATTGATAGCCCAATTCGTTTTGATGTGGTTGCTTTCTCTGGTTCAACAAATTCGGTTAACTGGATTAAAAACGCTTTTTAATAATATTTATGAGCCTACAAAATCGGATTATTGGTCATTTCACAGATAGCATTCAAATCAAGCAAGATTCTTTAAGTGAACTTTGCGAACTGATTGAAATAGCCTCCCAGCGCATCGTTGCTTCGCTGCTCGAAGATGGCAAGGTGTTCACTTGCGGCAATGGACGTTCCGCCACCTGCGCGCAACTGCTGTCGTCCGCGTTACTAAATCAATTTGAACGCGACCGTCCGTCTTTACCTGCGATTGCGTTAACCGGCGACAATGCCACAATTACTGGGATTGCCAATGATTATCGCTATGAAGAGGTATTTTCCAAACAAATTCGTGCCCTTGCCCAAGCCAGTGATGTTTTAGTCACGTATATTGATTGCCATCATTCCGCTAGCATAGGAAAAGCGATTGATGTCGCTCACAGCAAAAATATGTCGATCATCGCTTTAACGGGCGAGAAAAGCGAGAAAATTTCTGCATTATTAAATGAAAGGGACCTGGAGATTCGGATAATGTCTTGTTCCTCAATCCGTATTCACGAAATGCACGTTCTAATTACCCATTGCCTATGCGACCTGATTGATCATCAGTTGTTTGATAATCCAGGCTGACCAGCCTTTAAGCGAGAACTTAGTCAGCTTTTTTGTATAAATCGCTACTGTTATCCATGGCTCCGGTTTGAAAGTAGAGCAAGGGCCAGCCAGAATTAAGTTCAGCCGATGCGATCACTTCGCAAACAGCTATTTTATGATCACCAGCTTCCGTCATATGACTTAGCTTGCAATCAAAATAAACCAAGCAATCACTTAACACAGGCGCAGATGTGGCGCCTTGTTGCCAACGATAAGCCGCCATTTTTTCTTTCACCCCGGAACGGCCGAAATGCGCGGCGATGGGTAGATGATCCTGCCCTAAAACATTAACCGTGCAGACTTTTCCTGTTTGCAATAGCCGGTAGGAATAATGTTCAGGGTTGATACTGAACGCTAACATGGGCGGGGCAAACGACACCTGCATGACCCATGCGGCAGTAAATGCATTTTGTTCGTTTCCATCGCTGGCGCCGATGACATAAACGCCATGCGTTATTTTTTTGAAGGCATCATAGTTAATTTCAGCCATGCTGCACCAAGGTTATTCGCATCGACAAGTCAACAGCCTTAACATGCTTGGTTAATGCGCCAATGGAAATATAATCCACGCCGGTTTCTGCAATCGTACGGATAGTGGTTAAGTCGACGTTGCCTGAAGCTTCGAGCGCAATCTGGTTAACATTGCATGAAACTGCCGAGCGCATGTCTTCCAAACTAAAATTATCCAACATGATGCGATCAGGCAAAGCGGCAGAAGCTTCCTGAAATTCAATCAATGACTCAACCTCGACTTCAACCGGCTTGTCAGTTTGTTGACGTGCAATTTTTACTGCATTTGCTATCGAGCCCGCCGCAATGATGTGGTTCTCCTTGATCAACACCCCATCGTACAAACCCATCCGGTGGTTATAACAACCTCCACAGGCAACGGCGTATTTCTGGGCTTGCCGCAAGCCGGGTATTGTTTTTCGGGTATCCAGAATTTTGCAGCCAGTTCCAGCAATGGCTTCCGAATATTCCCTGGATAGGGTGGCAGTCGCAGATAACGTCTGGAGCACATTTAATGCTGTCCGTTCACCGGTTAACAATGCCCTGGCTTGGCCGGTTAACTTGCATAATATCGCTCCGGAATTAACTGTCGCGCCTTCCACAACCAGCCAATCGATACGTATATCCCGGTTAAGTTTTTTAAAAACCGCATCAAACCAAGGTTTTCCGCATAATACCATCGGCTCGCGGGTAATCACCGTCGCCTCCGCCTGCAACTTTTCGGAAATAATCGCTGCGGTCAAATCGCCTGTACCGACATCCTCAGCCAGATAGCCGCTCACGTCAATATCAGGCTGGGTTAACATAAAATCAGTCACTGCTGATTATTTATCGGCATTCATTTTAAGTGCTTTCTTAACCGCAGGGAGCACGTAGGTTAAGATCACATTGTTAATCTGCGATAAAGCAGGCTTGATAAAGCCAAATACAGCAAATACGGCATTCAACACATTTTTTAACTTACCTTCATACTTACCTGCCGCGATGTCGCTTCTGATGCGGAGGTATGTCGGCCATAAACCATCGACATAGACTGGCTTGAATAACCACATCTCCATGATCGACGTGACCCACATGAATGCGAACGACACACCCATCCCCATACCCGCCAAAATGACCAGCCAGGCAAATGGCGGAAAAAATTTGGTTAACCACCAGGAAAGGATATCGGCAACCAAAAACACATAAGGCATGCCAACCGCTATACATTTGAACTTGATGTTGGTGGTTTCGGCAAAACTGAAAATAATACCGACAAACATAAAAATAAAGCTGATACCAAACATGTGGATATGTGAACCACGGGTTAGTGTACCGATGGATGATCCTTGATCTTGCTCGGTTAACTTTTTGAGCTGGGCAAAATCGCTAAAGTTTGGAATCCCGGAAGCTTCTTTGTTATGGCACATTACGCAACGTTCCTGGATGATTTTTTCAATCCCGTTTTCTTTGTACGCGTCTTCATCTGCACCATCGCGCACCCATTGGATGATATTGAAACGCTCCTGCTCCTCAGCCTTGTCCTTCATTGAACCTTCCAGTTTCTGCTCTAGCACAGTACCGGAACGGTTGCCGTAATAGCTGTAAACAATATCGTCTACTGACAAGCCAAACTTGCCATCTGCCATGCCATGGGTTAACAGGATCTGAATTAAGGCAAACATGTAACCGATACTGACCGCGATTAGATAACCGGTAAACAGAACTTTAATCGGAGTATATTGATCTTTTAAGGGAGTGAATTTTTCAGCCACAAAACTTCCTAGAGAAAAAACAAAGAAAAACCTCTCAGGATGATAAACCCTGAGTGCGCAAAAACATAACTTTTAGTTTTGGCCTAACTGAGAATATTGGTAACGCTGTTTGATGGCTTGCGCCAATTGATGCACCGCCATCGCGTATTTATTGCTGTTGTTATACCGTTTGATGACTTTAAAATTATGATGTACGCGCCAGTATTCGTTACCATCGTAGGTGCTTAACTCGATAACCGACGGCTCGTATGAATCATAGGCTGGTTCAGCCACAGGATTTTTATATTCCCAACCATTGCGGGAAAAATAATGCGCGACACTGCCGATTGCATCGTAAGGATGCCATAAGTCACGACGGCCATTGTGATCAAAATCCACTGCGAGCTTCCGGAAACTGCTTGGCATGAACTGCCCCAATCCCATTGCGCCAGCCCAGGAACCCACCGGTTCTTTTGGGTTAACCCGCTCTTCCCTGGTCATCAACAGAAAATTCTCTAACTCGGATTGAAAATATTTAGAACGGCGATAAGTATCGAACGACAAAGTGGTTAACGCATCGAATACGCATGTCTTACCAATATTTTTACCAAAATAAGTTTCCACGCCGATGATACCGACAATATATTCGGGATCGACACCATAAGCGGCACTGGCTTTACTGATTGCCCCAGCATTTTCGCGCCAGAACTCCACTCCGTTGCTTATATGCTGGTCGGTCAGAAATTTATTCCGGTAACGCGTCCAACTACCCGGTCGGGCAGGGCCTGAATTACTGGAAGACGGACCTTCCAGACGAATAACCGAATCCAGACGGTTTGCTTGGGCAAACAGCCCTCTCAGATAGCTTTCGGAAAAAGCATGTTCATTCACCATATAGCGAATGAAGTTTTGCACCGCCGTGGAATTGGCATACGAGCCGTAGGAATAACTTGAGGGCTGACGGTATGTGTTATAATCACCTTGGGAATCAAAGCTTGGGTTGGCTTGCGAAGGAGTATTCGGCTTAACTAATTTCTGATTCGTACTTGGATATGTAGAGTAATCCTTGATCGGCTCATCGCTTGCGCAACCCGTTAAAATTATAATTAAGGTTAACTTGAAACCAAGTTTAAAGAATGAATTTGCCACAAAATTTCCCGCAAGTATCAAGTTGAGAACATTAAGAACATAGCGTCATCACCCCTCAAAGGAATGAACTCAAACCATAAATTTATTATAGCTGAGGTTAAGGTTAATTTCCTCGAAAACTCACTGTTTAATCGAAAGAAACTACGAAATTTTACGTCATTTCTTAGGTTAGTTTACGTCCTTCCAGACCTTGTTCAATCTCATCCTGAAGCAGCCTTATCGTACTGATAGGATCGGCGGCGGTGCGTATTGGCCTGCCGATAACGACATGATCTGCGCCGTCCAGCATCGCTTGCCGCGCGGTCGCAATTCTTTTTTGATCGTCCTGTCCGGCGACTGCTGATTCTGGACGAATTCCAGGGGTCACCATGTGAAATTTATCGCCAAGCTCATTACGCAATGGCGAGGCTTCACGCGCCGAACAAACCACGCCATCACAGCCCAGTGAAATGGCTTTTTTCGCTCGAATCAACACCATGTCCTCAACCGTGCCACTCAAGCCCATCTGCCGCATATCGGACTCGTCGAAACTGGTGAGTACCGTCACCGCCAGCACTTTCAGATCCCCCCTGTCTTTCAAAGCCGCTTTGATGATGGCGTCATTCCCATGAATTGTGGTTAACGAAACCCCGCGATGCTTAACCTGTTGAACCGCTAAATGCACAGTTTCAGGAATATCGAAAAACTTCAGGTCAAGCATAACTTGATTGCCGCGGTCGATTATAAAATCGACAATATCCCAAGAACCCGCCAGGAACAGTTCCAGCCCGACTTTAAAAAACTTGATATTGCTATCCAGTTTCTTTACCCATTGCTTTGCTTCCCCGGCACTCGGCACATCTAGGGCAAAAATTATCCTTTCGTTAACGTTTATAGTCTTCACAATGTTGTCAAATAATGTCTTTAATCAATTTATGCTATCACAGAACGCAGGCTGAAAAAACCGAGTAACAACTGAGTTCTATACTTCAAACAACGCGTTAACACTCCCTAAAAAAGTTATTCTTTAGATATTCAAGTAAAATGACAGCCTGAATCACTTTCAAGTCACATTATGCAGATACAAAATCATTGGTTAACCTCAGCCAACCGAATTGAATCGCCCAATTTCGATGAGCGACCCAATCCTGACGACATTGGTTTGCTGGTCATCCATTGTATCAGCTTACCGCCCGGTGAATTCGGCACGCCCTGCATTGGCCAATTGTTTTGTAACACCCTGAATTCCGACGAACACCCCTATTTCAAGGAGATTCATCAACTCAAAGTTTCATCGCATTTATTAATCAAACGCGACGGTGAAATTACCCAGTTTGTAGCGTTCGACAAACGCGCCTGGCATGCAGGCGCATCCAATTTCGAAGGGCGGGAACGTTGTAACGACTTTTCCATCGGCATTGAGCTTGAAGGCACAGAATACATGCCCTACACCGATGCCCAGTATGCCAAGTTAACCGAATCAGTGAATGCATTGATTACGCATTACCCAGGATTATCTAAGCCACGCATCACTGGCCACAGCGACATAGCCCCAGGTCGAAAAACCGATCCTGGTGAATCGTTTGACTGGCAAAAATTTTATGATTTATTGGATAAAGAGCGACAGATTGGTAAGATACCAGACAAAGCTTAAAACCCCTCGTGATTCAGCAAGCTTTTTTGATTATCAGTGTTAACCGATAAACTGTTGGCTCAAGTTAACATCAAATTGAAACAACGATTTCCTCAAAACTTATGTTAAACGTTAAAAACTCTTGTCTGTGGCTTTTCAAAAGTTTAACTGCACTAGCCTTATCAGTGCCCGCACTCGCTTTCTCGGCAGAAGAACCTACGACAGCATCAAGCGCCGAGCCACCTCTAGATTTAACGCTACACTGGGTCGGCTACGCATCACTCGCTATTTTTTTGGTTGCCTACCTGCTTGCCATGACTGAGGAGGTCACTAACTTGCGCAAATCAAAACCGATGGTTTTCGCAGCCAGCTTGATTTGGGTAATTATTGCCGGAGTGTATGTCAATGACGGCATGAGCGAACATGCCGCGCTGGCTTTCCGGATCAGCCTGGAAACGTATGCCGAATTATTCCTCTTCATTATGGTGTCGATGACTTACCTGAACGCAATGGAAGACCGGGGCGTTTTCGAAAGGTTAAGAGTCTGGCTGTTAAGTAAAAACTTCAGCTACCGCCAACTTTTCTGGATTACCGGTTTTTTGTCTTTTTTCATCTCATCCGTTTGCAACAACTTAACCACAGCCATGTTGATGGGTTCGGTGATTATTGCGATGGGAAAGGATAACCACCGCTTTGTCACTTTATCCTGCATCAATGTGGTTGTAGCGGTTAACGCCGGCGGCTCTTTTAGCCCGTTCGGCGATATCACCACCCTGTTGGTATGGCAAAAAGGCGTAGTACCGTTTGCTGATTTCTTTTCGTTGCTGGTTCCCGCCTTAGTTAACTTTATAGTCCCTGCCGCCATCATGTTTTTATGGCTTCCCAAAGAAAAACCGGCAGCCGTTGAAGAGGCCCAGGATATGAAACGCGGCGGCTGGATAATTATTACGTTGTTTGCGTTTACCATTATTACCGCGACCTGTTTCGAAAACTTCCTTCATCTCCCGCCCGCCGCCGGCATGATGATGGGGTTAACTTATTTGAGTTTTTTCAGCTTTTATATGGAAAAAACCCCAACAACAACTGAAGATGAAAACATTGAGTTTGTTAACCCGAAAGAACATAAACCCGGTTATGTTGATTATTTCGGCCCGATGAAGGTTATGAACAAAAAAAATTACCAGAATATCGACCAGCCTTTTGATGTCTTTCACAAGGTTGCCAATCTGGAATGGGATACTTTGTTATTTTTCTACGGCGTGATGATGTCGGTCGCCGGCTTAAGTTTTATCGGTTACTTAACTTTAACATCCCACTATCTATATGACGCAATCGACCCAACCATTGCTAATATTTTGGTTGGTATCGTCTCTGCTTTCGTAGATAACGGTACGATTATGCTGGCGGTGTTAACCATGGCGCCGGATATTTCCCAAGGACAATGGCTGCTCGTTACGTTAACCGCAGGCGTTGGCGGCAGCATGTTGGCGGTTGGCTCGGCTGCCGGCGTAGGTCTGATGGGACAAGCAAAAGGCGTTTATACCTTTACCAGCCACTTAAAATGGATGCCCGCCATTGCTGCCGGCTACGCTGCCAGCATTGTCGTGCACTTTTTACTGAATTCCCGATATTTTTAAATTGAACGATTCAGATTGCATTCAGGCTAAGGACGATATGATTTACCCGAATCATTCATCTTTTGGAGAAGGTCATGAATAAAATGCTTAAATTAATCGGTTTATTTTTAGCAGCCATGTTACTGTCGGCCTGCGTTCATCATCACGGCTACAACCGATCTTATGGCAACGGTGGCTATTACCCCGGTTACGGCAATTATGGCAATAATTACCCCACGCATCGCCACCCGTATAACCAGCCAAGGCCTCCAGCCTATGGTTATGGTCGCAATAGGCATCCAAACAACCCAAATTACCGTAATCAAAGCAACAGCTACTATTATCAAAACAATTACTACAACCGACCGCAGCCACCAAGACCCATGCCGGGTTACGGTTATGGACCCCGCCCTTCTCATAACGAGCACAGAAACTGGCAAGATCGCGATCATGATGGCGACCACGACCATCATGACCACCACTCAGGTCGGGGCAACTGGCAGGGCAGAAACGGCGGCTATGGTCGCCCATTGGTTAACTCTAGCTCTCCCCAAGGCAGATACAACCCTGGGGCTTTACTACCTTACCGGGGAAATCGCCCGAGTAACGGTTATTTTGGTCGACACGAGCATTGAGCCCCAAAAAATATCGTCCTCATTGATTATTTGATAAAAATGCACTTATCTCCATCGCTAATAATTAGATGCGATTACTTCCCTCTGATGTGAGATATGACCCATCCTAGCCAGCTATTCCGCAATTATTAATTTAGCTTTTTAGTGATTAAAAACAATAAAATAATTAATGTTTTTACAGTAATTATTAAGCTGTTTGCATTTACTTTACGTATCGCCTAAACTTCCGGTTAAGGTAAACTAGCAAAACAGAAAATCGGAATAAGCACCTGATTTATCGGATCGCTTCTATAACTACTATAAAAACGCGATGGAAAATCGACTGTTAACCAAGCTAAAAAGCGGCGGCATTGGCCGCTTGATCAACATCATCCAGACTCTTTTCGTCAGTTTTCTGAGAATATGGTCAATACCTATTGTCTTGCTACTCAGTTTAGCGTCCGGATTTACCACGTTTTATGGGATGTCTTATTTCATCACCCCGTGGATTGCGCTGGTTATCACGATTGCCATCCAATCGATTATCGTGATCTGCTCGTTCGAGTTGGCGGGCATTCATTATAAAGCTAACCGGTTAAGGTATTTCAGTGTGGTTGCTTCATTGGTGATCGCTTTTACCGCCTCCATGTCGTTTTCTTATTTCAAATTTTATGAAATTTCCGAGCATGACAGTATCCGCATTGACCGTATCAACGAGGTCGGCAAACAAATAGACACCTATTTGCAAAAGCTGGTTAACGTTAAAAGTACCGTCTTATCGGACCAAAAAAAGGCGCTGGAAAAAGTTGAAAAAGAAATGAGTTTGGCTTATTTCGGCACGCATCCGGATATTCCCGTCCAACATCGCAATAAAATCGGTGAAGGTCCAGTCTGGAAGCACATCAATAAGACCTATCAAGAAGATAAAAGTCGACTAAGCCATCTAGAGCAACAATTTACGCAAGTCGACCAAAATATTGCTGCGCTTAAAATAGCGCTAAACAACCTGGATCGTGATCCACTCAATTCTGAAAAAGCTTACGTTGAAATTGCTCAAGGCCTACAAAAAGTGCAATTAGGCTTTAACCAGTTAACCGCCAAATATCGCAGCGACCTGCCGGCCACCCCCGCATTAATGACATATTCGCAGTTCATTGAGCCGGTAAAACCTACGGTTAACAATTTACCTCAATTTACCTTATTTCCCCTCATCATTGCAGGCATGGTGGATTTTTTCACTGTCTTGTTATCGTACCGCCTCGAATTTGCCGCGCCCGGGCCATTGACGGAGCAGGAAGAAGAGTTAGTCTTTGAATGCCTCAAACAATTTACCGAATTTCGCATCAACGAGAATGATGCCGTCGAAATCATTATCGAAAAAAGCGATATTGAACGCGCCCGTCATTATGTGGATTGGCCGCGCATGTTTGCGGTCGGCTTATTGCTTAGCCGCGGCTTTTTACGTAAAGTGGATGAGCGCCGGGTAGAGTTCGCACCAAACCTTTACCCCTTGATTGCTGAAAAAATGGGTGATAAGTTACAGCAAATCAAGGCCAAGGCGGCTTCGAGTCGCCCAACCAGCAGTTAACAGATGAATACTGAGATAATATCGCCACTAGACCAATGGTTATCTGAAATCAATGCCAGCGCAAGCGCTGGACTTATTTCCTGGGATCCAGGATTTGAGGCTGGCAGGCAAATTGTCATAAGCCAGCTAGGGCCTTTTCAAAAAGTTTTTCAGCGACCTGCCGCCTTTCAACCCCGATTCTACCAAAAAGCCTATCCGTTGCCGGTAGACGAATGGCATATTAACAGCCAGATTAAATTGCATGGTAATTTTTGTGTTATCGATGCGCTGATAACGATACGTTTCCAGGCAAGCGTTAAATATGCCCAGTCAAATCTGACCAGCATGCCTGAAATTAACCAGCACATCAAATCCAGTTGCCACAGCCTTGTAAAAGACGTTATTGATCAAGAATTAAGAAAACTAACCAATGGTGAATGGATAGATAGCGGCTTGGCACTGGTCGAGAGAAAAATTGAGAACCAACTTAATGAGACTCTTACTTTTCAGAGCATTCAATGCCGGGCCTTATGCGAACTAATCGCCAGTTTTTCTGATATCAATGATGATTCTCAACTCAATGCCAGTTTTAAGCAGGAAAATATTTACCTGAAAGTACTCAAGAAAAATTTTGAGGCCAAAGAGCTTCAAAACAAAGAGCGACTGAGACAGGAATCAACTCTGGAGCAACAAAATTTAGATCGGCAAAAACGGTTGATTGAGCAATACAGTAACGAACAAGAATTGCGACGAATTGAGCAAGAGCAATTCGCACTTAACCGTAAGCAGCAACTTGAAGAACAGGAAAAACAAGTTGCCGAGCAGCTCAACATAGAACAACGCATCCATCAGGAACAGGTTTATCATGAGCACAATTTAAAACGCATGGAGCAAGAAGCAGCTGCAGAATCTAAGCGCATAACGCAGCAAAAACAGCTGGAAATTGAAGAACAATTATTGAAAGAGCGGCTTGAACATCAACAAAAACTTAAAGCAATCCAGTTGGCCGCCGAAATCGAAAACTTTGAAAAAAGCCAGGAAGCCTGGAATCTGACCCATGAAAAGCTGAAGCTTGAAAAAATTGAACAGGAAAAACGTTTAAAACAACTGGAAAACGAAGCACAACTGGCGGTTCTCGATATCAAACAAAATGAGGAACATAAACTCCAGGAACGTTTGTTACACGAGAAAATGCTGCATGAAGCGCGGCTTAAAGACATGGAACTGGAAATGCAAATCCAAGAACATGAAAAACGTTACGCCGCTACTCAACAACTGGACGACTATATTCGGCGCGACATCGAGCTGCTGATTCTGGAAAAACACCGCGGCGAACTTCTTCAGGAAGTAAAGAAAACCAAACAAGAAGATATTCCGTTCTTAACCGCACCTTTGCCGCTTGATGATTCAAGCGAAACAAGGGGCATTGATCTATCTTGAAATAGAGCCTTTAAAGTTGCTTGTTTTATGTGTATTGGTCTCAACTTAATCTGACACAAATTCTTGCTCTAAACTCCGTTTATTTTAAACTGTTTTGCCATCATGAAAGCATCGCTCACTGTCTGTGGAATTCAACAAGCCTGCAATCAAGGCCGGGAAACCAACTTTGCCATCTCAATCGAAGAGATTCACAAAGCTGCCAAAAATCATGCAGATTTAGTTGTCCTTCCTGAGCTACACCTTGACCATTATTTCTGTCAGAACGAAGATTACGGGCTTTTTGAGTTAGCTCAACCTATTCCCGGACCCACGACGGAAATACTTTCAAATCTTTCGAAAAAACTGAATATTGTCATCGTTTCCACAATATTCGAGAAACGTGCCCCCGGGCTATACCATAATACGGCTGTAGTATTTGATAAAGACGGCAGCTGTGCAGGCATTTACAGAAAAATGCACATCCCCGATGACCCCGGATTTTACGAAAAATATTATTTCACACCCGGCGATATCGGGTTTAAGCCGATAACAACTTCAATAGGCAAACTCGGCGTACTTATTTGCTGGGATCAATGGTATCCGGAGGCAGCCAGATTGATGGCGCTGGCTGGCGCTGAAATTCTTATCTACCCAACTGCAATTGGATGGGATCCTGAAGATACAGAGGCAGAACAACAACGCCAGCTAAACGCGTGGATTACGATTCAACGCTCTCACGCTATAGCCAACGGAATCCCGGTTGTCTCGTGTAACCGCGTTGGTTTTGAAAAATCACCCGATTCTGCAAGCGGCATCAATTTTTGGGGAAACAGCTTTATCGCTGGCCAGCAAGGTGAGATATTAATAAGTGCGAATGACAGTGAAGCTAAATTGTTAACCGCAACCATAGATAAAAATCATTCCGAAAAAATTAGACAAATTTGGCCATTTTTGCGCGATAGAAGAATCGAAGAGTACGGTAACTTGGTAAAACGATTTATTGACTGACCAAAGCTAAGCAGACTGCAATTCAAGCGGTTAATTGTTGAGACACTCAGTTTAGAATGGCAATGAACGTCTGGCCCAACCTGACCCGTGCTGGGATTGGTGTAGTTACCTTTGAGTTGACCTGTCGATTGGTTACCGGCGTTCCCCGATCATCACCGGGTCCACCGCTTATGACCTAATAGGAGCTTTGTGCTGCAACGTGAGTGTCTTGTCCTGGCTGATGGAACAGGTGCTGCCTATCAAGACTTTCAAGAGGAATTGCAATGGCCGACAATCATTTACAACATGAAGTTATTCTTGGCGTTGATACACATTTAGATAGCCATGTCGGCGTGGTTATTGATTATCGAGGCAAATGGCTGGGCGCATTATCGGTTCAGGCTAATCCAACTGGGTATATTGAATTGCTGCACTGGGCGCAGTCCTTCGGCAATTTGCTGCGTGCCGGGGTCGAGGGGACAGGCACCTATGGTGCTGGGCTTTTCCAGCTTTTTCATGGGCATGGTATTGAAGTTTTTGAAATCAACCGCCCAGACCGCTCCCAACGCCGCTGTCAGGGAAAGTCAGATCCCACTGATGCAGAAAGCGCCGCCCGTACAGTCCTTTCTGGGAAAGCGCTGGCAATTCCCAAGTCCCAGAATGGGTCTGCCGAGGCGATGCGGACGTTGTCAGTCGCCAGGCGGAGTGCAGTAAAAGCGCGGACACAGGCAATTAACCAATTACGGGCACTACTGATCAGTGCTCCAGACACTATACGAAACAAACTCTGGAAATCCAAACCTGACCAATGCGTCAAGGGTTGCGCACAACTGGAAACCTTAGGGGATACCGTCGCTCTTCAATCATTGGCGATAGCTCTTCGGCTACTGGCTAACCGATGGTTGTATTTGACATCGGAACTATGCGAACTTGATAAAACCTTGGAAAGCTTAACACGGCAGGCAGCCAATTTGGTGTTGGCCCACAAACAGCCGCTACGCTTATTGCTGTTGCTGGCGATAATCCTGAGCGCTTGCACAGTGAAGCTGCGCTCGCTGCATTATGTGGAGCTAATCCACTACCCGCATCGTCTGGGAAAACGGTACGCCACCACCTTAATCGTAGCGGCGACCGATCAGCCAATAATGCTTTATGGACGATCACTTTGGTCAGGATGCGCAGTGACCCACGTACCCGTGCTTATGTCGCTCGCCGAACGGCTGAGGGTAAATCAACTAAAGAGATTCAGCGATGCTTGAAGCGATACATTGTTCGTGAACTTTATCCGCTTATTCTGGCAGACCTGAAAGATGCCGCATTCGTTACTTGACATAGGAGCGTCAACTCATCATTTTTTACAACGAGAAACAAGGTAAAGGTTAACGTTAAATCCAAGAGTTTTTTATTTGTTAACCTTCAAAAATTCTAAATTTTAAACTCAGAAAGATCGTGGCCTTGATCGATTAATGCTTTTAACCAACGAGGCATAATTCCGCGGCCTGTCCACGTTTTATCGGATTCCTTGGGATGCCGATATTTGGCCGCTATTCTGATTGTTGACTTGATGCTTTTCCCAGCTTGTTCGTGTATCTCAACCGTCACATCAATAGATGCCGCGAGTTCTTTAATTTTAGAAATCACTTCTTTACGTTTATTGGCTTGTTTATTCTTGAGTGCAGTTTCTGCCTTTTCGATAAGCGTAAGCAACTCAGTTTCAGAAAGCTGTTGATAATCTGTCATTATTAATTTTTTTCCAAAAAATAATTAAATATAAATAGAATATTATTTACGCGAATTGAATATCACAGCAAATATTATTTGAGTTCCAAATTAAACGTTTTTTCGGTTAAGTTATTACCAGCATCATCAACCAATCTTACCTTCCAGTCATTATTCGTTGTATATGATATAACCTGTTTACTTGAAGTACGCCATGGATCGGCCGATATATTTACTTTTTTGCGGGATACTAAATTATCATTTAATAACCACTCGTGAAATACAACTTTTCCTTTCATGCCTTTTAGTTCAGCAAAATAATATAAGCCTAATTTTTCCGATTTGCCAATCTTAAGAGGTAACTCAACTTGACCGGCAGGTTCGTTTCTGTCAATTTTAGTAGTCAATTGGGCTCTTCTTATAGTTGCCGTGTTATCTTTTTTATTTTCAATAACCTTGATTGACTCAACATCCGGTTGAGCGGTATTTTTGACAACCGCAGCACTAGTTTGTGACTCAGGTTCTTCATTTATCTGAGCTGAACTAATTGGCTGATTAGCCGTACTCGAGTTCGAAATATCATTACCGCCGGTAAAAAACTTAACCAGTAAAACAGTTGCAATGAGCCCCGCCATAACGAAACCTATACGCTGGTAATTCCATTCTGTAATGGTGTTCGAAGGTAATCCAATTTTTTCGGATGCTTTACCAGAAGTTGGATATTTAACTTTTATAACCATGCTTTTCTTTTCTGACATAAATCCATCTACTCGCGTGAAATTTATTAGAATAAATATTATTTTATTTTGAACTATAGCACATATTTATTCAGAATAATCTGATGTAGCTTGCTAATATATTTAATAAAATATTATTTATTAAATATATTAGCCAAGGTGTTTACGAAAATTAAGGCCAAGCTAAACATTTAGTTAAAAGCTGCCAATAATAGATCATGAATTATCGAAGATTCTGCTAATATTCTTTAAAGGAAAGCCCTAATAATTAAAAAAATGAACTTTTCATTTTTTTGTCCTTCTTTAAGAGGAAACCTCGACAGTTAAGCCTTATATTGCGTGCAATGAAAACACTAAATGAGTTATTTCAGGAATCTTCCTCTTTTTATGGTAGCAACGCTACTTATGTAGAAAATCTTTATGAACAGTTTTTAGAGGATCCGGAATCAATTGATCCTAGCTGGCGTAAGCAATTTATTGAAATCCATAATGGCTTTGATTACGAAATTCCTCATGGCCCCATTGTCGAGCGTTTTGGCCAATTGGCTATAAAGCCCCAGACACGCTATGCTCAAATACAGGGATTTACCGAAGAAAGCGTCCAAAAACAATCCGCAGTCGCCAGATTAATCAACCACTACCGGGTACGCGGGCATCAAATCGCCAAAAATAATCCGTTAAGCCTGGACTTGCCCTCACCGACTGATATGGATCCAGCCTATTACGGCTTATCCGAACTGGATATGAATACCCTCTTCGATACAGGCGCGTTGCATGGATCAGATCGGCTGCCATTACGAGAAATCATTGTCCGATTAAAAGAAATTTATTGCGGCAGCATTGGTTCCGAGTTCATGCATGTTGTCGATACGCAAACGCGAAGGTGGCTAATCAATCGAATCGAAAGCTACAATAGTCATTTAACGTTAGATACTGAAAAAAAACGCTGGCTATTAAAATTACTCACGGCCGCCGAGGGTATTGAACATTACTTGCAAAACAAGTTTGTTGGGCAAAAACGATTTTCACTGGAAGGGGCTGAGTCATTAATCCCTATTCTTGATGAAATCATTCAAAATTCAGGCAGCAAAGGTGTTAGAGAAGTTGTTATTGGTATGGCGCACCGTGGTCGACTGAACGTCCTTATCAATATTTTAGGAAAAAGTCCGGCCAACTTATTTGACGAATTTGCCGGTACTTCAAAACTTTCTCCTGGCATGAGCTCGGGCGATGTGAAGTACCACATGGGCTTTTCATCCGATGTAGACTCGCCCGGCGGACCGGTTCACCTGACGCTCGCTTTTAACCCATCCCATTTGGAAATCATAAACCCAGTGGTAGAAGGCTCGGTCAGGGCCAGACAAGATCGAGCCGGAGAAAATGGAAAAAACACAGTAATTCCAGTGCTCATTCATGGCGATGCCGCTTTTTCTGGGCAGGGCATAGTCATGGAAACGTTAAACATGTCACAAACACGCGCTTTCAGCACAGGCGGGACAATTCACATCGTTATCAACAATCAAATTGGATTCACCACCAGCGATCGGCGTGATGCTCGATCGACATTGTATTGCACGGATGTAGCAACCATGATTGAAGCTCCAGTATTTCATGTAAATGGCGATGATCCAGAAGCTGTGACTTTTGTGGCAAAACTGGCGCTAGACTTTAGGATGACTTTTAATCGCGACGTTGTAATTGATCTTATCTGTTATCGCCGATTAGGCCATAACGAAGCAGATGAACCTGCAGCGACGCAGCCCATCATGTATAAAAAAATCCGTAATCTCAAGTCCACAAGAAAATTGTATTCCGAAAAATTAATATCCGAGAACATTTTAAGTGAGCAAGAATCAGCTTTTCTTGAAAAGGACTACCAACAACAACTGGAAACTGGTGGTATTGTCTCAAGGCCTGTTTTAGATAGCGGCATTTATTCTTACAGCGCACAATGGAACCAATTTCATGGTCAAAAATGGGACGACCCTTGCCGTACCTCCGTATCCCTTGACCATATACGATTCTGTAATGAACAAATGTTGCGCATTCCTACTGGCTTCGAACTCCATCCGAGAGTAGCCAAAGTTATGGAAAATCGCCGAAAAATGGCAGCGGGGAGCATGTTATTAGACTGGGGCTTTGCCGAAAATATGGCTTACGCCACTTTGCTCATGGAAAAATTTAACATCCGCATAACCGGACAGGATGTTGGCAGAGGTACATTCGTACATAGGCACGCGATACTTCACAACCAACAAAAAAACGAATCTTATACTCCTTTACAACATTTGGATAAGGAGCAAGGTAATGCGCAAATATACGATTCGCTGCTCTCCGAAGCTGGAGTCTTAGGCTTTGAATATGGATATAGCACTACAATGCCTAATACCCTTGTGATCTGGGAAGCTCAATTCGGTGATTTTGCCAACGGAGCGCAGGTTGTAATCGACCAATTCATAAGTTCAGGTGAGAGCAAATGGGGGAGATTGTGCGGCTTGGTAATGTTATTACCGCACGGCTATGAAGGGCAAGGTCCTGAGCACTCATCAGCTAGGTTTGAACGATATTTACAACTATGCGCCGAACAAAATATACAAGTTTGTTATCCAACCACTCCCGCTCAGATTTTCCATCTTTTAAGACGTCAACTGGTTCGAAAGCATAGAAAGCCGCTCATTGTAATGAGCCCAAAAAGCCTATTGCGCCACAAATTAGCCGTTTCATCGTTAGAAGATTTGACTGAAGGTGAATTTCATCCGATTATTGGCGAACAAGAATCCGGTTAATTCCAAAAAAATTAATCGACTAGTATTGTGCGCAGGCAAAGTTTATTTCGACTTACTGGAAACACGCCGATCTGAAGACTTAAATAACGTCGCTATTGTTCGTATCGAGCAACTTTATCCGTTTCCGACCGACCAATTCAGAGCAGAAATTAACAAGTACCCTAACCTTAAAGAGTGCGTATGGTGCCAAGAAGAGCCTCTGAACCAGGGCGCTTGGTACCAAAGCAAACATCATCTAATTGATAATCTTTCCGAAAATATCAAGCTGAGTTATGCTGGCCGCGAAGCTTCAGCATCTCCTGCAGTTGGTAATTTTCAAGTTCATATCGAGCAGCAAAAAGCCGTGGTGCAAACAGCGCTACATGCTAAGCCCCAAGGAAAATAACAATGAATACCAATATTCTCGTACCAAACTTACCTGAATCAGTAGCAGATGCAACTGTTGTTAACTGGCACAAGCAACTTGGTGAGCTTGTACTCAAAAATGAAAATCTAGTTGATCTTGAAACAGACAAGGTTGTGCTGGAAGTACCCGCATCGGAATCAGGAATTCTAAATGAGGTATTGAAAAAAAATGGGGATATAGTTGTAGCGGGTGAAGTTCTGGCGATAATACGACCAGAAACAAACCAAGATACTCCAATGCCAAAACTCTTAGAAATCTCTTTAGAAGAAAAGAGGAGCGAAATACCTTTAAGCCCATCAGTTAGACGTCTAATTCATGAAAATTCGATTGACCCCATTGAGATTAAAGGTAGCGGTAAAGGTGGTCGACTAACAAAAACTGATGTTTTAGAACACATTGAGAAACAAAGCAGTAGCGAAACCCCTGGTATACCAGTAACATCACCCACAGAAGCAAAACCTGAGCCGATAACTATCCCCGAAACCCTTAATAAAACATCGCTTGGACATCGGCCGGAACAACGAGTTGCCATGACTCGCTTACGCGCAAAAATCGCTGAGAGGTTGCTTCAAGCCCAACAAAACGCTGCCATGTTAACTACATTTAACGAGGTTAACATGCAAAATATTCTTGAATTAAGAAATCAATATAAAACCCGATTTGAGCAAAAACATAATGTAAAACTAGGTTTTATGTCGTTTTTTGTTAAAGCATCGATCGAAGCCTTAAAGAGGTTTCCCGGTATAAATGCATCTATTGACAATAACGATATTATTTATCATGGCTATTATGATATTGGCATCGCTATTAGCACCCCTAGGGGGTTAATTGTCCCTGTCTTAAGAGATGCAGATCAACTCGATTTTGCTGGAATTGAAAAAGGGATTTTAGATTATGGAGAAAAGGCCAAAACTGGAAGTTTAAGTTTTGATGACTTACAAGGTGGAACTTTCACAATAACCAATGGCGGAGTTTTTGGTTCTATGCTGTCTACACCTATTCTTAACCCGCCGCAATGCGCCATATTAGGCATGCATGCTATAAAAGAACGTCCAGTTGTGGAAAACTCCCAAGTAGTTGTTCGACCAATCATGTACCTTGCTTTATCTTATGATCATCGTCTTGTTGATGGGCGTGACGCTGTACAATTCTTGGTGACAATCAAGGAATGCCTAGAATCACCAGCGCATTTGCTACTAAATATCTAACATGCCAAATCTTCTAAGTAAATATGATGTCATCATAATAGGCTCCGGTTCCGCAGGTCATGCTTGTGCAGTTAGGTGCGCGGATTTAGGTTTAAAAGCCTTATGTTTAAGCGCTGTTAATGGTAATCAAAGTGATCATCATTACTCAATCAGCTTTGAAAATCTCAGCATAATAGCTTTGCTTGAATCTGCAAAATTATACGAATGTTTAACAACTTCAATAAACAACCATGGAATTTATATAGAAAATATCGGCATCAATCTATCAGAAATGATGGGGCGTAAAAATCGAATTCTAGAAGATATAAATAAATCCATATTGAAAAATTTTACTAAACATAAGGTTGATTTTTTTAATTCTTCAGCTGAACTTTTAAATGCAAACACAGTTAAGATTCATCCTTTTAAAAATTCACCTAAAAATATTCAAGCCGAGTATATTGTATTAGCAACAGATTCAATTCCAATTTCATTACCATGTGCCCAAATAGATAACACTTATATTTTAGATTCTACAAGTGCCCTTAATATCCATGAAATTCCTAAAAGTATAGCCATACTAGGCGGGGGCATTATTGGTTTAGAAATTGCTGGAATATGGAATAGGCTTGGTTCGCAAATTACTATATTAGAAGCTCAGGATAACTTTCTAAATGTAACCGACCACCATATTTCAAGTGCGGCATATCAAATTTTTACTGAACAAGGATTAGAAATTAGGCTAGGCACTCGCGTAATTTCTACAAAATTGAATAATAAAAAGGTAGTAGTCGAATATCAGGATAATGACGGTATTCATGCTATTAAGGTGGATAAACTTATTGTAGCCTCAGGTCGCAAACCAAATTCTGAAAATCTATTTGCACCAGAAGCCAATCTCCTATTAGACGAAAATGGTTTTGTTCATACTAATGAAATTTATAAAACTAATTTGCCGAATGTTTTTGCCATTGGTGATTTAACAATGCATGGCCCTATGTTGTGTCATAAGGGCATTGCTGAAGCAAATTTAGTTGCAGAGAGAATAGCTGGTAAAACGAGTATTCCTATTAATTACAACGCCATTCCTAATGTAATCTATACAGAGCCCGAGATCGCTTGGGTGGGTCAGTCTGAACAATCTTTAAAATCCATGGGGCAATCTGTTAAGACTGCTTCATATTCTATGAATAATAATTTTCGAGCCAAAGCTAACAACAAAACCGATGGTATCATTAAAATAATTACGAAAGCGGATACTGATGAAATATTAGGTATTCATGTTATCGGCTACCATGCATCTGAAATTATAGCTGAAGCAGCCTTAGCTATCGATTTCACAGGAAATTGCGAGGATTTTTCACGAGCAATACATTCTCACCCAAGTTTAAGTGAAGCTTTTTTTGAACTTGGTTATTCAATAAGATAATTGCTTAAATTGATTAGTAATATTTTGCATAACAGTTATAAGAATAAATAATTTATTTCAGTAAAAGATTTATCATCATTTAATAAACTTAGAATCACATCTTTATTGATTAATATTTTTTTTGGTCTCATCAGTTTTTTTTACAATGTAAATAATTATATTTGTTTTAGTTTCTCGAATGAGAACTCTATTTTCACCTTAATTTAATATAGCTTTTTTAAAAAAATTAAAAATCTAATCTAGTTACTTGATAGCTAAAGAATTTAAATAAAAAAAAACCCTCGCTATTCACATAACGAGGGTTAATTTTTTAATCCACTAAGATGGCTTTTTGTTAACCATCTTTAACATTAGATAAATGTTGGGATCAATGGAGCATCAACTGTAACCATTTGACGGTTGCCACCTTCATCAGTGAAGAATAACAAACCAGCAAAACGGCTGTCTGGATCGTATATTAAGTCAGCAAGACGATATACTTCCCATGCAGCATCAGATGCAGTAACTTCAACTGTTCTTGTTTGACCTGGAGCAAGTGGGCTGTTATCGCTAACAGTCAAACCTTCTTCAGCCAACAAGTCATCTGGATAAGCAGTGTCATCTTCATAAACTGCTGGATCCAAGAAACGAACAGAAGCTGTTTCGAACTCAGCCAAACGAACTGGGGCGTCACCATTGTTAGTGATTGTCAGTGTCATTTGCATTGCACGACCAGGTACACGGTAAGTAGCGCTGTCAACTTTCACAGCGATAGTACGCGCTGGCATTTCAATTGGCTTCATTCCACGCAACAAACCAGCTTGTAACGGCGTAGTGATTGGATATGCTTCGTTAGTGCTTTGCATAGTAGCAGCAACGATTGCTAGTGTAGCAACAGCAAATCCTAAACCTACTTTTTTGTCAGTAGGAGTAATCAATGTGTCCCCTTTTCCAGCTTCCATCGCAATCAAACGTGGAACGAATACAGGTTTACGTAACCAGTAAGCAATATAAGCCAAGCCAATTGCATACCAGAAAGCGTGCCAGAAATAAATGTTACCCAAGTTCCAATTTTCTAAATCGATTGTTTGACCAGTCAATGTAGTGATTGGGTTGGTGAATTGGCTCATTGAACCAGTAATGGTTACCCATTTACCTGGTCCGATGATTGGACCACCGTCTTGAACATTCATCATTGAGTGAACATGCCAGTCGCCTGGACGACGCGCTCTCAGAAGTACTTTAAACTCATAAGTTTCACCCAGTTCTAAAGAAACTGAACGAGGAACTAATTGACCACCAATCCAAGAACCAGCACGGATAAATACCGCACCAGGAATACCGATATTCAAGAAAGAAACTTCTGGTTTAGCAACAGTTTCTGGCCATCCAGCGAAAACGTGAAATTTACCGGTTACAGTCATTGTATCGTTAACAGGAACTGTATCTTTTGACCAGTTCAAGTCATACCAGTGAATTGTACGCATACGCATGAACGCAGCCTGTGATTTCTCACCATGCGCTGATGCTGTTGGTGTATAAAACATTGCTGCTGTTACAGTGATCAGCAATGCCATGAAGGATAACTTAGCTACCCTTTCTTTTATTGATTTCATATATCCTCCTCTATTCATAGAGAAATTCTATAGTTTTTGAGTACCTAGACTTACTATCTATTATTGATAATATCGGCAAATCCAGTTGTTATATTTACTTGTATTTAAAACTTTCTTATGAAGATTTAGTGAAAGCGGTGCTTCCAAACCATCTTCCAAAGAAATGCCATACGAAATAAACGATGATACTCACGAAACCAGAGAAGAACGCTGATACAGGAGCAACGTCTTTACCGAAAGTTCTTAGTGTACCTTTTTCAACCATACGGATGTATTCAGGCATACCAGTTCTTACGTAGTGATAACCTGACAAGTCAGCCAAAGTCATCATCATACCGTTGTATTCAACAGGTAAATGCAATGGTGCGATTACTGGCCAGTTGCTTGGGTAAAATATCAAACCAAAACCCAAACCACCAATTACCGCTGTTAACTGCATGCTATTAGACATCATTAAGATTACGTCTAATATGATCGCACCCGGGATCAATTGTGATGGGAATACAAAGTTGATTGGGAAATATGTCCAACCCCAAAAGTTGAAGTATCTATTAACCCACTCACCTAATAGCAAACCCAATACACAGAATGTTGCACCGAATGCAATGCGATACCGCCACCACAGAACAGCTTGAACTGCTGCAGGAAATGTAATCGCCATGATTGGCATTACAGTTACCCAAAGACGTCTATCTTTCCAGTCAGACCAGAAATCCCAGTCACCCGCCACTAACATAAAGTGAACGTGATAACCGCCTAGTACTACCCAGAATAACGTAAAACAAATTAGCCAATCGAACGTACGAGAAGCTTTTACTGCTTCGGCACGTGAACGTACAGCTGATTGAGATGCGCTCATTAGCTTACCTCCTAAAGGAATTAAATTATTGTTATTTTAATTACCAATCTTCTTTAATGTTGCTTCACCTTATTAGTTAAAGCAAAGCAACACCAGGGAGATAGTAATTACAACCAGACTCAGTTATTAAATTATGCCAAGTCTTTTTTCAGCAATTTTGCAAGCGCTGCTACTTCAATGTTCACAACACCTAGTACACCTAGAGCTGACCATCCGAAGAATACGAAGCCGTAGTGTAAAGGAGCAACAAACAATTCTTCCATAAACCAGAAGGTATGACCCCACTCATTCAAACCAACGTTTGGCAGAATCATGAAAGGACCAACTGTAGCAACCATGTATTGGATTGCATTGCCTTGTTGGTAAGTAGGAAGTCTGGTTTTAGCATACAAGAAAGACGCACCACCAGTGATGATGTAAATCGGGTAGCTCAAATAGAACTCGATGATGTGACTTGGAGTAAAGTCAGTATCGCGAACAATTGTTTGATGCCAAGTACCGTCTTGCTCAGTGAAATAGCTAGCACCGAAGTAGATTGCTACGCCGTAGCACACCAACCAAGTCCAGTGTGTAAAATGTCTTCTCAACTCTTCACGTGGAGTGATGGACATAACTTTACGGTCACGAGATTTCCAGAGGTAACCCCACAGGATACCTGCAGTTGATACTTCTAAAACAAACTCAATGTAAAGAAAGTTCATCCAGTAAGTTTCGAATTCTGGTGCGAAAGAATCCATGCCTGCAGACCAGCCATAAACACCTTCATACCAACGAACCCATGCGTAAAATACGCAGTAAAGTGCAACACCGAGAATCAAATTTCTTTTATTCAACAGTGGTGCTTCCGCAGCATCAGCTTTTACTGATTCAGTTGTAGCTGCCATTTCTACCTCCTAAAAATTATTAAATCCCCAAGAACTAAATTAGCTTGGGAGTTAAATGTTTTCCTTTTTATTCGTTCCAGGCGAACAACAACCCAGAACGCCACTTCATCCTTTTAGTGAGTACTAAGTCTACCAGTTCGGATGGACGTGTCAAGTCAAAATTATTGCTCCCACCAACTTCAACAGTTTTCAATATCTTTAGTTAGAAATTATCCTGTAACTTATGTCTTTCTATAAGAATATTTTCTGATACACTTGAAAAAAACAATAATTTTGAGGATGTGACGCAACTATGAAAAAGTATTCTTTTATATACATGATCTTGGGTTTTGGGCTGCTGCTTTTATTCAGCCAAAAGATATTGCTCCCTCTGGTTTATGATGTCATTAAATCTGATGCGTTTCTTACTGACACACAGGATCAAGCAAGCCAATTCCCTATTTCAAATGAACTTACTGACCTCGCTTTTCTTCACTGTAATAACCATATAAAATCAGAACTAGGCCAAGACAAAACAGTTACATTTTCAGACAAACCAGTCAAAGCGTGGACACTTGGAAATTATCATTACTTGATTAACGGCGAGATGAATATCGCTGGAAGCAACAACCTTTCCAACACTAAGTATGTCTGCCGAATCGCTTATGATAATGGTGACAACAAAGAAGGCGCCCAAGATTTTAAGAACTGGACAATTGAAGGCATTGATGGTGTTGATGGATTGTAACTACATTCTTCACCTATAAAACCTGGAGCAAAACTCCAATTAATCAAGGCTTTTTATTACGAATGTTTTATACGCTCCATTCAAAATCAAACATTCATTAAAACACTAAAAATCAGCCCAAATAATGGCGAAAATCACTTAATTATAAAAACTGATTTCTTACCGCATAACCCATAACCTAAAAAGACTATTACGTTGTTAGCAACTAAATACCTTTTGTAAGTTATGGGATTATAATCGCTCTATCCGCCCATCAACAATTCTTATTTTTCTGAGCGCCCTACCGCCTAAATTCTGGTCGTGAGTTATCATTACCAACGTCACTCCGCGCTGGTTAAGCCCTTCCAGCAACTCCATAACGTCAAGTCCAGATTGGCTATCGAGATTACCTGTCGGCTCGTCAGCCAACAACACTTCTGGGCGCATAATCATTGCCCGGGCAATAGCGACGCGCTGTAGCTGACCTCCCGACAATTGATTCGGCTTGTGATGCATTCTGTCCTTAAGGTTAACATTAATGAGCGCCTCCTCCACACGCAGCTTGCGCTCTTTACTATTAATTCCCGCCAACGTCATTGGCATTTCTACGTTTTCTGCCGCAGTTAACCTTGGGATAAGGTGAAAAAACTGGAACACGAAACCAATATTTTCGCGCCGATTCTTGCCAACTCATCATCCGTACGCAAAGTAACGTCAATGCCGTTCAGCAAATACTGACCAGAAGAAGGTCGATCCAACAAGGCGATAATATTCAGCAATGTAGATTTCCCTGAACCGGATGGCCCCATAACCGAAACATACTCACCTTTACCAATATGCAGGTTAATGTCATTCAGAGCATGAACAGAATGCTCACCAACTAGAAAAAAGCGGTGAATACGCTCCAGACGGATCATTTTTTTTCAGCCACATTAGCACCCACAACGATGCCATCTTGCCCAACCGATTTAATAACCTTATCACCTTCGGTTAATCCAGAAAGAACTTCTACGGTATTCCAGTTAGTTAATCCTGGCTGGATCGTTCGCTCTTCCAAAACACTATCCTGATTTACCAACAAAACCCGATTATTTTCCTGCACTGCCTCTCTTGGCACTCTTAAGGCATCGACTTTACTTTCAATTAATACCTCAATATCGGCGCTATAACCTGGCAACAACTCTTTAATATCCTTGGGGTCGCTTAATTTAACCTCTACCTCGACAGTGCGCGCCTGCTTTTCTTTCTCCATAACATAAGGCGCAATTCTTGATACTTTACCAGAACAGCGTTTTTCCTTGAACGCATCCAAAGACACGCAAGCCGACATGCCAGTTTTAACCTGGGGCGCATCGACCTCATCAATAGGCGCAGAAACATATAAGCAACTAACATCCATCAGATCAATCGCCGGCAATGTCGGAATACCTGGCGGAGAAGGCGTAACGTACTCACCCAACTCTGCATTTATCTCGGCCACCGTGCCATCGAATGGCGCATAAACCAAGGTGCGCTCAACTGCCGCTTGCGCCGCCTCCCGTCCGCGCTCACTAACCTTGATGCTCTCCAAAGCGGCATTACATGCAGCTTGTTGAGATTTCGCAGTCGTTACTTTACCATCCAACATTTCTTCGGAAACGAAATGCTTGTTCTTAAATAACTCATTAAACCGCTGCGCATCTCGCTTCGCATTTGCACCTAACTGGCAACTTTGTTCCGCCAATGCGTGATTCGCTTTTATTTCAGCTTCTTTCAACTTGACCTGTTCTCGAAAATCCTGATTCCAAACTTCTAGCAAGATTTGATTTTTTTTTACTTGATCACCTTCCTTAACATGTAGTTTCGCTACCTGTCCGCCGGTAGCTGGAGCAAGATACGCCCGTCGACAGGCTTTCACCGTCCCCACCCGCGTATTGGCGACAGTGGCAGCAACCTCGCCCTTATCCACCCTATAAAGCTCCACTTCAATAGGCTTTGGCTGCTTTTTATAAAAATAAACTGCAACCAAAGCAATGAGGATTAAGGCAATAATGAAATAACGCTTGTTCATTCGCAATAATTTTGGCAGCAAATTGCCTGATTATAATGTGTATAATTTGCCCTTGATTGATTATTAATACAATAATTTATTGGGCTATGGATTATTCAAAAGATTTTATCAATGCAGCAGCATCGATTTGCGAGGCTGGCCGGTTTATCGACAGCAAAGGCTGGGTTCCTGCGACGAGTGGAAACTTTTCCGCCCGGCTACCAAACGGCACGATCGCCATCACCACTTCTGGCAAACATAAAGGCTGTCTGCAGATTGATGACATCATGCTTATCGACATTGAAGCGAATTCGCTGGATGGCAAGAAATCATCAGCCGAAACTCAGTTGCATACACACTTATATAAGCGATATCCGGATATAAACGCAATTTTACACCCACATTCCATCAACGCCATTTTGATTTCCAAGCTATTTAACAACCAGCTTGTGCTCGAAAATTATGAGTTGCTAAAAGCCTTGCATGGCATCCAGACACACGAGGTACGAATCACAATTCCAATTTTTGCTAATGACCAAGACATTCTCCATTTGGCAACCATCGTTGATCGCCATTTAGAAAAGCTCAAGGTGTGTTACGGTTACATCATTGCTGGACATGGCCTGTATACTTGGGGAGAATCAATGCCTGATGCCTTGCGCCATCTGGAAGCACTGGATTACCTATTCGATTGCGAGCTAAAACTGCACGGAGCAAGAAAAATATGAGCATATTAATCATTTACCCTGAAAACCAACCCAAACAAGGCACACATTTCTCGGATTTTAATGATATTAAAAATTTACTATCTGAAATTGGCGTTATATTTGAACGGTGGTCTGCCGAACATGAAATAAGACCAGACGCTGATCAGGCGAAAATTATTAAGGCATATCAAAAACCCATTGACAGGTTAAACGAGCTCTACGGATTTCAATCTGTCGACGTCATTAACCTGAACCCTGACAATCCTGAAAAATCTGCTTTTCGGCAAAAATTTCTTGCCGAACATACGCACAACGATTTTGAAGTGCGCTTTTTTATTGAAGGTTGCGGCCTGTTTTATTTACATGTTAACGATAAAGTATATGCCGTGTTATGCGAGCAAGGCGACCTTATCAGCGTGCCAGCCAACACCACGCACTGGTTTGACATGGGCGAGAATCCGCACTTTAAAACCATACGTTTGTTTACCACACCAGAAGGCTGGGTGGCAAAATTTACCGGAAAAGAGATTGCAAAATCATTCCCAACTCTGGATGATTTGCTTGCCGAATTGAAATGATTAAAGCCATTGTTACCGATATCGAGGGCACAACGTCATCATTATCCTTTGTTAAGGATGTGCTGTTTCCATACGTCAGAGTAAAACTGCCAAATTATGTGAGACAACACCAGCATGATGCCCCCATCAATCAACTGCTAATCGATAGCTGCCATGAAGCCGAAATTGAATTCAATACTGAAGCCGCAATTTCGCAACTGATCCAGTGGATTGATGAAGATAAAAAAATTACGCCACTGAAAGCCTTGCAAGGATTGATCTGGGAAGTTGGCTACCGTCTCGGTGAGTTAAAAGGCCATATTTACCCAGATGCCTTGGTTAACCTTAAATCCTGGCATGACCAAAACTTTGCCTTATATGTCTACTCTTCCGGCTCGGTATTGGCGCAAAAGCTTTTATTCAGCCACACTGAAAACGGCGACTTGACGCCATTATTTTCCAGGTTTTTCGATACTAAAATCGGTGGCAAAAAAGAGGTCGAATCTTATTGTAAGATCGCTGCTGAAATAAATTTACCGCCAAGAAACATCCTGTTTTTATCTGACATCAAAGATGAACTGGATGCTGCAAAAAACGCTGGTTTCTTTACTTGTTGGTTAACCAGAGAAAATGAACCGGTTGCTCACGCCGAGCATCGGCAAGCCAGTACTTTCGATCAAATTCATCCCGACTCTTTTCAATAAGAAACATCAACTTTTCTCAATTGATTTTAGTAAAGACAAACGAGGGAATGGTCACTTATCTTTCCAAGAAATTCTTTAAAAGATCGTGCCCGTGTTCGGTCAAAATGGATTCAGGATGAAACTGCACACCTTCAATATCCAAGGTAAGATGGCGCACCCCCATGATTTCGTCGATTTTACCTTGCTCATCCTGAGTCCAAGCTGTCACTTCCAGACAATCCGGCAAAGACGATTGCTCGATAACCAGGGAATGGTAGCGGGTAGCGGTAAATGGATTAGCAAGACCTTTAAATACCCCCTGATCTTGATGATATACCTGTGAAGTCTTGCCATGCATGATGCTTTTGGCATGGATGATGTTCCCACCGAAGGCATAACCAATACTTTGATGCCCCAAACACACACCTAAAATAGGGTAACGACCGGCAAATTTCACAATAGCATCCACCGATATTCCAGCCTCTTTGGGTGTACAAGGACCGGGGGATACAACTAACTTATCGGGTTTTAAATTCGCAATATCATCTACAGTAACCTGGTCATTGCGGACAACAGTAACATCGGCACCTAACTCACCAAAATATTGCACGAGGTTGTAAGTAAATGAATCATAATTGTCGATCATCACGACTTTAACAGCACTCATACCACACCACCTGCAGACATCGCATCTAATCCAGCTTCCGCCATACTGACAGCGCGAAACACAGCACGACCCTTGTTCATGGTTTCATCCCATTCACTGCGAGGTATTGAGTCGTACACGATACCGGCTCCTGCCTGGATATGAAGCATTTTGTCCTTGATTACCGCCGTCCGGATGGCAATGGCGGTATCGACATTCCCTGACCAGGCGATATAACCGACCGCACCAGCGTAAACGCCACGCTTGACAGGTTCAAGTTCGTTGATGATTTCCATAGCGCGAATTTTTGGCGCCCCACTAACAGTGCCCGCTGGAAAGGTTGCCGCCAGCACATCGAAAGCATTTTTACCGGCTTGCAGATATCCGGTCACATTGGAAACTATATGCATCACATGAGAATAGCGCTCGACAATCATTTTATCGGTTAATTGTACCGAGCCGATTTCCGCTACGCGACCGGTGTCATTGCGACCTAAATCGATCAGCATCAGATGTTCAGCAACCTCTTTAGGATCGGAGAGAAGTTCCCGTTCCAATTCCAAATCATGTTCCGGGGTTTTTCCTCGTCGACGTGTGCCAGCAATAGGACGCACAGTAATCAGGTCATCTTCCAGTCTCACCAGTATTTCAGGAGATGACCCAACGATATGAAAATCATCCAGATTCAAAAAATACATGTAAGGCGAGGGATTCAAACAGCGTAAAGCCCGGTACAAATCCAGGGGTGGCGCGTTGTAAGGGATAGACATGCGTTGCGACAACACTACCTGCATAATATCGCCGTCGGTAATATACTCCTTGGCTTTTACAACCGCATTCTCAAAACCTTCCTGGGTAAATCCTGAAACAAAATCGGACTCCCTTACTTTCACTGGGCTGGGATGCGGTTCAGGCCGAGCTTTCTGTTCACGTAAGATGCGGGTCAGATCTTCCAACCTAGCGACAGCTTTATCATAAGCATCGCCCTCCTCGGGATTAGCATGGGTTAACAACAACATTTTTCCCGACAGGTTATCGAATACTAATATCTCCTCCGACACCATGAGCAGAATATCGGGACACTCCAGAGGATCGGGTTTGTCAGCAGCAACTAATCTCGGCTCTATATAGGTAATCGTTTCATAACCAAAGTAACCAACCAACCCCCCGTTAAACCGTGGCAGTTCCTCTATATCCGGCACATTAAATGCTGCCTTAAAACCTTCAATCCAATCCAAAGGATTTTCATGTGTAATTGACTCAACAATCTTGCCGTCTTGTTCCAAATAAATTTCGTTGCCACATACCTTAACGACAGTCTTGCACGGCAAACCAATAATCGAATAACGCCCCCATTGCTCACCACCATGCACCGATTCAAATAAATAAGAATACGGGCCATCGGCCAACTTTAAATACGCACTTAAAGGCGTATCCAGGTCCGCCAGAATTTCCCGGCCGATAGGAATACGATTAAACCCTTGCCTAGCGTAATAATTAAATTGCTCTGGGGTCATGCTTATCGATTAACAATAATTTGTTTGTTGATTATCTAACCGGCTTTGGCCATTTCAGCGCGCATTTCGTCGATGATGGCTTTGTAATCGGGTTTGCCAAAAATCGCAGAGCCAGCAACAAATGTATCCGCACCCGCCGCTTTGATTTCGCGGATGTTGCTACCATTTACGCCGCCATCGATTTCCAAACGAATGTTAAAACCGCTATCGTCAATACGCTTGCGAACTTCGCGTAACTTTGCCAGGGCAGATGGAATAAAAGATTGTCCGCCGAAACCAGGGTTAACGGACATTAGCAGAATCATATCCAATTTATCCATAACGTGGTCCAGATGATGCAATGGTGTTCCGGGATTAAACACCAAACCCGCTTTGCAGCCATTGTCTTTAATTAACTGCAAAGTACGGTCTATATGCACAGACGCTTCCGGATGAAATGTAATAATGGATGCTCCCGCTTTGGCAAAATCCGGCACAATACGGTCCACCGGCGCGATCATCAGATGAACGTCGATAGGCGCAGTCACACCATGTTTTCTTAGTGCTTCACAGACTAAGGGGCCGATGGTTAAATTTGGCACGAAATGGTTATCCATTACATCGAAGTGTACAATATCCGCTCCTGCCGCCAAGACGTTATCGACTTCTTCGCCCAGCTTGGCGAAATTGGCAGACAAGATGGAAGGGGCTATCCAATTTTCGTTCATTGATTAATCCTCATGCAAATAAATTAATTGGGTTAAATCGGCTAATTATATCTTGTTTTTGTGCTTTCAGCTTCGTTATACAATAGCCAAAAGTTACCTTATTGGATTTCCCTAAAATGAAATTAGTTACTTTTACCCATAATAATTTTACCCGTTTTGGCGCAGTGATCGAAAATGAGGTCGTCGATGGCGTTGGTGAGCTTAACATTCCTGAGGCTTTGATTAATTTTATAGCGGCCGGCGAACCGGCCTTATCGGCTATGCAAAAGCGCATTGATAGTGGCAATCACCGCATTCCATTAGCAGAAGTAAAACTCAAAGCCCCGATTCCTCGACCAGGTAAATTCTTGGCTATCAGCCTTAATTATGCAGACCATATTGAGGAAACCGGTCGTGACAGGCCGGAATTCCCTAGTTTTTTTACCAAGCAAAGTACTTGCATTATCGGAAATGGCGAGGCTATTCAGCGCCCAAAAGTATCCGATAAACTGGATTATGAGGGCGAACTGGCATTCATCATCGGAAAACGATGTCGTCATGTCCCTGTAGACCAAGCGCACAAGGTCATTGCCGGATACACCATTGCCAACGATGTCTCGGTGCGCGACTGGCAATTCCGCTCACCCACCTTTACCGTCGGAAAATCTTTCGACACCTGTGGCCCACTGGGACCTTGGATGGTAACCAAAGACGAGATTGAAAACCCACACCAACTTGACATCAAAACCTGGGTGGACGATGAATTACGGCAAAATTCAAACACACAACATATGTTATTCAACTGTTATAAAATGATTGCTTACCTATCACAAGCGATGACACTTGAACCAGGTGACGTCATAAGTACGGGCACCCCCAGCGGAGTGGGAGTTAAAATGAATCCGCGGGGTTATTTAAAACCGGGGCAGACGGTGACAATAGAGATTGAAAAAATCGGTAGACTGACAAATCCAGTCATCATCGAACCAGATTAAGACAACTTTATCATGATGCTTTAGCCACACTTTTCAAGAATGCCGCCTTAGCCGGTTTTTTCCCTCCCTGACTTTTCGCCAGCGGAAACCCTACCGTCACCTTTAGGCCGCCAAACTGCGAAATGCCCAGAGTCAGCTCAGCGCCGTACATCGTCGCGATTCTCTCCACAATTGAAAAGCCCAACCCGCTCCCTTGCGCTGTATGGGCTGTCTCAACACAACGGTGAAAACGCTTTAGTGAGTTCTGATATTCCTCTGGAGCTATTCCGGGACCGGAATCTTCAACACTAAATACCAATAAACTCTCATCTCCCAGCAGTTTAATTAATACACTTCCACCGGCAGGGGTGTATTTTATGGCGTTATCGATAACATTTCGCACCAGAATGGTGACTAATTGTGTGTTCGCTAAGATCGGCGAAGCATTGTTGTCTTCAAACTCGACTTGGATGCGTTTTTTATGCGCGGCCGGCTCAAGGTCGGCGATGACATGGATGATTTCCCGGTTAATGTAGGTCACTTCCTTGACAACATATTCTTTTCCCGACTCAATACGGGAAAAAGTTAGCAATTGCTGCACCATATACGTCATTCTATGGACCGCTTGGGAAATACGCAGCAATGCTTGTTTTCGCACAGCTTCATCCGTCGTGCGTAACGCCACCTGCGCCTGGGTTAACAAACCCGCCAGCGGCGTTCTTAATTCATGGGAAGCATCGGCGGTAAATCGGCGCTCGTGCTCTATCGCCTGCTCAAGCTGGGCAAAAAGATTATTTATCTCATTGACTACGGGAATCACTTCTTTCGGCAATTTTTTCGCGGACAACGGTTTTAAAAAGCTGGCTTCCCGCTTTGATATTGCCCTTTCCAGACGATTGATCGGTTTTAATGTATAGCCGACGATCACCCAAATCAGCAATCCCAACAAAAGCAAACCGGCAATTGATTGGATAACAAGTTGCCTCGAAATATCGTCAGTTAACCCGGCCCGTATTTCCTCTTTCTGACCGATATGAATGACATAATCGCCGGAAGCAATACTGAAAACATGCCATAAATGATCATCAATGGTTTTTGTACTAAACCCTCGGGTAGCGGAAGAAAAAGCAAATTGTGGCGCCGATTCTGAACGCAGCAATAAACCCTTGCCCCTTGACCATACCTGGAAAGCTATCTTTTCCTCAAAACTGTGGTCAAATGCATTCGGCTGCAGCATGTTATCGAAAACATCCCACAACGGATCGTCGCTTTCATCCTTACCAAAATTAAAAAAAGAAAACCCGGAGGCTTTGGGCGTCTGCTTCAACAAACCCGCGTTCTCTGATTGAAGCTGGTAGGCTATTTTCCGGTCATTATCTTGATTGGCAATATCATTTTGCGCCAATCTTAACCGCTCAGCCAAGGTTGGATCTTGCGGCAAACCCTCCAGAAACGCCAGCAGCACCTTGCCGGATTGCGCCATTTCGGCGTCAAACAAGGCTGCGACCTGGTCACGGGTTAACCTATAATTGACATACGCACTAATACCCCATATCAACATTGAAGCCGTCAATAAGGTAACCAGCAAAAGCTGGCGGAGCGAATAATTCATCCCTCAAACGCGTCGAGATCGGCTTCTGCATCCTCCTCAACTTCTGCATCGCAATCGGTTTCGGAGTCGATAATATATCCAACACCGCGAACCGTCCTGATGATAGATGAATCCAGTTTCTTCCTGAGATAATGGATATGCACCTCCACCGTGTTACTTTCGATGTCGGAACTCCAGGAATAGAGGCTTTCCTCCAGCCGAGCACGAGAAACCACCCGCCCAATATTACTCATCAAGAAACTTAAAATATCGAATTCTTTCTGGGAAAGTTCGATTTTTTCACCGTTATAAATCACCTGATGAGATGCGGGATCAAGCACGATACCTTTGTGCTCGATGGTCGGCGTACTGCGGCCTTCATTACGGCGTGCTAAAGCCCTAAGCCGAGCACACACCTCATCCAATTCAAATGGTTTTATGACAAAATCATCCGCCCCGCTATCCAGGCCTTCAACTCGATCAGGCACCGTATCTTTAGCCGTTAAGACCATCACCGGCGTTTCGTCTTTACGTGCCCGCATGGCTTTTAAAATGCTCAAACCATCCATGTCGGGCAAATTGAGATCTAGCACTACCAGCTCATAGCAGTTCATTTTCAAGGCTTCATCGGCAAGTTTACCGTTGGTTAACCAATCGACGGCATAGCCTTCCATCTTTAAGCCAGCGGCAAGGCCGTCGCCTAATATCTCATCATCTTCTACCAACAAAAGTCGCATAAGACCCCATTAAATAGTGTGTTATCGGAAAATCTACATTTATTATTTTTAATATAAGTTAGCTTATTTCTAAAAATAGACCTAATCCATTGTCTCGGCAATGTCCCCTTAATGGTAAACTGCCCTGCAAGTTAATTAAATACCCGAACTCGCCTTTGCTACCGTTAAGCTTATATATCCACATCCCCTGGTGTATAAAAAAATGCCCCTATTGCGATTTTAATTCTCATGCCGTTAAAGCCGAACTACCGGAATTTAATTACATTGATGCGCTACTTGACGACCTAAAATTCGATTTAGAGCGTTTTAACATCGCCCGTCCCCTCCAAAGCATTTTTATTGGAGGCGGCACGCCGAGTTTATTTTCACCTGAAGCCATCGATCGTTTACTGAATGGAATAAAACAACAAATCCAATGGGCAGAGAACATTGAAATTACTATGGAAGCCAACCCTGGCACATTTGAAAGCACTAAGTTTGCAGAGTTCAATCATTTAGAAATTAACCGGCTATCCATCGGCATTCAAAGTTTTCATGACGACTTATTAACCAAGCTGGGGCGGGTGCATAACAAAAATGAAGCCATCAAAGCCGCGGAAATTGCCCACCAATCGGGATTTGTCAATTTTAATCTGGACTTGATGTTCGGTTTGCCCGGAGCGAAACCCGGCGACAGCGAAAATGATATTACCCAAGCCATTAACCTTAAGCCAACGCATATTTCCTTTTATCAGTTAACCTTGGAGCCAAATACCTGGTTTCATAAATTTCCACCGAAACTTCCCGATGACGATTCAATTTTCCAAACACAACTCAATTGCCAGGCTTTATTAGCCAACGCCAGTTATCAGCAATATGAAATCTCCGCCTATAGCCAGCCTAGTCTCGAATGCCGGCATAACCTGAATTACTGGCAGTTTGGCGACTATTTGGGCATAGGCGCAGGTGCTCATAGCAAAATTAGCCTGGAATTACCGAATCGCATCATTCGAACATCAAAAACCAAAAGTCCGGAACTTTATCTACAAAATCCGTCTAAAAACAGCATCGAATTGGAAGTTAACCTTAACGAACTCCCTTTAGAATATGTTATGAATCAATTCAGGTTAAGAGGTGGCTTTTCCATCCAAGATTTTAAGGCATATACAGGACTTAGCCCGACTGCTCTCGAACCGGGCCTAACAACATGCCTAAATCAAAAAGTAATCGAATCAACGGAAAATAATTATCGCTGTACAGAAAAGGGCTGGAATTTTTTGGATACGGTTTTGCAAAATTTTATAACTTGAAAAACAACATTTGATCTCCACCTTGGTTTTTTATTTAACAGGTTATAATCCCGACATGATTCAAACAACGTCGATATTTGTTAACCTTTTTTTATTAAAGCTTACAAAAAACATCAAACGTCAATTGGTTAAACCTCATTTTTAATTGTTGTTTCTTAACCTTAAAAAAAATTAGACCTGAAAAAATATGTCAGAACAACACGCTATCAGCGCCACGCAAACCGCTTTAAGTCAGCTAAAGAACTATATAAATCAAGAAATCATCGGTCAGGACGTTTTAGTTGAACGCATGCTGATTGGTTTACTTGCCGACGGCCATATTTTGGTCGAAGGGGCACCGGGCTTAGCCAAAACCCGCGCCATCAACGTCCTCAGCAAAGGTATTCAGGGCGATTTTCACCGCGTTCAATTTACACCGGACTTATTGCCTGCCGACTTAACCGGCACCGAAATCTATCGCCCCCAACAGGGTACGTTTGAATTCCAGAAAGGGCCATTATTCCATAATCTGATTTTAGCCGACGAGATCAACCGCTCACCGGCAAAAGTCCAAGCCGCATTGTTGGAAGCCATGGCGGAACGGCAGATCACGGTAGGACAAGCGACCTATCCTCTACCCCAATTGTTCATGGTCATGGCGACGCAAAACCCGATTGAACAGGAAGGCACCTACCCCCTGCCGGAAGCGCAACTCGACCGGTTTTTGCTGCATGTCAAAGTGGATTACCCCAAGGCTGAACATGAAAAAGCCATCTTGCGTCTGGCACGGTCGGAAGCGCACTCCGAATCCGCCAAATTAAAACCGCCATTTGAGCCACTCAGCCAAAGCACCTTATTTGCCGCCCGTGAAGAAATTCTTAACCTGTACATGACGGACAGCCTAGAAGATTATTTGCTGCAACTTGTCTTGGCCACGCGCAACCCCGAAGTTTACGGCAAAGATTTGGCAAGCTGGCTGCAATACGGTGCCAGTCCGCGCGCCAGCATCGCCCTGGATCGTTGCGCAAAAGCCAAAGCCTGGCTGGCGCAGCGTGATTTTGTCAGCCCGGAAGATATTCAGGACTTGGCTTTCGACGTGATGCGCCATCGCCTGATTTTGTCTTACGAGGCGGAGGCGGAAGGCATCACCACTGATTATGTCATTAAAGAAATCATTGCCCGGGTTGCCGTACCTTAATGTTGTTTAGGAAACCCAAAGTTGATGCGAACATGAGCGCAGCTCCGCTTAATAATGAGCGGGTGTCGATCTCGTTAAAAACCTTGATCGAACTGGCTAAACCAGCGGCAGGTTTAAATTTGCATCGATTATCCATCCGCGCACAACAAAATGGCGGCCTGCTGTCGCATTTCAAAGGGCGAGGCATGGAGTTCGATGAGGCGCGACTTTACCAGCATGGCGACGATATCCGCACCATCGACTGGCGCGTGACCGCGAGAACCGGCAAAACCCACACCAAATTATTTCGGGAAGAACGCGAAAAGCCGGTGTTTATTTCGGTGGACAACCGCCCTGCCATGCAGTTTGCCACCCGTGGCGTATTCAAATCGGTGCAGGCAAAAAAACTGGCGGGCTTGCTGGCCTGGGCTGCCAGCCAGCAAGGCGACCGCATTGGTGGGCAATTGTTTTCCAATGAGTATTGCCAGGAAGTTAAGCCGCAAAACGGCAAGCATTCCGTATTACATTTTCTCAACACATTGGTTGCCAGCAATTTCAAGAAAGATTACCAGGATTTTTCACCCTGCCTGGCGTACGCCCGGCTCAGCCAACATGTCAGGCCGGGGAGTCTGGTTTACGTGATCAGCGATTTTCGCGGGTTAACCGAACAAGCCGCCAATTATCTGGTCAAGTTATCGGAGCATAGCGATGTCGTTTTGATTTTCATCTATGATCCCTTGGAAAAAGGCATCGCCGCCGAAGGCCGATACCGTTTTACGGATGACCGCAAAGATGTCGTCATCGATACCGGCGACAAAGAACGCTTGAGTCATTACCAACATCGCTTTGAAGAACGCCTTAACAAACTCAAGCGCATCTCCGCCAGTAGGGGATTGGCGCTCATCCAATGCAGCACGCAGGATGATCCGGTACGCAGGCTAAGACGGCCGTTGGAAAATCGTTAATATGGAACCGACCCAACTACCCTTACGCGATATTCATTTACCGCCCGAAATTAGCTGGTGGCCACCTGCGATCGGCTGGTGGATTTTGGCGGTTACGATTCCTTTGTTAATCGCATTTGCTTATTGGCTCTACCGCCGCATAACCCGTAAAACGGCGATCAAATCGGCAAAACATTTATTGTTGGGCATCAAGCTGGATAAACAGCGCGACAACCATCAAAAAGTGCAGGACATCTCACAGTTGGTTCGCCGCGTGGCAATCAGCACCGCCAACAGAAACGAATGCGCCGGGTTAGCCGGTGAACAATGGTTAACCTTTCTTGACCGCACCATGAAAGGCGCACCGTTCAGCCAGGGCGTCGGCAAATTATTGGTGGACACGCCTTACCGCCCTACCCAACCTACGGCCGAAGAAATCGCACAACTGGTTTACCTTTGCGAAAGCTGGCTAAACTCACTTGGTAAACGCAAACGATGATTCATTTCGAATGGCCTTGGTTAGCGTGCGCCTTACCCTTGCCTTTTTTGGTGCGCTGGCTGCTGCCCGCCAGAACTGCGGTTGAACAAGCGGCGTTAAAAGTCCCGTTTCTGGATGATTTTTCCGGCGTAGAAGCCCAATCAGCCAGTCAACATCGGCAGTGGCCGCTACGTTTGGCGACTCTTGCCTGGATGTTGTTAGTATTGGCCTGCACTCGCCCGCAATGGCTGGGTGATCCTATCGAACAAGCGGTTAGCGGTCGTGACTTGATGATGGCGGCTGACTTGTCGGGCAGCATGGAAGTGCAGGATTTTTTTATCAACAAGCGCCCGGTTGACCGCCTGACAGCCGTCAAATGGGTTGCCGGCGATTTCATTAACCGGCGCGTAGGCGATCGTATCGGGCTGATTTTGTTCGGTACGCAAGCTTATCTGCAAGCGCCGCTGACATTTGACCGACTAACCGTCATGACCTTGCTGAACGAAGCCGCCATTGGGTTGGCGGGCGATAACACTGCCATCGGTGACGCCATTGGCTTGGCAGTCAAACGACTGAAAAATCAGCCCGCCGACAGCCGAGTTTTGATTTTGTTAACCGATGGCGCGAATACCGCAGGCGAAGTCGCGCCTTTGAAAGCGGCGGAACTGGCAGCCGCAAATCACCTCAAAATTTATACGATTGGCATTGGCGCGGACGAAATGATCGTGCGCAGCTTTTTCGGAAACCGAAAGGTTAACCCATCGCAAGACCTGGATGAAAAGACTATGGTCAAAATTGCCGAAACCACCGGCGGACGTTATTTCCGAGCCCGAAATACCGAAGAATTAAACAATATCTATATGTTATTGGACAAACTTGAACCGGTAGAAAAAGACAAACAATTTTTTCGTCCGCGCACCGACTTGTATTATTGGCCACTGGCACTGGCGCTGATTTTGGCGGCATTGGTCGGCGTACGGAAAGCGAACTTGTTATGAACCTTAACGATTTTCATTTTATCAGGCCAATTTGGTTACTTGCACTTATCCCTTATCTCGTTTTTTTATGCCTATTAATCCGCAGCAAACTCAGCCAAGGCAACTGGTCGGCAGTATGCGACGCCGAATTACTGCCCTATCTCCTGGAAGATAAAATCGTAAATCAAAGCCGCTTACCCTTAATCAGCGGCGCGATAGCCGGATTGCTGGCGATAGTCGCTCTGGCAGGTCCGACCTGGGAACGTTTGCCCGCGCCTGCCTTCAGGAACGATTCCGCCTTGGTGATCCTGCTGGATTTATCCCGCAGCATGCAAGCAGCTGACCTTAAGCCCAGCCGATTGGTGATGGCACGTTATAAAATAAGTGACATCCTGAAACAGCGCAAAGACGGACAAACCGCACTGATCGCTTATTCGGGCGATGCGTTCACCGTTACGCCCTTAACCACCGACACGGAAACCATCGATAACCAACTAGCGGCATTAACCCCGGATATTATGCCCAGCGACGGCAACAATCTCAGCCGCGCTTTGGACAAAGCCGTTGGCCTGTTCAAGCAAGCCGGGCTGCAAAAAGGCCAAATTCTATTGTTAACCGATGGCGGCGAACTGGATGAGGGCATCAGCAAAGCCAAATCATTGGGCGATTACCAATTACTGGTTTTAGGGGTAGGATCGGCAGACGGTGCGCCGATTGCCTTGCCTTCCGGCGACTTTCTTAAAGACGGCCAAGGCAATATCATCGTCGATAAAGTGAATATTAGCGGGCTGGAAAAACTCGCTCAAGTCGGCGGCGGCGCTTATCGCCCATTAACCTCAGACGATAGCGATATCAGCACTTTGTTAACGACAGTTGCCGCCAAACTGCAAGTCGAAGGAAAAAACGAAAATCTATTTTTGGAGCAATGGAGCGATAAAGGCCCGTGGCTGTTGCTCGCCGTATTGCCATTAGCCGCATTATGCTTCAGGAAAGGTATTCTGGCGATCCTGATATGTTTTTTCCTGCCCTGGCCGAAAACCAGTTATGCATTGAACACGGACAAGTTGTGGCAGGACTTGTGGCAGACCAAAGACCAACAAGCGCAACAAGCTTACCGACAAGGCGATTATGGTAAAGCCGCTGAATTGTTTGAGAATCCGGATTGGAAAGCAGCCGCCGAGTATAAATCTAACTCAGCCCAGGATGGTGAAATGAAAGAAGCTTATTCGGCTGTTGGTTTATACAACCAAGCTAATGTTTTAGCTGTTCGTCAGGAGTATGAAAAAGCCATTGCTAATTATGCCAAAGCTTTAAATAAACACCCTGATCAACAGCTAAAAGAAGATATCGAATACAATAAAAAATTAGTTGAAGACGCTTTACAGAAAAAACAGGACGAAAAGAAGCAGCAAGATAAAAACCAGCAAAGTAAAGACGATAAAAAAGATTCCAAGGATAAGCAACAACAGAATCCTCAGCAGAACAAGGATGGCAAATCATCCGACAATTCGGAACAAAAACAGCAGGATTCGCAACAGTCCGGCGACCAAAATGAAAAACCTGAGCAAAAGCCCGAACAATCGCAAGAAGATTTAGAAAAGCAGGCTGAGAAAAAAGAAGCAGACGACAAACAAAAATCTGAAGACGAACAGAAACAGGCGCAAGGCCAACCGGCAAAAAAAGACGAGAATCAGGACAAGAACAAGCCTGAAGGCGAGCAAGCTATTGCTCCTGAAATGAGCAAAGAGGAGCAACAAGCTAACGAGCAATGGCTTAATAGAATACCGGACGATCCGGCGGGCTTGTTAAGACGTAAATTCAAATATCAATACGACCAACGCGGACAGCAATAGTCTAATGTTTTCAACCACTGCCTCGAATCGGCGCGATTAGTCACTTATGAAATCGTCATCCATTGAAAATCAATTGAAAACTCTCATTATTTTTATATTATTCAGCTTGTTAACCCAACTCACTTGGGCGGCAAACATAAGCGTTTCGGTAGACCGCAATCCAGTCACGGTAGACGAGTCTTTCAATATTTACTTTACGGCATCCGACGAACCCGATGGCGAACCGGATTTCTCGCCGTTAGATCAAGACTTTACCGTGCTTAACCAAAACCAAAGCCAGAACACTTCTTGGGTAAATGGCGATTACACCAAATCGATTCGCTGGACAGTGCAGGCGATTGCAAAAAAATCGGGCAACATTACCATTCCGGCGGTTATTTTCGGAAAAGATACCAGCAAACCTTTGGCGATCACAGTTAACCAAGCCAACGCAAACAATGATGCCTTGAATGCTAACAAAGACTTGTTTGTTGAGGTGAAAGCTGATCCAGAATCGCCTTATGTGCAATCGCAAATCCTCTACACAGTGCGGGTTTATCGGCGCGTCAATCTGGCTCAGGCGCAATTAAGCGAACCGGAACTGACCGATGCAGTTGTCGAAAAACTGGGCAACGACAGGGAATTCAGTACCGTTATCAATGCCATGAGTTATACGGTAACTGAACGTAAATATGCCATATTCCCGCAAAAAAGCGGCGAATTGAAGATAAAACCCTTGGCCTTAACCGCCGACGTGGTCGTCGAAGACATGGACCGCGGCGGATTTGGCGGCTTCTTTGGCTCGCCCATTACCAAAACCAAACGCGTGTTATCTAATGAGATCGCGCTGAATGTAAAACCCGCCCCCAACAGCTTTAACGGCAAAAACTGGCTACCCGCAGAAAAGCTGGAGTTAGCCCAGACCTGGTCTGGCGACATTCAGCAAATGAAAGCCGGCGAGCCCATCACCCGTACCCTGACCTTACGCGGAACCGGCGTCACGGTTGGACAATTGCCCGAGCTCAACAAGGTTAAAGCAGATACGAATTTTAAGACCTACCCTGACCAACCGGTTCTTAACGAAGAAAAACTGGGCGAAGGCATGTCAGCTTCAAGACAGGAAAAAATCGCCCTGATTCCCTCGGTAGCTGGCAAGCACACGCTACCGGCGGTCGAAATTCCCTGGTTTAATACCAAAACACAACGCTCGGAAGTCGCCCGCATACCCGAGACAACAATTAATGTCATTGGCGACACTGTTAACCAAGCCACCGACGCATCTCCAAATCATACGCAAATTCAAACTTTGCCAAAGCTAGAAGCAACTAAGGAAAACGTTGATACCGCAAAGCCCGTCTCCCTGGTTAACTCTTACGATCAATCGAGAATGTGGCAATGGATATCCTTATTTTTAGGCTTGGGGTGGTTAACCACATTGATTTATTTTCTTTATTACCGACCCAAAACAAATGTTAACCATTCCGGTACATCTGAAACCCTGGAAAAGGAAATCCGCTTAAAAAAAATAACCAGGCAATTAAAAGAAGCCTGTAACCGGAACGATAGTTCGGCGGCCAAAAATGCATTGTTAACCTGGGGCAAACATCAATTTGGAGCAAACAACTTAGGGGCGATTGCCCAACACTGCGAAGCCCGGTTAAGAGATGAAATCCTGTCGTTAAACCACCATTTGTACAGCAAAGAATCAGCTGAGTGGAACGGCAAAAAACTCTTCCAAACCTTTAGTGAAAATAAGGCCATAAAAAAAATCAATTCGGCGGAGGATTTAGTATTAGAGCCGTTGCATCGCTTGTAAAACTTTTTATAGCCTTTCAGCCCGTAAATACTCATAAGCCATGAAAAGTGCCGCGATTGACCTTGCCTCGGTACACTCGCCAATTGCCAGCAATCCGTTAATATCGGACAAACGCCAGGGCACAACCTCAAGCTCTTCCGGTTCGTCGCCAACCAATTTTTCAGGATACAAATCGCGGGCGATGATGATTTCGGTCATATGCTGCAAATATTGCGGCGCAATAGAAAAGGAGGACAAATGATGCATTTGCTTCGCGCCGTATCCGACTTCTTCTTTGAGCTCCCTGTTCGCGGCATCGAACGATGTTTCCCCAGGATCGATCCTGCCTTTGGGCAAACCCAGTTCATAACGGTCAACGCCTGCGGAATATTCCCGGATCAAAAGCACCGTTTCATCATCCAGCATTGGCACCACCAACACCGCCCCGGCTGCATTTCCTCGCGCCAGACGCTCGAAAGTTCGTTGCTCGCCATTACTGAATTCAATATCTAAAGCTTCGATACGAAACAATCGGCTGGTAGCAACGGTGGTTTTTTTTAAAATGGTAGGTTTCTCTGGCATTATTAGTTTATTGATCTCTTTAGTTTAAATATAACGTCACGATGGTTAATTGGAAAGAATTAGATACGGTATTGCTGGACATGGACGGAACTTTGCTCGATTTGAGGTTCGACAATCATTTCTGGCAAGAACATGTACCGCTTAAATTCGCTGAAAAACAAGGCTGGTTAATTGAGGCAGCAAAAGAACATTTGGCGCCGAGATTTAAAAGTCAGGAAGGCAATTTAAATTGGTATTGCCTGGATTACTGGACAGAAACCCTGGAATTGGATATTGCCGCATTAAAGGTGGAAGTTGCAGAGTTGATTGCTGTGCTACCGCATGTGCTCGAGTTTTTACAAAAATTACAAGACACGCATTACCAAGTGTTGCTGGTCACCAATGCGCACAGGAACAGCCTGTCTTTAAAAATGGAAAAAACCGGTTTGGCATCCTATTTTGACGACATCGTCAGTTCGCATGACTTTGGCTTTCCAAAAGAGAATGCAAAATTTTGGGAGCAGTTGCGTCAGCAGCACCCTTTCCAAAAATCCAGGACGCTGTTGATTGATGACAGTTTATCCGTACTGAATTCGGCAAAACATTACGGTATCGGACACTTGGTCGCAATTAGCCGCCCGGATTCCAAAATGCCTAAAAGAGAAGTTACAGAATTTCCGGCGATTGAGGATTTCCGGGAGCTGCTTCAGGGGCTTTAGGTTTTCGTTCACGCCTTGGGGCAGGCCGTTTATCACGTTGTTCAGGTTTGAACCTCGGTTTGCTTTCCGGCTTAATCACTTCCGCGAGCAAATCTGGCGTCACCGGTTTTATCGGCACTTTTTGCCCGATATATTCTTCGATATCCGGCATTGAATAGGCATACTCCTCGCAGATAAAACTGATGGCCTCCCCGCTGGCGCCGAAGCGGGCGGTTCGCCCGATGCGATGAACATAGTCTTCAACATCTTGCGGCAAGTCGTAATTGATCACATGCGATACATCGGGTATGTGCAACCCCCTAGCCGCCACATCAGTCGCGATTAACAGGGCAACTTGATTTTCCTGAAAGCTGTTGAGCAGTTTTTGTCGTTTTTCCTGCGGTACGTCACCACTTAATGCGGCGGTTTTATAACCGTTAGCTTTTAGCGTTGCATCCAGCTCTTCCGCACAGCGTTTAGTGTTAACAAAAATTATGCTGCGTTGTGGTTGGTAGTGTTTCAAAATGCCGACTAAAAGCGGGATTTTCTGGTCATTTGCCGGACAATATGCACTTTGGTTAATCGCTTTGGAAGTCATTTCTTCCGCCTCAATCTTAACCAAGACAGGATTGTACATGTGCTCGTACGCCAATTCGGTGACTTTGTACGACAATGTAGCTGAAAATAGAAGATTTAAGCGCTGCTCCGGCGCCGGCATTCTTCTTAGCAAATAACGTATATCCTTGATGAAACCCAGATCAAACATGCGGTCCGCTTCATCCATGACAGTAACCTTGATATGGTTAAGGGTGAACGCATTTTGCTTGTAGAAGTCGATAATCCGACCTGGCGTACCAATAATGATATCCACATTGGATTTCACTTTCGCCAGCTGCTTTTGGTAGTCGGTCCCGCCATACACCAAGGCAAAATTTAGATTAAGCCGCTTGCTCAGCAATAACGCGTCTTTATGGATTTGAATAGCTAATTCGCGGGTTGGCGCAAGTATAATTGCCCGGGGATACTGGATACCTTGAGATTTAGTTTTTTTTGGAGAAAACTCTTTTTCTATGACTTCGCCATCTTCGTCATACTCGATATCTTCATCATCCTGGTTCTCAATATCGTTGAGCAGGTACTGAAATGTTGCCAACAAAAAAGCGGCTGTCTTACCTGTTCCGGTTTGTGCTTGACCGGCAACATCGCGCCCACGCAGGGCTAGTGGCAGGGTTTTATCCTGTATGGGCGTGCAATGAAGAAAACCCGCATCTTTCAAGCTGTGCAAGATAGAATCGGAAAGTTCAAGATTGCTGAATCGAGTCTGTGTTAAGTGGTTGTTATCCATTGCTATAGGATAACGTAAAAAACGAATTAGCAGAAAATTGATTGACTACCCGATACAACCCTCATATATTTAGAATTTTAAATGATGGAGAAACCATGTGAGCGACTTAGTCCTTCATGTTACTGATAGTGATTTTGATGAAACTGTACTTAAAGCTACCGGCCCGGTATTGGTTGATTATTGGGCGGAATGGTGCGGACCATGCAAAATGATTGCTCCAATCCTGGATGATATCGCCAAAGAATATGCTGGCAAACTTACGGTAGCGAAACTTAACATTGATGAAAACCAAGCAACGCCACAGCATTATGGCGTACGGGGCATTCCCACCTTGATGCTGTTTGTTAATGGCGAAGTTGAAGGCACAAAAGTGGGGGCTTTATCAAAATCTCAGCTTGCATCTTTCATTGATAGTTACATTTAACAGCAAGGTTTAAACCTTAGACCCGTCACAAATAGTTGTACGGGTCAGGCAAGATAAGCTATACTTCTAAGGCGCAAAGGTAAAACTTGCCAAATCCCTGAAAATATCATCCTAATAAACCACACCCCTGAATTCTAAACCTAAATTACGGCTGCTCAGCACGTAATCGTTATCTTACGAATTTTCTTTTCTATGAATCTTACCGAATTAAAACAAAAACAAATAAGTGAAGTTATTGAAATAGCCGAATCATTAGGCCTCGAAAATGTCGCCAGATCAAGAAAGCAAGACCTTATCTTTGCCATTCTAAAAAAACAGGCCAAAGCCGGTGATGATATTTCCGGTGACGGGGTATTGGAAATATTGCAGGATGGTTTTGGATTTTTACGCACTCCGGGTTGCTCTTATTTGGCGGGCCCAGATGATATTTATGTTTCCCCCAGCCAGATCAGACGCTTTAACCTTAAAACCGGAGACACCATTAGCGGAAAAATCCGCCCTCCGAAAGATAACGAACGTTATTTTGCCATGCTCAAAGTCGATGAAATCAACTTTGAGCCGCCGGAAAATACTAAAAACAAAATCAACTTTTCCAACCTCACTCCTTTATTTGCAAAAGAACGCTTTGTTCTTGAACGCGGCAACGGCACCAGTGAAGACTTAACCGGACGCATCATCGATTTGATCGCACCGATCGGCAAAGGCCAGCGAGGCTTAATCGTATCGCCGCCTAAAGCTGGCAAAACCATGATCCTGCAAAACCTGGCACAAGCAATCGCCGACCAAAACCCAGAATGTTATCTCATCGTATTATTAATTGACGAACGCCCTGAAGAAGTCACTGAAATGGAACGCTGTGTGCGTGGCGAAGTTATTTCCAGCACCTTTGACGAACCCGCATCACGCCACGTCCAAGTAGCTGAAATGGTGATCGAAAAAGCCCGTCGCCTAGTCGAACACAAACACGATGTAGTTATCTTGTTAGACTCAATTACCCGGTTAGCTCGGGCATACAACACCGTGGTGCCATCTTCCGGTAAAATCTTAACGGGGGGTGTCGATGCCAATGCGCTGGAGAAACCCAAACGCTTCTTTGGCGCAGCAAGAAATATCGAGGAAGGCGGCAGCTTGACCATTATCGCCACCGCTCTAGTCGATACCGGATCTAAAATGGATGAAGTGATTTACGAAGAGTTCAAAGGTACGGGTAACATGGAATTACATCTGGATCGTAAAATTGCTGAAAAACGCATTTATCCTGCCATTAACATTAATAGATCAGGAACTCGCCGGGAAGAATATTTGGTCGAACCCGAAACCCTGCAAAAAACCTGGATCTTACGCAAAATTCTCCAACCCATGGATGAAACCGCTGCTTCAGACTTCTTACTTGGAAAACTCAAAGACTTTAAAACCAATGCAGAATTTTTTGATTCCATGAAACGTTAACCTAGTACTATCTCTCAACACATTTTAATTTATGACTGATAGCCACCAACTTTTGTCCGCGCTAATACTTGGCGTTGTCGAAGGCTTAACCGAATTTCTACCGGTTTCGTCTACTGGTCACCTTATCTTGGCCGGACAATTATTGAATTTCAATGACGACAAAGGCAAAGTCTTTGAGATTGTTATTCAATTTGCCGCCATACTTGCCGTGGTCTGGGAGTACCGCACCCGGTTATTCCATGCTTTATTTAGCTTAACCAAGGAAGCCGCATCAAGACAACTGGCAACCAATCTTGTGGTCGCTTTTCTACCGTCCGCAATACTAGGCTTTTTATTTTTAAAACAGATTAAAGCCTATTTGTTTAATCCCATCGTTGTAGCTTCCGCTTTTATCATTGGCGGTGTACTTATCTTGTGGGCGGAACGCCGCGAGCATAAAGTAATTGCAGAAACCATTGACGACATGACTTGGAAAGATGCATTGAAAGTCGGCTTTGCCCAGGCTCTGGCGATGATACCTGGAACATCAAGATCAGGCGCAACAATTATCGGCGGCCTTTTTTTTGGTTTATCCAGATTAGCCGCGGCAGAATTTTCTTTCTTCCTGGCAATACCAACCATGTTCGCTGCAACGCTTTACGACGTCTACAAGCATCGTGAATTATTCAGCATGCAAGACGCGAGCTTGTTTGCTACCGGCAGCGTTGTATCCTTCATTAGCGCATTCCTCGCCGTACGAGGACTAATCCGCTTTATTAGCAAACATAATTTTTCTATCTTTGCCTGGTACCGTATCGGCTTTGGCATCCTTGTATTGGCCTCTGCTTATATGGGGTGGATAGACTGGACGAATGATTGAATATTAAACAGGAGCTGCAATTCACCTTATAATATGGCCTGATCCATAATTAATGTTGCCCAACTTCTGCATGAAACCTTTTATTGCAATAATTTTGTTCACGTCCTTTGGAACGCTCTTTGTAGGTTGCGCCGACACAAATAACTTAATGAGCGGGATTTCAGCTAATCCGCCTCCTCCAGCTGAAGAAATACTCATTAATAATAAAGAATTTGAAAAACCCCATAGAGTTTTAGGCCCGGTTCAATACACATTAAAAGCCAAACCATCTTTATTTACGAACCAGCTGGATTTGCGCGAGCAAGCTATTGATATACTAAAGCAGCAAACCTATGCAAAATATGGCGACGAAGTTGACGCCATTACGGATACCAAGGTGGAAGAAAGTACGTCTACGGATGCTGAGGGGAAAGTCAGTATTGTAAATATCCAAGGTGTCGCCATCAGTTTTCTTGACGAACCAGTTGAGCAATCAAGAGAAAAGCTTAATGATAAAGCCTACACTAAGCGCAGACACAAATCAGCAAAAAAGATTTTAATACTTCGAAAAGAAAAGCAATCTAAATACTCTAAAAAAACACTGGATCGTCCTGGTGTAAATCCGTCTGAAAAAGCAGCGATCCAGAAAAAGGAAGAAGATATAGAGATAACACCGTCCGAAATATTAAAGTAACATTGCTCTAACAGGGTGTTGAAAAACCCATGAATTCATTAGCAGGAAGTCCATTCCGAACTAATTTTTTGTAAAACAGCCAATTTTCTTGCACTATTGGGCCGATTTTTCATGGATTGATGCTTTTTATAGTCATTTTCCCGGCCATTGGGCGGATTACTCCCTATGCCTGCGCCATAATCGGGCGCAGGCACAGCAACTTTCGCAGCCTGATCAAGTTATAGGCGGCAAAGGTCATCAAGGATTGGGCGGCGATGTTGGCGAGCCCGCGCAACTTAGTCTTGCGTAAGGGGCCGACAGTCTTTCCCCAGCCAAAAACCTGTTCGATGCGCTTGCGGATACGCTGGCTAATGGCATAACCCGGCTCGGCGGCAACCTCGTCACTGACCGCACTGCCACGATAGTCGGTCAGGTTACGAGCAATGTGCGGTGTGATGCCGCGCGCTTCAAGCTCGGCGACCAGCGCCTTGACATCATAGGCTTTGTCGGCGCCCAAGGTGTCTCCTGTTTTCAGATTGCGCTTGCCCATCGCGAGCGCCGCTTCGCGCTCCGCCGTGCCGGTGGCCAAGGTGGCTTCGGCATCCACGATCAAGCCATGGCGATTCTCCATCAGCGCATGGGTCATGAAGCTCAGCTTGGCTTCCTTGCCCTGGCCCCCTTGCGGTACAGGCGGGCTTCCGGGTCGGTCGTCGACGCATGAGTCTGGTTGCAGCGCTTCTCACCTTTGAAATCCACCGCTACGTCCCGGCCACCGCCTGCCTGTTCGTCTTCGTCCGGACTGGTTTCCGCCTTTGGGCGGAAGCTTTTCTGCGCGGCCCAGGCTTCGATCAGCGTACCATCGACACTGAAATGCTCATCAGACAGCAAACCATAGCCTTCCGCTGCCGCTACCACCCGGCTGAAAAAATCCCGGGTCAAAGCTTCGGTCAACAGGCGCTCACGGTTTTGGGAGAACGTCGAATGATCCCAAACGGGCTCGTCCATGTTCAGGCCGACAAACCATCGGAACAACAGATTGAAGTCCAGCTGCTCCATGAGTTGCCGTTCGCTGCGCACGGTGTAGAAGATTTGCAACAAACTCGCCCGCAGCAGTCTCTCCGGCGGTATCGACGGACGGCCTGTCCGGCTGTAAAGCTTTTTGAATTCATCGTCCATGCTCAACAGCAAACCATTTGTCAGCAAGCGAACCAGGCGCAAGGGATGGTCTTCGGGAACCCGCTCTTCCAGTGTCTTGTAACTAAACCAATCTGCCTGCTGAATATCTTGTCCACGCATTGTCGATTACTATCAATTTGAGAAGGCTTTATTATACCTCCGGCCAGAACATCGGGTTTTTCAACAGCCTGCTAACTCTTAATGGACTTAAAATAAAACGCTAATTGTTTCGGAATAAGTTTGTATTTGATTATTGCTTAAACACCATCCGCAGTTAGCGGATGGTTGATCGAAAAACACCTCAAACTGTTTCCTTTGAAATTCATTCTGGAATCAGAGAAACTTAATCAGCGGATGCCACTATTTAGTCCGACAGCTATCTGTTACCGATGAACGTAAAGCATATGTCCGCGTAGAACTATTATAAAAATAAATTTTTCCGTTAACTGCCCTGTTTTTGATAAAAGCTGCCGGAATAGCGGTCGCTCCTGCCCTTATGTCGGCTGGATTACTATCAAAATCAAATTCAAGTTCACCAGCCACTGGTCGTTTAAATACTTTTGCCCACACCACGCCTGCACCTGAAGCTACCCTCGCCCGGTAATACCCTGCGGCATAGCCTTTACCATCGACAGATATCTTTGAACGACCCGATCGCACCTCACATTTAACATCAATCGTTGCAGCATTCGCATCAGCCAAGAGACTTAAGTTAAGCGCCAAAGCAGTAAAACCTATACCCGCAATTTTTTTGATATTCATTTTTTTCTCCATTTATTTTCGTTAGCTTCAATGAATCATTACAAAACAGATATTGTTTTGGTTTTGATTTTCTGTACCTGTTAATTGCTTTTCGATTAATGAAGGTTCAATCTGGAAAATTTTTTTTAACAACGAATAAGAAGTAGAAACTGTTAAAGTTCAGCTTTTCTGACCCGCCCCTAGGTCAAAAAACTGAATTCACAATTTATCGCTAATTTTGCGGTGGAACATACCCTTGCGGCATCTCATTATTGCCCTCAAATAAAAACTTTTGCCTCTCTTCGGCAAGAAAAGCCCGAGCCTTAGGATCGTAACTTGCCAAACGATTTTCATTGATCAACATGGTTTGTCGGCTTAACCAGTCTTGCCAAACCTGTTTGGATATTTTTTCAAATATTTCCTGTCCTTTTGATCCTGGAAACGGTGGCTCATCAAGCCCTTCGGCTTGTATTCCCAACTTTACACAGTTAACCCAACGAGTCATTTTTCATCTCCTTTTTTAAAGTTTGCAATAATTTTTTAACCGGTGCTGGCAAACCCAACGAATTGTTTTCACTTAAGTTATACCAAGCAGAAACATCATATTCACCTACCAGATCAACCTTGCCGTCGGTTTCAAGATACAACGGCACAAAATCCAAATGGTAATGTGAAAACGTATGCCGCTGCTCATTTCCTGAATAGGCCCTATTTATACGTATTTTATGGTTAGCGCACCAAGCAAAGGCAAATTCTTCACTTTCGAATTCCGGCAGGCTCCAAAGCCCACCCCAAATCCCCATCGGTGGCCTTCTTTCCATCAATACTTCGCCTGAATCATTCTGTAAAACCAGCAAAATACAATTCTTAACCGGCAAAACTTTTAGCTTTTTGGGCGCCGGGTAATTTTGAACCGTTTGAGTTAACCAAGCATGGCAGCCCTGGTTAAGGGGACAGCTTTTGCAGGCCGGGTTAACACGCGTACATGCCGTTGCCCCCAAATCCATTATGGCCTGGGTATAATCAGCGACACGCTCAATCGGGGTAAAATCCCCGCTGATTTGCCAAAGCTGCTTTTCGACAACGGTTGTTCCAGGCCAGCCAGATATTCCCATCATTCGAGTTAACACACGCTTTACATTACCATCCAGAATAGGCGTACTTCTATGGAAAGCAATACTTAAAATGGCTCCTGCTGTAGACCGACCTATCCCAGGCAAGGCAATCAACGTCTCAATATTATCGGGAAAATAGCCCAGCGATTGTATGAGCTGCGCTGCTTTATGCAGATTTCGGGCGCGGGCGTAATACCCTAAACCGGCCCATAATGCCAATACCTCATCAATGGGCGCGTTAGCCAAGGCTTCAATATCGGGAAATTGGGTAATAAACGCATTAAAGTATGGGATCACCGTCTTGACTTGTGTTTGCTGCAACATAATTTCCGATAACCAAACGCGATAGGGCGTGATCGGTTGTTGCCAAGGTAAATTTTTGCGGCCATGTTGGTCAAACCAATTTAGCAACGATTGCTGAAATGCTTGCGGGGTCATGGCTGCCCACTGTTTTTAGTGGAAAGATCAATTGAAATATTTTTTGCCTCAATTTCATTGAATAACAGCTGACCGACTTGAAGCTTGCCTTTAACCCAAAAGTCCAGAATTTTCGGAGATGGTGGCTTAGGAATTTGTATGGTTAACCCTGAATTGGAAATTGATTGTTGATACTGGTTTTCCGGTACAGGAAAATAACGGTTAAGATTGATAATATCAGCAGTTAGGTTGAATTCAAGTTTTGGCTGCGAAAGATCTTTGACCTTAGCCGAACCGGCAAAGTGAGTATCATCCATTAAGCCATCAAGTTCATCCAAACTGACGCCGCCCTTATTCCCATTGATCTTAAACTTCACTGCCAATTTTTTTAAAGCGTTACTGTCATGAACGTTTGGCAGATTAATATCCCATGAATTAGCGACCACAATAGGATTAGCCATGTCAATGTTAACAGCCGCGTACACCAATGGTTCAGTTGAAATTTTTTCAACTTTTATACCATCGACTCTAAAATTTAACCCATCTTGAAGCCAAGTTATTGTCGACGCTTCAATCGACTCCCGATTAAGGTTAACCGTTATTTGCGGGGATTTGATTGTCGCCAACAGTAAATCTGGCGATTGGCTTGAATTGAACCCATATAGTTCAATTTGATTATCTGTAAAGGTTATTTGCTGCGGCCTCTCATCCAACGTTGCAACTGCCGACCATTTCAAACTACCTGGAAATTTAAGGGTCTGTCCGCTAATTGCCGCTGAAATTCGCACGATAGCGGGTTTACCCCAACTAAAATTACCACAGTAAAAATGGAACTTGTTAATTATCAAGTAGCGATTATTTTGGAAGTCATGCCAAACGATCTCCCCATCTTCGAGCAGCATCTCTTCTATGATCGACAAAGTTAGTTTCTTGGAAAAAATATTTTCAATTGAGCTTGATTGTTCCTGGTCATGATTCTTTTGCATAAAATCAAACAGGTCGCGCCAATTGCTTACACCATGTTCATCCCTAATTAAATTAATGGAAAGTCCTCTCGCTCTAAAATGCTTAACCTTGATTTTCTTACTTAAAAGCGAAAACGAATCGACGTTGATACTGCCCCTCTCTAAGCTTAACAAAGGCAACAAAAATGCATGATCAGAACTTTTTAATGACGCTTTCTGAATTTGGAAGAAGCTATCGGGGAAAAGTGACCAATTGATATCGCTTTCAATGTTTAAAATATGCCCCGTTTTTTCCTTGGTTAAGGCAATTAACTTTTCTTTGATAAATTTGGAGTCAACTAACTGCCCCAAACACAAAATAATCCCAAAGCATAGACCTAATAATATGCCAATGATCACCCACTTTCGACTCATTTTTATGCCAGATTAAATACCTAATAAAACAGCAAAATCGATTTCATATATTCAGGACGATAAACCACCTGGCACGTGTATAATCGCAAGCATTTACCAAGACCAAAAACTTGGTTAACCTTAACAAAAATAACGAAAAGAGGAGGATGTAATATGTTGTTGATTACAAAATTGATCGCCTTGGGCGTCGTCATTTGGTTTTATATGTCAGCCGACAAAGCAGGACAATCTCCTGTCAAGTGGGCAGTCATAGGACTTATCGGTTATGTCATCGCCTGGTTTTTATTTGACAAAATAATTACCGATCCTTTGTCAGCAAAAATATCAAAAAAAGGCATTGGTATCTATCTAGCTTATCAAATACCCGCTATGGGAGGATTAGTTGCCGCTTATTTCATCAGAAAAAAACTTTTACGCGATGCGGGCGAGCCTAAATAAACGCCCCAGATAAATTGTTGAGTGACGCATTTTGGCTATGCGTCACTCAGAACCAAGCAACTAGAGTTTATCAGCGTTTTTATCAAGATACTCAGCAACACCAGCCGGACTTGCATTCATACCTGAATCGCCTTTATTCCAACCTGCTGGGCATACTTCGCCATGTTCTTCGAAGAATTGCAAGGCATCTACCATTCTGATTAACTCATCCATATTACGACCAAGAGGCAAGTCGTTGACAACTTGATGACGAACCAAGCCGTTTTTATCAATCAGAAACGACCCGCGATACGCAACTGCCGGAGAGGCCGCTTCAACATCGTAGTCCTTACAAATAGCGTGCGCCATATCAGCCGCCATTGTATAACGGACAGGACCGATACCCCCCTTGTTAACCGGGGTGTTACGCCACGCATTATGGGTGAAGTGAGAGTCGATTGAGACGGCGATGACTTCCACACCGCGACTTTTGAATTCATCAATTCTATGATCCAACGCAATCAACTCACTAGGACAAACGAAGGTAAAATCCAGCGGGTAAAATATTACTACCGCATACTTACCTTTGGTTGCTGAAGAAAAGCTAAATGAGTCAACAATTTGACCATCGCCTAAAACTGCGGGAACCGTAAAATCCGGGGCTTGTTTACCAACTAATACACTCATTAATAACTCCTAGTTTAAACTTTATAAACCAATATCAAATGTTTGCCGAGCTTTGTTTAATCTATGCTTAAACAAAGTCATAGCCGCATTCTACACTAAATTACTGGGAAATGAGCGAGTCAAAAAATTTCACTTGCATTTCTAAAAACTTAAGGGATAATTTGTAATCGTAAGATTACAAGATTAGTATCAATTCTATGCCAACTTGTAAAGTTAATAACTTACCTAACAAATAATTACCTGTTTAAGTTTTTTCGAGACTTACTGCAATGGAAAAAAATAAGCATATTACCGAGCCTGATGTTTTTGGCTTCCAAGTCAGGATTGTAAGACGGGGCAAAGAAAGCAGCCGTTATTTTTCTCATAAATTATGGGGCAGCAAGACCAAGTCATTGAAAGCCGCTATCACGTGGCGAGATCAAATGCTGGTTGCGTTGAAAGGGAGCAAAACACGCTTCCTTAAACCGCCAAAAAATAAGACCACAACCGGCGTTACCGGCGTATCGAGGACGATTAAATTCGATCATCGTAAAAGCAAAAGTTATTTGTGCTACACCGTATTCTGGGTATGCAACGGTAAATCCAAGAATAAAACCTTTCAGGTCGGCAATGTCGAAAATGTAACCGCTGATGATGAGTTACATGCGTTCCGCACTGCCAGATTATTCAGAAGCTGTTACGAATACGCCATTGACAATGATTTGCCATTCTACGAAGAAGAGTTCAACGGCTGGAAGAGGGTTAGGTTGTATGAAAACGAAAATTTAAAAGCGGTTAAATAATAAGGCTTGCGTCTGACTTGATACCACCGGTTAACGAATTAATAATTTTCAAAAATAAAGTTAACCGGACAAGGCCTACCTTTGTAAATAACTAACTTACTGCAGACAAAAATAAGTCGGAATCTTTACAAATCGGATGACTTAAGCTTAGCTTTAATGCCGTGCCAAATAATCGGCATAATCGAAAGAAATACAATTCCCAAAACGACTTTTTCAAAATTACTTTTGACCCACTCGTTGGCACCTAAAAAATAACCTGCCAACGTCAAACTTACCACCCATAATACCGCCCCAATAATACAAAACAGGATATAACGCGGATAACGCATGCTTCCTGCTCCGGCAACAAAAGGAGCCATAGTACGGATTATAGGAACAAAGCGTGCCAGGATCACTGCTTTCCCGCCATGTTTCGAATAAAACCCTTCTGTTTTTGTAATATACTCACGTTTAAAAAAAAGTATTTGGTCGTGCGATTTAATCATGCCGCTAAAATATTTCCCCACAAAATAATTAATGTTATCGCCAAGCAAAGCGGCAGCAACCAAAATTGGAATCAGCATCTGAATTTCAAGCTTATGGGTGCTTGCTGACAGCAAACCCGCCGCAAACAATAACGAATCACCCGGTAATAATGGCATCAGTACAAGCCCGGTTTCGACAAAAATTATCAAACCGACAAAGACATAAGTTAACGTATCATAACGTGCCAACAGGTCGCTTAAAATGGCAAGCGGATCTCTCAAAAAACTCAGTAAAAAGTTAATAATGTCCATAAATAAGGAAAGAAACAAAATAATAGTTAAGCCCGACAAACTTAGCGTTTAATTTATTAATTGTATAGCAAGTTTAAGATTGCTGCTCACCATAACAATATTTAAACTTTGGCATTTTGAATATTGTAGCCCTTCATTCTTCACATGAAGAAATATTTTGGATTCTTGAGGAAGCACTTCAAATCCACTAGCTTCTAATGGTATATTGGGAACAAGTTTGAAGTGTATAGCTCGCGATAATAATAAATGGGAGTAATTCAATGAATGATAATGACGTCGACGTATCCAAACGCCAGTTTTTGACATCGGCCTTGACCGTTGTTGGCGCAGTCGGCACGGGCTATCTTGCGGTTCCTTTTTTGGCACAAATGCAGCCTAGCGTTAAAACAATGGCGGCTGGGGCTCCTGTCGAGATCGATTTAAGCAAGATAGAACCTGGTCAGTTAATAATTGCTCCGTGGCGCGGCAAACCTGTTTGGATTGTCAGCAGGACGCCTGACATGTTGGCTTCGCTTAAAGCGGTTGAAAATCAACTGAGCGACCCAAATTCCAATGATTCCATCCAGCCTGAATCTGCAAAAAATCCGGTTCGTTCAATCAAGCCGGAAATTTTTGTTGGCTTAGGTTTGTGTACTCACTTAGGCTGCTCTCCGACGTATCGCCCGGAAATTGCCCCAAACGATCTTGGCTCTGATTGGAAAGGAGGCTTTTTTTGCCCTTGTCACGGCTCCCGGTTTGATTTGGCTGGCCGGGTTTACAGTGGTGTTCCAGCACCAACCAACCTGGAAATTCCTCCGCATAATTATTTATCGGAAACTTTATTGCTGATTGGCGAAGCTCAATAATAAGGAGAATAACGCATGAAAGTCAGTCGCTTTACTCTTTGTGCAAACTGGTTTTTGGATCGTTTTCCATTAACCAAACTTTGGCACGACCACATGGCGCATTACTATGCGCCAAAAAACTTTAACTTCTGGTATTTCTTCGGTTCCCTGGCATTATTGGTACTCGCCAATCAATTCATCACCGGCATTCTGCTTACCATGAATTACAAGCCCGATGCCAAGCTCGCCTTCGATTCTGTGGAATACATCATGCGCGATGTCAACTGGGGCTGGCTGGTGCGCTATATGCATTCGACGGGCGCATCGGGGTTTTTCATCGTAATTTACATGCACATGTTCAGAGGTTTGATTTACGGCTCATACAAACAGCCACGCGAGCTTATCTGGATATTCGGTATGTTGATTTTCTTGGCACTGATGGCTGAGGCCTTTATGGGTTATCTGTTGCCTTGGGGACAAATGTCGTACTGGGGCGCGCAGGTAATTATTTCATTATTCAGTGCAATTCCTGTTATTGGCGACGATTTATCTTTATGGATTAGGGGGGATTATGTGGTATCAGACGCCACTTTAAACCGTTTCTTCGCCTTCCATGTCGTCGCCGTACCTTTGGCACTGGTTTTATTGGTATTCCTGCACTTGGTTGCTTTGCATGAAGTCGGCTCCAATAATCCGGATGGCATTGAAATTAAAAAATACAAAAACTCTGACGGCATTCCGTTAGATGGCATCCCCTTCCATCCCTATTACACTGTAAAGGATATTGTCGGCGTTGGTGTATTTTTGATCTTTTTTGCTTCCATCATCTTTTATTTTCCAGAAATGGGCGGCTTTTTCTTGGAAAGCGACAATTTCACTCCCGCTGATCCTTTAAAAACGCCTGAACACATAGCCCCATTATGGTATTTCACCCCCTTCTACGCCATTCTCAGAGCTGTACCAGACAAATTTGCTGGTGTAATTGCAATGTTTAGCGCCATCGCTGTGCTATTTGCTTTACCGTGGTTAGACCGCAGCCCCGTTAAATCCATACGTTACCGCGGAGCTATCTACAAAAAAGCATTGTTCTTTTTTGTTATCAGTTTTCTCGCACTAGGCTATCTCGGCACACAACCTGCGACGCCAACGGCAACCATTTTTGCGCGAATCTTCACATTGATTTATTTCGGTTTCTTCTTGTTAATGCCAATCTATACGCGCTGGGAAAAACCCAAGCCTGTGCCTAAGCGAGTAAGGAAGGCGTTAGGATTTGCCGACCTAGTCCCAGACATGAAATCGGCCTATGAAGAAATGACAGTGGTAAAACCCGTTATCAAGCACGACCACACCCATACCGGTGGAAGTTATGTCTCTAGCGAATTCCGAAGACAACCGAATCCTCAGGGCATCATAAATGTGCTTACTCGAGTGGCTAAAAAAATAAAAGAGAGCTTCGACTGATATGAAAAAGATTTCATTAACGATTCTATTATTATTCATCTCATTAGCTGCAAACGCGAGTGAAAGCATTGATTTACAACAAGCTAATTTTGATCCTGAAGACAGAGGCTCGATCTTGCGTGGAGCTAAAAATTTCGTCACATACTGTTTGGGTTGCCACTCGATAAAGCACATTCGTTATCAGAGAATTGCCCAGGATTTCGGTATCGACGAAAAAAAGGTATTGGCTGAAATTGCCCCTCAAGGCGCCAATATTTACGAGCAAATGCACACTGCGATGAATGCGCATGATTCGGCAAAATGGTTTGGCATTCAACCACCCGATTTGTCATTGATTTCGCGTTCTCGCAATGCCGACTGGTTATATACCTATTTAAAGAGTTTTTACACAGACCCTAAAAAACCATTAGGAGTGAATAATCTTGTCTTCAAAGATGTTGGGATGCCGAATGTTCTCTGGCAATTGCAAGGCGAACAAAAAGCAAAAGTAGAAATTGAGGATGGGCAAGAAAAAATCGAAGAGCTTATACTAGAGACACCGGGCACACTGACCGAGGAGCAGTTCGACCAATTTGTTAACGATCTGGTTAATTTCTTAGCGTATGTTGGCGAACCGGTTAAGTTAGAAAGAGAGCGGATAGGAAAATATGTTTTATTTTTCTTGACCATGTTTTTAGTAGTCGCTTACTTATTAAAAAAAGAATACTGGAAAGATGTCGATTGAACTTGATATAAGAACAAGGATGTTCTTTAAAGCATATGCCGGTTTATTGAAGGGCAAGGGAAAAATAGTTATTCACCCTATGATATAATGGCATTTTTTAATTTATCCTGCTTGCATTGAAGAGGTTGTTTATTTGTGGCAAACATTTTTTCCCGTAAATCTGTGATGACTCTTTTTTCTCCACCTGATTGCCCTTTGAGCCACGCCGTCAGGTTGGTTCTTCATGAGAAAGCCATCGTCTCGGAAGTCGAATATTACGACGGCAACAATCCTCCTGATGAACTATTAGAACTTAATCCTACGGGAACCAGCCCTACTTTGGTAGAACGTGATTTGGTGTTGTATGATTCACGGATCATCATGGAATACCTGGATGAGCGATTCCCACACCCCCCTTTGCACCAAATGGATCCGGTTTCTCGCGCCAATGCAAGAATGCTGATTAAACGTATCGACCAGGACTGGTATCCTTTGCTAGACGAAATTATTTCCACTGGCGACAAAAAAGCGACGCGCGCTAAAAAGCAGCTTCGCGAAAGCCTCATCGCGGCCGCCCCTATTTTTGCCGATCGTCCTTTTTTCATGAGCGAGGAATTTTCTCTTATTGATTGCGTGCTTGCCCCTTTATTATGGCGCTTATCCTCTGTCGGTATTGATGTTGAAACCCCTAACAATGCCATAACCAACTACATGCAAAGGGTATTTAATCGGCCAGCATTTAAAAACAGCTTAAGCCAAGTCGAAAAAGAGATGGCTGAGCCAGCAAAATGATTTCGCTAAAACCCTACTTAATCAGGGCGGTTTATGATTGGATAGTTGATAACAACTTTACCCCACACATATTAGTCAGCTCTGAACATAACGAAGGCTATCTACCGCAAGGTTTCATTGAAGACGGAAAGATCGTTCTTAACTTGAGGCCGCTTGCAGTTGAGGCTTTATCACTAGGCGACGAAACTATTGAATTCAACGCCAAATTTGGCGGCAAACCCGAACACATAATTGCCTCGGTTAACGCGATAGCCGCGATTTATGCCAAAGAAAACGGAAAAGGTTTGGTTTTTGATCCTGAACCGCTGAATGAAAAACAAAATCAACCACCGGAAAAACAATCTGCTGGCAAACCTACGTTAAAAGTTGTCAAATAACCCACAGGTAAAACTTTAGCGCAAAGGTTAACAGGACAGCAAAATAAAATCAGTTATCAACGACGGATTAGCAAACAAGCCCATTTGAGTGTTATTCGTCTGGCTTTCGTAAGTTCGCAAGATAATCTCGGAAAGCCCTTCCACCATTTCATATTGATTAAAATCCTTTAAATTCACCCATTTTGCGTCAGCAATATCGCTTTGTGCTGTAGGAACGCATTTTGCTCGATCAACAAGAATCCACCAAAAAATCAACAATAATGTAATGAAAGCCTTCTAATTTTCTTTCCACCACAGCAATGACTTTCTTTACCTCCACTTCCAGGCTAGTTTCTTCATAAAACTCCCGGACACACGCTGAAGCCAGATTTTCCCCGGGCTCTAACCTCCCGCCTGGGATCGACCACAACCCGCAAGCAGGCGCCTGATTACGCTTGATAAGCAACACTTCACCGGATTTATTAAAAACGACTCCGCCCACTCCAAGACCAGGTTTTGGCAAATTCACATCAAAATTAGTTAAGCTGCCCATAAAGAAATGGTTAAATTTAGACCTGTCACGAAAAAAGTACGTTTTATGTCGTATATCAACAAGTAAACGGTTCTGGTAAAATCAAATTTAACATCCTTTGGATAGCCTAATATCAGGACAATTATAGCAACGAGGTGAACCATGCACTTATTATTAATAAAAGTGTCTAATTTTTTCTTGTTTTTAGCCTTTTGCGGTTCGGTTGCCTTTGCAACTGAACTATCTTCAGTTGAGCAAAAAGCGACGACTTGTTTCAGTTGCCATGGTGATAAAGGCAAAAGCAATTCCCAATATCCAAGCCTCGCCGGACAACAGTCGGTTTATATCGTTAACCAACTGAAAGCATTTAAATCCGGCAACAGGATTAACGCAATTATGCATGGCCAAGCGTCCAGCTTAAGCGAAGAAGATATTAATAATTTCGGCGCATATTTTACCGTCCAAGAATCAGTAAAAAGTGGTGGCGACCCAAAACTGGCGCAAGAGGGTAAAAATAAAGCTACTATGTGCCTAGGTTGTCATGGTGGCTCCGGCGAAGGCAATGGACAATTTCCCCGGTTAGCAGGACAACACCCCGATTATCTGGTGCAGCAGCTTACAAATTTTAAAAGTGGCACTCGTAAAAATGGTCCCATGCAAGCTATTGCCGCCAACCTTTCCGAGGATGATATGAAAGCCTTGGCTGCCTATTTCGGTAGCCTATGAAAATTGGAGTATTGCAAAATAAAAATTAAAAAGGCGGGCATCCGCCTTTTTAATTATCTGATGATGGTACGATCCGCTCAGATTGATTAAATAGTTTATTAATTAATATCATTCGTTCTTAAAAAAATTACAAAAAATGAACCCAGCAACCAAAACATCCAAAGGCCGAAGTCTGACCCTCATTATATTATTCGCATTGACACTATTCACTAGCGCCGCGTTAATGTTTGTCTTGCAACCCATGTTTGGCAAAATTCTATTGCCCTTGCTGGGCGGATCGCCAGCGGTCTGGAATACCTGCATGGTGTTTTATCAGAGCATCCTGTTTTTGGGTTATTTGTATGCACATTTTCTCTCGACCCGGTTAACTCAACATAAACAAATTTTGATTCATATTGCAGTCATTCTGATTAGCTTTTTGGCATTACCAGTAGGGTTACCCGATACCGTCTCCCCGCCTACTGAAAGCAACCCCACTTTATGGTTAATAGGTATCTTATCCCTGGCTATCGGCTTGCCTTTTTTTGTGGTGTCAACAACCGCGCCTTTAATCCAGAAATGGTTTGCGAATGTCGGCCATCAGACCAGCGACGACCCTTACTTTCTTTATGCTGCCAGCAATAGCGGGAGTTTAATTGCCTTACTGAGCTACCCATTCCTCATGGAACCCAACATCGGTTTGGCTAACCAAAAGATCTACTGGAGCATAGGATTCGGCCTCCTGGGTATTTTGATCGCAAGCTGCGCATTTTCGTTATGGAAAGCCCATCAAGCAAAATCGGACGCTGAAGATAACATCCAGGAAATAGAAAAGTTAACCCTGTCGACAAAACTTCACTGGCTGGCGCTGGCCTTTGTTCCATCCAGCTTATTGCTAGGCTTAACCACATTCATCAGTACTGATGTTGCTTCGGTGCCATTACTATGGATTATTCCATTAACCCTGTATTTACTGACTTTTATACTGGTTTTTTCGAAATGGCACGAAAAAATTCACCCGGCGATGCTGGCTTTGCAGCCCATCGTCTTGCTTCCATTTTTGGCCTATTCATTTATTAACCCTGCCGTACTACCTTATTGGGTTGACTTAGGGCTACACCTTTCCGCATTTTTCCTGGCAGTCATGGTATGCCATGGCGAACTCGCCCGGTTAAGACCACATACACAGCACTTAACCACGTTCTACCTCATCATGTCGTTTGCCGGCATGTTAGGCGGCATGTTCAATACCTTTGTCGCACCGTTCATTTTTAATGCGGTCTATGAATATCCATTGATGATTATTGCGGCTTTATTACTTCGACCAGACCTAAAAGCGTCACTTAGCTCTTCCCGCAAACAATGGCTAAAGCAATTATGGTTACCCGGTTTGTTGTTGATTGCTGGCTTCGGCATTTACTTTGCCACAGATGATTATTCGCAGTATTTAGATACCGTTGGCGTGGGCTTAATCCTCATCGCCGGATTAACTTATGCGTTTCGCAATCAGCCGATCACTTTGGCCATGTTGACCGGCGTACTGATCTTCTTCACTTTTGGATTACATGGGCTTTTATCGCACACCCTTTTTCAAGAGAGAACTTTTTTCGGCGTACTTTCCGTTCGTGAAAGCATGTTAACCAACGAACAAGGCCTTCCTGAAAAATACCGTGAATTCTTTCACGGAACGACCAAGCACGGCGCCCAACGTTTAGCCACTAAAGATTCGCGCACACCACTCACGTACTTTAGCCAACAAGGTCCTATAGGCCAGCTTTTCAGCGTATTTAATAAGGTTAACGATAATTGGGACATAGGGATTGTCGGATTAGGCGCGGGAACCTTAACCTGTTATACCAAAACCCAACAACAGTGGGCGTTCTACGAACTTGATCCACATGTAATCGAAATCGCCAGCAATCCAAAATATTTTACCTATATCAGCCAATGCAATCCCAAAATGCGTATGGTGCCAGGCGATGCAAGATTATCCTTGGAAAAAGAAACCGACCATAAATTCGATTTATTTGTAATCGATGCGTTTAGCTCCGATTCCATCCCTACGCATTTGTTAACCCAAGAAGCGATCAAGTTGTATTTCAATAAAATCAAACCTGATGGCATTCTGGCACTGCATATAACTAACCGGCATTTGGCACTTAAAAAGGTATTGTCGGATCACGCCCAACAACTGCAACTTTCCGCTTTAATCCAAGAATTCAAACCGCAACAAGAACTTCCTCTCGTGATTGCTACCGACTGGATCGTCATGGCAAAAAAACCGGAAACCTTGGAACCTCTTAAAGAAAGCCAATTAGGAAGCTGGCAGAAACTTCCCTTATATTTTGATATCAAATCATGGACGGATGATTTTACGAACATTGTTACTATCTGGAAGTAACAAATTTTTAAAATCGACTATTATTTACTTAAATTTTTAAGGAATACATGAATAATTTGATTCACGACGTGTCTTATTTTTATTAGCGCGGTCGTGACCATCAAATTGCAATGCCTTCTTGATTTATCGGGAATGCTGGCAATGAAGCCTTAAATGACAATATTGACTGCGCTTAATAAGGGTCATAAAAACACCCTTAAGAAATAACTAAAGATAAAGTTGTTGGCGTAGGAAAAGTAAATCGGGGAGATTTTAGTGAGCTCAATGTTATTAAGGCCTTATCGGAAAAATCTAACTTCGCACGGTTTGATATATTTAGCCGGCGAAGAGCAATTGATTACCATAAAAAATATTTCCATCACCGGTGTGCTCGCCCAATTAGATAGTAAAGCCGGCAAAAACGATATCAAGGTCATTTTTAGTACGCTGTTATCTTCCACGATCATCGATATTTATCTACCCGACATGCGTTTGGCAGGCGAAGCCGAAGTAATCCGCGTGGATTTGCAGGATGACCATATTTTATTGGCTTTGGAATTCAAGAGCGTCAATTACGACGTTAACGACTTACTCTACAAGCGGAAAGCTTACCGGAAAAATTTGCCCGGTCCGGGACACATTTTATTTAATGGTGAATACATGGACTTCACGTCTATCAACGTATCGGTTGACGGCATCATGATTCATATTGAAGACAGTGTTTATGTAGAACCGGGACTGATTACGGTTTTCGAATTTAGACGCTTGGAATTGGACGGCGAAATCAAAGTCATCTGGGTTGATCACATGCCTGACGGCGGCACATTGATAGGCTTGCAATACGTACACATGAAAAAAACATCCATCAAAGGCATCCCCGAATTTGCTTGGCCGAGAACTGCTTAAATTAACCATCAGGATTTATGCTTTTATCCCTGTAAACAAAATCGACTTCTGCGCTTGTTGTGAATTTTTAGCAAATTCTTCGATTGGGATAAACAGACGCTGACCTAAAGCTGCTTTCTGTTTACGCTTGAACTTGTTTATCTCACGCAGCTTGGCTTCGCTAATCCCATAGTTTTCCGCGACCGACTTTAATGTCTCGCCATAATCCAAATAATGCACGGCGGAATAGCTCTCAGGCCATGGATTTGAATTAACTTCATCATCCGAACTAAAATCTTCCTGCCAGAATTGCCGTATTTTATGTTCAGGCTTATAGTCTTCCAGCAAAATCGCCACCAAAGGCTGCTCAATCTTCGGCCACGAGGAGTGGGCGGAAGGAGAGGCATGCTCACCCACTAAAAAAAAATCTTCTTGATAAGTGCTCTTTCTTTCGCCTTCAGAGCTCGCCAGATAGACCAAGCTTTGATGCAACTGATTTGCGTTGGTAATTGGCGTTAACAAGCTGAACGGCTCACGTTTGTTAACCACTGACTTGATATAAGCGGTATTCAAAAAGCCAAATTGATCAATGCTGAAATTGGCCAGTTTCGCGATAGAAGCCAAGTCTTTATCGCCTAGTTTATTGATATCGAAGGCATGGGCGATGTCGACTTTAATAAAATAAGGTTCGTTTTTGACCGCGCTCAACTTTAACCCATAATGAGTAGGATTTGAAAAGATGGTAGAAAGTGCCAGTAACCGAGGAACATAATTCTGTGTTTCTGCGGGCAGATTCAACGACCAATAATCAGTATCCAGCCCATCAGCAAGATTTTTCGCAATCGCAGCATCCACGTTGCCCGGTCCGCAGTTATACGCGGCCAAGGCTAATGACCGATCGCCGCGATAATGATCTCTTAAACCGGAAAGGAATCTTACAGCCGCATGTGTGGCGGCAGCGATATCCAGACGACCGTCAAAATATTCGTTTTGCTCCGATCCATAAACCTTTCCGGTACTGGGGATGAACTGCCAAACCCCGGCAGCGCTGGCAGATGAAAACGCCGTGGGTTTGTAACCGCTTTCAACGATAGGCAATAAAGCCAAATCCATCGGCAAGCCATGCCTACTTAACGATTCAACAACATGATACAGGTAGGGTCTTGCTCGTTCGGTTGAATCGTTAACAAATCCTATATGTTGGGTAAAGCCGGCAATTTGCTGGTTGATGCGTTCATAAATACCGCTTCTTTTAAGGCGGCATTGCTCCAACAGCAAACGATAATTTTCCGGCAACATACCCTCTTGTGCTAACGAAATGGTTTCTTTTGAAGCCAAGTCTGCACATCGCCCCATTACTGCCGGGGTCGTCGCGGGGTTTTGACCTGTCAAGACGTTGCTACTGCCTATCGGAGTGGTGGTAATTTTGGCTCCCCCGACATTATGTTTGGCAAGTTCAGGATGAAAATTTAACCGCGTACGCACCCGCTCTATGATCGGAGACTTGGATAACTTTGCACCGTATTGAGCTCCAACCGCCTCATTTTTTTGAACACCTTCGCCTGTTGGGTTAAGCAGTTTTTGACCTAATCTTTTACGGCCCAATTCTGTGTACCTGTTCTGACTAATATCTTTTTTATATAGGCCGGAAATTTTAGACATAAAAGCTTCTTGTTGCTTTGGTCGCAATTTTTCCGGCAATTGCGATTCTCCCTTGAACAATTTTTTGGGCGCGATAACGGTGGTTAACCGAGATGAATCATCTCCTCCAGCTGAATCTATAACGGGAGCTGTCTTCGCATCCTGTGGCATTGAAGCCAGCCTATTTCTTGGAGTCGAGGCAGCAGCAATCGCATCAATGCCATGATAAGCCGCCCCTAATGTCGGGATGCTTAAGCCATGACGTACGCGCTCCCATACATCCCCTGGACCAATTGCTTTGCCCGCTTTTCGACCAGATTTACGGGTTTTAGCGGCGAATGTATCCTGATAACTCACCACTAATGACGCGCTGATAAGCAAGCTCAAAATAATTCTAGATAAACGCATTTTCTTTAACCAGATTAAAATTAACAGAAATATTCGGTTTGACGCTCAGTTTATTCTCATGTCTTATATCTTGTTAACCAAAACGACTCTTATCTCGAGTTAACCAGAATTCATTCGCCATTTTCTGCGCTTCATTTTGGTCACCCGCCTTATCCAACAACTTAAGTGCGATCGCGGCTGTGCCGACAATCGACGCTTCGGCATAGTCATCGCGCATTTTTCCTTGCCATACCAAAAGTAAATGTTCAGGATGCAAACCGTCTGATCTGACATGCCGTTGCTCAAAAAGTGCCGGCCAAATCTCGTCGGACATTTCGCCCTCATGAACGCTTTGCACTAAACATTCTACGTCCGGATTGCGTTCTGTTTCCCCACCTTCACCTTTCAAAACGGCCATATGAGGCTGTTGTAACAGTACGGCTGCTTGTTGGTGAACAGATCGGTATGATGGATGAAAAATCCCTTGAAAACTGTGACTGGCGTCAAATGGATTTAATAATCTCACCAACGTATGTACCGGTGAGCGCAACCCTAAAATCGGCCTTAAACCAATGATTTCATGTAGTTTCGGACAAAAATCATTTAAACCAAGATAACTAAAACGCTGCTGTTCTTTCAGCTGTGATTTTGCCTGTTCTATAGAACTTGCAGGCTTCAATCCAAGGCAAGACAACGCATCCTTGGTGTAAACCCTATTTGATGAAGGTCCTGGCGCTCCATGCATAAAAACTGCAATGCCTTGCTCGCATAACATTAGCGCCGATAACAAAAACCAGGGCAAATGCCGACGTTTGCCCGCATAAGATGGCCAATCTAGATCAACTTTGACACTTTCATCGGCCATTTGGCAGGATTCTCTCGCCGCCAGTACAAAGCCCGCCAATTCTTCCGGGGTTTCTTCCTTGATGCGCATTAGCATGAGAAAGGCACCCAACTGCTCAGGCAAAACCTCATCCGCCATTATCATCTTCATGGCTCGATACGCTTCATCCTGGGTTAACGCTCTTGAACCCTTTTTTCCCTTGCCAAGGATGCGTATGGTTTCTGCGAAGGGATGTTCGGGGCTGTCGGTAGCAAGATGATGCGAGAATGTCATAAAGTCACTCTGACGTAATGATCAATCAACAACGCTGCATACAGAAGGGAGATGTATACAATCGAAAACCAAAAAGTTTGCATGGCGGTTTTAACATCTTTTCGCCGCCACATCAGAAAAACGAAATAGAGGAAACCCAAATTCAAAAGCTGTGAGACAACCAGATAAATCAGGCCGGTCATCCCAATGGCATACTGCAACAAGGTTAACGCCACCAGCAAAAAAGTATAAAGCAAAATTTGCAGATGGGTATAGTCCACGCCGTGCGTGACCGGCAGCATGGGAATATCAACTTCCGCATACTTTTCCTGACGGGCAATGGCTAAAGGCCAAAAGTGTGGTGGCGTCCAGACAAAAATGAGGGCGACCAGCAATAATGCATAAGGGTGAATTTCCCCGGTGATCGCCGTCCAACCCAACAAAGGCGGAGTCGCGCCGAATGCACCACCGATCACGATATTTTGCGGAGTCGCCCTTTTCAGCCAAAGGGTATAGACGAATGCGTAACCAAATAACGACAAAAAGGTTAACACCGCTGTTAACATATTGACTTTAGTGATTAAAATAAACATCGATGCAACCCCCAACACCGCAGCAAAACCCAGTACTTGCGCCGGTTTCAGGAAATTTTTCGGCAGCGGTCGGTGAGGATTAAGAACGATGTCAATCCGGCGGTCAATCAAATGATTGATGGCCGCCGCCGATGCCGCCGACAAAGCAATCCCTAACAAACCATAACTGAGCTTGTCCAGCGGAGGCATACCCGGCACGGCCAGCAACATGCCGACCAGTGCGGTAAACAACATCTCGAATACGACGTTGATCTTGCACAGTTTGAGGTAGGTTTTCCAAGAAGCAGTTTGCTCGGGGAGTTTAAGTGTCATTAAATAAATTTGGATTGATAGTAGTTTAAAGAAAACCTTTTGGCGGAGACATTTTGTTAGCTACTAAGTCTAGTTCTTTGTTATACACACTATCTTTAGGAATACCTCGCTCCACAGAAGAAACCTCAATTTTTAAACACTTAAACCGTAGGTCGCATGTTGTATGCCCATCAAATTGAACTTCGTAGTTTACGTTTTCTAATTGATGATCTCGGATATTCGTAATAAAAAGTTCGCTCAGAGCGTTCTGAGTACCAAAACTGTAGTTTACAGCTTATTTCAACGGCATCGAAAAAATTAAAATAGATTAAAGTATGATTGATAGTTTTCAGATACTCGTTAACAACTTCGTTTGTCGTATAAAAAACATGAACTTTTACTTGGATTGTCGGTCCACATTTTCCGTCGTATTGATTTCTATCAAAACTTATGGAGATAACTTAGGCATCATGAAATGAAGGCCAATCTCCAAAAATGTTTATTATTCGTCCTGAGCCAGCAATATCTAAGTACCTGTCCATCCTGTAAATTGCGTAATATCTATGGTTATTGCTATAGAATACAGTGAACCATTAATTATTGAAACAGTCCGAAATCTTGTCAAACAACACGAATGAGGGATCTATGAAGTTAAGAATTCTTTGCGCGGCGACATTATGCCTGCCCTTTTTTTCTGCCTATGCCGAACCCAAAGCCAACGAGAAGATCTTGGCAAACGGATTGAAGGTACTTGTGAAAGAGGATCACCGCTCGGCCGTGGTAGTCTCGCAAGTCTGGTATAAAGTCGGCTCCAGCTACGAACCGGGCGGGATTACCGGCATTTCGCATATGCTTGAGCACATGATGTTCAAAGGCACCGACAAACATCCAGTGGGTGAATTTTCACGTATCATAGCTGAAAACGGGGGTGACGAAAATGCCTTCACTGGCCAGGATTACACCGCTTATTTCCAGACTATGGCTGCGGACAAGCTGGAAGTTAGCATGGAACTGGAAGCCGACCGGATGCGCAACCTGCATTTGTTGCCGGAAGAGTTGAAAAAAGAACTCCAGGTCGTCACCGAAGAACGACGGATGCGCACCGAAGACAATCCTCAAGGCAAAATGCAGGAATACTTCAATGCCATGGCATACAGCAATAGCCCCTACAAGCACCCTGTTATCGGCTGGCCAGCTGATATCGCCAATTACAACGTCGAAGATATCCAGGCTTGGTATCAGCGCTGGTATGCACCGAATAATGCCACTTTGGTTATCGTTGGGGATGTGAATACCGCTTCTGTGTTCACACTGGCAGAAAAATATTTCGGTGGGCTTAAAACCAGTGAAATCAAGCCCATCAAGCCGCAAACCGAAATTGAACAACTCGGATTGCGTAGAATGACGGTTAAAGTGCCCGCAAAATTACCTTCAATCGTGATGGGATACAAAGTACCTGTATTAAAAACGGCAGAAAAAGAATGGGAAGCTTATGCGCTTGAAGTCCTGGCAGGTATTCTCGATGGCGGCAGTAGCGCAAGGTTAACCTCTGGACTGGTACGGGGCAAACAAATTGCGGTATCCACAGGCGCGGGCTATGGGTTAACCTCACGCATCTCCGATTTATTCGAACTTGAAGCCACTCCAGCGGAGGGCAAGACATTGGCAGAGATGGAAACTGCCTTGAAAACTGAGGTTACGAAATTACAGAATTCACTGGTTAACAAAGAAGAATTAAGCCGAATAAAAGCGCAAGTTTCTGCCAATGCCGTGTACGAGAGGGACTCTAATTTTTATCAGGCCATGCAACTGGGTATGTTGGAAACCGTCGGCTTGGGCTGGCAGAAAGTTGATGAGTATGTCGCCAAAGTTAACCAAGTCACAGCGGCGCAAGTACAGGAAGTCGCAAAAAAATATCTGATCGATGATCATTTGAACATTGCTTATCTTGAGCCGCAGGCGATTAACAAAACAACGACCAGCACAAAAGGAGGCAAATAATGGTCTTAAGAATCATTGGTTTTATTTTTTTAATAACCAGCCAGACTGTTTTTTCAGCCGCTAAAATTGAGCACTGGCAGACATCTAAAGGCAGCCGTGTATATTTTGTACAAGCAGATGCTTTGCCAATGGCGGACATTCAAGTCGTATTCGATGCTGGTAGCGCACGCGATGGCAAACAATTTGGCCTTGCCGCACTCACCTCGGCTTTATTGGATACCGGCGCGGGCACATGGAATGCTGACCAAATTGCCCAACGTTTTGAAAATGTCGGCGCCAATTTCGGCACCAGCGTTTCCAGCGATATAGCTTCATTAACATTGCGTACGTTAACCGAGCCCGCTTTATTCGATAAAGCATTGGAAACAATGCACATCATCTTAACTAAACCGCGACTTAATGCCGCCGACTTTTTGCGGGAAAAGAATCGAACGCTTGCAGGAATCAAACAAAAAGACGAATCGCCAGCAGAAGTCGCCAGCGAGGTTTTTTCCAATAAATTGTATGGTTCGCATCCTTACGCCCACCCTGACTCCGGCGTGAAAGAAACGGTCAGCAAGCTGAAAGCGGATGATCTGGTTAAGTTTTATCAGAAATATTATGTGGCGAGTAACGCGATGGTCGTCATTGTCGGCAATATGAATAAGGAAAAAGCTGAACAAACCGCTGAAAAACTGCTCGCCGACCTGCCTTCGGGGAAAAAACCCGAAGCAATCCCCGACGTGGTTATGCCGACCCAAGCCAGTCAGGAGAATATCCAGTTTCCATCCACCCAAACCCATGTCCTGGTCGGTATGCCTGGCACATGGCGCAAAGATCCTGACTATTACAACCTGTTCATCGGCAACCACATCCTGGGCGGCAGCGGCCTGGTTTCCAAATTGTTTAACGAAGTTCGGGAAAAACGCGGTCTTGCCTACAGCGCGTCCAGCGCCTTTGCGCCCATGTTAAAACCGGGGCCGTTTATGGTTAGCTTGCAAACCCGCAATGACCAAACCAAGCAAGCACTGGAAGTCCTCAACTCCACCTTAACCGACTTCATCAACAAAGGCCCGACCCAAGCGGAATTGGATGCGGCGAAGAAGAATATCATCGGTGGTTTCCCAATGCGCTTCGACACCAATAAGGAATTGGCAGGCTATGTCGCGATGATCGGTTTTTATGATTTACCGTTGGATTACTTGGATACGTTTCGGCAAAAAATTGAGGAAACCAGTATTGCTTCGATTGCAGAGGCATTTAAACGGAAAGTCATTCCAAACCTGTTGCAAACAGTCACGGTAGGAAATAACGCCGCGCCGAATGCTGAAAAATAAAATCAGAATTATTGGCGGCGAGTGGCGCAGCCGCCAGATCAGTTTCTACGATAGACCTGGACTCAGGCCAACGCCAAACCGGGTTAGGGAAACACTGTTCAACTGGCTACAAATGGACATCCCTGGTAGCCGTTGCCTTGATTTATATGCCGGCAGCGGTGCATTGGGATTTGAAGCCGCCTCTCGCGGAGCTAAGGCCGTTGTGCAAGTCGAGCAAGACAGCAACGCCTGTCGCGCCTTGTATGAAAACTCGGTCAACTTGCAGGCAAATCAAATCAAAATCGTCCAGTCAGATGTAAGCCGTTATCTAGTGGAAACCAATGCGGAACCATTCGACATCGTATTTCTCGATCCGCCTTTCGGACTTAACCTAGCCGCACAAACCTGCCAATGGTTGGAAGACAAAGACTGGTTAAGCTCAGATGCGAAAATCTATGTGGAAGCTGAAAGCGAATATCAATGGATTGAAAACATCCCTTCCAACTGGAAGATGTTGAAAAATAAAAAAGCAGGGGAAGTGACTTTTCGCTTATTTGAAAAAAAATAAAATTAATAAATACATCTATTCAAGTTGATTTCATATAAAAATATATGTGAACAACAATTTTGCGAAACTGAAATAAACCAAAAGAAGGACAATAACACCATAAAATTTAGGAAATTTAAAATCCATGAATTCATGAACAAGAATCCGCTTTATGAAATTTTTATTTTCCTTATAAAACTCTTTGTCCGCGTTAGAAATTTCGTATTTAAACTTGATTCCATGATTTTCTAAGGTTAGTCCTGGAATAAGCTTTAGCTCCTTAAAGTGAGAATTTTTTAATTCTGAATCAAGCGTAAACTGACATTCGACTAAATTTTTCTTTGAAGAACCCAAAATTACAAAATTTTTTGGCTCATAGGTTTCGATTTCAGAAAACTGAAAAAATCTTCCGATTTCTTTTTTGAGGATATAACGAGCAATCTCTATTCCGAACGAATTTAGGTTATTTATTTTAAAATTATGTAATTCTATTTCTCTCTGTAGATATACCTCAAACATATAAAAATTATAAAGAAAAATGAGCCATAAAAATGCTGGCACAAACTGAGGATTTTCAATCTTACCTGTTATCAAACCTCCTGAAAATTGTTCAACTTTAATCCCTCCAAAATAAAAGAAAATAATAATGCCACCGAATACCATTACATTTCTCCGGTATTTTAGAAGCCGTTCAGGAGGTATGTAAGATTTTAATTTCTTAAAATAATCAATATTTCTATATTCATCTTCCTGTAGTTCGTACATTTTGAAATAAATAAGGTTTAGGCAGATAGAGGTCTAGAAATATTTTCTCGTTATTTATCAAGCAAACACCGCCGCCGTAAAGAAACAGGCGCAGATAGCGAAAATAATCAGGCTTTGCAAATCTTTGACGGCAAAAACAATAGGGTCGTCGTCAACTTCGCCACGGTGCGCCTTCATCCAGATTCGTGAAAGCCAATAAAGTAAAACCGGTGAAATCAACCATAGCCACTTTTTAGCGTGGTACAAAGCATTAATCTCAGGCATGTTAAGATAAAACGCAAATACCAAAACCGCGATCATGCTCGAACTTACGCCAAGCGCCATCAGTACCGGCAAATCTGAAACCACATAGCCGCGACCTGGCGCTTCTTCTTTTTTTTGTTGTAAGGTAATTAATAGTTCTGAATAACGCTTAACCAAAGCCAGGCTAAGGAAAATGAACATGGAGAACGCCAGCAGCCAAAAAGATGGCGTGATATCGGTCGCAACTGCTCCCGCAATAATCCGCATGGTATACAAACCGGCGAGGATCATCACATCCACAATTGCCTGTCGCTTTAGTTCTATTGAATAAGCCAGGGTTATAACGAAATAAAGAACCAACACCAGTAGAAATCTGGAAGGCAGGATTAACGATAAGCCTACCGATATTGCAAGCAAGAGCGGAATCATTAACGCGCCGTTTTTTATCGGAATGATGCCCGCCGCAAAGGGTCTTTTACGTTTACGGATATGCAAGCGGTCAGATTCTAAATCGAGTAGATCATTAATGACATAAACTGCCGATGCACATGAACTGAACGCCAAAAAGGCAATCAATGTGTTCTCTAAATTATCCAGATTATCGACTTGATGAGCAGCCAATACCGGTACAAAAATGAGCAGATTTTTTAACCATTGATGAATCCGCAAAGCACGCAAATAGGTAAAAACACCCGCATTTTCTTTGGATATTGATTTGATGATATTTGGGTTAACCGCTTTAGCCCGAGACAATAAGGGCTTTGATTTTGAAACTACAATTGCACCGCTTGCCATTTTCCAAACGTGTAAATCAGTACTAGTATCGCCAGCATAGTCGAATTTTTTTTCGCCGTACAAACGGATAAGCTCTTGCGCTTTATTTTTTCCGGATAAATTGACGCCGTTTTGTGTTCCGATGACTTCATCAAATAAACCAAGATAGTCCGCAATCCCGCGCGCCCATTGCAACGGCGAAGCGGTAGCCAATACCGTGCGTCGTTCTTGTTGTCTGGCCTGCTCAATTAATTGAAGCATTTCCGGCCTGTAAGGTAGCGTATCCCACCTGAAGTTGACATATTGAGCCAACTTGTCTTTCATATATGCTTTACCTCTCAATAACCAAAAAGGTAACAGAAAAAACCTGAAAGGATGTTGTTTGATCATAAGGAAAACCGCTTCATGCAGCAAATCCGTTCTCAACAAGGTGCCATCGCAATCAACACATAATGGAAAATTGTCAGTATTAGCCATAAAAATTATCGGAAGATAGAAAAAACGCTAAAAGCAAAATATGCTAAATATTTGAAAAGCAAATTTCGAATTTCTAGCCACCAAAAGGCTAGCATTACTTTTCAAAAATAAAACGATATACTCAAAATATCTTTAATCCTCAGTTCGCAGAGACACAAAATCAGTTGTTAATTTCAGTGGAAAACTCTTCTCTTGCGTAAAGCAAGAAACGTTTATTTTGTGCAGCCAACTTAAAATTATTCTTGAATAACTCGTCTTCTAAAACATCCCAATCGACATTGTTGATAGCTTTGGGATCAATTACTAAATTTGTTAACCCTTTATCCAAAAGCGATAGAGTCTCTGTTAACCCTGATGGTGAGTTGCCGGAGATATATTCGACAGCCATAATTTTCTGCTTGGCTTGAACATTTTCTCTATAACCAGCTTCTAGGCTCATTAGCATATAGTCGCGTACGGATACTTGCGGCAACTCGCTGCTGTATACAGGAATAAGAGAACTATAAACATAGGGCGATAACATGACGCCAGGGGTGCTTGCCGCAATAATTTGCTGCACATCGTCATTTAATTCCGGACTGATTTTATATTTGCCGATGTCATAATTAATTTTGGCAAAAGTACCGTAATTATAAAGATAGCGGTTGGGATAAGTATTGCCAAGCACACCGATGAGCATCACTATCATAAATAATGACGCACCCCAAACCGGTTTTTCTGGAATTTTATGTTCTAACCCAATGACAGGAAATCCGATAACAAAAGGAATCGGCAGCAAATAAAACAACCGCCAGTAGTTATTGAGACTTGTGACATGATTGCCAAGAAAAGGGAAAACCAGTGGATTTAGCAACGCCAACGCGCCTAGCAACCAAAACCCTAAAAAATAACGTTCAGGCTTTTTTGCCAAGATTAAGCTCAAAGCGGTAAAGAAAATAAAAATCAGGCTGGGAAAGCTCAGGTAATTGATGAACACCATTTTGAACTGCCCGGTAAAAGTCGTCGGCCAACCCGCTTCTCCGTGGTACGCTAAAGCGGCTTTGTTAACTACTGACTTGAAATATAAGGCAATGATGATTAAATAAGCATATGAAGAAAAAAACCAAATGAGGTTTTTTAATGAGCGTTTTTCCAGTGTTAACCAGTAACTAATCCCAACAATTCCCAGTAAAGGCAGATAAAAAGCCGACATGGCGGTTAACCCGCTGGCGGCAACAGCAATAATAAATAATCTTAACCAGTTGACAACGGTAGATGTCCTGAAAAAATCTATGCTGAATGCAATAAATAATGGCGTTAATATCGCCATTAACATGGTTTTGCCCTGCCAAATCCTGACAAAAGCAAAGTTACCGAATGACCGATGGGGCGAACCGTTCAAACTAAAAAAAACGCATACTGCCACCGCCGCCAGCACAGCAATCATTGTTCGCTGAGTAAATTTCGAAAAAGCCAAATACCAAGCTAAAGGAATGCTCAATCCCCCCAAAACCGGGAGAAAATAATAATACACGTGTAAAAAAGGCACATGAAAAATCCCTGCGATATAGGCGCACAGCAGTTCTAAACTATAAAAGATGTAGATCGGCCAATGAAACGGAATTTCGAGCGCGCCATGATCATGCCGAAGCAAATCTATCGGTTTATCGGGATGGTTAAAAAAATAAATTATTTGGGATGTGTAGTCGACATCGTCGGTATCTGGCCGGATGGCGCCTAATGACATTATCGCTCCTACTAGCATGAGAACGACCAACAACATCGTCGCGTAATTCTCATTCCTATCTGCCAGAATTGTTATCTCTTTAAATTCCTTATAACTTCTTTTAATTAAAATAAATACTAGCGGCAGCAGGAGAAGGCTAAAGCATAAACTCAGGTTGGAAAGACTAATGTTTAAAATTCTGCCAAAATGCGTTAATACTGTCCAAACGGCAAAAATGCTCAACAAAAACTCAAAGAACGTGACTGCTATGACCTCGGCTAACGAAGCATTAGCAATCGAACGCCATTCGAAAATCGAATAATTTTTACTGAAGCTCATTTTAATTCCAGTTTATAACGGATTTAGCTAAGCACTTGACTAACCAATATACGAAAGGACTTTCCCTCTCAGGCTTCCCCTGATTTAGCCGGTGTATAATGTTTTTGTGGCTGGGCGCCCGTTTTGTTAATGTATATTGCAATATCCCTGACAATCCGAGAATTGCTATATTTAGGCTGCCACCCGATATTTATCGAATCTTCAATCGAAAGCACATGCGGGATACCTAACATCAGCAATTGTTCCCTCGCAAGCAACCGGTAGCCAAATAATTGAGAGAGCAGCTTGACCGGTAAAAGCGGTATCGATAACTTACGGACATTCTTGAATTTCAGCTCATCCTTGATTTCGTCAATCCATTGGCGTATCGACAAAGGTTGGGGCGCAGCTGCATTGTAAAAGCCTTTGGCGCCTACTTTGGCGATCTGTAGAATTAAGCCTGCGACATCAACCACATGAACCATATGAATTTGATGATCCCCGCGCCCAGGAAACGCGACAACTCCGTGCTTTTTCATCATGTTAACAAAACCAATAAACAGACCTTCACGACCTTCTCCCCCAATGATGCAAGGTATTACGGTGGCTGCGTTTGGAAGCTTATCGATATACGTTTGGGCGGCCAATTTAGATCGGCTGTAAACGCCTTCGCCTCCCATTGCGCTTTTGGTGGTATAACGGTCCTGACCTGTTTGTTTATACATCATGCTCGTGCCTACATGGATGAAATGCACGTTTTTGTCATGATAGCGTTCGTAAAGATTTTTGGCCGATTCGACGTTATTTTTAGTAAAAAAACGTTTCCTAAAAAATAACGGCAAGCTTTTGGTCACATACTGCACTGCGGCACAGTTAACTACAATATCGACATCCGGCAAAGATGAAATAAACTTCTGATCGGACAAATCTCCTAAATAATCGGCATTCCCGTTGTTATCAGTGGTCACGACCTCGTAGCCTTGGTCACGGAATTGTTTGACACATTCCTTACCTAAAAACCCGGCAGCTCCTGTAATTAGTACACGCATGTTTTAATCTCTTTTTATAAAGTTAAGTTCTGGCAACAAGATAAACGCCAAGAATAATACTCAAAATTCCGACTATTTTAAGATCGGTTAAAATTTCACCAAATAAATAGGCGGCAGCTAACGCATTAACCACGTAACCAATCGATAACATGGGATAAGCCACGCTGACTTCAACTTTGGACAATGCAACAATCCAAATTCCTACGCTGAACACATAACAGGTCAGCCCGCAAAGAATATAGGGTTCAAACGCAACCCTCAACACAGTGGAAATGAGCGTAGACTGGCTATATTTCAATTCACCAACGGCGTTCGTCCCTGCTTTTAAGCATAATTGCGCCACTGCATTGAGTAGCACACCCGCTAGTATTAAAGAAAAATTGAATATATTCATTGACTTCAGCTAATTAAAATTAAAATTTTATTCTTTAAACAAGAAGAAATATATTGTGACAAATACCTAGATGGGCATGAACTTTCGCATCAGGCGATTCAAATTAACAGGTATTGTAGTAGAAGATTGACGAACTCTACATTTATCGTATTGTAGATATGCAAACTTGCAAGAGCCTTAAAATATTATCTTCGGCTTAACGATTTGTATATTAACTACAAAAGTTATTGCGCGCAAAAATAAACTTTTTATTGGATAAAGGAAGGCGCTGGGCAGTTAACACCTACACAGCGCTTGTAAATGTTAACTTTTTATAAAGTTTAATCCATCATTTTCTACCGTAACCTTAATGACATCTCCCGACTGGAAGCTGCCCGCCAGAATTTCCTGCGCCAGCGGATTTTCCAGTTGCTGCTGGATAGCACGTTTTAGCGGCCGCGCACCGTAAACAGGATCAAATCCGGCTTCGCCAAGCAAATCGAGAGCCTGTTCAGATAACTCCAAACCAATCTCGCGATCTTGCAAACGCTTGCGCAAAAGCTCAATCTGGATGGTGGAAATCGCCCTAATTTGTGCTTTCCCCAAGGGATGGAATACCACAGTTTCATCTATCCGGTTAATGAATTCAGGCCGGAATTTGGTGGCGACAATTTCCATGACAGCCTTTTTCATCGCTGCGTAGTTTTCCTCACCCGCCATTTCCTGAATAATGTCGGAACCGAGGTTTGAGGTCATCACCACAACCGTATTCCTGAAGTCCACTGTCCGGCCTTGCCCATCGGTTAACCTGCCATCATCCAACACTTGCAGTAAAACATTAAATACATCGGGATGTGCTTTTTCAATTTCGTCCATCAAAATGACCGAATACGGCTTGCGTCTGACCAACTCGGTTAAATAACCGCCTTCTTCGTAACCGACATACCCTGGAGGGGCGCCGATTAAACGGGCAACCGAATGTTTTTCCATAAACTCAGACATGTCGATACGCACCATCGCATCTGTCGTATCGAACAAGAATTCCGCCAACGTTTTGCATAACTCGGTTTTACCGACACCGGTTGGCCCCAAAAAAAGGAACGAACCATTCGGACGATTTGGATCGGACAATCCCGCCCTTGAACGCCGTATCGCGTTACTGACTGCTTTCAGCGCTTCTTCCTGGCCGACAACTCGTTTCGCCAAGGCTTCTTCCATTTTTAAAAGTTTCTCCCGTTCACCCTCCAGCATCTTGGATACCGGAATCCCAGTCCACTTGGAAACTACTTCGGCGATTTCTTCTTCCGTCACTTTATTTCGTAATAAAGTCATTTTTTGCGCATCACCCGAATCAGCTGTGTGCAATTGTTTTTCCAATTCAGGAATAATGCCATATTGCAGTTCCGACATCCGTGCTAAATCGCTGGCGCGGCTGGCCGCTTCCAAATCAATCCGTGCTTGTTCCAGCTTTTCTTTAATTGATGCAGACCCTTGCAACGATGATTTTTCCGCCTTCCAGATTTCTTCCAGATCGGAATATTCTTTTTCAAGTTCGGCAATATCTTCCTCCAGCATTTCCAAGCGCTTCTTGGAAGCGGCATCCGGTTCTTTCTGCAACGCAACTTGCTCGATCTTTAATTGAATTAAACGTCTGTACAGTTTGTCCATTTCTTCTGGCTTGGAGTCCATCTCCATGCGTATCCGACTGGCGGCTTCGTCAATTAAATCGATGGCTTTGTCAGGCAGTTGCCGGTCAGCGATATAACGATATGACAAACTCGCGGCAGCTACTAAAGCTGGGTCGGTAATGTCTACGCCATGATGCACTTCGTAACGCTCTTTTAATCCCCGTAGGATGGCAACCGTATCTTCAACCGATGGCTGATCGACCAATACCTTCTGGAAACGCCGTTCGAGCGCGGCATCCTTTTCAACATATTTGCGATATTCATCCAGCGTGGTCGCACCGACGCAATGTAATTCGCCACGCGCTAACGCCGGTTTCAACATGTTGCCCGCATCCATCGCGCCTTCCGCTTTGCCAGCACCGACCATGGTGTGCAGCTCGTCAATAAACAAAATGACTTGGCCTTCCTGTTTAGCAAGATCGTTCAAAACCGCTTTCAGGCGTTCCTCAAATTCGCCGCGAAATTTTGCGCCCGCAATTAACGCAGCCATGTCCAAAGCCAAAACTTTTTTGCCTTTTAAACCTTCCGGCACCTCACCGTTAACAATGCGTTGTGCCAAACCTTCGACAATCGCCGTTTTACCTACACCGGGTTCGCCGATCAATACCGGGTTATTCTTGGTACGACGCTGCAACACCTGAATGGTGCGTCGAATTTCATCGTCCCTGCCGATTACAGGATCAAGCTTACCCGCTTCAGCACGCTCGGTGAGGTCTACCGTGTATTTTTTCAGTGCTTGGCGTTGATCTTCCGCATTAGGATCATTGACTGCTTGTCCGCCGCGCAAGGCATCCACCGCTTTCTCCAAAATTTGCTTGGTTAAGCCGTGTTTTTTTAACAGATCTTGTAGATAACCTTTTTCTTCAAGGGCTGCTAACAAAAACAGTTCGCTGGAAATGAATTGATCATTACGCTTTTGCGCCAGCTTATCCGTCAAATTAAGCAATCTGACCAAATTATTTGAAATTTGAACATCACCACCCGATCCCGAAACCGTCGCGATACGCGAGAGCTCTTGTTTTAGCTCATTATGAAAGGTGGGAAGATTAACCCCTGCTTGTGCAAGCAAAGGTTTCACGCTACCGCCTTCCTGATCCAGCAACGCCAACATCAGATGCGCTGGCTCAATAAATTGATGATCTTTGCCCAGCGCAAGACTTTGCGCATCAGCAAGCGCCGCCTGAAATTTGCTGGTTAATTTGTCCATCCGCATAGACTTACCTCAATGGTTTAATTACTTAGATGCCTTTAACATGGGGGAATTTATTAAGTTTTCAAGCAAAGACACAAATAAAACAAGATGTATAAATTTGATCGAGTGCTGTCAATTTGTTTTTACTATTTACAAGAGTCGATCATCTAATAAATGCAAGCAATATCCATATTGGCACGTATTAATTAAAAACTCACACACCGCTGGTAGTTCTTAATATATACAAAACAATGCTTTTTTGATGCAAATTATGGCGGCTACTGCCAAATTCACATTTGATACTAAAAGCGTTTTCTTTAAAACGATTAGACCGGTAATTTCGTTAAATTAAAAAATCCGACTTCAGGAATATAAATACATTGCAATTCACCTAAAGTTTTTTTTTATTGCGCCGATATAGGGTTTGGCATTTGCATTAACTCCGGCTGAGGCGCGATAGCTTTTAACCATAAAGACAGTCCGTTAGCTAACGAAAATATAGAACTTTAGAAACAACTGTTTGCGGTTTCAAAGCCTGAACAAGTCAGATTATGAATTTTTTCTGTCCTAGCTTTCCGTTATCAGAGCTGAGAAATGATGCTGATATCTAAAACTATTACAGAGGGTTTCTTATGCTTAAAAAAATATTATTTGTTTTATTTGCTTTTTATTTCGACTCTGCTTTTGCAGACTTTCCAATGATAAATTTAAACACCATTCCACCTGATGCCCCAGGGGTTTCTTATTTTGGAGTGAAAAATTCAACTTATGATCCAAAATATGATCCATCTAACCCCAAAATCAGATTCATTTGCAAATTTGCTAAATCCGGTTTTTTTGATCCGATTGTTTATCCCGGTGAAGTAGCTGCTGGACACCATCATACTTTTTTTGGCAATACTGGGATAACCGGTTTATCAGCGCTAGATGAAATTCTTAATAGTGGAAATTCAACTTGCACTGGCGGTACCGCTTTTAGATCGGCGATGTGGGTTCCTAGTATAGTAGATTGGACTACCGGCAAATATATTACCCCTAAAGAAGTAATTGTTTATTACATGGGTAGCTACTCTTCAAAGGCCAGCCCAATGATTCAAAGCATTCCTGATGGATTAGCCATGATTACTGGTGATGCGCTCAATACCAGCCCAACAGGAAAATACCAAACATCTAAACGCATTAAATTTAGCTGCTATAACTCAACGACAAGCACCTCTTACAGCTATACAATTCCAAATTGCGCTGCGGGTTGGACTTTACGTTTTGCTCCCGTATTCCCTGAGTGTTGGGATGGTGTAAATTTAGATTCTCCCGATCATAAATCACACATGGCTTTTCAGCGTACTGGCGATTACTTAAAAAATGCCAACGAATGTCCATCTTCCCATCCAGTTAGAGTCCCACAAATTGCTTTGCACATCGATTATAAGATAAATACTGGCGACAATACGACCAATTGGCGATTTGTTTCTGATAATTACGACACGACAACGCCTGGGGGGTTATCAGGTCATGCTGATTATATTATCGGGATAAATAAAAAGATTCGTGACATGATTACCGAGAATATTTTAAGGCCTATGAAAGATGGCAAAATGGGCGAATTAGGCATCGATCCAGATGATGGCGTTTTGAAAAAGTTACATTGAGGTTTACAAGTCTTTTAATATACAGAAATTAGAACCCCCATTCATTATTGGAATTGTTGGTTTCTTATCGCAAACCTTACTAATCCGGTGACGAACGCAGTAGTTACCGGATTTACGATATTTTATGTGTTGGGCAGATTATCGAAAAAATTGTTATGCATTTCGGATGAAGGAAATCAGTCTTGATAAGTTCTTGAGTTCAACAACCAAGAAGCTGGAATTTATTTACGACACCGCTTTTCTGCCGAGCGCTAATTTAGGTCGAAAAACTGAATTTGCACTGTTAACCAATACCAATCAATTGCTTTCATAAGGCACTTCTTTATTAGCTATGTTAACTCCTCAATGGGTTACAGTATCTTTTATGTGCGTACTTGAAAAAATATAGCATGCCTATAAATTAGCATTTTAGAATCTAACAAAAAAGGAGATTCGAATGACAGCTAAAAACATTGCTCAAGTTATCCATGCTACTAATTTCCACTGGGTAGGTGACGGCTTTCCGGTTACAACGCTTTTCTCATACAATGACGCCCAGACTCAACTCAGTCCTTTTTTGTTGTTGGATTATGCCGGGCCGGCAGATTTTGAGCCATCAAACCTGCAACGTGGAGTTGGCATGCATCCGCACCGCGGTTTTGAAACGGTGACAATTGTTTATGATGGCGAAGTCGAACACCGCGACAACAAAGGCAATTCCGGAAAAATCGGTCCGGGCGGTGTCCAATGGATGACCGCGGCACAAGGGATCCTGCATGAAGAAAAACATAGCCAAGCGTTTACCAAAGCAGGTGGTAAGCTGGAGATGATTCAATTGTGGGTTAACCTACCAGCCAAACACAAAATGGATACGCCCAGATACCAGGAAATACTTGCCAGTAAAATCCCCGTTGTCACTTTAGGTGAAGGTGCAGGCCAAATTCGAATTATTGCAGGCGAATACGCTAACCAAAAAGGCAGCGCCCTAACGTTTACGCCGATAAATCTCTGGGATGTTAAGTTAACCTCAGGCGCCAACGTTGAATTGACTTTGCCTGAAAATACTAATACTTTGGTCTTGGTATTAAAAGGCGAAGTCAGGGTCAACAACGAGCAACGCTTATCTAGTAAGGAACTCGTTGTATTTGAGCGACAAGGCGACACAATAAACCTAAGCGCGGAGGAAAATTCTGTGCTGCTGGTGTTAAACGGCGAACCGATTGATGAGCCTGTAATCGGGCATGGACCTTTTGTGATGAATACGCAGTCTGAAATTAATCAGGCAATAACTGATTTCCAATCTGGCAGGTTTTAACAATTTTCAGTTAAACTTTAATCGGATGAAACTAACTATTATTTCAATCAAGGGCAGTTAACATTATCGAATAATGTAACTGCCCTTTTTATGGCATAAAGTAGTTTTTATTGCAGCGAATGCAAACCAAACATATTGCCTTCGGTGTCAATAGCCAAAGCAAAAAAGCCGTATTGATTAATTGAGGTCTTTTCGCGGAAAATTGTTCCGCCAGATTTTTTTACGCGCTCGACCTCAGTCGCGCAATCAGCGCAACTAAAATAGACCAAGGTACTATTTCCACCGGAGGGACAGCCTTCCATCTTAACCAAAGCTCCGGTGGCACCCATTTTATCCATCACCATGGGAAAGCCCCATAATTCAATATTTTCCAAGCCCGAGCCTGTCAGCGGCTCCAACTTAACCTGAAATACCGCTTCATAAAATGCCTTTGCGCGATCCATGTCCTGGACATAAATCTCAAACCAACCCACAGGATTGTTAACCATGACATACCTCCTACTGTTTCATTTTCATAATCTTATAATTCGTCAAGCAGTCCTTTTTACATGCTTTCTATTTTATATTCTCACTTTCACGCTTGTATTCATCATATTTCATCTTGTTTTGTTCAAGGTAATCATTGAGCATCCCTTGCGGCATATTTTGGCACTTGTTGGATTGGTAAATCTTGCCAGTCTCATACAGTTGCTGCGAACTACAAGACCATTGGCTAATCCCCAGGATGATGACGCAGATTTTAGCCACCATATTACCCAAACTTAAAACCGACAAAAAAACCGCCAACAGCGCTTACACCTCTGCTGGTAATTTTGGTTAACCGGTTAACCAAAAAATCGCCGGAAGCTTTGGCGCCTTTAACCGCCGTATCGGCAGCGCTTTGCAAATCAGCATCGCTAATATTAATGATATTGTAATATTCACCCACAAACATAAGAACGATCAGCGCCCCGCCAACAAACAACGCCATTTTGAACATTTTTTTGGCAAAGTAACCCACCGCCGCGCCAATAACAAAAGGCGCTCCCACATTGCCGAGTAAAAATTCCGCTGAAAAAATATCATTTGCTGGCGCTGTGGTTTCGTTCATTGATTGCTTGCTCCTCTAAATTGTTTGATGGGTATCTCAAAATGAGGATGTTAGCATATCAAGATAAGAATCAAATAGATAAGATAAACAAAAAATCGGGACACATAAAAAACGGGCGTTTAACACCCGTTTTATGGTTGACATGGAAAAACAGTTATTTTTTATTGGCTGCTTTCAAGTGTTCTAGTGCGGTTTCCGCATAAGTAGTAGCAACAGGTGCATGCCCCATTTTGCCGTGCTTAACCGCTTCCTCGAGATCGGTAATTGCGTTGTTGACATGACCTTTACTTGGTCCATGAGCGACGGTAGCTGCATTCAATGTGTGTTCCAAAGCGGGCGTTGCATGTTCCACCAACACTGAAGCATGTCCTTGCTTACCATGCTCAACAGCTGCAGTCGCATGGGTAATCGCTTCATCAAGATGGGGTTCAGCAAAAGCCGCCATACTCAATACTAATAAAGATGCACTGCCGATTAATGTTAACTTTTTCATAATTTTCCCCTCGATAATAAAGAAATTATTAATACACGCTTTCAAGTTTTTATTTTTTAACTTGAGTCTTTAAGCAATACAACTCTTCGTTTTTCTCTAAGCCCAAACTCTAACATTTATCATTGTATTACCTTTTTATGAGACTTTAACAACAGTAATTTGTTCCATGTTAACGAATTTTTTCGGCTTTTAAACGAGATTTGTTTCTGGATTCTTAATTTTTGAAGCTTGTTACTTTACACTAGTAAACGTAAACGACAACGAATAAAGAAAACGGACAAAATATGTCCGTTTTCCAAGCAATAGCAGTTAATTTTATTTTTTATTAGCCGCTTTTAGATGTTCCAATGCTGCTTTCATAGAGGCGCTTGCTTCAGCAGATTTTTTTGCTTTGCTTTTCGCAATTGAGTCTTCAATTGCTTTAACCCCCTCATCCGCATGCGACCGAGCAACACCCCTTGCGACTAGCGCGCCTGCTGTAGCATGTTCCAAGGCTGGTCGCGCATGCTCAAGCAGGCCTGCTGAATCACCGGCTTGGGCAGCAGCAGTCGCATGTTTGATCGCTTCATCGAGATGCGCTTCTGCAAATACATTTGCGCTAAAAAACAAGAAAATAGTTGCAGAAATAAGTAATAATTTTTTCATTTTATCCTCTCTCGTAGAAATACTCGTATGAATACCTTTTGCCGGGAGCGGGCTGTATTTTATTTAAAATTAGTGACCTCAACCTTCAAAGACATCGCTACGGACGCTAAAATTGTCATATCTATAAATTTAGATACTTGCTTATTTGGTTAAGGCTAAAAACAATTCATTTCCTAAGCTTTAACCCAAACAAATTTTAAATTTTTATTTATTAAATGCAAATTTTTTTTTGACTTCACATTCAACGAGTTAGCAAGCAACTATCGCTTCCCCAACAAAGACCCCATAATACCGCGAACTATTTGCCTGCCAACCGAAGTACCAATGCTCCGCGCGGCATTTTTAAGCAACGCTTCGGCAACACTTTGTCTTCTACTTGAGCCTCCAGAAGCTGCTTTTTTTTCTGCTTTGGCTTCTTTTTCTTCCAGCTCGACTTGTTTCTGCCTCTCGGCCTTATCCCGAAGCATTTCGTAGGCCGATTCACGGTCTATTTCTGCATCGTACCTGCCTTTATATGGCGACCTGTTTATCATCTCGACGCGCTGTTCCTGGCTAAGCGCGCCAATTTGCGATTCGGGCGGCCGAATTAAAATACGCTCTACTTGCGCGGGGCTACCGTCCTTGTTTAGCACTGAGACCAACGCCTCACCAGTTTTTAATTCCTGGATGGCTGCTTCTGTATTTATATTAGGGTTAACCCTAAAGGTTTCTGCGACGCTTTTTATGACTTGTTGATCTTTTGGCGTGTATGCCCTTAAAGCATGCTGGATTTTCAGCCCGAGTTGTCCCAACACGTCTTCCGGCACATCCAACGGACTTTGGCTGATAAAGTAAACGCCTACACCCTTTGATCGAATCAAACGGACAATTTGTTCGATTTTATCGGTTAACACTTTTGGGGCTTGCTCGAACAAAAGGTGGGCTTCATCGAAAAAAAGTACCAATTTCGGCTTTTCCGCATCACCGACCTCCGGCATGTTTTCAAAGAGCTCGGATAGCAACCACAACAAAAATGTGGCGTATAATCTAGGTGATTTGTTAACCAGATCGGTAGCATCCAGAATGCTGATCACGCCGTTGCCGCTAAAATCGGTCTTACAAAAATCTTCAAGCTGGATCGCCGGCTCACCAAAAAAATGTTCCGCACCTTGCTCTTCCAACACCAGCAATTGCCGCTGGATGGCGCCTAAACTGGCGGCAGCGATATTGCCATATTCGGCTTGCAGACTTTGCTCCTGGTTACCCACCCAGGTTAACAATGCCCGCAGGTCTTTTAAATCAAGCAATAACAAACCGTTATCATCAGCAATCTTAAAACAGCTATAAAGCACACCTGTTTGGGTATCGTTAAGCTCCAATAAATTACTTAACAAAAGTGGACCCATATCGGAAATGGTTGTCCTGATGGGATGTCCGGTTTTCCCAAAAATGTCCCAGAATACCGCCGCATTACCTTTGGGCTGAAAATCCTTAATGCCGATTTTTTTCAGGCGTTCGACGACTTTATCATTCGCTTGCCCAGGCGTAGTAATCCCCGAAAGATCACCTTTGATATCAGCCATAAAGACAGGCACACCTATTCGTGAAAATCCTTCAGCCAGTATCTGCAGGCTGATGGTTTTGCCGGTACCGGTCGCTCCGGAAATCATGCCGTGACGATTCCCCATCGCTGCGTCCATCACTACTTGCCTGCCGTCTTGTCCGCCGATTAAAATTTCTTGCATAGTTAACCTGAATGATTAAAATTTGAATATCGGCATCGTAGCATAGGTAATCCCTTGCAAGAAAGCGGCGCTTCCTCTATAACTATCAAGACTTTTATGTAAACCGGCTTGGCCTGACCGGCAAATCAAGCATGCTTGATGACTTGATAAAACTGCGCCCATAGCGGTTGCTGCAAAACGGTTTTCCTTGCCGGGCAATTATCAATTCAGGCGCACCAAGAAATTTTTGAGGTAAACAATATGACAACCGTTGCGGATCCAATTGTAGGCAGTTGGTATAAAGATTTAGAGAATAACCTTAAGTTTAAAGTTATCAATGTTGAAGACGATGATGACTCGATCGAAGTGCAATATCTTAACGGCGACATTGGCGCTTACGACAATGAGAGCTGGTATGCCTCAACGTTCGACTATATCGAGGCACCGGAAGACTGGAGCGCGCCCTTTGACGACCTGGAAGATGATGACCTTGGATATACTGACATGGACGAGCACCGACCGAACATGGAAGATGTCGATATTGATGATTACCTAGACTAAGAAAACTTATTGCAACATGAAAATGAGCGCCCAGGAATTCCTGGACTGGCCGTCCAAACGGATAACTTTGCTTGCCATGTCGGGTGCGGGAAAAACTACCTTGGCAAACAAGTTGCCAAAAACAAGGTGGTTCCATTATTCTGGCGATTACCGCATCGGCACTAAATATCTGGAAGAACCGATCCTGGACAACATCAAACGGGAAGCGATGCAGGTACCTTTCCTGCGTAGGTTGCTCCTGTCTGACTCCATTCATATCAGCAATAAAATTACTGTTGACAATCTTGAGCCGGTATCCGCTTTTCTGGGTAAATTAGGCAATTCTGAGCAAAACGGCTTAACGCTAAAGGAATTCAAGCGCCGACAAAAACTGCATCACCAGGCCGAAATAGCGGCAATGCGGGATGTCCCTGAATTTATCGAGAAAGCTGAGGATATTTATGGTTACAAACATTTCATTAACGATGCCGGAGGCAGCGTTTGCGAATTGGACGACCAATCCGTCCTGGATTCTTTGGCTGAACATACATTAATTATTTATTTAAAAATCCCTTCCAGCCTTGAACACGCCATCGTCGAGCGAGCAAAGGCTGATCCTAAACCGCTCTATTACCGCGAAGAATTTTTAGATAGAAAACTGAACGATTTTATGCAGTTAAATAGATATACTGATACTGACGCCATCCCACCCGACCAATTCGTAACCTGGATTTTCCCTGAATTATTCAAATCGCGAATCCCAAGATATCAAGCCATTGCCGATCAGTATGGGTACACCGTGGACGCTAACAATGCCGCCCAGGTTAAGACTGAAGCGGATTTCATCCGGCTGATTGCAGAAGCGTTGGCAGCGTAACCCTCATTCATCGAGAATTATAATGCCCTTAGTCGCGCATACTGATTTACCCACTTTCCGGCGATTGCAGGAAGAAGGCGAAGAAATCCTGGATCCTATGCGCGCCTTAAATCAGGACATCAGGGAAATGCACGTTGGTTTATTGAACATGATGCCGGACGCCGCGCTTGAAGCCACGGAACGGCAATTTCTCAGACTATTAGGCGCATGCAACCAAATTGTCCAGTTTCATGTCCATCTTTTCACCATTGAAGGCTTAACTAGGGGCGAATATGCCCAGGCCCATATCGCCAAATATTACGAACCTTTCGAGCAGATTAAACAGGATGGGCTGGATGCTTTAATCATCAGCGGTGCGAATGTTGTCGGCACTAAGCTGGATGAAGAAGATTTCTGGCAACCATTAACCGAAGTATTTTCGTGGGCGACTGAGAATGTCACTTCAGTACTTTGCTCCTGTTTAGCGACGCATGCGTTAATTCAGTATACCTACGGAATCAGACGAACACCTTTAGGGAAAAAACGCTGGGGAGTTTACCCGCATAAGACGTTTAACCGGACGCATCCTTTGGTAGCTGAAATCAATACTCGCTTCGATGTACCACATTCGCGATTCAACGAAATTTTTCAAGCGGATATGGAGAAACATGGCTTGAAAGTGCTGGTCGCCAGCCAAGAAGCTGGCGTCCACCTCGCCGTGAGTCCCGATGGATTCCGAACGGTTTATTTTCAAGGCCATCCGGAATATGATGATGTCAGTTTGTTAAAAGAATATAAACGTGAAGTGCTTCTTTATTTTCGCAATGAACGGGACGATTACCCCCCGTTTCCTGAAAATTATTTTGACCCGTATGTGCAGCAGATTTTTCTAGGGCACGAAAAAAAAGTTAACCATGCCAAACAAACCGGCAGCGAACTTGACGAGTTTCCGGAAGTGCTGGTTTTGGAACATCTTGATAATACTTGGCGTGACAGCGCAAAAGCGGTATTTAACAACTGGCTGGGGAAAATTTATCAATTGACTAATCAGGACAGGCGCTTGCCGTTTATGCCCGGTGTGAATCCAAACAATCCGCTAGGCTTATAAATGCATGAGGCATTTTTAAATCAGGCAATCCAACTTGCCCTTGAAAATGTAAATAGCGGCGAAGGAGGACCCTTTGGCGCTGTTATTGTAAAAAACAATCAAGTTATTGCCAGTAGCGGCAATAAAGTCACCAGCACACTAGATCCGACAGCCCATGCCGAAATTTTGGCGATTCGATCAGCCTGCCGGACCCTTAACGACTTCCAGTTAACTGGCTGTATTCTCTATGCCAGTTGTGAACCCTGCCCTATGTGCTTGGGAGCAATCTACTGGGCGAGATTAGATCGGGTTTACTATGCGTGCAGCCATCAAGAAGCCGCCGCCGCTCGATTCGATGACAGTTTTATCTATGATGAAATTAACCTACCACCCCAACAGCGCCACATTCCGATGTTACAAGTTAACCTGCCAACCGCGATGAATCCCTTCAGAGCATGGAACAAGAAAGCAGATAAAGTCACCTATTAATCCAGCAATTGTCTTAACCACGGTTGGCTGAAATAACAACTACTTTCCGCAAAAAGCAAATCCCCATAGCCCTGAAAAATTAGGACTATAAGGATTGACAAATAAATATAACCTAGGAAAAATATTACGAATATCTGGTTATTAAGCCGTAATGATTTGCAAAACAGAGGTTAACATATAATTTTTCGAATTTATTCACTTTTGGGCTTACTTTCTTCAATAGGCGGAGTTTTTTCGACTGATTTAGTTTCATTAGGCACTGTAGCCGGTTTTTCCGCTGATGTCTCTGGTTTTGGGGTCTCTTCTGAGGCTTTCGCTTTATCAGAGACCTTAAGCAACCAACCTTGATTTGAGTAACAACCCAATATTGCGGGAATACGCACGTTCAAACGGACATATTGACCGGTGAAGTCAGCGGGTAATTTACCCTTGATCCGATGAAAAGTATCAAAGCTTTCAACCGTAAAGGGAACAGGTTTATTTTTACCCATCACTTTGATTTTTTTCGGATCAGCCCAGCCGGATACCACAAAACTGAAATCAGCTTCAGGTTGAACTTCTTTATTTTCAGGCGTTTTATATTCAGGTAAGGTGAATTCCTGAATTTTTGGGTCGCGACATTTGTCTTCACCTTTGTCGTCACTATAAGCCGAAACATTTAAACTAATTAGCATGGCTGCCATGCCTATAAGAAAATTATTTTGCGAAAGTTTGATACTGCTTCTCATCGTCCACCCCATTAAGTCCATAAGTTTTGCAAACTTTACTCTTTAAAATTAAGAGCAAAACCACGTGCATTATTTTTATTTTTTGTCTTTAGTTGTCTTGTACAATACCAGCCTCGAAAATTTTAGCAAGAGAACCCACTTTGAGCGAACAAAATCAAAAAGGTCTTGATTATAAAAGTGCCGGCGTGGATATCGCCGCCGGAAGCGAACTGGTTGAACGCATCAAGCCGATTGCCGCACGCACACGAAATGCGGGCGTGATGGCAGGGCTTGGCGGCTTTGGATCGATGTATGAACTGCCCTTGGATCGTTACCGCAACCCGGTGTTAGTTTCTGGCACCGATGGCGTTGGCACTAAATTGAAGCTTGCTATTGATGCTGGCATCCACAATACCGTCGGCATAGATTTAGTCGCCATGTGCGTTAACGATATTATCGTACAAGGTGCAGAACCCCTGTTTTTTCTGGACTATTTCGCCACAGGTAAATTGGATGTGAATACTGCGGCGGCTGTCATCGAAGGTATCGGCACGGGTTGCGAGCAAGCAGGCGCGGCCTTGGTTGGCGGCGAAACCGCCGAAATGCCGGGAATGTATGCGGATGGCGAATACGACTTGGCGGGTTTTTGTGTGGGTATTGTTGAAAAAAACAACATTCTGGACGGCAGTAAAGTGAGTGTGGGCGATAAATTGATCGGCATTGCCTCATCAGGCCCGCATTCAAACGGTTATTCTTTAATTCGTAAAATCCTTGAACGTTCCAATGCATCTCTTAACGACTCATTTGCAAGCAGTACGCTTGGTAAAACACTTTTAGAACCCACCAGAATTTACGTTAAATCATTACTAGCACTTTTAAATCATGTACCGGTGCATGCCTTTGCACATATTACCGGTGGCGGGATCACGGAAAACTTACCTCGCGTAATACCCGATGGCATAGCAGCCCATATCAACTTAAGCGCCTGGAATTTCCCTGAAATTTTTAAATGGCTCCAAATGCAAGGCCAAGTCTCGCAAGCAGATATGTTAACCACGTTTAATTGCGGTATTGGCATGATTGCAATCGTCGCCAAAGAAAATGAGAAAGAAACGCTTGCTAAATTGGAGGCAGCTGGGGAGACAGTATTTATGATAGGAGAACTGGTTCAATCTTCGGGAAAAGCAGAAGTTGTTTATATTTAAACTTTCTGCATACAAACCAGCCCTATTAATTTTAAATAGCGAGCGCATTTTTGTACTCGCTATAAAACAAACACTTAACGACTAGATAAAGATCAATTTAAAACTTAGACTCTCCCTAATCGCATTTCTGTTTCTAAAACAAGTTGCGTCGTTTCTAACACGGTATCCGGGTTAAGGCTCATCGACTCAATCCCGATTTCCACCAAATATTTTGCCATTTCTGGGTAATCCGAAGGTGCCTGCCCGCAAATGCCGATATGCCTGCTATTTCGTTTGGCGCCAACGACAGCTAGCCGAATCATCTCCTTTACTCCAGGGTCGCGCTCGTCAAAATCGTCCGCCACAATAGCCGAATCTCTATCCACCCCCAAAGTCAATTGGGTTAAGTCGTTAGAACCGATTGAAAAACCGTCAAAATATCGAGAGAAGCCATCGATCTGGATAACGTTATTAGGAATTTCACACATGACATAGATTTGCAACCCGTTTTCACCGCGCTTAAGTCCATTTTTTGCCATTGCCTCAATTACCCGCTCTGCTTCGATAACCCTTCGACAAAATGGAATCATCAGGATGACATTCGTTAAGCCTATTTCATCTCTAACTTTTTTTACCGCCTCGCATTCCAAAGCAAAACCTTCTGCATAAGCTGGATGGATATATCTTGATGCACCACGAAAACCGATCATGGGATTCGCTTCGTCAAGTTCAAAATATTTCCCACCAAGCAACGCGGCGTATTCATTGCTTTTGAAATCAGACATCCTGACCACCACGGGTTTTGGATAAAATGCCGCAGCAATGGTGGCAACACCTTCTGCAAGCCTTTGCACAAAGAAATCCTTCGGCTTCTGATAACCTTCGGTTAACTTGTTAAGTTGGTTAAGAATCAGCTCATCTTTGACCTGTTCCGGATGAATCAAAGCCAAAGGATGGGCTTTAATGCTTTCAGTAATGATGAATTCCATGCGCGCCAAGCCTACGCCATCATTAGGCAAAAACCGGGTCTTGAAAGCGAGATCAGGGTTGCCGACATTCATCATGATTTTAGTTTTCGGCCTTTTCAAACCGGACAAATCAGTCGTCTTGCGTTCAAAAGCCAACCTGCCAGGATAAACTTTACCTACATCACCCTCGGCGCAGGAAACAGTAATCACCGAATTATCTTGGATAACCTGGGTTGCATTCTCGCAACCAATGACAGCAGGCACACCTAATTCACGAGAAATAATGGCGGCATGACACGTGCGTCCACCACGATTGGTAACGATGGCTGAAGCGATCTTCATGACCGGCTCCCAGTCAGGCGTGGTAATGTCGGAAATCAACACATCGCCCGCTTGAAATTCGTTAAGTTGATCTAAATGTTCGATGATGCGAGCTTTGCCGCTAGCGATTTTATTGCCGACTGCATGACCGAGAACAAGGGGCGGGACTTTCTCGGTTAACATGAAACGCTCCAGTATCATGTTATCACGCTGCGATACCACAGTTTCCGGACGCGCCTGCACGATGTAAAGTTTGCCGTCTATGCCATCTTTCGCCCACTCCATGTCCATGGGGCGAGTCTGACCGGCTTTTTTACTATAGTGTTTTTCTATTTTGATTGCGTAATCAGCAAGGGTTAACACATCCTCGTCGGCAATACAAAAATGGCTGCGCTCCTGCTCGGAGGTGACAACATTTTTCGTAGGTTCCCGCGTACGACCTTGGTTGTAAATCATTTTGATTTTTTTCGCGCCCAGCGTTCGCCTTAACACGCCCCGGAATCCTTGTTCAAAAGTAGGTTTATGTACATAAAATTCGTCGGGATCAACCGTCCCCTGCACCACATTCTCGCCCAAACCGTACGCGCCAGTAATAAAGACAACATCTTGAAACCCGGATTCCGTATCCAGGGAAAACATCACTCCGCTGGCGCTAATGTCGGAACGTACCATTTTCATTACCCCAATGGATAGCCCAAGTTTGAAATGATCAAAACCTTTATCGATACGGTAGTGAATAGCGCGGTCGGTAAACAAGCTGGCGAAGCAGCGTTTGCATGCCTCTACTAAAGCACTGTCACCCCGAATATTTAGATAGGTATCCTGCTGGCCGGCAAAACTGGCGGTCGGGAGATCCTCGGCAGTCGCCGAACTTCGGACGGCGAGACTTAACTCATCGCCATATTCTTTTTGCAATTGCCGGTATGCACCAATAATCTGCTGTTCGAGAATATCTGGAATTGGCGCCGAATAAACAATATCCCTGGCTTTTTGTGCGCGTTTGACAAGGTCTGACACATCGTCAGGATTTAAGCCATCCAGCGCCACATGTAGATCATCCCAGGCATACGACTGATCAAGCATAAAACGGTAGGCTTCTGCGGTAATGGCAAAACCGTTTGGAATGCAAATCCCTTGCGGCACCAACTCACGGTGCATCTCGCCAAGGGACGCGTTTTTTCCGCCGACTAAAGGGATATCTTCAATTCCCAGTTCATTAAACCAGCGTATAAAGCGTTTCTGATCGGGCATACATTCCTCTCTTAATATTCAGCCTATAAATCAAAAAAATTGCGATGGGCTTTTGCACATTGTCCTGAACTATCCAAATTAGGTTAAGTCTTAAAACCATTCAAGACATTGTGGAAGTAGATTTTTATTGTACAGTTGATTTAGGTCAACATTATGTTGAATACAAAAAACTACCTCGCAAAAAATTCCATATTCGTTTATTTTAACCATGATTAACTAAAACGTTTTTACCCAAGATTAAACGAATAGATTGCTTTATCACTGAAACCGTCCGAGACCAATAATTATTAAGAGAGGCATTATGGACAATAAATTCAACACTATTTTTGAAAAAATCTTAACCTGGTTAACTGCTGTTTTAGCCTCGTTTAAAGATCTTTTTGACCGGCTTTTTCGTGCGGGCAATGGTTCTGGTACAAAAAGCGGCGCACCTCCGTCGGCAACTGACAATTCACCCAACAAACCCGCAAAAATTTTGCTTTATGTGCTACTCGGACTGTTATTGATTTCATTGATAACTTCTGTTGAAGAACGAAAACAAAACGAGATTTCCTACAGCCAATTCATGGGCTATGTAAAAGAAGCCAAAATCGATAAGGCTATTGTGACTGATCGTTATATAACCGGCACTATAAAATCTGATAAAACTGACACGCCGCCCAAACCTTTTTTTACCGTGCCATTGTGGCAACCGGATTTAGCCGCTTTATTAGCCCAAAACAAAGTCGATTTCATTGTCCGCCCCAGCGAAGGCTGGTTAACCGGCATCTTTTTTAACTGGGTTATTCCCATTTTTATTTTCATGTTAATCGGTTCCTGGTTTATGCGCCGGACAGCAACTGGAGCACAGTCTTTTTTAAATTTAGGCAATAAAATCAGGATTCATGAAGACACTCAAACCAAGGTGACATTTAATGATGTCGCTGGTGCGGATAGTGCCAAGCAGGAACTTAAAGAAACCATTGATTTTCTCAGAAACCCGGAAAAAATGCAGAAACTGGGTGGCCGCATGCCCAAGGGTGTATTGATAGTAGGCCCGCCCGGAACTGGAAAAACACTCTTGGCGCGCGCGGTCTCCGGCGAAGCGAAAGTGCCATTTTTTAATATTAGCGGATCAGAATTTATTGAACTTTTTGTTGGCGTTGGTGCCGCGCGCGTACGTGAATTGTTTTTACAAGCGCGTAATAAAGCCCCTTGTATCATCTTTATTGATGAACTTGATGCTATTGGCCGTTCACGTGGTGGACCTGTCGTCATGGGAGGCCACGATGAGCGGGAGCAAACCTTAAACCAATTGTTGACTGAAATGGATGGCTTCGATACATCGTCCGGCGTGGTCGTCATGGCGGCCACGAATCGACCTGAAGTTTTGGATAAGGCCTTACTGCGGGCAGGCCGGTTTGACCGCCAGATTATGGTCGATAAACCCGATTTAGGTGACCGGGTCGAAATACTTAAATTGCACACCAAATCCATCACCATGGCAAAAAATATCGACATTTAACCGTCATCGCCAGACGGACACCTGGATTGGTTGGCGCTGATTTGGCGAACATCGCCAATGAGTCAGCTATTATTGCAATCAGTGTAGGGCATAAGAAGGTTGAAATGATCGATTTTGAAGCAGCGATCGACCGGATATTGGCGGGTCCCGAGAAGAAAAACCGAGTGCTGAATCCAGAGGAAAAACGTCGAGTGGCTTACCATGAAGCAGGCCATGCTATGGTGGCCGAACACGTCCCGACTGGACAGCCTGTGCATAAAATATCTATTATTCCACGCGGAGTTTCGGCATTAGGTTTTACCTTGCAACTCCCGATCGAAGAAAAATTTTTGTCTACCGAAGACGAACTTAAAGACCAAATTGCAATTTTGCTTGGTGGTCGCATCGCCGAGCAAACCGTTCTAGGTTCAATTTCTAGTGGAGCTCAAAACGACCTGGAAAAAGCGAGTGACATTGCCCGAAATATGGTTTGCAGTCTGGGGATGAGTAAAAAACTAGGCGCACTGACCTACGGAAAACACCAACGTCTACAATTTTTAGAGACTGATGCCGCAGAATATCGCAATTATAGCGATGAAACGGCACGGCTTATCGATACCGAGGTGATGGCGCTGGTAGCCGAAGGTGAAACCAGGGCGCGTAAAATTATCACCGACAACAAAAGCAGCTAGAGATATTAGCCAACTTCTTGTTGGAAAAAGAAGTCATCAATCGCGAAGAAATGCTGCATTTATTGGAAACATAAGGTATTGTTAAATTTTTTGCGCGAGCGAATTTTGTGAGACAAACGTCCTGGTATTCCAGATTTGCCAAAACTTCCTCACGTTTTTGCGGGCGACCCGCCGTTTTTTCTCTTGCTGTCGGCATTATTTTGCTTTGGTTAATTACGGGGCCGATATTCAATTACAGCGATACGTGGCAGCTTGTCATCAATACTGCAACCACTGTGATTACTTTTTTAATGGTATTTTTGATCCAAAGTACCCAGAATCGCGATACGGAAGCCATACAGATCAAACTGGATGAATTAATACGCGCAACAAAAGGGGCGCACAATGCGTTACTGGATATTGAAGAACTGGAAGAATCGCATATCGATGAATTTCGTATGAAATACGAAGATCTTGCGGAATTGGCAAGAGCACAAATTGAAAATGGTATAGAGGATACCGATTCGCCAGAACCTGATATTACGAAATTAAACGGCAGATACAAAAGTTAACAAATCCTCTAGATATTTAGAAGATGTTGATATCTGTAACAACTACTCAGTCCCATAAAATTGGCTGTCTCTATAAATATCATGAAGATGGCGCAACAGCACCATAATCACTGAAGCGGCAGGTAACGCAAGAAGCACCCCTAAAAAACCAAATAATTGACCGCCGGCCATCACAGAAAAAATAACCGCAACCGGGTGCAAACCGATTTTATCGCCGACTAAATTTGGGGTTAACAACGTACCTTCCAGTGTCTGGCCAATTAAAAACACCAAACCAACATAGATCAATGAAGTTGACTCGTGAAACTGAACTATCGCCGCAATACAAGCCGCACTAAAACCTACAATGCCGCCTAAATAAGGCACAAAGCTTATTAATCCGGCCAGCATGCCAATCAGCAAAGCCGAGTTCAAGCCAACCAACGTTAAACCCACGCTGTAGATAACACCCAAAGCAAGCATCACATAAAACTGTCCGCGTAAAAAAGCCGACAGCACGCTGTCTACTTCTTTTGCAAGCCTTCCAACGACCGGCGCAACCCTCCTTGGTAGAGAGTCATGAATTTTTGCAACCAGATCATCCCAATCTCTTAACAGATAAAAGGTAACAACTGGAATCAGTAGCATGTTCGCTATCATTGAAATAACTAATCCACCAGAGCGTGATATTGAACTAAGCATGTTGCTTGCCAAACCACCCGCTTTCTCCCAGTTTGTTTGAATTATTTGGATGAGCTCATGGATGTTAACTGCATTTACGGTTAATCCGAATCGATCATGTAACCAAGGCAGTAATTCATAATTTATCCTATCTGCATAGGCTGGCAAATTCTGGATAAAATCGCTGATTTGAAAGTTAAGTTGCGGTATTAGCAAGAGTAAAGCCAATAATAAAATGAAAAACATGACCAGAAATACCACCAGAACCGATTGAGTTCTGGTTAACCGGTATGTTTCCAATTTGTCGGTGAGTGGATCACCCAGATATGCGAGAATGGCTGAAAACGCAAACGGCATCAAAACCGGCGACAACTGATAAATCAGCCATCCACCGAACAGGATTGTTACTAAAATCAGCCACTTTTGAGAATCGGTCATTTACTCAATCTAAATCAGTTTAGCTATGTAATTGATCCATCTTCCTACCATCAGACTCAGCTGTAAAGATGAATAAGTGCCAATGACATTGGTTTCTTCTGAAAAAATGGACGTTAAGTTAACCCCGCTTAGGAGAAAAAATAATTAAGGAACCCCTGATTAAGTCCTTCGACAGGCTCAGGACGAACGGTAAGTGATTGATTTCGTTCGTGGTGAGCTTGTCGAACCCCGAGCTGGATCAACTTGTTCAGAGTTTCCTTAAATGATATTCTCAGTCTTTAAGTACAAAAACAGAGCACCAATTGCCATTAATGCACCACATGCAATTGCAATTTTTAACCAACCAAACTTACCATTTTCCTTTTCATCACTTGTATAAGTACGAGCCTGGCTAGCCACCCCCTCAATGCTTGCATTAATGGCGCGCAGCTTGCCATGCCGATCCCGGGCAATTTGATAATGAATAACATCTCCGGGAACGGGTCTACGGCTAGGCTCACCTAAAGCAGAAATATGAATAAATAAATCTCTGCCGCCATTTTCGGGGGAAATAAATCCGAACCCACGGTCTTCTTTCCAGGTTTTTAAAACTCCTTTTAGTGAAGGTTTTGTCATAGTTTTGTCTTTATTATTTGTTAAATTTCGATTCAGATAATAATTAACCATTAATTATTTCTGTGCTTTCTTTACCCTGTAAAAAAATGAGCTTGCTTGATTTTTATAATTTACATAACTAAAGATTTATCTTAAAAAATCATCCAGTCAAGGGCCATAGCACAATAGCTGACTAGATTTCCCCCTAAACAAACCAGCTTCCAGATAATACGCTGTATTGACTGGTGTTTTTAGAAGATTCTTGGTCAAATTGTCTTATCTTTGCTTGAATCTGATTAATTTCAGAGGCTATATTTTTATTCAAGAAATACTCGCGAGGGCATAAGTGCTTTGAGCTTGAAAAAGAGATACATCCCTTTTTCAAGCCGTTATCAAGATGGGTTAACGTTTGATGATGGATTTGTCATCGATAATCAGTTCAGATATACCGCCCTTTGCCGACTCTACCCGGCAAGACGCTTTTTTGAACCCGCCTTTTGCGGCATTTTCACCCGTATACTTCAAGGTGATGTATGACTCTTTGTCGCTTTCAGTCTCCGAATGGCTATAAACTTGTTCACCGGTTTGTTTTTTCACTTCTTTTGGGCATACATCAGCAGCCATGGTGACTAGGTTGTAGTAGTTTCGTATCATCGCTGAGTTTTCTTTTTCTTCATTGGTTTGATTTTTACTCAGACCAACCAATAAGAAACCGGTCACGATTACTCCGACGACTGCCAGCATAACTTTTGTGATTCCGACATTTTCTCTTGTTCTGGTTCTTCTGACATGTTGTACCTCGTGTTAGTTTAAAATTATTCGACAACGCCTAGTGGATTGTATGCCAAATAAACTTATCCGGCAATTGAAGATTATGTGGCATGGAAAATCATCATTGATCCGGCAGATCGAAATTCAACTCAGAATTCAATGCCTTGCTCGGCCAGAATCCCTTGCTTCAAAAGCATGCTTAACTTTGGCCATTTCCGTGACAGTATCGGCAATTTCAATTACTTCGGCAGGTGCATTACGTCCGGTTAAAATTAAATGCTGCCAACGTGGTTTGTTGTTCAAGGATAAAATCAGCAATTTCTTGGCCGCTAATCCAGCCATACCCGCAGCAATAATTAATTTCGTCCAAGTAAAACCACATCAAAGTCTTCAGAAAGCATTTTTTGCTTGCTGAATTCCCAGATTTCACGGCTGGTTCTTAATGTCTTGCTCAGGATTTTTGGTATCCCAGGTAAAACCATCGCCCAAAGCATGCCATTCGATGTTATCAAAATGAATCGCGGCTTTTTGTTCCCCGGTTTGCCATTGCCCTTTAATATATTGAATGACACAGATTTTTAAATCCCAACCCGCTGCCCGGAATACCATGCCGAAAGCACTAGAAGACTTTACCTTTACCTTCACCGGTATTGACCACCACCAGACCACGCCGCCTTGCTCTCGTTTTCATTAAAATTCTCCGTGATTGATACCAAAAAAGACATTGTTCCCTTTTGGCGAGTTAAGTCAAACTTAAATGAGCTTACACGAAAAGTCGTCTTTACTCACTTTCTATTGTTACAATGTTAGCCTTACCCAATTACAAAACTCTTAAATATGGATGTTATTCAACGTATCGCCGAAGAATTAGCCGTTAACCTAAAGCAGGTGTCAAGCTGCTGTCCAATTATTGGATGAAGGTGCAACCGTACCCTTTATATCTCGTTACCGAAAGGAAGTGACTGGCGGCCTAGACGATAGCCAGTTGCGCTTCTTGGAAGAACGTCTAATTTATTTGCGCGAACTGAACGAACGACGCGAAACCATACTTAATAGCATCCGCTCACAGGAAAAATTAACGCCAGGAACTTGAAGCTGCAATTCTTGCAGTAGACACCAAAACCTTGTTGGAAGACCTTTATTTACCTTACAAACCCAAACGCCGCACTAAAGCCCAGATCGCGAGCGAAGCCGGCCTTGAACCACTCGCTGATGCCATCCTGGATGACCGGTCGGTTAACCCTGACTCTTGGCTGAAAGCTTATGTCGAAGCAGAAAAAGGCATCAATAATACTACCGAGGCTCTGGAAGGTGCGCGTCAAATCATTATGGAGCGACTGTCTGAAGATGCCGAATTACTGGCGAAGTTACGCGAATAGGTCTGGCAAAAAGGTGTCATCCACGCCACCGTGCTGGCTGGAAAAGAACAGGAAGGCATTAAGTTCAAGGATTATTTTGATTATCAAGAAGCGATCAACAAAATTCCTTCCCATCGTGCACTGGCACTTTTTCGCGGCCGGAATGAAAACATTCTGTCGTTAATTTACTGCCAGATCAAGATGAGCAAGTAGGACATCGACTGTGTGCAGCCAACGGGTGGCTACCGTCTGAACATCACTCGATACCAGTAAACCTGCGGATGCCTGGCTGGCGGAAACTGCCCGTTAGCCTGGAAAATCAAACTGTTTACCCGCCTCGACCTGGATTTAAAAATGCGGCCTGCGCGAAAATGCCGAACTGGAAGCCATACGGGTGTTTTCCAGCAATCTTCGCGATTTGTTGCTCGCCGCGCCGGCTGGCGCAAAAACCACGATGGGGCTTGATCCTGGTATCCGTACCGGCGTTAAAGTCGCTATTGTCGATGCGACCGGCAAATTGTTAGCCACCGACACCATTTACCCGCACCAACCGAAAAATCAATGGGATCAGTCGATTGCCACGCTTGCCCAATTAATCAAGCAGTATAATGTTGATCTGGTGAGCATCGGTAATGGCACCGCCTCGCGCGAAACCGACCAATTGGTTGCTGATCTCATGAAGCAGCATAAAGATTTGAGATTCCAGAAAATTATGGTGTCGGAAGCCGGCGCATCGGTATATTCGGCCTCCGAACTTGCCGCCAAGGAATTCCCAGAATCTGGATGTATCGTTGCGTGGCGCCGTATCGATCGCGCAGCCGCTTGCAAGATCCGTTAGCAGAATTGGTTAAGATTGACCCAAAATCTATCGGGGTCGGCCAATACCAGCATGACGTCAATCAAACCCAATTAGCGCGAGGCTTGGATAATGTCGTCGAGGACTGCGTGAATGCAGTTGGTGTGGACGTCTAATACTGCGTCGGTTGCCCTACTGAAACAAGTATCAGGTTTAACGCCGACTTTAAGTGATAACATCGTTGCTTTCCGCAATGATAACGGCGCTTTCGCTAACCGCACGCAACTTAAAAAAGTGCCGCGTTTAGGCGACAAAGCCTATGAACAGGCGGCAGGATTTTTACGCATTACAAATGGCGATAACCCCTTAGATGCTTCGTCCGTGCATCCTGAAGCTTATCCGGTGGTCGAAGCCATCTTAAAGGATACCGGTAAATCTATCCGCGACTTGATTGGCCAATCGCAAATTATCCGCAAACTTGATCCCGTCAAATTCACCAACGACCAATTCGGGTTACCGACCGTCACCGATATTTTAAAGGAACTGGAAAAACCCGGGCGTGACCCACGGCCAGAGTTTAAAAGCATCGAATTCAAATCCGGCGTGGAAAAAATCACCGACCTTGAACCCGGTATGCGCTTGAACGGCGTGGTTACCAATGTCGCCAATTTCGGCGCATTTGTCGACATCGGAGTACATCAGGACGGCTTGGTGCATATTTCCCATTTATCCGATACGTTCGTTAAAGATCCCCGCGATGCAGTCAAAACTGGCGATTTCGTGACTGTGAAAGTGTTGGAAGTGGATGCAGCGCGTAAACGGATTTCTTTATCAATGAAATCTGAACTGGATGCCAATCAAATAAAAGCCAAATCAGAAGCCAAGTCGAATACCAATAAGGCCCGTCTAAACATGGTTAAAAATCAATCATCAGCTAAAAGCCAACAAGGTGCTATGGCAAATGCGTTTGCCAAGGCCTTTGAACCCAAAGCATAATTTATAATTAAGCTACTGTTTTAAATGAAATTTGAGCGCCCAATGAACAGAGTTAAATTTGTCACTATTAACCATTAGGAATCCGCGCTCAATTTTGTATTTTAGATAAAAATAAATAGTAAAAGCTCTGCTATACTGATCTTCAGTTTTAACTATTTGCAGGATCAAACATGAACTTAACGAAACAAATTTCTTCAGCCCTGCTGTTGATAGTCTTGTTTCTGGCTAATATGCCGGTGTTTGCAGTGGATGACTACTATCAACAACAGCAACAATATCAGCAGATGTTGAAACGCCAACGCGAATTGCAAAAAGGCCTTGAACATGACCGGTACAGACGACAAGTGGGTGAAAAGGCTGTTTACGGCGCAGCAAATATCGTCTCGGCACCGCTTGAAATTCCTAAAAATATCATCAATATTACGAACGAAGAAGGCAGCAATATTTTTTATGGGATTTTTGGTGGAATTATTCGGGGTTCGATTGATGGTGCGGCACGGATTAGTAATGGTATTGCCGATCTGGTTACCGCCCCAATTCCTACTAAAAAAGTACCTTACCCAAGATATGTCTGGGATGATTTTGACCAGTACAACACTTACGGCCCGGTGATGCGCCTAGTAGACAATCCGCCCATCGAATTACCTGCACCACCAGCGCCCCGTCCTGCTGTTAAGCAACCGGCAGAATCTGATTCTAGCGCACATTATCGCTATGATACCAATAAAAAATTGGACACCATGTTTAGACAGGAAATGATGAAATAATTTTTTCCAAAAATTTGTAATGCGTGGCATAAGTCTTTCTACTGTTTTTGCCACGCTAATTCCAAAATATCCCCGCTTAACCTTTGATTTCAAAGCTGAGGTAAAGGTTAAGACTTTTTGCTAGAACCGCATCACAAATCTAATAACCAACCGTTGCTGAATAAGCTATCTGATCTATATTTGCATAAGCCTTAAAAAGGCTAATTTTGTTAACAAATATTTAGGTTTGAATAAAAAAATCTACCCTAAAAAACTTAGCCGAAATAATCGCCGGACATCATGTCGATTTATTGAGGTTTTCTACAGCTAGAATACCCGCCTTAACCCCTAAAAGCTCTAACAGACAAACTCAATCATACTTTAAATAACTTTAAAATTTTAATCTTTACTATACTTCTAATGTTACTTAATCCCCGAATTTCATCCATGAATATTTGCCATTGTTTTCAAACACAGGAGGACTTTACCTGCCAACCATCAAATACGAGTAAAACCCATAAAAATTAACCCTATGGCGAAATACTTTCAAAAGACTCGGAGTTTCCATGATAGCAAAACTCAATCTTGCTTTAGCCATGATTTTTATTTGTGACCTTGCCTATGCAGAGACCGATTCGAACAAAATACATCCAAATAAAATTGCCGATATGGACATGGCGGATTTGCTAAAAGTACAAGTGACTTCGGTATCTAAAAAAGCCCAAGCGCTTTCCGATGCTCCGTCGGCAGTCTTTGTGATTAGCAATGACGATATCAAACGCAGCGGTGTCACTACTATTCCTGAAGCACTAAGAATGGCACCTGGCATTGATGTTGCCCGAGTGAACTCAAATAAATGGGCAATCAGTTCAAGAGGCTTCAACGGCACCTATGCTAATAAGTTGTTAGTGCTCATTGATGGCCGCTCAGTCTATACGCCGGCTTTTTCAGGTGTTTACTGGGATGCCCAGGATGTTTTATTGGAAGATGTAGACCGAATTGAAGTTATCCGTGGGCCCGGTGCCACGCTTTGGGGAGCCAACGCGGTAAATGGGGTCATTAATGTTATCACCAAGCATTCTGAAAACACGCAAGGCGGATCTATTAACCGGCGGTGGCGGAACTCGTGAGACCGGTTTCGGAACGGTACGTTATGGCAAACAACTAACCAAGGACACGTTTGGCAGGGCTTATGTTAAAGGATTTATTCGCGACAACTTCAAAACACCAACTGGTGGTGAAAATGCAGGGGATGGCTGGGATAAGGTGCAAAGCGGTTTCCGGATTGATTCGCGCATATCAAATCAGGATGAGTTAACTGTGCAGGGCGATCTGTATCGCACCAACTTTGGACAGGTGGCAACTCCGCCAGATCCCCGCTTACCTTTTCCACAAGAATTCACGGATCCCGGTAGCAATGAGGGCGGGAATCTAACTACACGTCTTTCCCATAAATTTTCCTCGACCTCACAGTACAGCTTGCAGTTTTATTACGATCATACCAAACGTGATGAGTTTTTTATAAATCAGTCGTTGGATACACTTGATATTGATTTTCAACATAACTTTGAATTAACCGATAGGCAAGACCTTATTTGGGGCTTGGGATATCGCGCCAACATGGATAAATTTGGCAACACCTTTTACTTTAACATTTTGCCCAACCAACGCAACACTCAACTGTTCAGTGCCTTTATTCAAGATGAAATCATGCTGATAGACGATGAATTGTGGTTAAGTCTTGGTTCTAAATTTGAACATAACGACTATACGGGCTTCGAGGGCCAACCAAGTGCCCGACTAATGTGGGCGCCTAGTCCAAAACAACGGTTTTGGGCGGCATTTTCGAGATCGGTTAGAACGCCCAGTCGGGCTGAACATAACATTAATGCCCAACGCATAGTCATTCCTGCGACGCCACCACAACTTCCTTTCCCTGTCGATATTACGCTTAACGGCAATACAAATTACATATCGGAAGTACAATTAGCATACGAGTTAGGTTACCGTTTTTCGCTATCAGATAAGGCTTCATTAGACTTTACCGCGTTTTTTAATGATTACGACAAACTTCGAAGCACGGATCAAGGCAATCCAGACTTTTCAAACTTACCACTCTATGTCACACAGCCACAATTCTTTAAAAACGGCAACAAAGGCAAAACCTATGGTTTTGAGGTGGCAACGATATGGCAAATGACCGATTGGTGGCGCTGGGAAACCAATTATAGCCTCTTGCATACAAGGATTGACGAATCGCAGAAAACCGAGGGAATAAGTCCACAACATAAAATTTCGATGCGCGCCCTTATCAATCCAATCGACACGGTTGATCTGGATTTTTGGTTACGTTATAACGGTTCTACAGTAGCTATAACACCGAGTTCGTTGTCTAACCAATTAATCAAGGATTATGTTACCTTAGATATCCGCTTAGCCTGGAAGCCAAAATCAAATATCGAATTATCACTCATCGGACAAAATCTACTGGCCGATAAACATCTGGAATATTTTGATGAAAACTTTGTTAACCCTTCGTACGTCCCCCGCTCGGTCTACGGTAAAGTTGCTTTAGAATTTTGAAGCCAGAGTTAACCAAGTGACAAAAGCACTGACCTATATGCTGAAAAAAGGCTGGCTTCTGCTGGTCCTAGTCAGCATGTTTTTGGATGTTAGGCTTGCTATGGCCGAATCGTCTGAAAGCTCAGCGGTTATTGCGGCGTTAACCTTGAATTTTGCTCGCTTTACCGAATGGCCTCCGCAAGCTTTCAGCACGGAAAACCAGCCCGTCAAGCTTTGCGTAATCGGGGATAACGTAATTCAACAAGCTTTTGACGAGATTGACCAGAAACAGGCAGGCTCCAGAACTTTAGATATTGTTCATTTGACACGGATAAAAAATGTCGAACAATGCCAATTGCTTTATTTAAGCGGCAATGATAGAGGCACTACCATCCAATTACTTAGAGAAATCAATAAGAAGCCTATATTAACAATTGGCGAAGACCCTCATTTTTTACAGGACGGAGGAATGGTTTTATTGCATCTGGTCGATGGCAAGCTCAATATCGAAATTCAGTTATCAACGGTTAAAGAAGCCGATCTGCAAATTAATTCCAGAGTTTTAAAACTCGCTACCATCGTTAACCACTAGGGATTGGAGTGAGATAATGAAACTAAGTTACCGTAACGCCCCAATACGTACCAAGCTGATAATTATCATCAGCGCCGTCGCTTTTCTGTCATTATTGTTTGTTGCTTCGGCAATAACACTGAACGAGTATGCCAGCCGCAAGCACCAAACCGAACAGCAGTTGGCATCGCTGGCCGAAATGGTGTCCTGGAACAGCTCTTCAGCTTTGGCGTTCCTGGATTATAAGACGGCTGGCGAAACCTTGAATATTTTAAAAACCCGCCCAGGAATAGTTGCCGCCTATTTGTATAACACCCAGGGAGTAGCGGTTTCTGAATACAAAGTCGATTACAAGGTAGATGAGCAACTTTACAAAAATGGCATTATGGCTTGGGTTCAGACAAATCGTAACCCTAACCAATCTGAACCTGCGAGTCCTTTGTTTGACTCTATACAAAAAGCAAAAGTATTTTTAGGCCTTTTACCGGATCAACCAAATGCCCCTAATTTTCGGGACACTTTTCGATATGATAAATTTAACCAACTCCATTTATTTCACCCCATCAGCGTTGATAATGAAATCATCGGGGTATTGGAGTTAATTGACGATCTGAGCGGTTTAAACAAGTTTTTAAATAGTTTTTATCGAATTATTGCCCTTATTTTATGTTTAACCTTAATTTTCATCTTGTTTGTTTCCACGCGTTTGCAAAAATCGTTTTCAGAACCTCTGATGCAACTTATGGCAGCCATGAAAACCGTTGCCGACGGAAAAAACTACGACATTAAGGTACCCAAGGCCAGCAATGATGAATTTGGTCAACTGGTAGATGTATACAACACCATGTTATCTGAAATCCAGAATCGCGATAATTTACTGGCCAGGCATAGGGAAATTCTGGAAGAGCAAATCTATACGCGGACTGCCGAACTTAACGACAAAAATATCGCACTTGAACACGCTATTGCACAGGCTCTAAGGGCCAAAGAGGAAGCTGAAGCGGCAAATGCCGCTAAATCCGAATTTCTGGCAAACATGAGTCATGAAATCAGGACGCCCATGAATGGCGTTTTAGGTATGGCCGAAATCTTGCTGGGCACCGAAATGACGGCCAAACAACGTCGTTGCGCCGAAATAGTGCATTCATCAGGGCACGGCTTGCTATCAATTATTAACGATATTCTCGACTTTTCTAAAATCGAGGCTGGTCATTTCGAATTAGAAGCATTGGATTTTAATTTGCACCTCATCGTAGAAGAGGTTGTTGAATTGTTTGCCGAACGCGCGCACAGCAAAAATTTGGAACTCTCTTGCCGTATTAGCCCGAATATACCTGAATATGTCCGGGGCGACCCCACTCGCTTACGGCAAATTATTAGCAACCTTGTTGGTAATGCCATTAAATTCACCAAAGAAGGTGAAATTATTGTTGATCTTACGATTGGCGTTAGCTGGGAGAATCCGACACTGGAATCATCAGAACCGATCAACATTCCAATCCTGTTTCAGATCAGCGATACGGGCATAGGTATAGACAAGCATATTATTCCCAAATTGTTTAACGCATTTTCCCAAGCCGACAGCTCAACTACCCGCAAATATGGTGGAACCGGGTTAGGTTTAGCCATATCGAAACAATTGGTTGAATTAATGGGAGGCAATATCGGGGTTAACAGCCAGATCGGCAAAGGCACTACGTTTTGGTTTGACATAAACTTCCACTCCGCAATTGATGTCCCCAACAAAGACAATGAAGATAAGCACGATTTATCCGAGCTTAACCTTTTAATTGTTGAAGATAACGACACCAACCGTGAAATTCTCACCAATTACACCCTCTCTTGGGGAATGCACGTTGATGCCGTTACCAATGCAACATCAGGATTGGAATTATTGAAAAATGCCGTCGAACAAGGAAAACCTTACGATCTGGCCTTAATTGATATGAAAATGGCTAACATAAACGGCTTGGAATTAGGATTAACCATTAAAGCAGATAAAGCCTTAGCAGCAACTCCATTAGTTATGTTAACTTCTACATTATTCAAAAATGAAGCTGTGGATGCCAAAAACGCTGGCTTTGCCGCCTATATAACTAAACCAATTCGCAAAGCCGATTTGTACAAATGTCTTTTGAACACAGTTGATAATCGTGAACATGAGGAGAAAAAACATCACCCCAAACCTCAAGCCCTCTCTGCAAAACCTCATTTCAAAGCAAAGATTTTACTTGCGGAAGATAACAATGTTAACCAGGAAATTATTCTGCTCATGCTTGAGAACTCGGGGCTTTCTGTTGATATCGTCAATAATGGGATTGAGGCAATTAACGCTTTGGAGAAAAAAGCCTATGATCTTGTCTTGATGGACTGCATGATGCCGGAGATGGATGGCTATGAAGCAACAGGCGAAATTCGGCGCCGACAGGCCATAGGTGAATTACCCCAGATCCCGATCATCGCGTTAACAGCTAACGCTATCGAAGGCGACCGTGAAAAGTGTCTCGCAGCAGGCATGGACGACTATTTACCGAAACCTTTCAAAGCACAAAACTTATTTAATCTTTTGGAAAATTGGCTTAAACAGCCCAATATCGTTAACAAAGAGACTATAATAAACAGCGAAAATATGACTGTGATTGATTACTCTGTGCTAACCTCATTAAAAAGTCTCGCATCTACAAATGGCGATGAAATTCTAGTGCGCATAATAAAGCTTTATATGGAAAACTCCGACAAGCTGTTACATACGATGGAAAATGCCTTTAGCAATGGTGATCTCAATTCTATCCGGATGTCCTCGCACACGCTCAAATCCAGTAGCCAGCAGGTAGGCGCTTATGAATTGGCTGAGCTTTGCCGGAGCGTGGAAAATGACGCCCGCGCCCAACAGTACGATGCCAGTGGCGAGACTTTCACAGGTATTCGGCAAAAATTCAACGAAACCAGTAACCTTCTTAAATCCTATTTAACGTCGTTAGAGCTTGCTTCCGAAAGGGTACATTAGGATGCAAAAGCAGGCGCCAATTATCATAATTGATGATGATCCTTTAATTCGATTTATGCTGGCCACGGCGCTTGAAGCGCATGGCTTGACCTCTTTCGAAGCCAGCAGCGGAGAGGAAGGATTGCGCTTATTCAGCGAGCACGGTGCTCAAGCGGTATTACTGGACGTAATTATGCCGGGCGGCAAGGATGGCTATGAAACTTGTGCGGAATTCCGGATACAGGAAGAGGGTGAACATCTGCCAATATTAATGATGACAGGCATGGAAGACCTGGATTCAATCAACCGTGCTTACGAAGTTGGCGCTACCGACTTCATTACTAAACCACTTAATATTCCTTTGCTTGCCTACCGCTTGCGTTATATGTTAAGGGCTAGTTACACCACCAAACGACTGCTCGACAGCGAAAGCAGGCTTCATCATCTCGCGTATTTCGATCCATTGACTGACTTGCCGAACCGGCAATTTTTTCACGAGCATTTGCAACAAATGATCGAGATTGCAAAACGGCATAGCATGAAACTTGCCGTCCTTTTTCTGGATCTTGACGATTTTAAACGCATCAACGACACCCTTGGGCATCACGTTGGGGATCTTGTTTTGCAGGAAACAGCAAACCGTTTGCGTAAAAGCATCCGCGCAAGCGACATGATGTTTAGAAATGGCACCACCCAAGATGGCAGCACGCTAGCCCGTTTGGGGGGCGATGAATTTACCTTATTGTTAACCTTGCTAGAAGAAGGTGATGATGCCGGCATTATTGCCGAGCGTATTCGTATTCAACTGAGCCAGCCTTTCGTCATTGAAGGCCAGGAACTGGTAACCAATACCAGCATAGGCATTTCCGTATTTCCTAATGATGGCAACGAAGCCTCGGATTTATTGAAAAACGCCGATATGGCGATGTATTATGCCAAACGTGATGGCGGCAACCGCTATAATTTTTTTTCCCCAAACATGACGCAAACGGCTTTACGTCGGCTAATCTTGGAGAACCATCTGCGCAAAGCCTTGGCCCAGGGTGAGTTGTCCATACATTATCAACCGCAACTTGACATTGCATCAAAGGAATTTACTGGCCTGGAAGCCTTATTAAGGTGGCATAGCCATGAGCTGGGCGAAATCTTGCCAGCCGAATTTATTCCGTTAGCTGAAGACACTGGCTTAATAATCAACATCGGTGAATGGGTATTAAAAGAATCCTGCCGCCAAACCAAACAATGGCTGGATTCAGGGCTGCCGATAGCCCGCATTGGGGTTAACATTTCAGCAGTGCAATTTCTTCAGGCTGATTTTCCACATCTGATTGCAAAAATATTGGAAGAAACCAGGTTGGAACCAAGCATTTTGGAACTGGAGCTTTCAGAACACACATTGTTTACAACGCCCAAAAACCTGCAAAAGGTGCTTCAAGATTTAAAAAACATAGGTGTTAAACTTGCTATTGATGATTTTGGAGGCGTTTCTTCGAGCTTAACCAAGCTACGGGATTACCCCATCGACCGTTTGAAAATGGACCAAAGCTTTTTAGGCAATCTCGAATTGGACTACAAAAATGGCGCTATCGCCAGTGCAGTCATCACTTTATCGAATAACCTGGGCATCAATATTACGGCTAAAGGAGTAGAGACCAACAGACAATTAACTTTTCTCAAAGAAAAAGCATGCACGGAAGCACAAGGTTTTCTATTGTGCCCACAATTGCCCGCCAATCAAATAGCAGACTTTTTAAGCAAGCCACATCAAGAAATTACTAATTTGCTGAAACCCGTCTAAATTAAAATAATTTCGGAAGCGATTGCCTCCACTTATCACAATAAATTTAATGCCGATTTAACCTTAGTTAACTACTATAGCGATTCATGATTTAGATCTCCGACAAAACTTAATGTTTATATTTAAGTTTGAAGTTTATGTTCATGGTTGTATTATTCAATATCCAGAAGTATTTGTGCGCTAATCTTGTGTTGTTTTCAAACTTTTTAATTTGATATGGTTGATTAATAAAAATCATTAACAACATGCAACTTAATATTGCGGGGAAAACCAGGGTTACTGAAAAAATCAAAAAAATGACAATAGGCATTGTTCTATTTGCATTCAGCAACCAAATTGCAGCTAATTATGCCCAGGAATACACCATTCAGGCGATAAGAACATTGAATTTCGCACGATTTACCGAGTGGTCATCCAATGCATTGAAAGATTCTAACAACGTCATCAACCTTTGTGTATTGGGCGACCCTATAGTCCACGACGCTTTCACTCAAATTGAAAAAAAACCGTCAGGCCAAAAAGCCATCAGGGTGATACATTTAACCCGCGGAAACAATTTAGACCAATGCAAAGTGCTTTTTTTGAGTGACTTGGAAAATTATGCCACCAAAAATTTTCTTTTAAAATTAAGAGGCTTACCAATTTTGACCATCGGTGAAAATAAAGGCTTTATCGAGAACGGCGGAATGGTACTACTAAAGATGGATAAGGGTATGATTGAAATGGTTATTAACCTGAAAGCAGTGCAAAAAGCCGGATTGCAAATAAGCTCAAGAGTGCTCAAATTAGCCACGATTGTTAACAACTAATACCGCCGAGTAAAATATGAAATAGGTTAAGAGACTTTCCTTAACTCGCCTAAACCGTTAGGTTTTTTTACCAACTGCAACTGTGCTTTAAAACGTTTCTGAACGGCGTCGACATGGGAGATCACACCCACAGTTTTGCCATGCGCCCGCAACCCTTCTAGCGTATTAATTACCGTATAAAGGGTTTCCGCATCAAGATTGCCAAAGCCTTCATCCAAAAATAAAGAGTCGACCGACCGTCCTTGATTTGCTAATTCCGATAGGCCTAAAGCCAATGCCAAACTGACGATAAAACTCTCTCCTCCTGACAAGGTTTTAGGCAACCGACGCAGGTTGCCTTGGTACGTGTCTTCTATTTCTATGGCCAAACCTCGTTCACTTTCTTTTTGGCGGACATAGTAGCGGCCACTTATTTTTTCCAATAACGCGTTGGTTTGCGAGAATAAATTTTCAACCAGATTCGCTTGAACTCGTCGCCGTAGGGTTAAACCACTTTCGACAGTTAACTGCTCAACTTCGTCGTTAGCCGCTTTGACAAGCAATTGCTGATTTTCGATTTGCGCCAATAGACTACTTTGTTTCTGCCTTAACGTTTTTTGTTCGCGAATGATGGTTTCCAGGCGTTGCTCTTCCAGCTCGGCGATTTGCATTTTTTCCTGAAGCGCCTTGATGTTAAACTCGATCTCTTCACGATTATGAGGCTCTTCACCTTCGAATTTTGCTAAATCTCGGTACAGCTTATCCAGCTCAGCACCCCATTCGGTCACGTTGACATCCAGTTGAACTTTTTGCTGGACGGACTCGTCTCGATCTGCCATCAACGCAATTACTTTCTCTACTTCAGTTAAACTAACGAATTTGGTTACCTGTAATCTTTCCGCAATTAATTTATCCTTTGCTTCCGCTTCTGCGATTAATTCATTTACTTGCTGCTCTTTGCTCGCAATTAATTTCTGCTTTTCAACCAGGGTCAAATGCAAGCCAACGACTTCTTCCACCTGGAGTTGGATATTGATCTCCTCAACCCTGGACTTATAACTGTTGATTTGCATCAGTCCTGCTGATTGCTTCGAGGCCAACAAGGCGATTTCATCCGTCAAACTTTTTTTACGACCAGCATAACCTTGATAATCCAGTCGCCGCTGATTCAAGCTGTTTCGTAACGCCTCATCTTTACCCAACGAAGGCAACACCTCGCCTATCTGTTCTAACTGCTGGGTGATAGATTGGGAAAGCTCCGCTTCTTCCAGTTGCAATTGCTTATAAGATGTTTCATTTTCTTCAACCCTGAGAGGCTCGGTACTCCATTCAGTTTCAATATTTTGTACCGTGATATTTAATTGGGCTATCGCTTCATTATTTTTTTCAATCAATCCATTAATCTTAACAATCTGTTTTTGAGTACTTTTATAATTACCCAGTAACGCATCGATATTTTTCAGCTCGATAGTTTCGGATTTCAATAACTGTTTCATCAAGTCAATGTTGTTGATATCCATTTCTTCGCCGGCAACATTTAACTTGTTGCACAAGGTTAACCAACGCCCTCTTATCTGTTGTTGTTGTTTATTGTTAACTGCGTTCCTTTCAGACCGGCGCTTAGCGAATTTGACTTGTTCTTCCAATTCGCCGATACCAGCCCTTAAACGTTTCAGTTTTATTTGCTGATCAACCAATGCCTGCTGGGAGTTAGCAGGCGCCGGCAGACGATGGGCATAAGGATGCTCGGTTGCGCCACACAATGGACAAGGTTTGCCATCAATCAGATAATTGCGGTCATGCGCCATTCTTGCAATCAACGCATCATTGAACACAGCCCTTTCCAGGGACAAACGAATATTTTCTTCAGTTTGGATCTGCGTTTTTAGCGATTCCAACTCTTTTTCCAATTCATTCGTTTGTCGTTCTGGAACTGCAGGCGCGCCGAATAAACGCGAAAAAAATGATGGCTGCGGCAATAATTTCTGGCTGTAACTGGCAAGGTTAACTAACTCTTCGTAATTACTAACCCGTTCTTTTTGCTCGGCGTATAACTCTTCAATCTCTGATAAAGCATGACCTCGGGCTAAATCTTCAAGTTTTTTTTCTGCTTCTATCAAATCAAATTTGAGTTTCTCAATGCTTTCGGTTTTTTTGCTGATTTCGTCTTTATTCTTTTTCAATGCCGCGTTGGTTGACTGCGACCATTTCATCAGTACTTTCTTTTTTTCTTCCACCTCGCCCAGTGAAAGACGTAGCGACCTTAACCTGTCAAAATCAGGAAAACTATCCAGTAAAACCTTATCTTTGGGACGTTCGTCCAGCCATGCATTTATTCCAGCCAGTTCGACTTGTTTTTCCGCAATTTGGTCATCCAGCGTTTTTTGGAGAACGACTTCCGCCTGCCAATTTGCGTTAACCAGAGAAATCTGGCTGCGCAACCCATCAATCGCCTGTTTTTGCTCGGCAAACTCGACTACAGATTCACTTACCAGTTTTTCCTGAACTGCGGGGGAATTCAAATCGTAAGCAGGCAATTTCAAAGCAGCTTCGATTTGTTTTAGCTCATTTCGAAGCGATGCCAACTCAGCCATGCTCCGTTCGATGCGTTCTTTATTTCGAGCGATATCTTCGATATCTTGCTTGAATTCTAGGGCAATCTCGCCTTCTTCAAGTTGATCCAGTGTTTTTTGCAAAGTGAGACGCTGAGCGATTGCTTCCTGCAATTTTGCCTCTTTGGCCTCGATCTGCTGCTTAATTTTGTCAGCCTCGCCAAATACGTCCTGTTGTTTCCGGTATTGGTTAATTTGTTCCTGAAACTCGGCAACCTGATCGCTAAAATCGCTTAGGTCGTGTTCGCAAGCTTCCAAGGATTCCGGTAAAATCAACGGTACAGCCGCTAAATCTTGCTGTAAATAGGTTAAGTTCTTTTGTGCTTCGTTTAATTTGTCAGTTGTCGCTTTTTTAAATTCAGCATAGATATCCGGACTGACAATTTTTTCCAAAATATCCATGCGCTCGTTATCCAAGGCATTCAGGAACGCAGCGAAATCCCCCTGCGCCAGCAGAATTGAACGGGTAAAACTTCGGAAGTTCATTCCGGTAATTTCAACCATGCGGTTGCATACTTCTTGTGGCGTGGTTGCCAGCGCTTGCTCACTGCCGTTGATTCGCAGCAACTGCATTTCGCTAGACAACACATTTCCCAGAGCATTCCCGCCTTCACGTTGCACACGCCAGATTGAACGGTACTTAACTTCACCTATGGCAAATTCGATTTGGGCAAAACTGTGGTCGGTGTGCTGGGTAATGATATGTTGCGCGGGCTTATCAAAACGAAAAGTCTCGCCATACAACGCCAACGTAATGGCATCCAGAATACTCGATTTGCCTGAACCATTGGGCCCGGTGATCGCAAACACGCCTGTATCGGTAAACGGCGGCTGCTCGAAATCGATCCGGTTCTCGCCTTCCAGGGAATTGATATTCTTAAAATAGAGGTTAAGTATTTTCACGCGCGGTTAAATGTGCACAATCAAGGCTCTAGAATTTTCAAATGCTTGCATTATATCCTTGTGCAAAAAAATTTTCCTGCTCTCAATCAGTTAATTGGAGATGCCTGATTAATGAGTCTATCTGCCTAAAAGAATTAACCTCTGCTAAGATAATGCCAGGAGGAACAGTATGCTGAAAAAAGTCTTGCGGTGGGTAGTGGGAAGTATTGTAAAAACGCTCTACCGGGTTGAAATCCATGGTTTGGAAAATTACGACAAAGCCGGCAAACGGGTGTTGATTATCGCCAATCACACTTCGTTTCTTGATCCATTACTGTTATGGCTGTTTCTTCCGGCTGATATTACGTTTGCGATTAATACGCATATCTCTCAACGTTGGTGGTTGCAACCATTTCTGGGATTATCAAAAGTTTTCCCGATGAACCCGACTCACCCGATTTCGCTCAAGGACTTGATCCATTACCTGCGTACCGATACGCACACAGTGATCTTTCCCGAAGGCCGCATCACGGTGACAGGCGGTTTGATGAAGGTGTACGACGGCACCGGTATGGTGGCGGAGAAATCGCAAGCCACCGTCCTACCGATTCGCATCAACGGTGGGCAATACACACCCTTTTCCAGATTGCAGAAAGTGGTGCGCTTGCGCTGGTTTCCGAAAATAACCATGCATATCCTGCCACCCGCCCGTCTGGAAGTCCCCGTCGAACTTCGTGGCAAGGCGAGACGTAAATTCAGCGGACATTTGTTAGCCGACATCATGTCGGAAATGGTGTTTTCCACCAGCGTCTTCCGGCAAACCATCTTTCAAACCTTGCTTAATGCTCGCACTGTCCACGGCGGGAAACATGAAATTGTCGAAGACCTGGAGCGTAAGCCGTTAACCTATGACGATTTAATCGCTCGAACACTTATTTTGGGTAATGCTTTAGTTAAGCTAACCCAAAAAGACGAAAAAGTTGGCGTTTTCCTGCCGAACTCAGCAAAAACCTTAGTCACGATTCTGGCGCTACAAGCTCAAGGCCGGATTCCGGCCATGTTGAATTATTCGACCGGATCGGCGGCAATGCTCTCCGCATGCCGGATTGCCGAGGTTAAAACCGTGTTAACTTCAAGACTGTTTCTTGAAAAAGGAAAATTAACTGATGAAGCCGTTGCTCTAAGCCAACAAGTGCAATTGGTTTATCTTGAAGACATCGCCCAAACAATTACCCGATCAGATAAGCTTAAAGGATTGTGGCAAAGTAAGACCGCAGGCACGTGGTATCCTAAATCCGCGCCCAGCCCCGACAGCACAGCCGTCGTACTGTTTACTTCAGGCTCCGAAGGTACGCCCAAAGGCGTAGTGCTGTCACATGCCAATGTTATTGGCAACCTGAAACAACTGGAATCTCGAATCAGCTTTACCCCGCAGGATGTCGTGCTGAATTTCCTGCCCATGTTCCATTCCTTCGGCTTCACCGTCGGCTCGATGTTGCCGATTACCAGCGGGATGCGCGTGTTTTTCTACCCCACTCCGCTACACTACGCAGTTATTCCAGAGATGGCCTACGAACTGAAAGCCACCATCATGTTCGGCACCAATACCTTTTTGGCGGCTTATGCTAAAAAAGCCCATCCTTACGATTTCTTCACCATGCGGTATGTGGTAGCAGGGGCGGAGAAACTGCAAGAAACCACCCGCCAAGTCTGGCTGGATAAATTCGGCATACGCATCCTAGAAGGCTATGGCGCGACCGAAACCACTCCGATTACATCAGTTAACACGCCCATGTATTATAAAGCAGGAACCGTTGGTCGCTTTATGCCGAGCATGGAATACAGGCTCGAGCCAATCCCTGGCATTCAGGACGCTGGCCAACTCCATGTCAAAGGTCCTAATATCATGCAAGGTTATTTGCTGAACGATAACCCCGGCAAACTGGTGCCGCCCGAATCCATCTACGGCAAAGGTTGGTACAATACTGGCGATATCGTAAATGTGGATGAAGAAGGCTTTATCAGCATCCGTGGGCGCAGCAAACGCTTCGCCAAAGTCAGCGGCGAAATGGTATCGTTAACCGCCGTCGAACAACTTGCCAGTAAAGCCTGGCCAAACACGCTCCACGCCGCCACCAGCATCCCCGATGCGCGGAAAGGCGAACTGGTGATTTTGTTAACCACCCAAAAAGATGCCTCAACCCAAGCGCTTAGCGCCGCTTCGCCCGGCGTCGCCGCTATCAGCCTACCGAAAAAAATCCTTATCGTCGACCATATTCCCATGCTGGCGACAGGTAAAGTAAACTACCCCGGCGTTTCTGAATTAGTTATGAGCATGGTATTCAATATCGACGATACCGATCTTGAAGATGGCAAATCAGATAAATCGGGTGATTTTTATGAAGATGAGGATGATTAAGAACTTTTGCTTATTTTCATCTATAGTCTTAGCAGGGTGACATTAATAAAAATTCATTTTGGTCTAATCTTGATAGTATCTATTTGGCTCGAACGTAAGAAATTTAATGACACCAGAAGAAATTGATAATCAAAAGCAAGTTGAATATTATGCGGCCAGCCTAAATGCTTGGTTCAATACATCGCTTGAGCATGATAAAAGTTTATTCACATTATCAGCTAGCGGCATTGGTTTACTAATTACATTATTAACAACTGTTGGCTTGACATCAGCTGAAGCTTTAGTTTTATACATATCTGCAATTCTAAGCTTTGTAATAAGCCTTCTTGCGGTTTTAGCTGTCTTTAAACAAAACAGAACATACATTGAAGAAATAATATCTGGTAAGGATAAAATAACTAATCCATTGCTCACAAAACTAGACTCAACAGCATTAATTGCATTTGGTGTTGGCGTTTTATTTACCGCAATTATCGGCATTTCAGCCGCGATTAACTCTTACTCAACCAAGGAGAAAAATATGAGCAATGAAAATACTAACAAAACTCAAAAAGTTCAAAGTAATGAGAGTTTTAATGGTGCGGCCAAACTTCAATCATCGGAGGCTACTAGAAGCTTTGATGGCGCAGATAAATTAAAACCCCAACAAACAACCAACACCAATACAAGTAGCAACCAAACATCAACGGCTAACAACCAATCTGCAAACACCCAAAGCAGCAACAAAAAGTAAAAAGCTCTAATCTATCATTCAAACTGTTCATATAAATGCGCTTTTCTAGCCCAACCCTTCAATCATTAGTGACCAAACCAGTAACTGTTATCCGCTTCTTGAAGCTGTCAAAAACCTTCATGCTTGATTTCGTTGAATAGCCCATACCTCTGGATTTTGGGATATCGAGAATAATGAGGATATCTTTGAGTTGTCCGTTGAAGCATATTGAGAAGCCTGATAAATGTTGGCGAACAAAGCCTTAACTTAGCCATTGTCGCGCAAAACTACTCTGGTATGAAGCTGGAAGCGGCTGAAAAAGCCTACAAATCTGTTCCGAATGCCTATGTTTACGACGAACTAAAGTATGACGCAATTCTGAAGTTCTTCCGCGCCAACGTCCATTTATGGGAAACCTATCAGGATAAAACTTAACCCATCAAACAAGCCGAGCTTGGTTTGGACTAACTCCTTTCTCGTACAGTGCTATAGTTAACGCGTTAGGTATAACTTGGTTAAGCACCAACCCGCTGATAGCAATGCAAATCATCTTCTGATAAACACAAAGACAAATAGAAAATATCCATCATGACCAAGCCTTTTACAAAACTCAAGCGCGTTGATTTTGAAAACAACCCCATTTGGGAGTGGATACAGGATGAGTCGAATGATGAGGATGAAATCGACGAATCTTTCGTTCAACCCACTGAACATATTCACGTGCCGACGGAAGCTTTTGCCCAATTCATCGTGGCGGCAAACATAGAACTCAAAGATGGCAGCTTATTTCCAGGTATTGCGGAGGTTACGGTGGCTGACAGCAACGCCGCCATCCAACCCACTGTCGTATTCATGCTCGACAGGAAATTACAGATTCCTGGCTTGGAAACCAATCGATTGCTCACCCGCTACACGCAGTCGCTAGATAATTATCCTGTGGGGTGGAAGCTGAATGTCTTGATTGAAGGCGAGCAAGAAAGACGTTCTGGGGAAATTAAGGGCGGCGACTTAGGCCGACATATTGAAGAAGCGATGCAGCAATTACTGGATCTCAACAAATTGCTTCGAGCTAAACAATGAGGATTTGGCCTTGAAAACTTTTTCAATGAATAGTAATCGCACTCCTTCTGGCCGCCATACTACGCTGATTCAGCATTACTGTGTACAAAGCTATTAATAACGCCTGCCTCAAAAAAATTAACCATATGACACTAGACCAAGCCAGGCAAGAAGCAGCCAGCATCGCAAAGGCAATTCTCGCTGGAGAAATTGACGAATACAACGGCGCCATGAAAATCTGGAAGGAGATTTTGGATAAATTGGACGGAAAAACTCCGGATGATTTATGGATATTCAAATCTAACGCGAATGCAATAGAAGATTACTTGTGTAATGCGCAAAATGGCGGCTCTAACAACGATGTCCGGATTGCCAAGGAAAAGCTAGAAATAAAATTGGCTGCAAAAACGCTTTTACTAAAATTTGAAAACAAGGGTAAACAATGATTTATGTGATCTTGGTAGTTGTTTTTTTATTTGTGTTCATAGTTAACAAAACTGCGGTGGCATCAATTGAAAAAATGTCTAACCCATCTGGCTTGATAGAGCGCGTGGATCGGATTGATGACGCTGGATTTTTACTTAAATTTAACGAGTTTGATGCCTGGGCACAACAAAATGGTTTTGCGCATGATTGTTTCTTTTTGGCGCATACGCTGTCTGATGGAAGTGTCCTGCAAAATAGTGCCTGGTGGAGCGAACAATACGCGACTTGGGCTCTCCTTTATTACCATAAGGGTAAGCACTTTTATGATTTCGTCAGCGAGCTGGAGGATGGCGGTTCGGTAACTACCGCTTCCAGCAAAGATGGCCTTATGCTGCCACGCAGATCAAAAAAATATATGCAGGCATTTCCGAATCTTTCTTTCGATGGACTGCTTCAAAAGCACCAAACCACATTGCAATTGTGTATCGCAAAAATTGGTATGGCAGCCCGGAAAAATAAAACCGATATTATTCGAGAAATTGAAATGGCTTTAGCCGGACAGATGTCTTATGTTAAAACCATCCCATTTTGGCGTCACAGAGGCATTTTCTGGTATTTCTTCCGCAGGAATTTCCTTATAAATAAACCGATTAAAGTTTAGAAAACAGCTTCTGCGAATTCATTCACAGTTAATATTAACCCATCAGGTTCATATCGGTTAAGAAATACTCTAGACTGAGAAAAAATTTTTCGAGCTTAAGTCACTGGCATCAATATGAATAATCGACGCAATTATTACCGAATTTTGCATGTGCAACCTGAAGCGCCGGTAGAAATTATCAAGGCAAGTTACCGCAGCCTGATGACCAAGCTGAACGGCCATCCCGACCGGGGAGGAAGTCATGAGTCCGCTGTCTTGATTAACCAGGCCTATGCCGTCCTCAGTGATCCGCAACGACGCAAAAAATACGATGAAATGCTGCTGTCGCGCCATAACAATGTTTATCAGCGCCCGGTTAACGAAGCATACAGTCATTCAAAGCCTTCAACCTCCGCTAATCAGCATACCCATAGGAGTGAGAAAGAAAATGTTAAATCTGGCCCTACCAACGCTCGGCGGAGCTGTTTTTTCTGTGGAACAGAGCATTCCGCTTACGTTAACAAACACTGCATACGCTGCGAAAGCCCTTTAGCATCGATCCAGTCCGGGCAAAATAACCGACGCGGCGAATTAATCGGCCGACGCACCGCGCCACGGATTACGAAAGCAGGAACGCTCACCCTTTATCCTGATTGGCCTCATTCGGGATACCACGCCCAGTTAAAAGATTTATCAACGACAGGGTTAAGCCTGTTAACGACTTATGCCGGAAAAACAGGGCAAATCCTTAAATTCAATTCAAATTTTCTCAACGGTGTCGCGCGTGTGGTGACTGTGCGGGAAAATAACTCGGTTTTCACTATCCATGTTAACTTTTTAGCGGCTGAGTTTGTCACCAAGTCAGGTGTATTTGTCACTGAAAAAGCATAATCAACCATTCGGTAAAGACTGAGTTGATAAGTTAACCTTATAAGAATCCTAAACTGAAGCTAACGAAAACCCGCCAAGACAAGGCAAGCACAATTAGGATGTGTCGAATAAAAGTCAAAAATATCCCAGCGAAAACGCGGCGCCCATCCATGCGGCAAGAATGACAAGGATTAAACCGGGGATGACCGCAACCGCAAACTGCTTATTGCCGCTAAGAACGGCAAATATCGCCTTTGTGACGGAATTGGTCGTCAGGCTAATCAAAATCGGCAAAACGGTTTCGCTTGCGCTTAGTTTTCCACAACTCACGAGAGAGGCTACCGCAACGGCGGCGGAGTGGGTATCAGCGAAGCCGGCAATTGCAGCCGCAGCAATGACCCCTTCCTTACCTAACCAATGCTGAAATGCGGCGGCAAGGACGATGATTATTGATACAGTCACTGCAAATATAAAAGCCGTTTTTAGACTTAATGGTTGCCCCAAATTTATTTTTTCCGGCACTTTTTTCCGCAAGGCTATCATCATAATCACAACGCCATAAGCCACCGCAGTAGCGCCAGCACAAACGAGAGGCAGCCAAAGGGATAAAAGCGCTTGTTGGTTGGTTACTTGCAGAACTATAGCCATTTGAATGAAAGTCGCAACAGTCGATAAGACAGCACCTGCTACGGCTGCCCATAACAAATCAGCCTCCTGCTTAGCCCTCGCGCCCATTGAGCTAATCGTTGCCGCGCTGGATACAAAGCCGGAAGTAAGCCCTGCGATTGGAAGCCCAATTCGCGCACCCATCAAACGTAGTGCGATGTAACCACATACGTTGATGGACATGATGAGTATGACAATTTTCCAAACAGTCCTTGGATTAAACGCATTGAAAGGCCCTAAAAACGTGTCCGGTGCAAGGGGCAAAAGCACAAGTGCTGCCGCAGCCAGAATAAGCGCATCGTTAAGTTCGGACTCACTCAGGACGCTGCTAACAAAACGATGGAGGAAATTGCGAACGTTTAACAAAATTGCGAGGATCACCGCCACTGCTGAAGCCAACGCAGGTTCGTTCATGGATAAACCGCCCAGCAAAAGCGTAAGTAGCAACGCTATTTCTGTAGTTAACCCGGGATCTTGCTCATAGCTGAATCGATAAGCCATAACGGTTAGCCCCGTAACAGCAATTGCCATAACCGCGAGTAATACAGAATTCCCAATCGATACGCTCACAGCGCCCAATAAAGACACCGCAGCAAAGGTACGAATGCCCATAGATGCCCGATTTGGCCCGGTTCCTTTGCGCCGCTCGCGCTCGGCGCCGATGAGCAGCCCTATACCAAGCGCAAAGCAATAATTTAAGATGGGATTATCAGGGAGAGTCATCACGCTCACATAATTTTTTAATTTTGTTAACTTTAGACATGACGGTTGGCAACGTCTTGCTAAAATCGAAAAATCAAGATTATCCTAAATTGCATGGACAGGTTAACAAATTATTTATCGCAAGATATAACCCGTTATTTGATAGCGTTTGTTTTATCCCTATTTTCCAGGAACACTTCCTTATTTTAACGTGGGGGTGCGACATATTGTCGCACCCTTGAAAAACTGGTGACCAGCAAGGAAAGACTCAACAATTGACTTCTTAACCAAGAAAAACCAATGATATCAATCAATTCAAATAACAAAAATAACTCCCCCCCCCCCGATAAAGCGACATTTCTAATACGGCAAAAGATTATCTTAACGGGAAAGCTCAGGCTTGACATGAAGAAAAAATCTCAGGTAGACTCCCTCCCGCTGTAAGCAGTTCAAAAAATAATAGTAATAACGCAGCATCAAATTTTGAGAGAGAAAGCTGAAGTTTTGTTTGGCTCCCATCGCGATTCCTCACAATAAGGTGAATAGCCGCTACGGTTGCACACACGCGACAAAACTTTATTAACCGTTGGTATTGGCCGAGCTAACCACCCAAGGCCAGATTGTACAATTAAGTTTGTAAAGGTTTTTACTATGGGTCTCTCTCGATCCTTAACATTGGCGTTGCCAAAACTTTTAGCGTGCCTGCTCCTGCTGGGGGCAATCCCTGTTTTTGCCAATGCCGGTGAGGTTAACAGTCACCTACAAATCCGCCGACCTGCCAATAACCCGGCAGCGCAAGCCAGCAATCAAACTCCAGCTCTAAACTCCAACACCAAAGCAGCGGCGTTAGACCAACCCCGCAATACCCCTAACATCCGCTTCCGGCAACAAGATGGGCGCATAACTTTGGAAGCACGCCAAGCCAACTGGCCGCAACTGCTGGAAGCAATTGAACACCAGACCGGCGCGCGTTTTCATTACGCCAGTCTCCCGGTTTATCCGGTTTCCTTAAGCCTGAAAGGTCAAAACCCGCACGAACTCCTCAGCCGACTGTTCGGCAGCGCCACCGGCTACGCCTGTCGGTTCACTAAAAGCACACATCAATCGTCGAGCGGCTGGCCGCAAGAAATTTGGGTGATGGGCATTTTTGCCAGCAACAACCAAAATCTAAATCTGCCACCTTTGCCCGCCATCCAGACTTCGGTGAAGGATTTAACCGATGAACAACTGGAAGAAGCCGTGCAACTGCAATATCAGCGAGAACTGGAAAACCTGATCGACAAGGCCAAAAACGGCGCACCGGATGAAAAGAACATGGCGCTGGTGGAACTCAGCACCCGGCCGGAAGACGAGGCCAACAAGGATGAAATGAATGCCTTGCTGAAGGAAGGTTTGCACAACGAAGACCCCGACGTACGCGGGCAAGTGCTTTTTGGGCTGGCCAGCCGGGGCGGGCAAGAGAGCTACCCTTTTCTGGAAGAAGGGCTAAAAGACGAAGCTTTGGGAGTAAGAGTTTCCGCGGTTAACGCCATTAATGCCGGGGAAGCGCAAGGGCAAAAACTTCTGCACCAGGCATTAAGCGATAGCGACGCCACCGTCCGCAGTGTGGCGCAGGAGAAATTGAAAGAAGCGGGTCTGGCTGTTAGCCATTAAAGCAGGGAAAAAGAATTTGCCGGTTGCAGTATGGATGAAATACGGCAACCGCAAAAGGCGGACAGGATGCCGCCGCGTTTGGCAAAGGTGGAAGCCTAGGCCAAACGACAGGGGATAAACGCAAGTGACAGCTTACGTTTATCAGTCGAACAAACCTCAAGTCGTTTATTCGGCTTTTATTCTTGTTATATGCCATTGAACACAATGGCCTACTTGGAGAAATACATGATACAAAAAAAAGTGCGCAACACCTTAACTTTTGCATTGATGTTAACTGGTATGGCGGCAACCGCCGTGCAAGCAGGGGATATCAAACCCCTGCACCATACATGCTATCAAGGTAATGCCATAAACTGGCCAAAACCAGTGGTAGCCGGTTCTCCTGCCGGCTTGGTTAACGGAACCAATGCTCAAGGAGGTTCAGGAGTTATTGCTGCTGGGGCTACTACAAAAGACCAGTTGCGCTTTACCTGCCCAGCCGGCACCAAGTCTTTCGAGTTGAACATTCGCAGCAAAACTGCCGGCCAAAACGCACGTGCCGCTCATATGCCAGTGGCAACAGGTCCAAGCATTACTGACGCGACTGGCGGAAATACTGTATGGGGTTCCGTCGCTACTAAAAATAAGGCAGCTGGCGCCACAACTTGGGATGTACAAGTAGACAGAGCTTCAGGTTCTGCGGCCTTAAACTACGAGATGTGTGTTGCTTGCTATTCTGCAATTAACGAAGGCGGCACACTTTCACAACCTTCCAGCGCTTCTTATCTGCTGAATCAATAAGGCAACTTCTGCTACCCGCCCGCCGACCTTGCATCGGCGGGCGGGTAGTCTCTGTTCTTTTTTGACGAAACAATTTAAAGGGAAGTCGCATGAAACCACAAAAACTTATCCATATTATCAGCGGTTTTATCTTAATAAGCCCGGTAATGGTTTATGCCGGGGATATTCAACCGTTACATCATGCAATTTATGCCGGAAATGCTGAAAACTGGCCGAAGCCAACCGGAGCGGGTTCGCCCACCGGCACGGGTACTTCCTTGAATGTAGCCCATGGCGGTTCCGGTTCTCTGGCCGCTGGCATGACTAAAGACCAGTTAAGGTTTACCTGTCCGGCAGGTACAAAATGCTTTGGTGTGAACATACGGGATAAATCTCCCAACACCACCACTAATGTCAGAGCCGGACACTTGCCAGGGCTGACACCTACTATCTCCGATAACACTGGTGGAAATCTCGCATGGGGGGAAGTGGCTTTTAAAAATAATGCCGCTGGCGCTACCACATGGGACGTGCAGGTAGATAAAACCGGCGGGACAGCAGCCTTACAATATGAGCTTCATGTGGATTGTTACAAAGGTTTAAATGAAACCGCCCCTGTATCCCAACCTTCTAGCGCTGTTTATCTCTTAAACCAATAACATCAAAATGTGCTATACGCAGATTCAATCTCTGCGGATGATTTGCTCTGCCGGAAATTTTCAATTACAACAATGAATAATAAAAACAAATCGCTTACCCGCCTGACCCAGGCGGCCTTAATTTTACCGGGGTTATTGCAACCACCAGCCCATGCCGCTGAAGACGATAGCATAGACTTTCAATACAGCCACTATCAGGAAGGCAAGCGGGATATTGATTTATCGTATGACGTGTATGACTATCATTCCGACATGTCTTATGGAATTAAAAAAGCCCCCAATATCCGTAACCCGATCGAGGTGGACAGCCTACACGGAAGTGCCAGAGTCATGCTGACCGATCGCGTCAAGTTTGCCTTCAATTACCTGCAAGACACTTGGTCAGGGGCTACACCAATCGGTACGGCTCCCTCAGCGTCCGGAGCTAATCATTTCAATAATTTCGAAGGTGATTACAAACCCACATATGGCGATACAGTACTCAAAGTAGGCGCATCGCCTTATACCGATGCTAATTTAGCCCTTGTGGACAAAAATGGTCATTTTTTCTCTCAAAATCCTGACAGCGAAGGAAATGTTAAGTACCTCAAAGATAGGCCTGTGCATGTCATGAGCTATGCCTCGCCGGAAACCCGCAAGCAGGGCGATTTTAAATTCACTTATCAATGGGATGAAGCCTCCTTCGATTTCGGCGGCGGTATTTCGGTGGAGAACGACTACGACTCCCGCTTTGTTAACTTGGGCGGGCGTTTCGACCTTAACCAGAAGCAAACAACGCTGAATTGGGGGCTAAGCTACACCAACAGTGCCATCGCCGCCACGCTTGACCATGTCGGAATGAATTATGTTGAGCTTGCCCCTTATGTAAAAAGCATTAACCCAAAAAGTCACACCTTGGAAGGCACTCGCCAGGACTGGGCAGCCAGCTTAGGATTAACCCAGGTGGTCAACAAAGATGCCGTGGCGGATGTGGGGTTAACCTACACCCGCAGCACCGGCTTTCTGGAGAATCCCTATAAACTGGCTTGGGTGTTCACCACCAGTCCAAATTCTTTTTTTGACACACCGGTAGGACAATTAACTGGTGCAGGTGGCGAGGCCTTTATCGAACAACGCCCGAATGAACGCAACCTGTTTAGCTGGAATGCGCGCTGGACACAATACATTGAACCCCTGGATGCCGCCTTGCATCTGGGCTACAGCTTTGCCCACGATAACTGGGACATTCATGCCCACACCTTTGATGCAGACTGGGTGCAGCCTTTGGGCTGGGGCTGGACGGTAACGCCGCGTATCCGTTATTACTCGCAAAGCGCAGCGGATTTTTATGCGCCAAGTTTTTTAGTAGCTACGCCTAATGGACTAGGAACCGAAATTGCTGCTAATCTTCCTGCCCATTTTTCCAGTGACCAGCGCCTATCAGGCTACGGTACCTTGAGCGGCGGGGTGACGGTTGCCAAGCAGTTTGCCAAGGGCATCGGCGTGGAAGCCGGGTTTGAATACTACACCCACCAGGGCGGCCTGAAACTGGGCGGGGGCGGTGAAGGCGACTTTGCCGACTTCGACTACTGGGTGGCGAATGCCGCGCTCAAGGTTAACCTGGCGGCCATCGGCCAGGGTTTGCACCACGACAGCCACGGCCAGCACGACCACCACAGCCATCCGGCTTTACCTGCGGGGTTATTGTTCGGCCATACCCTGGACAAGTCAGGGGATTTTATGGTCGGCTACCGTTACCTGCGCAATTGGCAGGCAGGCGGGTTTCTCAACGGTGATAAGAACATAACGACGAAGCAAGCAACCGACAACGGCTGCACCACTCCGCTGGGTTGCAACATGCTGCCGACTAGCATGACGATGAGCATGCACATGCTGGACTTGATGTATGCTCCCACCGACTGGTTGACCCTGATGCTGATGCCGCAGTGGATGGACATGGATATGGATATGCGCTGGACTTCGGAGCGCATCAACCCAATGGACGAAGGGCATGGGCACGGGACGATAGAAATGGGGCCGCACGACACCCATAACACCGAGACCGGCGGCGTGGGCGATACCGGGATGTACGCCATGGTTAAGCTGTTCAACCGCCCCAGCCACCATCTCCACGGTACGTTAGGCGTCACCGCGCCCACTGGCGACACCGCCATTACCTATAAAATCCACGAAGACCTTAACAGTACCGACATGGACGGCGGCCTGACCCATTACGGCATGCAACTGGGCAGCGGCACCTGGGACTTCAAGCCCAGCCTGACTTACACCGGCAAGGCCGAGGACTGGAGTTGGGGCGCGCAAGCGGGCGGCACCATCCGCCTGGAAAGCCACAATGCCTCCGGCTATGCCTTGGGCGATATATTTGAAGGCAGCGTCTGGGGCGGCTACGACATCACTCATTGGCTTACCGGTACAGTGCGGGTTGCTTATAGCTGGCAGGACAGCATTAAGGGCAGCCTGCCGCGCGGGATAAAATATATTGCCCGGAAAAAACGCGATGGAGAAAATCCGCTGGTTCCTTGCAACCAAGCAGATTTTATCTACGGCGATATTATAGGTAACGATTCTAATGGTGTTGCCATCTTTGGCCCTCCTTACCTACATCAAGTCGATTACAATGCTTGCGTAGTTGCGTTCAATGAAGAACCAGCTAAAAGGCTCAACGAGCCGGAGCTTGAAGATCGCCCTACCTCCATGGACAACCCCGCCAACTACGGCGGCCACTACGTGGACTTGGGGTTAGGTTTGTCTGTCAACATCCCCCATGGCGCATTCGCGGGCAACCGCCTGAGCTTTGAATGGTTACAACCGGTGTACACCCACGTCAACGGCTACCAGCTCGACCGCGACGGTGCTTTGAGCTTTACCTGGAGTTATGGGTTTTAATAAGCAATTTTTATATTTTCATTATTTGTAGCTAGCTAACCAGGCGACCGGAAATTTCATTTGCCAATGGCGATTACGACTATCTCGTTTACGATTACTTTGAACAGGAGGAAAATATTAACCAAAGCGGCGTTCCTATTTCAGATCGGGCAAAAAAGTCAAAAATCACGGAGCTTTAATATGCTGAACCCGTTCAATCTGATTTCATCAAGTTGGACGGTGCGTTGCCTCACGATAATGAAAGTGCTCCAACAACTTGCGATTAAGCTTTAATTATCCAAATCTTATCGGTATCTGGGGCATGTTTAAAATTCTCAAACCTAAATCAACTAAGCCCTCAACAGCCAATAGGCTCCCGCGCCACACAACGCTGCACAAGGCAGAGTCAACAGCCACGACAATAAAATAGATATCATCATCCGGTTGTTAACATTTTTTGTGGTTAACCCGATACCATACAACGCACCAACCGAAACATGCGTAGTTGAAACGGGCAAACCCAGCTTGCTCGCAAAAATAACCAAAAGTGCAGTGGTTAAATTAGCTGATAACCCCTGACCATGGCTTATGGTAGTAATTTTATGGCTCATTGTTTCAGCCACTCGCCGTGCATTGAGCAAGCCGCCTATCGCCATTATCACGGCAATCAATGCTATTTTGACCTGTAAATTATAGCCCGCTGTCAGCAACAACAAAGCGGTAATTTTTGGGGTATCGTTCAATCCGCGTGCAAAACATACCGCGCCGGCGCTAATGAAATGGAGCGTATCCATCAATTTTTTTAAATCAACTCCAAAGATTACGCCAGCATAACGACTGCCACAGGCTGATTGGCTGCCGATGGTGAGGGAACGGGGTTGCCCGGTGCTCAAAGCGCCTGAGCTATCGGCAAAGCATGATGTCTCTATTGCGGGTTCGTTTTCCACGCAGAGGCACAACTTATCGCTAATCAACTTACTCTGCCGAATTTGCTGAAAGCTTATATAGACCAGTACGGCTAACATCACTGCAATAACTGGGCTAAGCACCAGCGGCAAAACGAAACTAGAACCTAAAGCTGCCAATTTAATAGTTCCAGTTGCCAACAAGGTGCTGCCTGTTAACGCGCCAAGTAAAGCATGCGTAGTTGATACGGGAAACCCAAGGCGAGTTGCCAGTATAACGGTCACGCCAGCACCGGCAGCAACCGCCGTGATAAACGGGGCAGATTGTGTCAATTCATCTGACGCCAAGCCTTTGCCGGAAAATTTGATGAGCAAGGTTTGCGCTAAAAATAAAGCGCATAACGAACCCGCCAAGGTCGTTATTGTCGACCATATAAGCGCAACCCGGTAACTTGCTGCACCACTTCCATACAACGAAGCCACACCTTTAAAGTTGTCATTTGCGCCATTTGAATACGCCAGAAAACAAACGACAAATATTAACAGTAAAGCGGTCATGGCAAGCTCCTTGTCATTTTTAATGCGTTAACTAAGATTATGCAGCTTTTGCCCCGCACTGTTAAGTTATTAAGATATTGTTTTAAAGCGTTGTACATTGCCAATAGTTTGTCTATAGTCTTGCATGCTTAAATCAGCGCACCGATCATTTATTGCCTCATCATGAACAAACAAATTTATCCTTTGCTGGTTGCCCAGTTTTTGTCTGCATTTGCCGATAACGCGATTTTATTTACCGTAATTGCCATGGTAATGCATTCACGTGACTTACCTGGCTGGTACGTTCCAGCGTTACAAAGTTCATTTTTGGTAGCATTTGTCTTGCTTGCGCCTTGGGTTGGCAGTTTTGCCGACAATCATGCCAAATCCAGGGTGTTGATTATTGCCAATTTAACAAAAGCTGTTGGTGCTGTGCTGTTACTTTCCAAGGTGGAACCCCTCATGGCTTATTGCATCGTGGGTGTGGGCGCTGCGCTGTACAGTCCAGCTAAATACGGAATCCTGCCTGAACTAGCACCACATCAGTTATTAGTCAGAGCAAATAGCTGGATAGAAGGCTCCACTATTCTTGCCATTTTGTTGGGGATGGTCGTGGGAGCCGAACTGGCAGACTACTCTATTAGCCTTGCCCTCGGGTTAACAATAACATTATTTATTGCGTCCGCTTGCATCACCCTGTTTCTGCCTGTCCGAGTTGCAAAAACAAAATCCTCAAAGTCTCAGCTTGCGGAATTTGTAAGTCAAATCGGCCAATTTTTTATAACGCCACGATCCCGTTTCGCAGTATTGGGCGCATCTTTATTCTGGGCGGCGGCGGCAACGCTCAGGGTCATCATCGTTGCCTGGGCGCCTTTGGTTTTGATGTCAAAAAACGCCACCGAGATTGCGAACTTAACCTTATTCCTTGCCATCGGTATTATCGTCGGCTCTGCAATTGTCCCACGCCTGATTCCGCTGGAACATTTACGAAGGGTTAGAATCGCCGGTTTCGTCATGGCCGTTTTTATCGGTATATTAAGCTTAACCGGTAGTTTGCAACCCGCCCGGGGTGTATTGGTTATCATAGGGATGATGGGAGGTATTTTTATTGTGCCAATGAATGCGGCATTGCAGGAAATCGGCCAGAACAGCATCGGCAGCGGCAGCGCCGTCGCCCTGCAAAATTTTTTCCAAAACCTATCCATGTTAACCGCAGTGGGAATTTACACCTTTGCTTCGGCTAAACAAGTCAGCCCTGTCGTTGCAATGCAGACTCTGGCAATATTGCTTTTTATCCTTACATTTTTAATATCATTGAAACTACCGAAAAAAACACAAGTTAACCAATAATCCAAACATGATAGAAATTACTATTTAATGGTTAAAAAGAAATATCTAACGGTTTTTTATGGGCAAAAAAAATGCGCATTATCTCAGGAGGGGACTAGAGAAAATGCGCAAGCTTCGATAAGAAGCAGGTTTACTACGAGGAGCTATGCACGCTATGCGTTTGATTATTAATACAGCATATTTGATGCCAACTATTTATTTAAATTTTTACATAATAAAAATCAATACGTTATTTATATTTAAAGTTAACATAGTGTTTTTGTTATCGGCAATAATCGCCAAAAAATATTAATTTGTGACAATATTTGTCTCTGAGTAAAAACTCGAACCAAAATAGTTTCCTCTGAAAAATATTCAAAAACATAGAACAACAATCAATTCAAATAAAACAACTTGAAAATTTTTTTATTTAGCAAAAGGCAAATATAAAACTTAGAATTTTTATTTTGCGAGGGAGAAAAAATGAAAATAAAAAAGGCGCATTATCTCAAACGAGGGGGAGGAGATAATGCGCCGAGCTTCAACAAGGAAGCAGGTATACTACGAGGAGTTTGAACATGAAAGTAATTCTGCTTAACATGTACACAATTTATATTAAGCATTTATAATGCCAACTTTTAAAAAATTAATTACTATTATTTTTATTGCTTAATTTCAATGGGTTGATGTCAATTGCATATTTATACCTACCCATAAATAAAGTCAAAATTTTGGCAAAAATCATCAAGATGTGACGTTTTTTGTCAAAGTCAAGAAATTATCATTTTTTCTTTACAGGGATTTTAATTAGTAACCGTAGTCACTTAACAAAATTACTTGGGCATGACCTAACTCAGATTCTAATTTTCCTTGTCAAAAAACTATTTTTCATAAAGCAAGCTCTTAATTCTGGCTTCTAATGCTTCTGGTTTAGTCGTTGGAGCGAAGCGATCAATAACAACTCCCTGTTTATCAATTAGAAACTTGGTGAAATTCCATTTAATGGTTTTTGTACCGAAAAATCCTTTCGCTTTTGATTTAAGAAACCCGTACAAAGGATGAGCACTGCTGCCGTTAACGTCAATCTTGGCAAACATTGGAAAACTGATGTGATAATTCGTTTCACAAAAAGCCCTTATTTCACTGGCATTACCTGGTTCTTGCGCACCGAATTGGTTACAGGGAAAACCCAATATTTCAAAGCCTTGTTTGCGGTACGTTTGGTACAACTTTTCCAGTCCGGCATATTGTGGGGTAAATCCGCATTGGCTAGCGGTGTTAACCATGAGTAACACTTTACCTTGATATTCTTTCAAGGAAGTTTCGCTGCCGTCAAGGCGGTTAACTCTAAAATCATAGATGGAATCGGTCATTTTATATTTCCTTATCAGGTTAAGAACTTATGCCAGCATGGTAAAACATAAATCGGATTTGCAATAAACATCAAGCCAACGGATAAGCGTTTTATATTGAATTTACTCTTAAGTATTTATCTTATTACGCCCATTCTATTTCCATGTCCGGATCATGACGGATAATAATGTTATTAAACTTGTCTAATTATTTGGGGTTTGATTAAGTCATCCAAAATCTAAGGACTTCAACAAAGGTTTGATGATGCCGTAATTGGAGAATCTATCGTCAAGCTATGAAATGAATCAATTTATTCAGAGCTTCTTATGTATTTGTAAGCTGAATAATTAACCTATTCAAACACTACGAGGAGATAACTATGTCCAATTTAGGCAAGCCAATATATACCAGCCTTCGGGCTGGCATAATTATATTAGTCATCAGCTTATTCACGATACCTATGATCGGCATCGCAGCAGCAGATAAGAGCAGCACCCAAGCTAACGCAATTTTAGCACCCGGCCAGCATGTTAACGGTGGTCTTACCAGTTTGGTAGCTGTGCCCAAAGGTATCAATGGCTCTTTCGTAGCGGGCAGTAAAGTTATCCACTTTGAAACGCGACGTGGACCACAAACGCCAAGATATCTTCGTGCAGGAGATCCAACCGCTCCTATCTATGAAATAGATGTGCGTTTTCTAGATGAAGATGGGAATCCCTATTTAGTCCAGATTGGCGGTGACAGACCGATTGATCCAACATGGAGCGCAGCGGCAGCCAAGTATAAAGTGGATTCGGAAGCGAAAAGCGACTTTGACCTGACTGCAAAATCAATAGAAACCATCAAAAAACTCAAATTCAACAATAAATATAAGCCGGAGCAACTGGCACTCATCAATTTGGCATCCACTATCGAAGAAGCGCAGGTTGTCGAGAAAGTTGAAGCGGCTCCTCTACAAATACCAAATGCACAAGCGACACTGCCAGTTAACTCTTACCGGCACAAGATTGAAATCCGCCATAAGTCATGCTGTTTCGGACTTGGCCGACACAGCGCGACGATTGGGAAATACATTTCCATCACCGGCGTAACCACCACAGCGGTTATTACTTGTAATCATGGAACTTGCGCCAACCAAATGGCGTTGAAATGCAGCTGGACAAGCGCCAGCCCAGGCAATCGCACCACTCGTCTTAACAACAACATCGCTTGCACGACGCCTTATAACCCCACCTCCATCTTTGGGCATAATTCTAACGACGATACTGACCTACAATACCGCGCCGTCAGATATAACATCCGTCCCAGCACCAGCAGTGGAGTCTGCAACGATAGTAGCGTTAACAACGAACCAACACATTGTTATTAACATGCAGGTGCCATATCATGAATGAATTTCAACGCAAAGAGAGTTAGTTTAATTGTTTGGGGTTGACAAGTTAACCCCAACCTAGTCACTTGGCTTTTACTAATAGGGAAATTGTTACTACTAACACTTAAGCTGCTAAATTCATCAAGGGATAATTTAAAAGAATAAGTGTTTATCGATTAATTTCCGCTTATAACTGTCGTAAATCTGTCCTCTAAGTCTAAAGGAAGAGGGGGTAATATATGCTAACTCGACGCCGTTTTATCAAATACAGTTCAATTGGAGCACTTGCCTTGTCGACGGGCTGTAAGCCTGATGGTTTTGATAGTCTACTGGCTCAAAACCAATCTGACAGAAATGAGAGCCTATCATTGGCAGAGCGAAAAAAACTCGCTAAATTAAAAAATAATTTTCTCGGTTATCCGATTAACATGAATACCCCGCCCGAAGGTTTTTTTGATTGGCAGCGAGAATTAAGAGCTGCGGGTATCGGCAATTTTGCTTACAACAACGTTGGTAATCCTTTCAAAGAAAGCGCTATTCCCTAGAATACCCATGACTTCGAACGAAAAGTTATTCTTCGTTTCAGCAAGTTATTCGGATTTAATTCAAAGGATATTTGGGGCTTTTTGTCTCATAGCGGTACGGACAGCAATATGCATGGCATGTACATGGGGAGAACTGTATTGAAAGGTCGTACTGGCGTTTTGCCAAAATGTTATTTCACCCGGGAAGCCCATTATTCGATTCAGATTCTGAGAGATTTGCTAGGTCTCGATACTATTTTTGTGTCGACTTTGCCGGATGGGGGGATGGATACCAAAGATTTAGCACGTAAATTGTATGAAAACAAGAACTTCCCCGCGCTTGTGGTGGCAACTAACGGCACGATATTTAAGGGCGCAATTGATAATATCGACTCGATTCAAAATACTCTCAAGGGCTATACCAGTTACTTACATCTGGATGCCGCATTGTTTGGCGGATATTTACCACATACAAATCACGCCGATGAAGTTATGCATGGAACAAATAAAAATCCAACCTTAAAACGCTACGATTCCATAGCTGTCTCCTGTCATAAATTCTTCGGCTTTCCTTCTCCTGCCGGCCTCTATCTTACTTCTAACAACCTGTTTAACGAATTCAATGCTTTGTACAGCAAAGTTCATAATCCCGAATATATCGGCCATGTACCCGGCACCATAACCTGCTCAAGGGATGGAGTAAAACCGGCTGAATTCTATTATTTTTCTACGCCGCAGGCGATGGCAAAGCAATCAGAAGATGCAGCCCTCATACTTAAGAATACGGATTATCTGCTGACAGAAATGCAGTCACACTTTCCATCGATGTTACCAATCCGCGCAAGTGGGCTATCCAATACGATTTATTTTAAAAAACCTCCCGAATGGATTGTTAAAAAATATTCGCTGGCAACCATGAGTTTTGAAAACGACGGCAAAATAGGAGATTACGCCCATATTGTTGTCATGCCCCATGCCGGACAGGATGTAATAGCTAATTTCCTAGCTGATCTGCGTTTCAGGGGAGCTCAGACAACATAGAAATTAAAGTCATAATAATAGTTAATAAATTGTTTCAGCATACTTTTATTAAAACTCCCTCTATACCATTAATCGAGCAATGGGAGTGCTATAAAATGTATGCGGCAAGTTTGGCGTTATGTTTTTACAACATATCTCAAACCACAGTTATTTTAATTGATGGCTTTTCTTGCTTTCCGTGAAAAAATCGACTGATACTACGCTCTTTTGTAACTGTAACATTGCTTCAAGAATATCAATACAGCAAAAAATCCTGCCGTTCAGTTTCCCACGCGTTTTCATCTGCCAACGATAATTTATCCAAATCATCTGGAATCGCATTGTTATCATCCACCCACTCACGCAGGAGTGGCGAACCATTAATTACGTCAATCGCCAGGCGATCAAGTTCGTACTCATAGGGAAAATTGCGCCAGATCGGATAATCGGGTTGTAATGAACGCAGGGCTTTGAACGCAAGCGCTTGCAAGCGCCAGGGGCGGAAAGCTTGATGATTGTAAGACGCGTCTTCGACATGAATTTGCACACCATTGCACAATTTTCCACTGTGTTTGTGGAAGGTCGGTTCAAACCAGCATTCGCGCAGCTTGCAGCCTCGTAGCCAGTGCGGGGCTATTTCAAACATACGTTTGATAAGGACACGCGCGTCAATATCCGGCGCACCGAATAACTCCAGGGGTCGGGTCGTACCACGACCTTCCGAAAGCGTTGTACCTTCTAGCATAACCGTTCCGGCATAACAACGGGTCATCCATAAATTGGGCGCATTCGGGCTGGGGTTAACCCAGGTGCGCTCGCCCAGCGGCCAGCCGTAACCGGGTGCGGCATCAGGCTGCCAACCCTGCATGGTAATCACCTGACAATCGACATCCAGTTTTAGCGTACTAATAAACCAACGCGCCAATTCACCCATGGTTAACCCATGACGCATCGGCATTGCACCTGCACCGACGAAGCTTTCCCAGCTGAGCCGTAAGGTTAACCCTTCTACTGGTCGCCCTGCCGGATTCGGGCGATCAAGAATACAAACTGATTTATTATGTTTAGCGGCGGCTTCCAGCACGTAACGTAAGGTAGTAATAAAGGTATAGATACGACAACCCAAATCCTGAAGATCGACCAGCAAGATATCGAAGGTGCCCATCATCGCGTCAGTGGGACGGCGTACTTCACCATACAAGCTGAATACCGGAATGCCATGAGTGGGATCGATAAAATCTTCCGTTTCCAGCATGTTATCCTGCTTGTCGCCGCGTAATCCGTGTTGCGGGCCGAATGCAGCGGTTAACCTCAGATCAGATAAGCTGGCAATCGCATCCAGGGAATGGGTTAAATCTGCGGTGACTGAAGCGGGATGCGCCAATAATGCCAGCCGTTTGTTAACCAGAGGTTGACGTAACGTTGGATCTTCTAAAAAACGGTCAATACCAAATTTCATAGTTTGTTAACAATTAAATCGGGTTCAAAGACAAAGTAAAACCGGTGCGATGGTGAAAATCAGGCTTGCCAGCGGGATGGAACAATGCCCAGTAGGAAATTTGTTGAGCTTTGGTTTCTATCACGGCGCTTAACCCCAAACGGTAGCATTTATGCTTTGGGTTTTTCGGCAGGTCGTTGATCGAAATAACCGCCAGCAGTGAAAGGCGGTCTTCCGTACGAACGCATGTTATAGCGGGCGGCACACTGACGTGCCAGGGTTTGCGCTGGCGATATTCGGTAAACGCATATCCCGCCCAATCGCCGGAAGGCGAAAAATTAAATTCGTAATATTCCGGTTCTTCGTGAACGGCGATGAAGGCTTCAAAGCAGGTGTGCCGCCATAATTCATCGGTTTCTTCCGCCGATTTTGTTAACCCGGGAATCTGTATATTTGTTAACGATCCACATAAATCATAATGCAAAGCGAGCTTATCTTGGCTGTAGGTCGCACGCGTCTCGATATGCAATTGCTTGACTGCATCATCAGACGTTTCGGGATGATAGAGAAGGCAGGATTTAGCAATCAATTTCTTATTCTTATTATGTGGCTATCAAACTCTGTGGGTTCGAGCTAATGAAAATTAATTATTACTGCTAATTATAGTCGCGTCTAACAAAGTAATAGATGATTTGTTAACAACAAATCACTTACGCCGCATTTTAATTAATCGAAAACATCACATCGACATTGATGGTGACTTCCTGCTCGCCCTCTTGAACGGGCGTTGAAGCGCCATCTGCCATCGCTGCTTTCATAGTGCGCATTTCCGCATAAGGTACCGGGTTTGATGAAATTACGCTGCCCTCGTTGATATGCAACGGAGCCCCCAAGCTCAGTCCTGCCAGTTTGGCATATTGTTCGGCTTTGCTTTTGGCATTGGCGAAGGCTTTTTCACGCGCTTGTGCCTTAGCCGTTTCAGGATCTTCAATGCCGAAGGCAATACCTTGTACGCGGGTGGCATTGCCGCCGGATTTAACCGCAGAATCAATAATATTACTGGCTTTATTTAGATCGCGAATACACACGGCAACCTGATTGGAAAGTTGATAGCCAATTATTTTATTGGCGATATCTGGCGAATAATTTGGGTAGAGCGACACTGATCGGGTCTGTATGTCTTTATCGTAAACCCCTTCATTTTTTACGGCTTTGATCAAAGCTTCCATTGCAACCGCCGCTTGGTTGCGCGCCGTCTCGGCTGTTTTCGCCTGAACTTCAACAGAAAGGGTTAAGTCGGCTTTGTCCGGCGCGACCATCACTTTTCCCGTACCGTTAACCTGAATTGAGCGAGGGCGTTGGCTTTCAGTCATATCAGCGTAAGCAACGGAAGATATTGAATAGGTTAAGAAAATGAGAGTAACTAAACAAACATTACGGACAAAATTTATCATACTTCATCATTCAGGGTTAACAATAACTGAAATCATAACAAAAGAATGAGGATATAAACTTTTTTTGTTAAGCACGGAGTACTTATTTCAGCTCTTGCCTATAAACATTAAATTTTCATTATCCAAAATTTGGTAAAGAACAAATATCTCATGGTTAACTTTTTATATTGTTTAAAGATCGCTATCGTCTCGCCTGAAAAAAATTTTTTAACAATTCCCCACACTCATCTGCCAATACACCGCCCTGCCAATCAATCTTATGATTTAAAAAGTCAGCATCGGCAAGGTTTAATGCATTACAAACCGCACCACGCTTCGGATCAAAAGCTCCAAAAACCAAACGTTTAACCCGCGCGTGAGCTATGGCACCCATGCACATGACGCAAGGCTCCAAAGTGACATAGAGGGTCGTATGAACTAAGCGGTAATTTTCGGTTCGTTTGCCCGCCTCGCGTAAGACATTGATTTCAGCGTGAGCGGTGGGGTCGTGGCTGGCGATGGGAGAGTTCCAGCCTTCGGCAATACAGTGACCATCCTTAACCAAAACCGCTCCAACGGGAACCTCGCCTAAAGTTTCAGCCCTTTGCGCCAACCTCACGGCATGTCGCATCCAGGCTTCATCCTGTTCGGCTATTCCCATTCAATCGTAGCAGGAGGTTTTCCGGAAATATCGTAAGTCACGCGGGATATGCCTGCAACTTCGTTGATGATTCGACGAGAAACCAAGTCGAGAAATTCGTAGGGCAAATGCGCCCATCGTGCCGTCATAAAATCAATCGTTTCCACGGCGCGCAGGGCTATCACGTAGTCATAGCGGCGGCCGTCACCCATAACACCCACCGATTTAACCGGTAAAAATACCGCGAAAGCCTGACTAACTTTGCTGTATAGATCATGTCGATACAATTCTTCGATAAAAATGGCATCCGCCTTGCGTAGCAAATCCGCGTAGTCTTTTTTGACTTCGCCCAATATTCTCACGCCCAATCCCGGACCGGGAAATGGGTGTCGAAATACCATGTCAGACGGTAAGCCCAATTCCAGCCCGATTTTCCTGACTTCATCCTTGAATAATTCTCGCAAAGGCTCGACCAATTTCAAGGTCATGTTTTCCGGCAAGCCGCCGACGTTGTGATGCGACTTGATCAGGTGTGCCTTGCCACTTTTGGAACCCGCCGATTCAATCACATCAGGATAGATGGTGCCTTGCGCCAGCCAACGGGCATCGGTTAACTTTTCGGCTTCTTCATCGAAAATTTCAACAAACAGATTGCCGATGATCTTGCGTTTTTGCTCTGGTTCCTGAATATCTTTTAATGCCGCCAAATAACGCTTTTCAGCGTTAACCCGGATAACTTTCACGCCCATGTGTTCGGCAAAGGTTGCCATAACCTGGTCGCCTTCGTGTAATCGCAGCAAACCTGTATCGACGAAAACGCAGGTCAATTGTTGACCAATGGCTTTGTGTAATAAAGCAGCAACTACAGAGGAATCCACGCCGCCGGATAAACCCAAAATCACATGATCACTACCGACTTTGGCGCGAACTGCATGAATACTATCTTCAATAATGCTGGTTGCTGTCCATAAAGCTTCGCAGCCGCAAATATCCAATACAAACCGCGACAAAATGCGATGACCTTGTTTGGTGTGGGTAACTTCCGGATGGAATTGCAGGGCGTAATAACCCTTGTCCTCATTAGCTATTCCGGCAATCGGCGCACCATCGGAGCTTGCAATAAGCTTAAAGCCTTCGGGTAATTCCACAACGCGGTCGCCGTGGCTCATCCACACATCTAATAGCCCAAAACCTTCCGGCGAGAGATGGTCTTCTATACCTTGTAATAATTGGGAATGCCCACGAGCACGGATTTGCGCATAGCCGAATTCACGATGATCAGAACTCTCGACTTTACCGCCTAACTGTTCGGTCATGGTTTGCATGCCGTAGCAAATGCCCAAAACAGGAATGTTAAGATGAAAAACGCTTTGCGGCGCACGCGGTGTATCGGTGCTGGTTACCGTTTCCGGCCCGCCCGATAACACGATGCCGTTCGGCGCGAACTGCTTTATATCTTCATCCGTGCATTCGCAGGAATAGATTTCGCAGTACACGCCAATTTCGCGGATGCGCCTGGCGATTAACTGCGTGTACTGGGAGCCAAAATCGAGAATGAGGATTTTGTATTGGTGGATGTTATGGGTTTGTTGCACTTTGTTTCCTATTCAATCTATTTAGCCCATATTATTCAAGGTGAAATACGGCTTATAACTATAAAAATGCTCTAATGCTCGTTACAATATAATGAAAGAAATCACAAAAACCTTTTATAAAAATGTAACTTCAGAGTTCTTCTAACTTACTTAACCACTCATCAAACCCAGAACACATTTCTCTTATTCTCACCAATCCTATCTCCTTTGCTATATTAGGCCCATGAGTAGTTTTTCGGTAGTTAGTTACTTTTTCAAGCCGTTTGGAAGGCGCGGTTTCTATCGAATCATTTATCTTTTCAGGGTTATTGCTATTTTCCTTCAATATTAAATTTGCCCAATTGGTGAGTGATTCACCTTGCAACACTGAGGCTATGGCGTCTGGTGATGAAAATAACAATCCTTCAAACTCATACATTTGGATATAAGGGATAACTTTTTCCCTCAGCTCAATTTTAACGGACTCATTGATTTTAGCTTCTAATGTAAGTCTAGTTTCGCCGTCATCTTTTTGTTTAAATCCATAAAAATCATAAAACGTACTTACATAATCAAAACTATGAATTAGATTTTTTAGTTCGTGCTTTATACGATCTATGCTTACGTTTCCATCTATTGAAACGGGCGTAACATATATACCTTTGGGAGTAAGATAGGGTTCAATCATTATTTTTATAAATCGCTCTTCAGTTAGCCCTTCTACAGAAACCCCTATTCTTACCATTCTGGACGACCTCCAATAAGATTCTTTGTCCAAATTTCTCCCATTCCATAATCCTCAAGCCAATGTTCAAGCTCCTTTCTATTAGGTCTTTTGAACGTAGATGCACCATTATTTTGGTCAACTACAATAAAATCTTCTGGCTCAAATTGATTTGCAAAAGCGACTGATTGTGTTGAACAAATAACCTGATTAGTTTTTGATACTGACTTGATAATTTCTGCTAAAACATTCAGGGCGGCAGGGTGCAACCCAAGTTCGGGTTCATCAAGCACAATAGTGCTGGGTCGAGACCATTCTGGTTGCAAAAATAATGTAGCCAAGCATATGAAGCGTGCCGTTCCGTCCGAAAGCTGGTTTGCTGAAAAAGGAGCATCATAATCTCGATGAATCCACCTTAATAATAGAGATTTATCTCCTTCCTCACCCCTTGGCTCTAAATAAAAATCATGAAAAAATGGCGCAACTGTCTGTATAGTCGAAACTATATCTTGATAGCTAGATTGATATTTTTCTCGCAGATATCTAAGAAAAGGCGCAAGATTGCTAGCATCAGAATCAAGAAAGACACTTAAATTGAGCTTTTGTGCCTGTTTAAATCCTGCTGTTGGACTTGTATCATGAAAATGATACACCCTGCACTTTTGCATATAGTCGCGGCTGTATTGCCGAACATAGTCGCTAGCTGCTTCGGATCCCGGAAGAAGGCCGCTTTCGCCTAATTTGCCTTTAACCGGCCATGTTCTTGGCGAGGATGAAACAGTGCAATATTCATTATCAAATACTAAAGCGTCATTTGCTTCACCATGAACAAATTCTACATGATAGCCATTATATCCAACTTCAATATCAATTATGATTTTGGGCGTAGCTTTAGCGCCAAAATGAAAAAAAGTATTTGCATACCCTTGTTTTTCAACATAAGTTTGCAACTTTCCTTCAGATAAATAACGCAAGAAAGTAAATAATGAGATTAAGTTTGATTTGCCAGCACCATTTGCACCAATGAGTATATTGATTGGGTTCATTTTCAAATCGAGTTTTTTTATCGATTTGAACCCAACTAAATTAATTTTATGCAAATGTACGCTGCTCTGATCTGGCATATTTCCACTTACTGCACTAGATAATCCGGTTTATATTGTGGGATCTTTAATAAGTTCAACCAATCACTCAGTCCGATAATTCGGCGCTTCTTTAGTGATAGTCACATCATGAACATGGCTTTCACGGATGCCCGCACTGGTCACGCGTACAAACTGTGCTTTTTCGTGCAAAGCCTTTATCGATGACGAGCCGGTATAACCCATGCTGGCACGGACACCACCCAGTAACTGATGGACAACGGCGAGCAAACTGCCTTTATACGGCACTCTGCCTTCGATACCTTCCGGAACTAACTTCTCCACTTCATCGGCATCTTCCTGAAAATAACGGTCGCTAGAACCCTGCTGCATCGACATTGCCCCCAAAGAACCCATGCCGCGATATGATTTATAAGATCGCCCCTGGAACAATTCCACTTCTCCTGGCGCTTCTTCAGTACCGGCCAGCAACCCGCCCAGCATAACGGCATAAGCGCCTGCGGCCAGTGCTTTAGCTACATCACCCGAATAGCGAATTCCGCCATCGGCGACTAGCGGCACACCCGTGCCTTTTAACGCGCCAGCAACATTACTGACGGCTGTAATTTGTGGAACGCCGACACCGGCAACGATGCGCGTTGTGCAAATCGAGCCTGGACCGATACCCACTTTAACTCCGTCTGCACCGGCTTCAACCAAAGCTAAAGCGGCTTCGGCGGTGGCAATGTTGCCACCGATAACCTGTACATTAGGATAATTTTTTTTAATCCACCTTACCCGATCCAGTACACCTTGCGAATGCCCATGAGCGGTATCGACGATAATCACATCCACGCCAGCACTTACCAGTGCGGCAACCCGTTCTTCGGTTCCTACGCCTGTACCTACCGCTGCACCTACGCGCAATCGCTCTTGCTCATCTTTGCAAGCTTGCGGATAATCCTTGGCTTTTTGAATGTCTTTAACCGTAATCATTCCACGTAAGTGAAAATCATCGTTAACCACAAGCACTTTCTCAATGCGGTGCTTGTGCAATAGTGCAATCGCCTCCATTTGCTCAGCGTTTTCTTTAACGGTAACCAGTCGTTCCTTTGGGGTCATTACGCTAGTAATCGGCTCGTCAAAACGGGTTTCAAAACGTAAATCACGACTGGTTACGATGCCAACTAGTTTGTCGCCGTCAACGACCGGCACTCCGGAAATATTTTTAGCACGGGTAAGATTCATTACATCGCGAATACTGACATCCGGAGAAACGGTGATAGGATCTTTAATCACGCCACTTTCGAATTTTTTTACAGTGCTTACTTCTCGCGCCTGCTGCTCGGCGGTCATATTTTTATGAATAATGCCTATTCCACCCACTTGCGCCATAGCAATAGCGAGCCGACCTTCGGTTACTGTATCCATCGCGGCAGAAACCAAGGGGATGTTTAAAGAAATCTTGCGGGTTAACTGGGTTTTGATTTCCACCTCGCGCGGCAATACTGTGGAATGCGCAGGCACCAGCAAAACGTCGTCAAAAGTGAGCGCTTCCTGGATTATTTGCATGTGTTACACCTCACACCTGTTAAATAACCGGATATTATAACGCCAAGGTGAACTTTCGACGCACAATTAAAAATAAAACCAAAAAAATGTTAACCAATCAAATCAAACATGGCTACTTGAGGCCAGTCGGACAGCATTAGAAATGATCAACAAACCAACAAGAATCTATACATAGAATAAACGCAACAAAATGGGCGTGGATTTTTGTTTGATCTCTGACGCAATAGGCCATTAGTTTTCAAATTAAACTCCTCTCAAAGGAGTCAAACCACCTGTTTCTCGAAAAGCTTTGTAATCCGCTAACACCTGCGCATGATCGAAAGCCAATAGTTCAGGCAGCGCATCCAGACTGAATATCTGACAGTTTTTGGCATCGTCAGCGGCTTTCGGATTACCCTTAGCTTCAGCAACATAACAGGCGGTAACGGTATGGCCGCGGAGGTCGCGACTGGGATCAGAATAGATGCCTAATAAAGCGGTTAACTTAACATCCAGGGTGACTTCTTCTCTGGCTTCCCTGACGGCAGCCACTTCAACCATCTCGCCAACATCGACAAAACCACCCGGTATCGCCCAGCCATAAGGTGGAAATGCCCGCTCGATGAGAACGATAGGCCGCCCAGGAAAGTCGATCAATTCAATGATAATGTCGGCAGCAAGGGCTGGGGTAGTCGGTCTGGGCATAACAGTCTCCGTTAGAAATAAAACGTTTGATTCAACAATTAGACTCAGATAAAACTAAGCAATTAATGGCTGAAGTTAACCGACAATTGGTTTTGCTTGCAGATCCGCATGGTATGAGGAGCGCACCATAGGTGCACTGGCGACTTGCTTGAAGCCCATGTCTTTTGCGGTCTTGCCGTATTCTTCAAATTCCCCAGGCGTGATATAAGCCTTAACCGGGAGGTGGGCTTTACTGGGTTGCAGGTATTGTCCCAGGGTTAACATGGAACAGCCATGCAACACTAAATCCTTCATGACTTGATGAACTTCGTCCCTTTCTTCGCCGACGCCAAGCATTAGCCCTGATTTTGTGGGTATATTGGGCTGAGCCTCATGAAATTGCTTAAGTAAATTCAACGACCCTTGGTAATCCGAACCCGGTCTGACTTCTTTATATAATCTTGGAACAGTTTCCAGATTGTGGTTGAAAACATCGCAAGGTTCGTTCGCGAGAATAGCAATGGCTTTGTCAATACGCCCGCGAAAGTCTGGCACCAAAATTTCGATTTTGGTACTTGGCGTTTGCTGCCGAATTTGTTTAATGCAATCGGCGAAATGCCCAGCCCCGCCATCGCGCAAATCATCGCGGTCTACCGAAGTAATCACCACGTATTTAAGCAACATGGCTTTTATTGCATTTGCCAAGTGAAGCGGCTCATTTTTGTCCAGCGGCAAGGGTTTGCCATGTGCGACATCGCAAAATGGGCAACGCCGAGTGCATAAATCGCCCATAATCATGAAGGTGGCAGTACCGTGCTGAAAACATTCCGCTAAATTCGGGCAAGCAGCTTCTTCGCATACGGTATGCAATTGGTGTTCGCGCAGCAGCTGTTTAACCCTGCTTGCCTTGTCGTTTGCCGAAAGTTTGATACGTATCCAGTCCGGTTTACGTAGCACAGTTTCGGGCTGTTCGACCTTGATGGGTATCCGCGCCAGTTTTTCAGCGTTGCGCTGGTGCGATTCCGGAGTTAACCTTGACGGAGCTTGATTGTTCATTTATTTAGTAGGGTATGCATTGAGTTAATTACCGAAATTGCCAGATTTGTCGTGCTGATGTGTATGCCAAAATCGGCTAGTTGAGTGACTTTTAAATCCTGAAAACCGCAGGTATTGATATGATCAAAAGGCGCTAAATCCATGCTATTGTTAAGGCTGATACCATGATAGCTGCAATGGTTTTTAATTCGTATACCGATAGAACCGATCTTTTTATTATTAACATAAACACCCGGCGCTTCAGGTTTCGCCAATGCATTTATTCCGAACTGTGATAAAGTGTTAACTATTGATTGTTCAAAAAGAGTGACCAATTGCCTTATACCAAGCTTGGATCGTTTTATATCGATTAACGCATATACGACTAACTGGCCCGGCCCATGGTAGGTCACTTGCCCACCACGGTCGCTTTGTACAACCGGAACAGTACCAGCATTTAATATGTGTTCAGCTTTACCGTTTAGCCCCAAGGTGTATACCGGAAAGTGTTCAAGATACCAGATTTCGTCAGATGTGGAATCGGTACGATCTTGCGTAAACTGTTGCATTTCACGCCAAACGCTTTCATATGCCTGTAAGCCAAGGTCGCGGATGATTGCCGACATAGCTCGATAAATGAAGGATTATAACGCCATCAACACTTGCGGATGACCGGTTAGGTCACGGTATATTGAATCAAGCTGCTCCCGACTCGTCGCTTGAATGGTAATGGTCACAGATAAATAGTTACCGTCTTTGCTTTGCCTGCTTTTAACCGCATGCTCGTAAACGTCGGGGGCATGACGGCGAACAATTTCCATCACGACCATATCAAACTCGCCGTCACTCTTTCCCATCGCTTTAATCGGAAATTCACAGGGAAATTCCAGTAAAGACTCTTCTGTCATGATATTGAACTCTTATACTCCTGAAAAAGCTTGAAAAAAGATTTCCACACCGACCCAGGTTTGCCATTACCAACTTTTACTCCATCCAGCTCGACTATAGGAATGATCTCCCGGGTAGAACTGGTAATCCAAATTTCGCTGGCGGCAAGAATATCAGCCTTGGAAATGGCTTGCTGGCTATGCGGTATATTATTTTTTTCAGCGATTTCTAAAATCACATCACGTGTAATGCCAGGCAGAATCGCGGGGCTTTTCGGCGGAGTCATCAAAACACCATTAATGACGGCAAAAACATTACTGGCTGCACCTTCGGTTAAGAATCCTTCTTTAAACAGAATCGATTCAGCACAGCCGTGCTCAACCGCCTCCTGCCTGAGCAAGACGTTAGCTAGCAACGTGATAGCTTTGGTCTCGCATAATTTCCAGCGACTGTCTTCCAAGCTAATCGCTTTTAAACCATTGTTTTCATCGACATGCGGATTGATGTTGGACACCATGACAAATACCGTTGGGCTTACATCTGTGGGGAATGCATGGTCGCGTTTAGGTGCAGCCCCGCGGGTAATTTGCAGATAGACTGATTGGTCAATTCCCGGTTTAAGTAATGGAGTTAGCAAATTGCGCCATTGCTCACGAGTATGTGGATTTTGTAAACGTATTGATTTTAAGCTGTTATCCAAGCGTTCCAAATGATCATCGAGGCGGAATAATTTTCCGGCATACGCAGGGATGACCTCATACACACCATCTCCAAATAAAAACCCCCTGTCCATGACCGAAATTTTAGCGTCGGCAAAAGGCAGATATTGTCCGTTAAGATAAACCGTTTCAGTTGTCATCATTTTTACCAATCTTCATTGCTATCGTATCGTAAAGCCGACGAAAAATACCGCCTTTATCTATGCCTTTTAGTGCAACCAAATCTCTGGTGGCAATGACTTCGTTTTTAAAGTTAACCGTCACTAAACCCAGTTTATCTCCTGCTTTGACAGGCGCCAATATTTGTGGGTTTACACTCACAGTAGTTTTAAGTTCGTTGCTCGTGTGGCTAGGAATAGATACATAAAAATCATCATTTAATCCCAACTGAAGATTTTTTTCCTCGCCTTTAAATATCCTTACATCTTTTATTGGCTTTTTACTTTCATAAAGCTTGGGGGACTCAAAAAAGCGGAAACCATAATTCAACAGGGTTTGGTTCTCTGTTGCTCTCACATTTTCGCTAGCTGTTCCCATTACCACAGAGATCAAACGCATACCATTACGCAATGCGGAAGCCACCAAACAAAAACCAGCTTCATCGGTATGGCCTGTTTTAATGCCATCTACCGTCTCGTCTCTGGAAAGCAGTAAGTTACGATTTTTTTGGGTGATTTTATTGTAGGTAAATTCTTTCAGGGAAAACCAAGGATAATATTCAGGAAATTCCTTAATCAAGGCAGAGGCCAAAGTTGCCAAATCCCTCGCTGAAGTGTAATGCCCATCGCTGGGTAAACCATCGCTGTTTTCGAAATGGCTGCTGGTCATACCTAATCGCACGGCATGTTGATTCATCAATTCAGCAAAAGTCGCTTCATTTCCGGCAACGTGTTCCGCCAACGCCACACTGGCATCATTGCCGGATTGGATAATTACGCCTTTCAGTAAATCTTCTACTTTTACTTGATCATTAACCTTAACAAACATTTTAGAGCCGCCAGTTTGCCAAGCATTCTGGCTGATAGTCACCTAAGTCGTCCAACTTTAAATGACCATTTTTGATCTCATTAAAGACAACGTAGACAGTCAGAATTTTGGTTAAACTCGCTGGAGCAAGCTTCGAATCAGCATGGTTTTCTGCCAGAACTTTGCCAGCATTGAAATCCAGGAGGATATGACTACTTGCAGCTATGACCGGCGGCGATGGCGTTACCATTACGGCATCTTCGGCACCCGCCCTTGAGATGGATAAAGTTACTAATAAGAGAAATAAAGGGAAACTTACTATACTTTTTGTAGGAGTCATTTATAAGGCATAGTCTCTGTAAGAACAATGCCTTATTGTAGCATTAAGGCTTAGTTTTGTCTGGCTTCAGCGACAAATTGAGGATCTTTTATACCAATTTGAGCTAATTGATAGCTTAATTGTTTTGCATTTTGAGTTGAATTGATAGGACCAAACTGGACTTTATAAAGCGTATTTCGCTTACTTCTTGCTGTAACTATCGTTGGCTCCGGTAGATTGTTAGCAGCTATTTTATGATGCAATTTCAATGCTTTCTTCTGACTTCCAAAGCTACCGAGTTGCATATATACTTTTTTATGCTCACTTTCGGCGGTTTTTTGGATATGTGGCAATGCTTGCAAAGGCGAAATAGTTTTGATTTCTACTTTACCTGTACCGCCCGATTGGATACCTAATTTCTTGGCCGCCGCATAGGACAAATCCAATAATCTGTTGCCAACATAAGGTCCTCGATCATTTATACGCACAACAACAGTTTTATTATTAGCCAGATTTGTGACCTCAGCATAAGACGGAATAGGCAAAGTCTTGTGCGCCGCCGTCATTTCGTACATATTAAAAATTTCGCCATTGGCTGTTTTTCTGCCATGGAATCCTGGACCATACCATGAAGCAATGCCCTTTTTGAAATAACGCACCAGACGTGGGAAAAGACTTTCTTCATCTTTGGACGATAAAGTTACCGGCGTTTCTGGATTTTTTGAGACTGCTTCTCGAAACGAAGCCTCTTTTGTCTCAAATATGGGGGCAACTTTTATTTTGGGGCTTGTTTGCGGTGGCGTTGCCACAACTAATTTTGGCGTGGAAGGTTCGCGATAAACAAAAGGGGCAGGAATACCTGCATCGCTAGTTTTAATTTGGTTATTCGAGCAAGCGCTCACGAGTAGGATAAAAAATATCGTTATGAGTTTGTTCATAAGAAAAATTGATAATTTGATTAGAAATAGCGAGGCTTAATTGATGCACAGCCAACGCATAAAGGGGACTTTTGTTGTAACGCGTTATCACGAAAAAATTGTCGAAAGGTGCCCATAATTCTTCGCCATTCTCTAGTTCGAAAGCAATTTTTTTAGCTTCCGTGGTTAAAAGTAAAGGTTTAAGTTTCGTTGGGATGGTCGATTCTAACCCGACTTTTCTTAAGTCTTGCTTAAGCTGAATTAAGTTGTTAGGAGTTTTGTGAACTTGATCACGAATTTTAACAATTACCGGCTTACCTTTTTGCCAGTGATGAGCAGCAAAATAATTGGCAATACTGCCGATAGCATCATCAGGGTTTCCCCAAATATCTTTTCTTTTATCACTATTAAAATCAACAGCATACTTCAAATAACTGCTCGGCATGAATTGAGCCATGCCCATTGCGCCGGCGTACGAACCTTGCGGCATCGCCGGCTCGATACCCTCGCCACGACATAACAATAAAAAATTTTCTAATTCAGAGCGAAAAAATTGGCTACGCGGAGGATATGCAAAAGCTAACGTCGATAATGCCTCCAGCACCGGATAGTTGCCGGTGTGTTTTCCATAAAATGTCTCTACACCTAAAATAGCCACTATTATGGATGCCGGAACACCATAAGTTTGTTCTGCTTTAGTTAAAACGTCTTGATGATTACGCCAAAATTCCACTCCAGCATCGATACGTTTCTTGGTTAAGAAAATTTTCCGGTATTTATACCAAGGTAAAGCTTCAGACGGCTTAGAAATTTTTTTTAAGATTTCCTCGTTTACTGAAGTTTGTTGTAATAATCCAGTTAAATCCACTTTAGTTAAACTGATGTTTTGCCACCATTTCCCTGACAAAACTATCAACGATTTCTTGGTTTTTAGTTGTTGTCGAGCAAGAGCTTAACAAATAAACCCAGAAAAGAAAACCAATCAAAAAAACAATCGTTTTTATTATTCATCAAATTAGTCAGCAATAAATTTTTTATGGGTCTGGATTGACATAAGGATACCAAAACCAGCCATCAAGGTAACAATGGATGTACCTCCATAACTAATCATAGGCAAAGGTACACCAACAACAGGCAAAACCCCGATAACCATGCCCACGTTAACAAATACATAAACGAAAAACGTTAAGGCCAAGCTTCCGGCTAATAATCGACTGAAGGTATCTTGCGCTTCGCTAGCGATATAAAAACAGCGTCCGATTACAATTAGATAAAGCGCAAGCAAGCCCAGACAACCGAATAAACCGAATTCCTCGGCGAAAACGGCAAAAATAAAATCGGTGGAACTTTCCGGCAGGAATTCTAATTCTGACTGTTTACTGCCCAGCCACCCTTTGCCATAGATTCCACCGGAACCAATAGCAATTTTTGATTGGATGATGTGATAACCTTTACCCAGAGGATCAGCCTCCGGGTCGAGCAAGGTGATAATCCGTGCGCGCTGGTAATCGTGCATGAAATAGTTCCAGACGACTGGCGCCAATGCCGCTAAAAAAGCGAGAATCCCGCCAATGAAAATCCAGGACAAGCCAGCAAAAAATAAAACTGCACCGCCAGAACTCGCCACCAATATCGCCGTCCCCAAATCGGGTTGTTTAGCTATAAGTAAGGTAGGTATGAGTATTAATACCCCAGCAATCGCCAATTGTTGGGGCTTTGGCGGCAAAGCATAGTCGGCAAGAAACCAAGCGATCATCATGGGGGTCGTTATTTTGATCATCTCAGAAGGTTGAAAGCGAAAAAAACCCAAATTCAACCAACGGGTCGCGCCTTTGCCCGTATAACCTATCGCCAGTACAGCAATGAGCAAGACGACTCCAATGCTGAATAAAATCGCTGAATATCGTTTGAATTGATAGGGGCTTACTTGCGCCAGTACGATCATCAACAGAAAAGCCAATGTCACGCGAAAACCTTGCCGAAACAATAAAGCAACTTCCTGGTTGCCAGCACTGTAAAGAATGACAAAGCTTAACAAGGAAATGAGAAGCAAAACCAAAAACAGCGGTATGTCAATATGCAAGTGCCCAAGTAATCGCCCCAACAAAGTAGGAGATTGAAATTCTTCCTGGCGTGTTTCGATTTTCATTGCTGCTCAGTCTGCGTATTCTGGGGACCACGAAGATATTGTTTAATTACTTTTGCGGCAATTGGCGCGGCAACTGATCCGCCGTGACCACCATTTTCGGCGATAACTGCCACCGCAATTTTTGGTTCCTCAGCTGGAGCAAAGGAAATAAATAACGCATGGTCACGCAGCTTAAAATCGATCTGGCTTTCGTTATATTTGGCGTTTTGTTTGATGTTGAAGACTTGCGCCGTACCAGTTTTACCCGCAATTTTAAAATCGATGTCATTACTGATACGCTTGGCTGTTCCCGCGCCACTATGCACTACATTAATCATGCCGGTATAGACGGTATCAAGATGGTCTCGCGCTAAAGGTATGTTGCTTGTCGCTATCGTTTTCTCAATCGAACTTGGAATAGCGCTATCAATATTTTCAACCAAATGCGGAGTAATAACCTTACCTTTGTTAGCCAAGATGGCTGTTGCCTGGGCGAGCTGTAGCGGCGTCACCTGAAGATAACCCTGGCCGATACCGGTAATCAGGGTTTCTCCCGGAAACCAGGGCTGGTTTTTCTTGCTTTGTTTCCATTCCCGGGAAGGCATCAAACCTGCCTTCTCACCCACCAGATCAATCCCTGTTTTTTGCCCGAAACTGAATTTCTGTAAAAAATCATGCAGACGATCTATTCCTAACATTCCCGCCAAACGGTAAAAATAGACATCACACGATTGGGTAATCGCGTAGACCATACTCACTGTACCATGACCACTCTTCTTCCAGTCCCGGTAACGGTGCTTATCATTCGGTAGCTGATAGTATCCTGGACAAAATAAAGACTGTTTTGCAGTAACCGCATTATTCTCCAGCCCTGCCAATGCCACAAACGGCTTGAATGTTGAGCCAGGTGGATATAACCCGCGTAAAGCACGATTATAAAGCGGCTGATCCGGCGACGATTGCAATTCTTTGTAAGCACTACTGCCAATGCCAACAACAAAAGGATTCGGATCAAAACCAGGCCGACTAACAAAAGCCAACACGCCGCCAGTCGTGACATCGATAGCAACGACCGCGCCATTATAATTTTCCAGGGCGTCATAAGCGGTTTTTTGTAACTCTATATCCAGCGACAAATGCAAATTTGCACCAGAAACCGGATCGACCTGCTTGATCGTTTTTAACGGCCGCCCCTGGACGTTTGTTTCAATCTCAGCATAACCGGTGGTGCCGTGCAACTGGGTTTCATACGAACTTTCAACGCCCAATTTCCCTACAAACGTGGAACCACGGTATTCGGCAACCGGCAATTCTTTCAATTCACTCTCGTTAATCCGTCCGACATAGCCGACTACATGAGAAGTTAAATCCGCATAAGGATAGTGCCGAAGTTGACGTATATAAACGTCTACCCCGCGAAAGAATGGACGCTGTACTGCAAATTTTGCCAACTCCTCTTCCGTCATATTGACCACCAATGGAATTCTGGTGAATTTTTTTTGCCGTTTCCGTAACTTTGTAAACTGCTCGATTTTTTCATCCGAAATTTCGAGCAATTCTTTTAGCCGGAGGAGCGTATCATCCAAATCAGGAATTTGCTCAGGAATTAACTCCAAGCTGTAGGTTTGCGTATTTTCAGCCAGGATATTCCCGCGCTTATCGTAGATAATGCCACGCGAAGGCACGGTGGGTTCGATCTTTATGCTATTTTCTTTCGCTAATGTCGAATAATGTTGATGGCCGACAATTTGAAGATAAGCCAAGCGGATGACTAATCCAGCCGTCAGGAGGACAATAATGACGGATGCCGAGATAATGCGGTTAAGAAACAGGCGATTCTCATCCGAATTGTCTTTGATAGTAAAAGTACGCGGCATTACAAAGTTTTAAATTTATCTTAGTGGCTTAACCAAACGCACGAAACGTAAGAGGGTATAAACTAGGGGCCAACAAAACGTACCAACAAAGACAGGCCACCAAAAAGTCGGCTTTAATTGCGAGACATGCTGGTAATTTTTTATAAAAAACAACAATATTTGTGACAATAACAAACAAAAAAAGATGAACAACGCCTGCTGCATGACCGGGAATTGCCGCAAGCGCTTATGGAGAGATAGGCATAAATAAATAACCAACGAATAAGCCAGCGCATACTGGCCGAACATCCTCCCGGTTAACACGTCATTTAATAAGCCGAACGACCATGCATGGAAAATACCTACCTTTTCAGGCACAGATAACGACCAGTAAATTAAGGTTAACAATACCCAGTCCGGATTTATCATGCCTAATATCCCAGGCAGGGGCATGATTTTTAGCCCCATTGCGACAACCAAAGTCATGAGTATCCGTCCAAACCCGTAATTATCGTTGTCCATCGGCATCGCTCTCCTGGTTAACTTCTTGTTCTGTCTGGGTGACGCTGGGTGCGGTCAACGTTATCGGTTTGGAGTTACTCCAAACAATCATCAACTCCCGATTACGATCCAATGCCGCCTTTGGCGTCGCGGTGACCTGCTTGTTGGCTGGCGGAGTAAATGAATCTATCGTTGCTACCGGATAGCCTTGCGGGAACGTGCCGCCAAGCCCCGAAGTAATCAGCAAATCGCCGGGACGAATATCCGCATTATCCGGCAAGAAAGGCAAGGTCAACCTATTCAATTCGCCGCTACCCATGGCAATGGTTAACAATCCGTTGCGGTTAACCTGCACCGGAATCGCATGGTTAGGATCGGTAATCATCATAATTTCCGAACTCAACGGCAAAGCGCGAAAAACTTGCCCTACGACACCGCTAGCATCTACCACGGCCTGGTGTGCGTGCACTCCGAAACGCGAACCTTTATTGACCACGACAATATTTTCGTAAGGCGGGCTGATCTTAACCGACAATAACTCGGCAATTAATACTTGCTCCCCTAATTCGTAAGAATTGTCCAGCAAGGCTCTTAACCTAATATTTTCTTTCTCCAATGCCTCGTACTTGAGCAAGCGTAATTGGTCAACCGCTTGCGTGTTACGTAACTTTTGATTTTCCTCTTTCAAAACCTCATAGGATTTAACCGAATCGGAAACCCGGGTGGCTGCTTCCGAAGGAAGATCGACAGCGTATTTTATTGGATCGACCAATAACGATAACGTCGCGCGTATAGGTTCCAGCCGAGGTGTAATTCGGTCGATGGACAATAATATGATGGAGGCCGTCACTGCCATAAGCAGTCGCACATGGATAGATGGCCCGTCGCTGAATAACAGTTTTATAGCGGTTACTCTCTTGTCGGTTAACTATAAAGGCTGCAAAAACGGAGGTTACCGCAATACCCGCAGCGGTTACTGACGATCAACTAAGGAATAAGCATCCGCCAGTAGGTTAATGTTTTGTTGAATTGATACCTTACTCGAATGAATACACCGACATCCCTTTTTTATCCAGCATTTCCAGAACCATGCCGCCGCCTCTAGCAACACATGTTAAAGGATCATCGGCGATATGCACAGGTAAACCAGTTTCTTCTGAAATCAAACGATCAATATCTTTCAACAATGCGCCACCGCCGGTTAAATAAATACCGCGACTCGCCACATCAGAGCCAAGTTCGGGCGGAGTTTGCTCCAATGCAAACTTAACCGCGCTGACAATGCCAGACAGGGGTTCTTGCAAAGCTTCCAGAATCTCATTGCTGTTCAGGGCAAAGCTTCTCGGCACGCCCTCTGCCAAGTTACGACCCTTGACCTCAATTTCGCGGACTTCGCTACCCGGATAAGCAGTACCAATTTCCATTTTGATACGTTCTGCCGTCGATTCGCCGATCAGCGTACCGTAATTTCTGCGAACGTAGTTGATAATGGCTTCATCCAAACGGTCGCCGCCAATACGCACTGAATTTGCATAAACAATACCGTTGATGGAAATAATAGCCACTTCGGAAGTACCGCCGCCGATATCCAATACCATCGAACCACTTGGCTCACCTACCGGCAAGCCTGCACCGATAGCGGCTGACATCGGTTCTTCGATCAGATAAACTTCACGAGCTCCAGCCATAGATGCCGACTCACGGATAGCACGCCTTTCCACCTGGGTTGAACCACAGGGCACGCAAATCAGAATTCTGGGGCTGGGCCGAAGAACTTTACTCTTATGCACTTTTTCGATAAAGAACCGGAGCATTCTCTCGGTTACGGCAAAATCAGCTATCACCCCATCTTTTAATGGCCTGATGGCAGTAATATTGCCGGGTGTACGACCTAACATCTGTTTTGCTTCCGTACCAACAGCGGCAATACTTTTCGTACCCTTTACCTTATCCTCCCTGATCGCCACCACCGAAGGTTCATTGAGGACAATACCTTGCCCGGGCATATAGATTAAAGTGTTGGCGGTGCCAAGATCAATGGAAAGATCATTAGAAAAAAGGCCACGGAATCGTTTAAAAAACATTTTTTACCTAGCGTCCAAAAATGTGGGGTATATAAGTAGAGTACTGTATCAATCAAGCGGGTATTCCGGCAAGAATTACAGTATTATAGATTACTGATTGGGTTTTGAAAGGTTTTTAAGAAATGACTTTAACATCGGACGATGTCAAAAAAATCGCCCACTTGGCAAGATTGGGCATAGAAGAACAAGATATTGGCGACTATGCGCAGGATTTATCAGGCACATTAGATTTAATGCAACAAATGGCCGAAGCTGAAACCACCAATGTAGAACCGATGGCACATCCTATGGATCAAGTGCAACGGCTGCGCGTGGATATTGTCACTGAAGCCAATAACCGTGAAAACTTCCAGGCTATTGCGCCCCTAGTTGAAGACGGCTTGTATTTAGTCCCCAAAGTCATTGAATAAAAGAAGAAAGGTTTAACGTGTACCATCAATCGATCAAAGAATTAGCCCACGGTTTGCGCAACGGAAAATTTTCCAGCGTTGAATTGACGCAAGCCTTTTTAAGCCGTATTAACCAGCATGAAATTTTAAATTGCTTTATCTCCGTCTGCGAAGACTCTGCCTTGCAGCAAGCAGAAATGGCTGATGAAAAGTTAGCCAAAGGAGATAACGGTTTGTTAACCGGCATACCTATCGCCCATAAAGACATATTTTGTACACAAGGGGTTCTTACTTCCTGTGGCTCACGTATGTTGGACAACTTTATAGCGCCCTATAGCGCCACTGTAGTCGATAAGCTCAATGAAGCTGGCGCAGTAATGCTGGGCAAAGTTAACATGGATGAATTTGCCATGGGTTCATCGAATGAAACCAGCCATTATGGTGCGGTTAAGAATCCCTGGGATATCAACTGCGTCCCCGGTGGCTCGTCCGGAGGCTCAGCTGCTGCTGTAGCGGCAAAATTATGCGCCGTCGCAACCGGCACGGATACCGGCGGCTCGATTCGACAACCGGCTTCACATTGCGGCATTACGGGCTTGAAACCCACTTATGGCAGAGTTTCACGTTATGGCATGATCGCTTATGCCTCAAGTCTGGACCAGGGCGGGCCGATGACGTCCAGCGCGGAAGACGCCGCAATAATGCTGCAAGCAATGGCCGGGTTTGATGAGAAAGACTCAACCAGCGTGAACCTTCCTGTACCTGATTATCAATCCGGGTTAAACCTTGATTTGACTGGCTTAAAAATCGGCTTGCCAACTGAATTTTTTGGTGATGGCTTAAATGACCAAGTCGCTAAAGCAATGGATGAAGCCATTCAGGAATACCAAAAGCTCGGAGCTGTCATTAAAGAAGTATCCATGCCTGCGCTTAATTTAGCGATTCCTGCCTATTACGTCATTGCACCGGCGGAATGCTCAGCCAATCTAAGCCGATTTGACGGGGTTCGTTTTGGTTATCGCTGTCAAAATCCTGTTGATTTGACCGATTTATATATCCGCTCCCGCGGCGAAGGTTTCGGCCGGGAAGTCAAACGTCGTATTTTGATGGGTACATACGCCCTTTCAGCCGGTTACTATGACGCATATTATTTAAAGGCACAAAAGATCCGCCGTTTGATCAGCGACGATTTTAAAAAAGCGTTAGCCGAAGTTGACGTCATCATGGGGCCGGTAGCGCCTTCGCCCGCATTTAAAATCGGCGAAAAAATAGGCAACCCCATTGAAATGTATTTGTCGGACATTTATACCATAGCGGTTAACCTGGCGGGCTTGCCCGCCATGTCCATCCCCGCTGGATTTGTTGATAGCAAACCTGTGGGCTTACAAATTATCGGCAATTATTTTGCCGAAGATAAATTATTGAATGTGGCGCACCGATTTCAAGTAGCCACCGATTGGCACAAACAAGTTCCAAAAGGATTTGAGTAGGAGTCATTTATGGAAGCGTTAAATAGCAAAAACCCTCAAGGGCACGAATACCCAGAAGGGCATAAATGGGAAACTGTCATCGGATTGGAAATCCACGCTCAACTTGCCACCAAATCCAAGATATTTTCCGGCGCGGCAACCGCTTATGGTGCTGAAGCCAACAGCCAAGCCTGTGCGGTTGATCTGGGCTTGCCCGGCGTCTTGCCGGTGTTGAACGAACAGGCTGTCGTGATGGCGGTCAAATTCGGCCTTGCTATTGATGCGGAGATTGCGCCTTACTCGGTATTCGCCCGCAAAAATTATTTCTATCCCGACTTACCTAAAGGTTACCAAATCAGCCAGTTTGAACTTCCGATTGTTGGCAAAGGCCACATGGAGATCGATGTTGATGGCGAAACCAAACGCATCGGGATTACACGCGCCCATCTTGAAGAAGATGCCGGCAAATCGCTCCATGAAAGTTTTCAGGGCATGAGCGGAATCGATTTAAACCGCGCTGGAACGCCACTATTGGAAATTGTGTCCGAACCTGAAATGCGCTCCGCCAAGGAAGCGGTGGCTTATATGCGAAAGCTGCATGAACTGGTACGTTATCTCGGAATTTGCGACGGCAATATGCAGGAAGGCTCGTTCCGCTGCGACGCCAATGTATCGGTCAGGCCAAGAGGTCAAAAGGAATTCGGCACCCGCACAGAAATCAAAAACATCAACTCATTCAAGTTTGTCGAAAAAGCAATCAACCATGAGGTCGAACGCCATATCGAGATACTGGAAAACGGCGGCCTTATCGTCCAAGAGACACGACTGTACGACGCCAACAAAGACGAAACCCGCTCCATGCGCAGCAAGGAAGAAGCTAACGATTATCGTTATTTCCCAGATCCTGATTTGCTACCGGTGCATATCAGCGAAGACTTCAAAACCTTGGTCAAAACTCAGCTACCTGAGCTGCCTGATGCAAAAAAGCTGCGCTTTAAAGAACAATATCAACTGGATGATGAAAATGCAGGCATCTTAACCTCATCAAGGGCGCTTGCGGATTATTTTGAAGCATTGGTTAACGAATCAAAATGCGAGGCAAAACTATGTGCGAATTGGATGACCGGCGATTTATTAGGCGCGCTTAACAAAGCCGGGCTGGAAATTTCCGATTCGCCATTGAACTACCAACGTTTTGCCGGTCTATTGGTACGGTTAACCGACAATACGATTTCCGGAAAGATTGCAAAACAGGTGTTTGAAGCTATGTGGAATTCCGATGCCACCGCCGACGAGGTCATTGCCGAAAAAGGGCTGAAACAGATTACCGACACAGGCGCGATTGAA
>CAWBFT010000007.1:0-13372 GCA_963788135.1 uncultured Gammaproteobacteria bacterium
CTTGCAAGGTCGCCAGCGCATCTTCCGCTTGAAGAAATCCTGTTACCCGGGTGACGCCGTCGGCAAGCGAACCCAGCATAATAGACCGGTGTGAAATCGATTTATCCCCTGGAACACGAGTTTCCCCACATAATTTTCCGCCGGGTTGGACTTTAAACGTTATTGCTTTTGCCATAAATTTAGTTTTCGAAAATATCAAGAAAGCGTTGTCGCGCTTCACGCGCGCACATAAAGGTATTAAAGAGGCCTTGTTGGTCATTGCGCGCCAACAACTTTTGAATTTTGTTCAATTCATCCTGAAACTCTTGAAGCAACGGGATAATTTCATTTTTATTTGCCATGCAAATATCTATCCACATATTCGGATCGCTAGAAGCAATCCGAGTAAAATCTTTAAAACCGCTGGCGGCGTAGTTAAAAATCTCCGATTTCTCATCCTTCTGCCCAAGCATATCCACCAACGCAAATGCCGCAATATGCGGCAGATGACTGGTTGCAGCGAACACTGCGTCATGGTGCTGCGCTGTCATCTCTTCAACTTTTGCGCCCAGTTTCTGCCAAAATTCAGTAATTTTCGAGATTGCCTCAGACTTGGAAGTTAAATCGGGAGTCAAAATAACTCGTTTATTTTCAAAAAGCCCAGCAACGGAAGCCTTCACTCCACTTTGTTCCGCGCCTGCAATGGGATGCCCGGGAATAAGGTTTCCTGGCAAACAACCGAAAACATTTTTCGCCGCCCCAATAACATTTGATTTGGTACTGCCAACATCGGTATAAACCGCATTTTCATTCCAAACCGGTTTCAGCAATTTCAGTATGGAGTCCATCGACCCCACAGGGGTTGCTATGACCACACAGTCAGCGTCTAAAACAGCGTCAGCAATTTTGCAATGATATTGATCTATCACCCCCAAATCGACTGCCAACTGCAAGTTTTGCTGATCTTGCTCTCGACCAAAACCCGATATGGATTTAGTCAACTTCTGTTCACGTGCAGATCGGGCGATAGAGCCGCCGATCAAGCCTACTCCAATAAGACAAAGCTTATTGAACATGCGCCAGAACTTGTGCCAAAGCATTCAAGAAAAAACTATTTTCATCTAGCGTTCCAACGGTAATTCGAAGATGGTTCGGCATTTCGTAATTGGCTACCGGGCGAACGATGACTCCTTTTTGTAACAAAGCCTCGTAAATTGGTTGTGCTGATCTACACATATCCACTGAAACAAAATTTCCACTCGAAGGAATCCATGTTAAGCCCAAGTTCTGAAATCCATGAGTCAGTTGTTGCATGCCTTGTGCATTAAGGTTAACCGTTTGGTTGAGATATTCTTTATCAGCCAACGCTGATTCAGCGGCAACCAAGGCCAAACTGTTTACATTAAATGGTTGTCTTACTCGATTTAAAATATCGGCGATTTCAGGGCTGGACAAACTATAACCAATTCTTAACCCAGCTAAACCATAAGCTTTAGAAAACGTACGAGTAATAATTAAATTTGGATATGTTTTTAACCACTCAATCGAGTTAACCCGCAAATTTTCATTAATATACTCGTAGTACGCTTCATCCAAAACACAAAGACAATGCTTGGGTAAATTGCTGATAAAATTTTCCAGTCCAGCTTTTCCCAAAATTGTGCCAGTAGGATTATTAGGATTAGCAATAAAAACCAACCGGGTATTCTGGTTAACCCGCTTCGCCATCGCATTGAGATCGTACCCATAATTTAGCGCAGGAATTACCACAGCGGTTGCGCCAACGGCTTGCGTCACAATGGGGTATACCGCAAAAGCATGCTGGGAAAACAGGACTTCCAAACTCGGGGTTAAGAACGCTCTCGCCAACAATTCGAGTATTTCATTAGAACCATTGCCTAATGTAATTTGATCAGCAGCGACATTTAGTTTGGTCGCGAGGGAATTTTTTAAATTAAAACCATTGCCATCAGGATACAAAGTTAACTTAGGCAAAGCCGATTGAATAGCAGCTATGGCCTTTTTACTGGGTCCTAACGGGTTTTCATTTGAAGCCAGCTTGATGATTTCAGTTAAGCCAAGTTCCCGCTCAAGCTCTTCAATGGGTTTTCCGGGCACGTAAGGAACCAATCGATTCACGCCGGGGGCAGTTAAATCATAGGCGCTTTGGTTAACCGGCATAGTATTCATCCTTGTTTAAAATCACTAAAGAACGGCTCTAGGATAAGACCCGAGCAACTTAAGCATGCTAACATTTTGTTTTAATTCTTCTAATGCCATCGCAACGGGTTCGTCTTCACCATGACCCTCAATATCTATAAAAAACACATATTCCCACAAACCTTGGCGAGATGGCCTGGATTCAATATGCAACATGTCGATGCCATGTCTGGCAAAAGGCTCCAGTATTTTATGTAAAGCACCCGGCTGATTACCAATAGAGATGATCAAGGATGTCTTATCTTTACCGGTCGAGGAAGAATCCTGCTTACCTATGATAATAAAGCGGGTTGTATTATTTGATTCGTCTTCAATATTTTTATCGAAAATATTAAGGTGATAAAGCTCTGCCGCTGCTCTGCCGGCAATCGCCGCTGAATTTTTATTAAGCGCAGCCAACCTAGCCGCCTCAGCATTGCTGCTGACCGCGGTTAAGGTGACATTGGGGAAATTCTTTTCCAGCCACTGTCGACATTGCGCCAAAGATTGCTGATGCGAATAAATTTCAGAAATGTCAGCCTTTTTCTCAAAAAGCCCCATTAAGTTCTGATGAACACGAATTTCCACTTCACCGCAAATATGTAACGACGAATTAAAAAAACGATCCAGCGTATGGGTAATCACGCCTTCAGTGGAGTTCTCTACAGGCACCACCCCAAAAGGACAACCCCCATTTTCTACGGTAGAAAAAATATCATTAATCGTTGGCTGGGGAATCGCCTTAACAGAATTACCGAAATGTTTTAGCACAGCTTGTTGGGTAAATGTCCCTTCCGGCCCCAAGTAAGCAACATCCAAAGGTTTTTCAAGCGCCAAGCAAGCGGACATCAACTCCCGAAAAAATCGCACTGCCGTTTGGTCCGGCAAAGGCCCTTGATTCATTTCCTGGATTCGCCTTAAAACCAGTGACTCTCGATCTGGTCGATAGAAGCTGCCTTGTTCGCCCAAGGCAATTTTAGTTTTGGCAACATCCATGGCGCAAGCGGCGCGCTGGTTAATCAACACAAGAATCTGCTGATCAATTTGGTCGATTTTATCCCTTAATTCGCTAAGAGGTGTGATTGATACCATAAATGTTCTAAACGTAACTAAGGTCTATTTGCCAATGTTTGGCCAGCACAAGGGTTAGCGATATAACACCAACAAATACAAAAAACGCCATCCATTTTCGACCAGACTCAACATATTGCCAAGGAAAGATGCCACTGCAAATGCTCAGCCCCACCAAAACAAATTCGTGAATAGTATTGTCGATTGACATAATAAGCCACTGATTTGGCTTAAACTAGTGCGTACGCTCAAATTCTTTTAAGAACTCGCACAAAGCGTCTATGCCAGATTCAGTCATGGCATTGTAGATACTTGCCCGCATACCACCGACTGAGCGATGACCTTTAAGCTCATAAAGTCCATTAGCTTCCGCCTTAGCCAGAAAGCTCTTATCCAAACTGTCGTCGCTTAAAATAAACGGCACATTCATCCTGGAACGGACAGATTTTTCGACAGGATTGCGGTAAAGACTGGATTGGTCAATAACATCATACAATTTTGCTGCTTTGGCAATATTTCGCTGCTCAATCGAGACAATGCCACCTTGTTCTTTTAACCATTTAAGAACCAACCCAACCAGATACCAGTTATAAGTCGCCGGAGTGTTCAGCATGGAACCGTTTTTAACTTGTTGCGCATAATCGAAAACTGGCGGTATTCCCTTTGCCGCATGGCCAACCAAATCTTCCCGAACGATGACCAAGGTAACGCCTGCAGGCCCCATATTTTTTTGGGTTCCCGCATAAATTATTCCGAACTGGCTTATATCAACTGATCGAGACAGAATGTTGGAGGACATATCAGATACCAATGTTAATCCTTTGGCATCAGGGATATTTTGGAATTCGACGCCATGAATTGTTTCATTCGCCGTGTAATGCAAATATGCGGCGTCTAAAGCTAACTGCCAACTTGACTGATCAGGAATATAAGTAAAATTCTTATCTTCCGAACTGGCGCTCACTAACACATCGCAGATACCCTTTGCATCCTGGATAGCTTTTTCCGACCAGGCGCCGGTATTAATGTAACAAGCGTTGGTCTTGCCATTCAGAATATTCTGTGGAATTAAGGAAAACTGTGCAGAGGCGCCGCCCTGCAAAAACAAAACCTTGTAGTTGCTTGGCACATTTAGCAATTCACGCAGATCATTTTCAAGTTCTTCAGCGATTTTGGAAAAAAATTTACCACGATGGCTCATTTCCATCACCGACATGCCGCTATCGCGCCATTCCAACATTTCAGCCTGGGCTTGTTTTAAAACAGCTTCGGGCAAGGTAGATGGCCCGGCGCTAAAGTTGTAGACTCTACTCATGTATCACTCTTCTCCTATAATATTTTTTTCGTTGTCGAGCCCTTCATCGGTCGCGTCATCTTCTCCCGATAATCCTTCTATTCGATCAACACCAATGACTTTTTCTTTTTCGTCCAAGCGTATCATGCGCACACCTTGCGTATTTCTGCCAACAACCGGAACACCATCGACCGGGGTACGCACAAGAACCCCGCCATCCGTAATCAACATGATTTCATCATGATCATTAACTAAAACAGCGCCAACCAAAGCGCCATTGCGTTCTGAAGTCTGAATGGCGATCATGCCTTGCCCGCCGCGTCTATGTAATGTGAATTCCTCTAATCGGGTACGTTTGCCGAAACCGTTTTCAGTAATGTTAAGGACCGTACCTTCAGTACCAATAATTAACGAGATAATTTTTTGATCATCTTGCAAGCGCATGCCGCGAACCCCAGAAGCTGTCCGCCCCATTGAACGTACATCGGCTTCATTAAAGCAGTTTGCTTTACCTGAACTGGCAAACAACAATACATTTTGTTGCCCATCAGTAATGGCTACGCCAACTAAGGTATCGTTATCCCGCAAATCGATTGCGATTTTGCCGTTGGCACGCTGACGTTCGAATTCAGCTAACGGCGTTTTCTTAACCGTTCCGGAAGAAGTCGCCATGAAGACATATTTATTACTACTGAATTCCTTTACCGGCAAGATGGCATTGATCTTTTCGCCATCATCCAGCTGAATCAAGTTAACAAATGGTTTGCCCCGCGACGCCCTGCTTGCTATCGGCAATTGATAAACCTTGAGCCAATAAACCTTACCTAACGAGGAGAAACACAGAATGGTATCGTGAGTATTCGCAACAATGAGCTTATCGACATAATCTTCTTCTTTGGTCGCAGTAGCCGACTTACCTCTTCCGCCGCGCCGCTGCGCCCGATAATCGGTTAACGGTTGCGCTTTCACGTAACCCTCGTAAGACATAGTGACAACCATATCTTCTTCAGTAATTAAATCGGCATCGGACAAATCCAGTTGATCGTGAATAATTTCCGTGCGCCGTTTATCCGCATATTCTTGCTTGATTTCGGCAAGTTCATTACGGATGATCTCCATTAAGCGTTCATAGCTGGAAAGAATATGCAGATACTCATCAATCTGCTCAAGTAGTTCCTTATATTCATTGATGATTTTATCTTGTTCCAAGCCTGTTAAACGCTGGAGTTGCAACTCAAGAATAGCGACCGCTTGGACTTCTGATAAACGATAAACCTCCCCGGCAAGTCCAAATTCCAGCGCTAAATTTTCCGGTCTGGAGCGATCTGCATCGGCTCGATCTAACAACGACATTACCAAACCGCCATTCCAGGAACGGGCTAATAAGCCATCTTTGGCTTCGTTACGGTTTTTGGATGACTTGATCAATTCGATCATGTCGTCGATATTCGCCAAAGCAACCGCCAAACCCTCCAACACATGGGCTCGTTCACGGGCTTTGCGAAGGTTGAAGATTGTCCGCCGAGTAACAACCTCTCGTCTGTGGTCGACAAACGCATCGAGAATTTCTTTGAGGCTGAGGCAATGTGGACGACCATCCAACAATGCGACCATATTAATTCCAAACACTGTTTGGAACTGGGTTTGTTTATACAGATTATTTAGAACAACTTCCGCCACCTCGCCACGGCGCAGCTCAATGACCATACGCATGCCGTCTTTGTCTGACTCGTCCCTCAAACCGTCATTGGCGATCCCTTCAATTCTGCCTTCTTTAACCAGTTCGGCAATTTTCTCTAACAAACGCGCTTTGTTAACTTGATAGGGCAATTCCGTTACTACAATTGCTTGCCGCCCACCCTCTTTGATATCTTCAAAATGGCAATGGGCCCGCACATAAATTTTGCCGCGCCCGGTGGCGTATGCGCTATAAATTCCAGATGCACCGTTGATAAAGCCGCCAGTTGGAAAATCCGGTCCAGGCACACACTCCATCAAATCATGGATGTTTGCATTGGGTTTATCAATGAGCAACAAGCAGGCATCTATAATTTCACCTAGATTATGAGTAGGAATATTAGTCGCCATCCCCACGGCAATTCCCGAAGACCCATTGATCAATAACGCCGGTACACGGGTAGGAAGGACTCGCGGTTCGACTTCTGAATCATCATAGTTTGGAATAAAATCGACCGTTTCCTTGTCGAGGTCAGCCAGCATCTCATGCGCAATCTTGGCCAATCGAACTTCGGTATAACGATCTGCCGCCGGCGGATCGCCATCCACCGAACCAAAATTCCCCTGACCATCAATCAGCATGTAACGCATGGAAAACGGTTGCGCCATACGCACCATCGTCTCATAAATCGCCATATTGCCATGCGGATGGTATTTACCCATCACGTCCCCGACAATACGCGCCGATTTTTTGTAAGGCTTGTTCCAATCGTTACCGGCCTCGCTCATACCGTATAAAACCCGGCGATGCACGGGCTTCAATCCATCCCTGGCATCCGGCAATGCACGCCCTACAATCACGCTCATGGAATAAGCGAGATACGACTGTTTCATCTCGTCTTCAAGATTTACAGGTATGATTTCTTTGGCGAAGTCTGTCATAATCCCTAACTTTTAGTAGTTTGAAGCTTGGTTAACACGGGTTTAACCGATTCAATCTATGGGCCTGCGAACTTTTTTGAGTTTACGTAAAACATGCATTGTAACAAATTGCGAGCAAACCGTCGAAGATGTTGTTTTGTTTGAGCAAATTAAATCAATTTAAACGTGTCATTTAACGTAAAAATGCATTACCTAATTGTGGATTTTCAACAAGAGACTGACCTTTTATAAATCCGATAGTATGGCTCTTTAGTGGATATCGGTGAAGAAAAACCATTTCCTGCTCGCTGGTTAACTTTTCATAGGTAACCACCACAAAATCATCAGGATGTTCTTTTGCATACTCCAGGATCTGGGAGAAATTTGAAATCATTGGCATAGGTTGTTTGAGTCGACCAGTGAAATTAAATTGACCATGATATTTATCCACATACATAACAAAAGGTGTTTTCTCCTGCTGTAGTTCAGCAATTTTTTTTGCAGCTGGCGCCGCATCATAACGCTCACCAAGAACAGAAAAAAAACCACTAGCTAAAATAAGAATCCCGACTACCGAAGTTGTTGCAACAAAGCTTATCGATTCTTTCACATTGTTTATTGGTACAAATACTCCCAATAAAACCATTAATGAAAATACCAAACCCCACCCAACTGAAAGTTTTAAAAATTCGTCTCGCCAATGAAAATGGCTATTCAGCCAAGGAAACAATAGTAAAGCTAATCCCAAAATGAATAAAAAAACAAAAAACAAGACGTTAGCCTTACGCCAATTTACGGCTGTTAACTGGTTAACCGAATAGGCCGTTAATATCGCCATCCCCGGGAGCAGGGGTAGCAAATAATGAATTCTTTTTCCGCTTATCAGTGAGAACGCGACAAATACGGGCAGCAACCATGCGGCACAAAATCGAACTCCAAAATCATGGATATCCAATTTTCTTAAACCTATCCAACAAGGCGGGATAAACATCCAAGGCAACATAAATAGAGGCAGAATTTCTAAATACCACCAAACAGGCAGCTTATGCGCAAAAGAATCGACAATCCTGCCACTGGTCTGCCCCAGGAAAATGGCGTTTCGATAAGCCTCTCCTCCGGAGAAACCGGCTGGAATAGCCCAACTGAGCGCAATAAGCGCACCCAGAATGACTGCGAATAAAATACCGCCATACCACCGCTTCCAACTGAATGTCACTAACAGCGATCTTAACCACCAAGGGGCAGATAAAGCCACCGGCAATAAGTGCAGCAAAACGACCGGACCTTTGGTTAACACACCAGAACCAATGGCTATGCCGACCAGAATCAAGCGCCGGTATGACCAACCATTGCGAACAATTCGCAGTAAGCCATAAATACCAAGCAGAACAAAAAAAGTCAGCATGATATCGAACATGGTCAACGTGCTAAAGGCAATCCAAGCACCAGAACCCAGCAATAAAAAGGGTGCAATTCCAGCAATATCGTTGCATTCCGGCCAGATTAATTTGGCGACTTCGCGAGTAAGAAACAAGGTTGCCAAGGCAAATAAAGGTGAAATAATCCGCAAAGACCATTCATTTACCCCGAATATCCACCAACTCAACTGCATCAACCAAAATAATAATGGTGGCTTATGGCTATAGGTTTCGCCGTTAAGATGAGGGACTAGAAAATCATTAGTCACCCACATTTCCCAAGCGACTGAGGCATATCTCGTCTCATCCACAGGCATTAGCGGACGAATGCATAGACTCGTGAAAGTTAACATCGCCCACAAAATCACAAGCCAATAGCCTGACGAGAAAAAACGAGACATATATTTAGTGACTTAAATTATTCGGAGGCGAGCTGTTTACGTTCGTAAAATACAAAATATAGATTACGCAAATAAACGAATAAGCCAGTCGCCTGTCCTAAGATAATAACCGGGTCTTTGATGTGAATAGCGTAGACCAATAACGTAGCCCCGCCAGCAATACTGAAATACCAGAATGCTACAGGTATAACGCTTTTTTTCTGACGTTCACTTTGCAGCCATTGCACGATAAAACGTGCAGAAAACAAACCTTGGCCAAGAAAACCAATACCTAACCAAATCGTTTTTTCATCTAATACCACGTTTTATTTCCTCGATCTCAGGCAGTTTTGCCCGTTGCTTTAGCCAGATGACACCTAACAAATCCGTAATACCCGCCCACAATCGGTCTAACGTACCATATTTTGAATAGCCCTTTGATCTGGCGCGATGGTTAACCGACTCGGATATCACATCTCCGCCTGCCCGAATGATCAATGCTGGCAGAAATCGGTGCATATGATCAAAATAGGGCAAATCTAAAAAATTATTCCGTAAAAACACTTTTAACCCGCAACCGGTATCAGGCGTTTTATCGCCTAGTAGCGCAGAACGGACAGTGTTAGCAAACCACGATGAAAATAATCGCCAGCCAGAATCGTGGCGTTTATTTCTCCAGCCAGCGATCATCCAAAGCTTATTGTTGGCTTGCCTTTGCTGGGTTAACAATTCATACAAACGCGGGATATCTGCTGGATCGTTCTGACCGTCGCCATCTAATGTTGCAATTACCGGATATAATGCCGCTTTTACGCCAGTCTTGATGGCGGTGCTTTGCCCGCAGCTTGCTGCATGACGAATTACCCTTAACGAACTATAAGTCTGCAATGCCTGGTTTAAGATTTTGCCCGTTAAATCCGTACTCCCATCATCAATATAAATAATTTCATAATTCGCTGCAGACTGCATCGAGACGACGATCTCATCAATCAGAGGGATAATATTTTCTTCTTCATTATGAACCGGAATAACTACTGAAACTTGCACGCAACCTCGCTCGATCAAAACTTTATTGCTGTCAAAATTTAATTTACAAGTATATCATTTCAACACCAAGGGCTGAACTATCAAACATACAACCTTTTTGTGTTGCCGATTAATAGACAAGCCTATCCATGTCGATAACCACTAACTAAAATAAATTTCCAACATCAAACTATGCAATTTACCCAAGAAAATCTCGATGAATTAAATATTTTAATGCTTTTTAACTTAAGCACGACCCAAGAAGGCATAAAGATACACAAAAACGCAACATCCGCAACAATAGCCGCCGCAAAACGGCTTCATAATAAAGGCATAATCACCTTGGAAGACGGCGGATATTTAACGACGATCGGACATGAAGCCGCAGAACAGGTTCATCTTTTATTCGGGCTTATTAATCCGAGTTAACTCGTTTGTTACATCACATAAAAAAGCCGGGCTAAGTCCGGCTTTTTTAAAATACACATATAAATAAAAGATGGCGCTATGCGGCAAAAACGACAGCAGCACGCAATTTTTTCATGGCGTTTTGCTCCAATTGCCTGATCCTTTCAGCAGACACTTGGTGACGCTCCGCCAACTCATGCAAAGTCGCTTTTTCCTCCGCTAACCAACGGCTCGAAACGATATCCAGACTGCGCTCATCCAACTCATCTAATGCTTTGGTTAACAAACGTTGCTCATGGTTTTGCCATTCTTCGTTTTCCAACTTAACCGCAGGGTCATCGTGCTGTTCAAATAAATAGCTGGCAGGCTCCAAAAAATCTTCATCGGAACTTTCATCCACCGGCAAATCAAAAGAGGTATCCCGATTACCCAGCCGTTTTTCCATTTCAAAAACAGCACTAACTTCCACATTCAAATCATCAGCTATCGATTTAGCTTCCTCATTTGACAGCCAACCCACATCCCGACGAGATTTACGCAGGTTAAAAAACAGCTTTCGCTGGGCTTTAGTAGTTGCAACCTTAACAATACCCCAATTCTTGATTACGAATTCATGAATTTCCGCCTTGATCCAGTGTACTGCAAACGAAACCAGCCTTACGCCCATATCCGGGTTAAAGCGCTTTACCGCTTTCATCAGGCCAATGTTGCCCTCCTGAATAATATCAGGCATAGACAAGCCATAACCGCTATAACCACGGGCGACATGCACAACAAAACGGAGATTAGCCATTACCAACTCCCGCGCTGCGGATAAATCGCCATCATCCCGAAAACGCAACGCCAGCTCGTGTTCTTGTTCAGGCGTTAATTTAGGCATTTGCCGTACTACGTTTAAGTAGGTGTCAAACGTCCCGACTGACAAATTAATTGGCAAGGTAATCGCATCGCTCATAGCAACTCCTAAAATAAAAAATCATAACAATATTAGCACTCGTTTGTTAAGAGTGCTAATAATTATATTAGTTCAACTTTATTCCGGATTCAAATGTTTAAGCTGTATGAATAACACTAACCAAGAGCCTAAAACGGCCAGCAAAGCGGAGACACTAATCAGAATAAAAGTTTCTCCATAAGTGAAAAATAAAAGGTGAAATTTACCTGCGTATAGCCCAGAGAGATTTTCCACCGATTGGCGTAGAACCAGCATCATTAAGGTGACGATGAACCAGGCTGTAACACCGGATAGAAAACCCAGCCAAAAACCAGTATACAGAAATGGTCTTTGGATAAAACTGTTCGTCGCTCCCACCAATTTGGAGATGATGATTTCCTGCTTGCGATTGTGGATTTCGAGCCGAATGGTATTTCCGGCAATAAAAAACACCGTTGCCGCTAATAAAATACTTAACGAAACTGCAGCTAGTTTAGCTGTTGCGACTATGTTTTGCAGGCGCTCTACCCACTCAAGGTCCATCTGTGCGAAGTCAACTTCCGTCGATTTCTTCAATTGCTCGAGCAGTCCGGTGAGCTTCTCTTTATCGGATAAGGCATCCTTGGGTAAAACTTCTAAAACGATAGGCAATGGATTTTTTTCCAAGACATCAATGGCGTCACCAAACCCGCTAAAGTTTTTAAATTCCTGCAGCGCTTGCTTTTTATCGATAACAGCCACTTTTTTTACATCTGCATTTTTCCTAATTTGATCGGCGAACTTTTTAGCATGCGCTTCAGAAATTTCGTCTCTCAAAAATAAAGAAATTTGATTGCTGGCTTCCAAGCCGGCGGTCAATTGTTGTAAATTATTAATAACCAGATAAAAACCACTCGCCAAAGCAATGGCAATGGCAATCACGCCTACAGTCATTATTGAGGTGAAAGGTGTTGAAAATAGGCGGCCAAGACTGGAAAAAAATGACTGGGCATGTTGATCACGATAAGCTTTTAAGCGATCTGAAAAATCTCCGCCCGCCTTTAATGTTTGTTTAACCTCGGGCTTAACCGAAGCTTTCGGCTTGTAGGGATATTTATCGACTTGCTTCATGATTGCGATGCTATTAACTGACCGTGATCTAGCCTTAGCACACGATGATTCATTCGCTCGATCAAGGCAATATCATGTGATGCGATCAAAATGGTCACGCCAACTTTTTGAAACTGCTCGAATAACGCCATAATTTCGGCAGATAAATCAGGGTCAAGATTTCCGGTCGGTTCATCAGCAATAATCATTGGCGGCTTGTTAACCACTGCCCTGGCAATACCGACCCGTTGCTGTTCACCGCCCGACAAGCCTACGGGAAATTTTTTTTCTTTGCCTAACAGGCCAACTTTATCCAGTGCCGCACGAACCCGCCGAGAGATTTCCTGATGGCCATAACCTTCGATCACCAATGGCAAGGCGACATTATCGAACACAGTCCTATCTTGCAAAAGCTTGTAGTCCTGATAGATAAAACCCATTTTTCGGCGAAGAAAAGGAACCTGTCGCTCCTTGAGGGTCGTTAGATCATAACCACCCAATAAAATACGACCTCGCGTCGCCCTCTCCATCAACCCAATAAGTTTTAAAACTGTACTTTTTCCTGCTCCTGAATGGCCGGTTAAAAATGAAATCTCACCCGGTTGCAGATGAAAATTGATATTTTTTAATACATCTCCAGTCTCGGGATAACGTTTAAAAACACTGTCAAACTTGATCATGGCTTTGGTCAATCCGTTACAAATAACGCGTCTATGAATGTTTGCGCGTCAAAATCCTGTAAATCATCTATACCTTCACCCACTCCAATGAAACGAATCGGGATGCCAGTTTGTTTGGCCAAAGCAAAAATTACCCCACCTTTAGCTGTACCATCCAGTTTGGTCAAGGCGATTCCGGTTAACTCTACCGATGCATTGAATTGCTTGGCTTGCGACAAGGCATTCTGGCCGGTGCCAGCATCGACAACGAGCAGGATCTCGTGCGGCGCACTTTCGTCGAGCTTCGACATAATTCG
>CAWBFT010000008.1:0-5411 GCA_963788135.1 uncultured Gammaproteobacteria bacterium
TTTTACGGGTAATTACTAGGAGCCTGTCCGAGAATAAGCCTCTCAAGCGAGCAACCCCTATTTGATTCGGAGAAATTTTAAATTTTTTTTGGGACCGAATTTAAAATTGACTCAGATTTGCTCAGTTTTGACGTTATGACGCGTTCATGGCCGACTTATCCCTCTATTTTTACCTATATCGCTTCGTTGGTAGCCAAATTACCAAACTCTGGACGGATTAATCCCGTGAAAATGGCTTTGGCAATTTTTTTGAAATTGTGTGTGGCACAGACCAGTGAAAATTCACCCGCTACTTTTTCTTTACCTCGAACACTGAAGCCGCGAAAGCCGCTGTTTTTGATTTGACCAAATACCGGCTCAACAATCGTTTTGCGTTTACCGTAAATCGCTTTGGCGGGTTCCGTTGCCATTTTGGCATTCATCTGTTGACGCAAAGCTTCTTTGTCATCGGTAGTGATGGTGCGGGCTTCGCCCTTGGCGGATTGGCAGCAACGGCTTTGCAGCGGGCACTCGGCACGGGTGCGACCTCAATTTAAAGCAGCCGCAACAGAAGGAACGCCAAAGAGATTTATTTTTTGCCAAAACTGAGTCCATCGTTGAGCCGTTAAAACTAATGCCCGTAAATTTAAAATGCCAGCAGCACCCGGTTGTTTCCAGCGCATACCGGCAAGACAAAATCGCTGTTTTATAAGCGTTTTACAAGCCGCTTCTGTCACACCCGAGCCAATCGGAATATTTTGCTCGGTGTAACTGATGTAGTCCATTTGGTGCCGATGATTTTTATAATAGGTAACGGCGGCTCCCAGCTTGTCTCGTAGATGTTGCGGTAATTTTTGGGTACATTTTCGTGCTTGTAGCGCCACCATTTCATCATAAAGCGTCTCGGCAGCCCCCGCTGTGTGTTTCAATTGATGGCAGCGATCTTCCAACCAGGCTTTGTGAGCACTTTTATCCTTTGGATATTTTGCATTAGCGACGGCGCCCAGATAACTGCTCGCATGATAAAAATCGAGAATCTGTGTCTGGGTGTGCGGCGTTAAGAATTGCCAGTTGCTTTCTGCGCCATCGGCTAGCCCGACCCTCTTTGCATTCGGAAAGTGTGCTTTTACGCGCTCAATCTCTGCGGTAAAGCGGCGCAAGAAATCCGCTTTACCATATTCAGGCGTAGCGCCCAGATAAACAGTATGTTGCCGTTCGCCTTTGGCATCATAAAAACTGATCGTGCCCGCCATGGCTTCCCGCCAACCTTCTTTGCTCAGGTGCATACAGGTGCCGTCCAGGCTGATCGCTATTGATACAATTGGCTGCTGGAAATTGGGCAGATCATAATGCCACTGGGTTTCCTGTTGCTCGGCTATGCCCGCTACTTTTTGAGACAAGTTTTGCAGGAACGAAGCAGATATTTTTCTTCCTTGGCATTCCAGGAAATCCTGTTGGACTTCGCGTGCCGCGTTACACGCCATTTTAATGCTCACCTGCTTGGCAAACCGCGGCGTTGAGCTCCCAATGATGCGCGCGGATTGCTCCAAAGGGCAGAACGTTTTTCCGCGTCCGTGGTGGTGATAAACATGCCTCGCACATTGAATTTCGCCATAAGGCGTTTGGTAGAACTTTTGTTCCTGCCCCTTGCTTCGCCATTGTTTGCCTTCTATTTCAATCGCTTCACCTTGGGTGTCGAATTGCTTCAAGGCTTCTTCAGTAGCGAGACTGCCGGCCTCATTGACGACGGCCTGAATCGCTTCCTCACTGTCCAGCATCGAATCTTCGAGATCAATTGTTATCTCTATAATGAGTTTTTTCCCTTCTTTTCTTATAATTTTTGCGGCCATGTCTGTTCTTGAGTTTTAAGGATTGAATCCGTTTAAGCTTCTATCTCAAAATATAGGCATAATGTCCATCTGTTTCTTACTATGAAAGATACGCTGTGCGGGATGCAAACAAACCCCTGGCTTCAATAAGCCTTAAAAAAATAGGCCTAGGATTGTAAAATCCGTTTATCCTAAAAAAATCAGTTGAGTTTAACCCTGCCGAAAATATTCAGCATAAACTTGGCAGGCTAACTGGGGGCATGAACTACATTTAGCAGTCACAGCCCACCAAATCCGGAGGTTTTAAAAGAGCACCTTTCAAGTATTTTTTCATCGCTTCACTCAAAATACGGTACCAGCATTGAAGTGGAGTCAACTGCGGCGCAATGGCTTTCAGTTCATCAAAAAACGCACAGACACGTTCATAGGCGGCCCTTACATAAGAGGCTCTGCCGTGAGTGCTGGTTATGGTGAGGGTCTTTTGAGCGGCATGACTGGTTTGTTTACCGACACCATGCAACAGTAGCGGTCTGGAAACAATGGCTTCATAATGCTTATCCGGTTCCGCCAGTCTGACAAACAGTGACCACCAGTTATAGATGAGGGCGATTATTCGTGCGATAAAACGGCATGGTTTGATTTTTTGGGTCACAAATCCGCCCCAGCCCCATTGGTTTTTAATTTCATCAAAGTTATTTTCGCAATCGGCACGATCCCGATAATGCTGGACGATAGTCACCACTTCTGAAGCTAGCGAGGTGACCAAGACACTGTATTCAAAAGCCGCCATGTCTTCAGCGGGTTCAAGAAGCGATAACTGATGAGGCAATGCTTGGTCTGAATCCGGTGCGATGACGATGTTTTCTTGTAGCCGGCGCCGAACCAGCACAACTCGACGTGGCTCTTTCCAGGTGCTCAGCTGCAGTTCAGTGGATAATGCCTCCCAGCCAGCATGGGTTTTCTCCCAGCCGGGTTTACAATGCTGCTGAAGGATCAGTTTCTTGACATAGGGGGATTTCCGAAGCTTGAACAAATAGTCGATGCCGCGCTGCTCGGCTTCGGTCATGACGGTGTCGCTCCCCCAATCACAATCGCCCCGAATAAAAGCGGGCCAGTTCGTGCGCGGCATACGGTCCAGTAAGGCCCATAAGCCAGGCGCGGAATAGGCGGCTGAACTTTGGTCGCCGTCCTGAACTTCAACTTCAAGGATCAAGCGCAGATTCGCGATCATATACGTGTGATAGGTGTGCGATGGACGGCCTGACTTATGTGGATTAAGTAGGTGTTCAAAAGTCTTTTAACAAAAACCAATTAAAGTAATAAGTTATCATGCTAACATTTGAAGATACCTTATATTCCATGCCATGCTGGCTGTCAACACGCTCCCACCCGAAGAAATTCTAACCTTAGAAGAAATGCATAAGAATCATCCGTGTCATGCTCCTCGAATAAGAGCTCATGCTATTTTATTAAGTGATAATGGATTTAAGCTGGCGAAGATTGCCAGTATCTTTAATATTTGCCGACAAACGGCGGCAACATGGCTACATGCTTGGAAAGACGGCGGCATTTGTGCGCTATTTGATAAGCCACGCAGTGGTCGTCCGCCTATTTTGTGCAACGAAGCAGAAGCTGATGCGATTACACGTGTCAATCAATCGCCAAGATCATTAAAAAAAGTGCTGGCTGAATTAACTGCGAGCCTTGATTTAACAGTCACTCCCAGCACCTCAACACTTAAAAGGATTTGTAAACGGGCAGGGTTAACTTGGAAACGGGTTCGAAAATCATTGCGATCAAAACGTGATCCTGATTTATTTGAACAGTCTCGCCAGCAATTGGCCACGCTTATCGAACAATCCAAACAAAAAGAAATAGATTTGTTTTATTTTGATGAATCAGGTTTTACTTTGGAACCTTGCGTCCCATACGCCTGGCAACCACGAGGCGAAACCATTGAAGTCCCCTGCGCCAAAAGCAAGCGGCTTAATGTGTTAGGTTTTGTTAATCGAGAATGCTCGTTTACTTCCGTTGTATTTGAAGGCAGCGTAACCAGTGCGGTCGTTGTGGCCAGTATTGATCATTTTATCCCATCACTTCAAAGACAGACTGTACTGGTCATGGACAATGCTTCAATTCATAAGAGTTTCGAGTTTCAAGAAAATATTGAGCGGTGGCAACAACAAGGTTTAGCTATAGTTAATATTGCCCCTTATTCGCCTGAACTTAATATTATTGAAATCGTCTGGCGAAAAATTAAATACGAATGGATGCCTTTTTCTGCCTATGAATCGTTTCGAAATCTGAAGGAATCGTTGTTCGATATCTTGGCTAATATCGGCAAATCTTATACCGTAAATTTCGCCTGAAAGTAAAATCCCGCTAAAAATGTTAAATAACTTTTGAACGGTTACTTATAGCCAACGACAGCACCCTCCTGTTTGCCATACAAGGTTTTAACCGTCACGTCAGCATCCAGTATCCACGGTTGACTGAGCAAGGGACTGTAACAATAAGCCAGTTGCTCTTGCAGCCAATGGAGGCCTTCTGCCTCATCGATTTTCCACAGTGCTCTTCGTGCACTGTCATCGCTGACCACTTTCGTCATGCCCAATAATTTAGTGTTGACACTTTCCCCCATTAAACTCGTGATATGCGCATAGCGGTTATGACACGCGAGAATAGACAGCAACAACGATCCCAGGACATTGACTTTTCGGGGCGCGTTATTACTGGCATAGATTAAAGGGCATTGATCAACCCAGGGTTCGAACAAGTGTCCCATTTTTAAAAACTGGATAAAAAATGGCAGCTGTCCCAAGGGGGTGACTTGTGCTTGCGGATCCCATTCAATATGGATTTTCCCGTCAAAGGTATCAGCAACGAGTACGCTGATTTCACGCTTTTTAAGACTTAGTTCTGTATCACCTTTTGGGTGAATAACTTTAGGCGGTAAGACCATGGCTTAACTCAAGTAATTCGGAGGGTTCAGATTATAACTTTAAGCTCGACTGATTTTTATAGGTTTATGCGGCAATATAGCCGTATTTTTTTAGTGTTTTAATCCAGCGCGGAGCATTACGCTGGACAGAGAGTTTTTCATAATCAACGGTGGCATCCCGGTAATAATCGCCCCGTTCGATCAATAAAAAGACAATCTTTAATATTTTGTGAGCCAATGCAAAGATTGCTCGCTTTCGCCCTCGTCGAATCAATAATCCTTTGAACATATCCTGTAGCCGACATTGCGTTCGACTCGCCGCATTGGATGCCTCACATAATATGCGGCGTACGTAAGGGTTACCTTTGCGGGTTTTGCCTGTTTTCTTCTTGCCCGCTGATTCGTTATTGCCTGGGCAAACACCTGCCCAGGAAGCTAAACGTTCAGGTGTGCCAAAAGCGCTCATATCATCACCAATTTCCACCAACAACAAAGCGGCTCCGGCTTCATCTAGCCCGGGGATGGTTTGTAGACTCCGCAAAATAGCTTGATAAGGCGCAAGTCCTTGCAATAGTGCTTGACGGAAAGTCTCAATCCGGGCTTCAAGTTCGTCAATGTGCGCCATCAGCTCGGTGAGTACGAATTGATGAGAGGGGCTTAAC
>CAWBFT010000009.1:0-70810 GCA_963788135.1 uncultured Gammaproteobacteria bacterium
TGACGCACCGGCAAGGCGGAACAGATTTTTTGGGGGGCGCAAGTGGGCGGCACCAAACGGTTGGAAAGCCGGAACGAATCCGGCTATGCCCTAGGCGACGCCTTCGAAACCAGCCTGTGGGGCGGTTACGACTTGACCCACTGGCTGTCAGGCACGGTGCGGGTAGCTTATAACTGGCAAGGCGCCGTAAAAGGGCGTTACCCCAAATGGCGGGTTGGCCTTGCGAAGCAATACGACTGCTCAAAATTTGATTTTACGACATACAGTCAATTCGACGAGAACGGCAATCCCATCGGCCCCGGTGTGTTCGATGCGGCGGCGCATCAAGCATGCCTGATACGTAAGGATAATGACCCAAATTTGGATCCTGCCGACCTTGACCGCCCCGCGCCGATGGATTACACCACCAACTATGGCGGCCATTATGTGGATGTCGGCTTCGGTCTGAGCGTTAATATCCCACACGGCGCATTTGCAGGTAACCGCCTGGCTTTCGAATGGCTGCAACCGGTGTACACCAATGTCAACGGCTACCAGCTCGACCGCGACGGTGCGTTGAGCTTTACCTGGAGTTATGGGATTTAAGGGTTAACAAGAGATAGCTAACACTAACTTTCGACTAAAAAGAACAGCATGACCTTAACTCACCTTGAGCATATCCGGTTTTATACAAGCAGAGCGGCAAATGGCTTATACATAACTCTGATGGTTGGGCTGAATGCAATGAAGCCAGACTTACTTGATTAATGAATACAAAGTTAAACAAGCTTATCGACTTGACCAACCCTAAAAGAATAATCATGACAGTTAACAAACCGCAATGGTCAGAACGAAATGGATCGTCCATCCAAGCGCTCAGCGCCGCCGCGCTAGTTTTACCTGGGTTATTGCCTGTTAACGTCCAAGCCGCCGACGAAGACAGCGTGGACTTCCAGTACAGCCATTACCAGGAAGGTAAGCGAATAAGCAACAATGCGTTGTTGCAAAATACTTTTCGGAGCATATTCGTTATATAAAATTCCGAATCCGAGCAATCCGATTGAAGTTGATAGCCTGCACGGCAGCGCCAGGGTCACGCTGACCGACCGGGTTAAATTTGCTTTCAATTACACTCAGGATACCTGGGGCGGCGCTACGCCCATGACAAACATTGCGGAAAATGCGGCAGGCGCAGTGAGTTATCCACCAGCTATGATATAACGATAAGGGCGATCCGTTAATTACCGGCGCATCGCCGTTAGCCGGTGCAGGCCTGACTATGTTTGATAATCAAGGGCGTCCCTATTATTTAGTTTATAACCCACAGACGGGTGAAAATACACCGGTCAAAGATCGCATCGTCCACCTTATTTCCAATGCTTCGCCGGAAACCCGGCAGCAGGGCGACTTTACCTTAAGCTATGACTGGGACAATGCGGCGGCGTCGCTGGGCGGCGGCATTTCCACCGAACCCGATTACGAATCCCGCTTTGTTAACTTGGGCGGTCGCCTTGATTTCAACCAAAAACAGACCGCTCTCGATATCGGCTTGAGTTACACCAACAGCGATGTCGATGCCAAAATGCACCCGGATGTTGCAATATATGGCGGATATTCAAGACCGTTACCTTGATAACGTCAGCTTTGACAAAGCCACCGGCGTCACCAGTGTGCGCGGCACCCGCCAGGACTGGGCGGCGCATGTTAACCTCACCCAAGCCGTCAACAGGGATGCGCTGTGGAAACTGGGCATGAGTTATACCCGCAGCACCGGTTATTTGGGTAACCCTTACAAATACAGCACTGTTTATGAAAAACAAAGTACTGTCATCGGCAATACAACTGAGTTTGTAGGCGCCTTCTACCTTGAACAGCGACCTGAACAGCGTAATTTATGGCACTGGCAAACCGGCTGGGTGCAATATGTTGCACCGTTGGATGCCGCCCTGCACTTCGATTATAGTTTTGCCCTCGACGACTGGGGCATCAACGCCCACACCTTTGAGGCGGATTGGGTGCAACCGGTGGGTTCGGGCTGGACGGTCACGCCTCGCATTCGCTATTACTCGCAATCGGCGGCAGATTTTTACGGCGCCTATTTTTTTAGCAATGGCAAAACCCTAGCTACAAATCCGAACCCGCAATCTCCTGGTTATCCAAACGTCATGGTTGCCAAGCCGCCGGAAAATTTCTCCAGCGACCAGCGTTTGTCCGGTTTCGGCACGTTAAGTGGCGGGATAACGGTTGCCAAAGAATTCGCCAAGGGCATTCGTCTGGAAACCGGTTTTGAATACTATACCCATCAAGGCGGTTTAAAGTTGGGTGGCGGGGGCGAAGACAGTTTTGCCGATTACGACTATTGGGTGGCGAATGCCGCGCTTAAGGTTAACCTCTCCGCCGTCGGCCAAGGCGCCGCCAGTAGCGGTGCCCATCACCATGCGGATCATCCTAATGTCCCCGCCGGGGTTATGTTTGGCCACACCTTAAGCAAGGCAGGCGACATGATGGCGGGTTACCGCTATATGCACGGCTGGCAGGCTGGCAGTTTACTTAACGGCACTTACCCAGTTGATCAGCAACAGGTTATCGACAATGCTTGTCCAAAAGAGCTCGAGGGTTGCAGCATGCTGCCGCGAGAGATGACCATGAACATGCATATGCTGGATTTAATGTACGCGCCGACGGACTGGCTGACCTTAATGCTCATGCCGCAATTTGTCAGCATGGCAATGCACGACAGCCATCCCAATGCCGAAGTAGGTATCAGCAGCCATCATGGTGGCGTAACGGTGCATGAGCAGGAAACCGGCGGCGTCGGCGATACCGGGATGTACGCTTTGGTGAAGCTGTTTGACCGCCCCGACCACCACATCCATGCCAGCCTGGGCTTTACCGCGCCGACCGGGGATGTGCAAGTTAAGCAAAAGTCAACCGGAAATATTACGCCTGGACAATATGTACATTACGGCATGCAACTGGGCAGCGGCACCTGGGATTTCAGACCGAGCCTGACCTATACCGGCAAGGCGGATACTTGGTCGTGGGGCGCGCAGGTGGGCGGCACTAAACGGCTGGAAAATAGCAATGATGCTGGTTATGTACAGGGCGACTTGTTCGAAAGTTCGGTCTGGGGCGGCTATGACATCACCCATTGGCTGACAGGAACTTTCCGTGTTAATTACGTTTGGCAAGGCCGCACAGAAGGTGAGTTTCCCGGCCCCACTGAGCCTTGAAGAAATTAAAGTAAGACAATGCCCGAAATTTCGATTTACTACTTGGGACCAATTTGCTCCTAACGGTAATCCGATCGGCGCGGGCACTTTAAATAATGCAGCTTACCAGGCATGTTTAGGCGAACCTTAAAGACGCAATCAAAGGTAACAAGGCTACTCAACTTTCCCCATGGACAACCCCGCCAACTACGGCGGCCAATATGTTGATGTCGGCTTCGGCCTGAGCGCTACCGTTCCCACTGGCGCGTTTACGGGCAACCGCTTAGCCTTCGAATGGCTGCAACCGGTGTACACCAATGTCAACGGCTACCAGCTCGACCGCGACGGAGCGTTAAGTTTTACCTGGAGTTATGGGTTTTGATGAGTTTGGCTAAACCACCTCTAGTCTTACCGAACGAAAGTGAGGAATCTATGGATTTAAGATTTCTCGGCAACTGCTCCTGCATTGCTCTACCTCCTGCATCCTTGCAGTCGTCCCCTTCGGCTTCGCTCAAGTTCGAAATGACATTACCATTTTTCTGCGGAACAGGAATTAAACCCCGCCCAGCTCAGCTGACTAAAACTGACTTACGACTAAGGAGAACAACATGACCTTAACCAACCTTTTGTTAACCTTTTGCGGCATCTGCATTTTGTTAACCTTATGTGCCTGCGCGCCAGTGCAACCCTGGGAACGCGGCAACCTCGCCAAGCCGCAGATGGCGCTTGATCCCTATCCCTTGCAAAGCGCCTTACGCGCCCACAACTATGGCAGCAGGGAAGCGGCGGCGGGCGGCAATGCAGCGCAGGGCGGGGGGTGCGGGTGTTACTAGGCTGAAGCTAGAGGCATATCCGTTCATGCTTCGACTGGCTCAGCACGAACGGTTAATTGGTATACCTAAATTATTAGAATACCGTTCGTACTGAGCCAGTCGAAGTACGGACAATCACAAAAATTTACGGGGTAATCCCGTAAATCTGCCGGAATGGAAACCGGCAGCGAAATACCAAACCGCCTGTAACGGTTTGGTATTTCAGAGTTGTAATCGGCGGCGTTAACATGCCGATTGCAAGCAGCGGATCAATGGCGTGAGCAAGCTGCGTTTTATCTTTAATCAAAACACCGTTCTTACGAACGATACTATTAGGAGTTTTACACATGAGTATCAAAAAAACTGTTCTGGCAGCCTCCATGGCGTTGTTAACCACATCCGCGTTTGCCGGAGATGTTAAACCTTTACACGGTATTGAAGGCAGCCTGGGTAGTAGCCCACTGGCCGTGGACCTATTCCGTGTCAGTTGCGGCACTCCGATTGCGGGCGTAAACGTCGATCATGCACACGCTTCCATTATGGACACGTTCCCCGAAGCCAAACCTCGGCTGAATGTGATGATAGCCAAATGGAACGGCTCTGCCTGCGTGAATTGGACTACCCCTGCCGGCGATCCGCTTGACGATGACGGTATACCAAGCGCAGAGAGGGAAGTTGGCGGCATTCCGGCGGTTGGCGGTAAATACTGTGTCGCGGTATTTAAAACGCCTGATAACCAAAACACGGGTACCGGCAAGAAAACTTCTAACGGTGCGGAAAACTATGAACTGGAAACCGCTTGCGGCCAGGAAGGCGTTGAAGAGCATCCAGATCCAGTCATTGATCACACTTGGATCAACGGCTAAGGCGTAAACCGCCGAGCGCAAGCGCTTGACGGGTGTTCTGCCCGCGCAAGCGGCGGCGTTCTATGCAACCCGGGTGCGATATTTGCCCGGGTTGTTTTAGGTTTTGAGAGCGGCTCTTTACTTAACCAAGGTTAACAACCTAATAATAAAAACGGTATTTCAGCAGGTTAACACTATGTCAAAAAATAATTTATTCTCGCTTTGCACCCCTCTTTTGATCCTTACCGGTCTTTGCGCCTCTTTGATGGCCCAAGCCGCCAGCCCAATTGAAAACGAGATGGCTACGGCGGTGCAGCACGGCGCGCGCTTTAAACCCGGCCAGCTTGTGGTGCAATACCGCGCTAACGTCGATACGGCGGCAAAGGTAAGGGATGCCGGATCGCCGCTAAGAAGGGCGCATGTCAAGTTTGTAAAACGGCAAAAACAGCGCGTTGACGGCAAAGGCGACCTCGTTTTGGCGCAACTGCCTGATGGTGCGGATAACGTTAACAAAATGGCGGCAGCCATCGACCAAATCCAACAAGACCCGGCTGTGGAGTATGCTGAACCGAACTGGGTATTGCATCATCTGCCAAACTCCCATCCCACGCCTTACCCGGACGACGAATTTTTCCAAAGCGGCGACATGTGGGGCATGTACGGCGACCTAAGCCAGCCCGCCAATCCTTACGGCTCGCAAGCCGCGGAAGTTTGGCAGCGGCTGCGGCGACCGCTCGATTGCAGCGACGTTTATGTCGGGGTGATTGACGAAGGCATCATGACCGACCATCCCGATTTAACTGCAAGCATCTGGCGGAATAAATTCGACCCGGAGGACGGCATCGATAACGACGGCAACGGCTACATCGACGATGTGAATGGCTGGGATTTCTATAACAACGATAACAGCATTAACGACGGCCCGTTTGTTTCGTTTCACGGCACCCATATTGCCGGAGTAATCTCTGCCGCAGGCGATAACGGCGTCGGCGTGGCGGGCGTATGCTGGAAAGCGAAACTGATTTCCGCCAAATTTATGGACTTCGACGGCGGCGATACGGTTAATGCTATTAAAGCCATCGACTATATTACCGATCTTAAACTCCGTCAAAAACTTAACATTGTCGCCACCAATAATTCCTGGGGCGGCGGCGGTTATTCCAAAGCCATGATAGATGCAATCAAACGCGCGGAAAAAGCCAACATTTTGTTTGTCGCGGCGGCGGGTAACGATGGCACGGATAATGATGTTAACCCACTCTATCCAGCCAGTTACAATAATCACAACATCATTTCGGTAGCGGCATTGAATCAATTTGGGCAACGCTGGTTTTTTTCCAATTTCGGGAGCAAATCGGTGGACATCGCCGCGCCGGGTGAGGAAATCATGTCTACTATCCCGCTTTTATTTGACTTCGGACAAATATATGGAACCGATACCGGCACCTCCATGGCCGCGCCTTTCGTTACCGGGGCGGTAGCGATGTATGCGCATTTCCGTCCGCACAGCAAAGCGGGCAAAATCAAACACGCACTCTTACACAGCGCCGAACCCACGCCTGATTTTGCCAACAATACCGTTTCCGGTGGACGGCTTAACATTCCCGCCATGTTGAGGCGCTATTGATTTTTAAGCGATTTTTTCTTAAGGTAATTTTATCACTGCATAACCAGTCTTGATGACTGGTTATGCCCATTTAACCTTGCGGTTTTTCTGTTATTTTTTCATTAATAAATAAGGTTAGGGATCACAGCCGGTTAAGATTTCAAAAATCTTAACCGTGAGGTTTGGTGCTTAAACATCCCAACGTTTATGAAGTTTTTTTACGAAAATTTGAACCAGAATATAACCCACTAACGCGCAGACTAACATGATTGCTATGGTTGATGCCGTCCAATCGACTGGATAGCTATCCGCCCTGACGGGTTCAGTCAAGCCCGGAATACTGGGTAAATCTTTATCGCCTCCGTCCACTTTAAGCTGCGCTTTCATACCCTTTTCCATATGCTGGGGCAATTCACAATGCACCAGATAGGTTTTCTTCATGCTCGGCACAATCAACGAAGCCTGGAGCTGGCCCTTACCGTACAACTCAAGATGGAACATGCCTTCCGGATACAGATAGCCGGGCAAGCCGTGGATCATTAACTGATGCCTAATATCGTCATCATTGATAAACGTAATGTTAACTCGAGCACATGCGGGAACATCCCACTGCTGATTATCAAAAGCAAACATTTTGCCGTTAAATTTTTCCGCATGCTTGTGCCCCGCGCGGATCGTAATATCGACATCCTTGGATATTTTCTGGCAATCGCGCGGTAATCGGTCTGTATTGTCATTCATGATCATGCCGGTTTCGTCCATCTTCATTCCGCCATGCTCCATCATGGCGATTGCCGGAGACGTTCCCGTTGCAACCAGTATGAAAGTAAGAAGGATTTTCCTGGCGATGCGTTTGAAAATAACCCAAATTGCAATAGCAGCCGTTAGGTTAAGTCCGGATAATAAACTCATGATTTTTGCTTCCGTCTGTTAACCTGAAACAACAAGATAGCCAAAGCAATCACCAGCCCAACCAACAGGCCGAACGCAATAATCTTAACCAAATCAGGCGTTATCTGGCCGACATCCCCAAAAACTTTGGCGTAACCGCCCTGTTGCCAGAGCGGCTGCTTCTTCGCGTAATAGTCCTTGTCGAAAACCTCGGCCAGCATTTCTTCGTGCATTTTCGGCATGCCTTTGTCGTCAAGCAACGGTTTGTAGACCATCAATGCCATATTGCCGCCCGGTTCCATACCATCTGTCGTGGTACCGGTCGGAACATGATCATGAAACATCCAAATGCCGGGACCGTAACTGTGCAAACCATCATTGCTGGTCTGCAAGTTGATATCCAGTCGTTGCGCGTTGGCGATATCAATGACGTCACGGGTTGTTTGGGAAATGGCCGGCACATCTACGCCATCTGTTGCGGTAATGGTGGCCTTGTGACCGTGTATATGCAATGCAACCAAGGCACGCTGTAAATTGGCGACACGCAGTTTGATTGCTTCATTGTTATTGGCAACAATGATGGAATCTCGCAAGGTATAAGGAAACGAGCGTCCGTTCAGCAGAAAATAATTCTCGAAAGATTCCGTCATGTTGTAATCGCGGCTCATGTTTTTCGAAATCAACCTTGGATCGATTGCCGACTGGATAATATTGGCAAGTCTTTTATCAATCGATTGATAAACCAAATCGTATTCCTGATTATAAGCATTTTTTACGGCGACCGAAGGGTGGCGCACCTGCCCTGCCCCGATATTGAAGGTTTGCACCCAATTGTTGGGCTGGTTTTCTTCAACCACAAACATCCCCATCAAGCCCATCATCATGTGTTGGGCGGTCTGCACATGGCAGTGGTAGAGCATGGTGCCGGCATGACGGGGTTGGATTTCATAGGTGTGACTTTTGCCGGGAAAAACGGGATGCTCTTCCATGCCATCATTATCTTCCCCTTTAGAATTTTGCCAAGGATGATCGACGCCGTGCAGGTGGATGGTGTGCGGCAGGTAATGCGTATTCTCCAGCGTGACATACACTTTATCACCTTGCTCAACCCTAATGGTGGGGGAAGGCGCCCGCAAAAATGGCCTCGCCTCGCGGGAACTGAAATTTTTCAGCGCCATGCCGCTCGATTTTGGGGCAAACGCCCATAATCCGGGTTGAATTCCGGGCGCAATGTTAAAGGTATTGATTAAATAGTCTCCATCCGGACTCGAGCCATTGAATTCGACAACTTCAAGTTTCAAATGAATGACATCCGGGTCGCCGTCTTTATCGATATCCTCCCCCATTACCAAGGCGTCTTGCGCGAAATTGGATTGCATTAAGGTCGACATTGAAACGTTGTTGGCACCGACCACCGAGACGGCGACATCAAATGGATTGTCCGGTTCACATGCATATGAAGCTGCTATGTCCACGCCATCGATATATTGCATGCTCCGCCATTCTGGATGATCGTTTGGACAAGGCGATTCAATCTTTGAAGTATCGCCAACAGCACGGGTATAAACACTCTCAGGCGGATTGATTCCAGCTTTTTCAAAGCGGCTTGGCGCATAGTAAAAAGCAACTGCGATTAACCCTAAAACAAACAGCGTCAACAGCAGATATAATTTATTAGTCATATTATCGAAAAAATTTTTGCGTTATGACTATTCTAAATGGGGGTTGGTTCAGAGCCTAGTTAAGTTTGTAGAAATTCAGACCGGCATCTTTCATTATCCTATGGATTATGGAATTTTATAAAATCCATACACCCCTACTAACAATTGAGATTTTAAAATTCATATTAATAAATACAACGGTACTTTGAACTGAATTTTTGATTGCAATGGCTTACTGCCTCAATTACCAGGAGGATGGGAGTTTCTTATTAATGACCAGTGTCTTGCTTTCAGCTTTGACATACCCACCTTTGGCGAGATCATGCATTATTTTACCTACCATTTCTCTTGATGCGCCAACCATGGATGCTAAATCTTGATGGCTTGGCTTGTTGTGTATTACGCTAATATTCCCTTCAACGATCGCCAACTCCTTTAAAACATAGACTGTCCGTTCGTAAACGTTCAACAAAGCCATTTGCCTGACTTTATCGGTTAACCGCGTGATTTTTTCCGATAACGCTTCAAGTAAGCTAATGGCCATATCAGGATAGTCTCTAAGCCAATTTAAAAAATCATTTTTTGCAATGACAGTGCAAGTCGTTTTTTCTAATGCGATTACAGATGCTGACCTGTGATCGCTGCAAAGCATGGAAATCTCGCCAAAACAAGAACCAGGGTGCTGTATTAGCAAGGTTATTTCTTTGTCACTGTTATCATCAGTGCTAAACACTCTTACCCTGCCCGAGAGGATTATAAATAATGAATTTCCTCCGTTTCCCTCGGAAACAATGATTGAATGCTTGTTATACGTTACTGTTTTTGCTTTAGCGACTAACGCAGCTAATGCTTCTTTGGGAACATTTGCTAAAAAAGAATCATTTTTGACCTGTGGTTCAGATAGCTCAGCTTCCATCTCTGCAAATTGACAGGGTATGTCTTTGATGACCTCCTTTTTAACTCTTGTCGCTGTAATTTTCACAAATAACCTCCGGCTACAATGAGTTGCTTATTGGTGCGCCCGTCACTATAAAATAGTTTTATTACAGTTAGATTAAATAAAAACTTACACTTTCATTTGAAAAAAATTATATTGATTAAACTTTTTCTGCCCGTCAAAACGTTCCATTGACTCTTTTATACGACGTGATTTATTACATGCTTGAAGATGGTTATTAAAATCATAAGACTAGCTCCGTTGAAGCGGCATCGTTCCTTCATGAGGACTACTTTTTTATCAAATGTTAATTATCTTGTTCTAGCTTGGAAAAAAATACCTTAATCTAGTGACTTAATAGTAAGTCACTAGATTTGGTTAACAGATTAAGCATACAGCATATCAGTTCACCATTTTCTTTTTCTTGTCAGTTAAGTTGAAATTCCTATAAATTCTTCATCTGCTCAAGTAGCGAATATTCTTATTTATAAGATTTTCAATAATTTTTAAAAAACAGCGTAGCTTGCTTATCACTATAATAAAATTTTTACTCTTTATGACGAGAAGAGGATAATTTGAGCGACCTTACCTTATGCTGTTAACAATTTGATCATGGGTGAAATTAATAGCGACTCACAAACAATACCGATACTGGATATAGAAAGTCAGGGCAATGGTCGATTTTGCATAAAGCTCTCAGGGCAATGGACAATAAGTAACCTATCGACAATTCGTTCGCAGTTATTTAAATTAAACCAACAAAAAATCGCCAGCGGTAACGCTTTGTCCTGGAATTTAAATACCATATATACGCTGGATAATGCGATGGCATTATTGCTGTGGCAAACATGGGGACATCAATTACCCAGTGGATTGGAAATCAAACCAGAGCATCAGCGATTGTTTAGCAAGTGGCGATCGCAAACAGTCCCAGAACTTAAAACAACCAGCTTTTCCTTCGAACAGCTGGCTGTTTATCTCTCAAAAACGCTGTTGGAATCTGCCGGGCAACTATTGAGCTTTATTACTATTCTGGGGCAATTTTCATTAGATTTAATTCATCTTTTAAGCTCCCCAAAGGATATTCCCTGGCCTGATATATCCATCACCATTTATGATGCCGGAGTCAGGGCTTTAGGCATAACCGCATTGGTAGGCTTTCTAATTGGTATCGTATTGAGCTATTTGTCCGCTTTACAACTAAAACTGTTCGGCGCGGAAATATATATTATTGATATCTTAGGGTTAAGTGTAATCCGCGAGTTGGGTCCTTTGCTTGCGGCAATTCTGGTGGCTGGGCGGTCCGGCTCGGCGATGACGGCGCAAATAGGTATTATGCGCGTAACTGAAGAGTTGGATGCGCTCTCGGCCATGGGAATTTCGCATTCCTTGCGCCTAATTTTACCTAAAGTCATAGCCCTAGTGATATCAATGCCATTGTTAAGCATTTGGACAAGCGCGGCAGCCTTGATTGGCGGCATGTTCTCAGCACAAAATACCTTGGACATTAGTTATCAGCAATTTATTATAAAACTCCCCGACGCGGTGCCTCTGCTAAACGTTTTTATCGGCTTGGGAAAAAGCGCGGCCTTTGGACTGATGATTGCACTGATAGCTTGCCATTTCGGTTTTCGGATTAAACCCAACACCGAAAGCTTGGGCAACGAGACAACAAACTCCGTGGTTGCGGCGATCACTATCGTCATCATGGTGGATGCTTTGTTTGCGATCCTCTTCATGGATGTGGGAATGCCATGAACCAAAACTTTGCCATCCGCATGGAACACATCTGGACTCGTTTTGGCGACAAGGTTATCCATAAAGACATCAATCTTGCCTTGCCGCAAGGTGAAATACTCGGCTTGGTGGGCGCGTCTGGCTGTGGAAAAACCGTGTTATTAAGAGAAATCATAGGCTTGCAAATACCCAGTGAAGGTGAAATATTTGTCATGGGCGAGTCGTTGAAAAAAATGTCTAGCAGCCACGGGCAACGCTTACGCAACCATTGTGGCGTACTTTTTCAAAAAGGCGCTTTGTTTAGTGTGCTGGACGTATTTGAAAACATTGCTTTTCCTTTACGTGAACTCGGCGTGGATGACGAGGAATTTATCAGGCGGTTGGTGCTGATGAAGCTGGAAAATGTGGGCTTATCCGTCAAGGATGCCGAATTAAAACCGGCGGACCTGTCTGGCGGCATGACCAAACGCGTTGCCCTTGCACGCACTTTAATTCTGGAGCCGAGCTTGCTGTTGCTTGACGAACCGACATCAGGACTTGATCCCATTTCCAGCCAGGATTTTGTCGACTTACTCTATGATTTGCATTCCGACCTTAAATTTACCGTGGTACTCGTGACGCACGATTTAGATATATTGCGGGATTTATGCACCCAGGTTGCGGTCTTAGCCGACCAGCAACTCGTGGCTTTCGGTACGCTTGCTAATGTGATGGCTAATCCGCATCCGTTTGTGCAGCGGTTTTTCCATAACCAACGCGCCCAACGTGTGTTTCAGTATCAACAAGGACAAAAAAACCATGGGTAGAAATAATCGAGCCTTGTTTTCAGGGCTATTTATAGCCATTCTCGTCGCCGCAACCACGACAGTGATTTATTGGCTGGGACATCTCGATCGGCAACGCGATATTTATACAATCTCGACACAGGCTGCGGTTACCGGGTTAAACCCAGAGTCAACCGTGTTTTACCGGGGCATAGCGGTCGGCAAAGTATTGAACATTCAATTCGATCCAAAGAATTCGGATATTATCTTGATCAAGATTGAAGTCGATAAAAATATCGTACTCACGAAAGGCGTATACGCGACGCTACATTTAAAAGGGGTGACCGGGTTAACCCAACTGGAGCTTTCTGATTCCGGTAAAATTAATGAAAAGCTCTCGCCTGGGGACGACAATATAGAAAACCGCATACCATTAACGCCATCCACTACCGACAGGTTGCTGGATTCAGGTGATGAGCTGCTCAAAAAAGCCGATCACTTAATGCTGCGGTTAAACTCTTTGTTAAATGAGGAAAATGAAAAAAATATTGTCGGTATACTGGTTAACCTTAAGACGTTAAGCGACAAATTGAATAACTTGCAACAACGGGTTGATACGGCACTTGCCGAAGTGCCTTCGTTAACCAAAGACGCCAAACGGACACTGAAAAACATCGACACTTTAGCCGCAGACCTGAAAAGCTTAAGTAGAGAGGCTAAATCGTTCAGCAAAAAATTCAGCGCGGTCGCCGATACTGGTAATCAGGCTGGAGCCGAATTTGTCACCACAACTTTGCCTAAAGTGAATAAATTACTTAACGAACTTCAAGCCACCACAGACCAGGTCAAGAAAATTGCAGTCACCCTGGAAAATAATCCGCAAGCCATCTTATCCGTGGTTGAACAATCGGAACCCGGACCAGGTGAACCCGGCTTCGAGGAGCCCAAATGAAAATAATAATTTTACTGTTTACACTATTTGTAAACGGTTGCAGTTTTTTTCCAAAACCGGCAGCGGTTCATGATTTAGGGCTGTCTGTAGTTAACCCGTCTTTCAATGAAAATGGGCATCAACCCACCATCATTACTGTTGAAGCGCCTAAATGGCTGTATGACAACCGCATACGTTACCGTTTGCTGTACTCATCGCCCACCCAAGTGCGTTTTTATTCCCTGGATCGCTGGTTAGCGCCGCCGCCGGAATTATTCGAACAATTGCTTAATACCACCGGTTTAGCTTTAACTCATCCACTCACCATTCGTTTATTGGCATTTGAACAGCAATTTACCGCCCTCGGTCAGGCCAACGTAGTGATGACATTTACTGCAAACCTGACATCAGCTAACAAAAATGCGAATTCAAGCATTAATGAATTTACTCTGCAACTACCTTGTCCTTCGCCTGATGCCGAAGGCGCTGTAACTGGATTTTCAACCTTGACTAAAGAAGCCGTCAAAAAACTTCAGGACTGGCTGGTTAAACAACCTTATTAAATCTTTATTTAAAAGTTGGCTACCGTATTTGATGGCAAACCAAATCATTCCCAGATATGAATCCTTTTTTTAGTTAAGATCAATTAACGGCCGATGCGTATCTACTTCGCTTACGTTAGCGTAGTCTTGTTATGGGCAACGACTCCGCTAGCCATAAAATTGAGCGGCGAAGGTCCAGGCTTTTTGTTTGCCGCCACCAGCCGGATGACGATTGGCACATTTTGTATGCTGTTAACTTTAACTTTATTACGAAAACCCTTGCCTTGGCATCGCAAGGCGCTAACGACTTACCTTGCGGTATCATTACAAATTTACGGCTCAATGGTGACAGTCTATTGGGCGGCGCAATTTATCCCCTCGGGATGGATTTCAGTTTTATTTGGGCTTGTGCCTTTGTTAACCGCCCTGATGGCAACTTTATTATTAGGGGAAAAACACCTGACGATCAGTAAGTTGATAGCTAATGGCTTGGGTGTGTACGGCTTGACTATTATGTTTGGTTCTGCGGTATCTTTAGGAGACTATGCTGAACTAGGTATCATTGGCATCTTGTTCGCTGCATTGTTACAAACTATCAGTTCGGTCTGGATTAAATGCATCGACGCCAAGCTTCCGGCTTTAACCCAAGTCACCGGAGGCTTAATCATTGCTTTACCGCTTTATTTAGCGACTTGGGCTTTAATGGATGGACAGTGGCCGCGCCGGTTAACCGAGGTTAACCTGTATGCAATTTTGTACCTTGGCGTCATTGCCACGACGATCGGTTTTTATCTTTATTACTATTTACTTACCCATCTAGCTGCTACCAAAGTAGCATTAATTTCGCTGATGACGCCGGTAATGGCTTTAATGCTAGGCAATTTAGTTAACCATGAGCCATTGAGTAAACAAACGATTACCGGCACGACATTTATTCTTTCTGCATTGCTTATGCATGAACTCATCGACCATCTAATTTTCTTGACGTTAAAATTTAGAAAAAAGAACTGATGTGGTTAGAGCCACATTCTTAAACATTAAAGGTTATATTTTTAACCTACTGTTTAGTACTTAAAGCATACCGTTTGTCCAGTGAGTTACTGAGATTTGAGCAAAATATAAATTAATCCCAGTGGTAAATACAATTGCTTGAAAGCTAATTCAAAAATCTTACTCACCCCAAGCCATCAAATACATTTTTAGATTGTTTGCCTTACTTGTTAAGCCTAATTTCTTTCGTATATGCTTACGATGCACTTTTACTGTACCAGGTGAGATATTTAAATTTTTCGCAATATCTTGGGTAGCAAGGCCTTCTTTTACCATGATTGCCACTTGCAACTCAACCGGGGTTAATTTGTAGTCGGTAAGCGTCAATTTATTGCCTTTGTTTGAAGCTTGGACCAAAAACTTGATATATATCTCAAGAATTCCACTTAATCTGGATGCTTGGAATCGATCTATCTTAGGCTCTTTGAGTTTTTCCATCAAAAGATGTAGAACCGCCTCAATTTGACGGAGAAATTCTTTTTGAGATTCGGCTGAAGTTATTTTTTGAACAACTTCTTGTTCGTTAGGAGCCATTTTTTAGTTCACATTCGCATTTAATTTACTTTAGATAATTAAAGAATGAATCCAATTAAACTAAAAAACAATCTTTCAAAATAGAGTATTAATGGATATAAAATAGGTAGAGAATGGATATGTCCGATTTATTAGGTTAACTAAGTAAATAAACCCTGAAACATCACTATTGATCTCATAAAAATTATTTTTTGATGTTTAAAAATGAATGAGTAATTCTTTGAGATGCCATAAATTTATGGAATGCTTTCTGGTGGCTTAGGTTAAGTTTTGTTCAAAAAAACATATGGGCGCAATCACTTCCACATCACTATGAAGCAGTCTAAAGTATTGTCTAAGTAATTGAGCTTTTTGCGGAATCAGTTTATGGCGGGAAATGGGAATTAAACTATCAATTTTTGGATTATCTACAAAAATACAGTATCTTAAATTTTATGGTAGGCATTCAAATAGTTTCAGCGTCACTAGATAACCCCAATTTCAAGTTCTAATACAATCTACATATCATAAAACGACCAATTAATACGCAGTATTAGGACACAATTGCTTCTCTAACGGCTTAACTAAGCTCCTTTAACAAATAAACAGTAATCTTTATCTTAAAAAACTAATTGTAGTTGCTTTATCATAATATTTTTTACCAAGAAACTGGAAGCTTTTTATTAATGATGAGTGACTTATTTACTGATTGTTGTATATAGCCCCCCTTTAAGAGATCATGCATAATTTTGCCTACCATCTCCCTGGATGCACCTACCATTGAAGCTAAATCCTGTTGTGTTGGGCGGTTATGAATCACGCTTATATTACCTTCATCAACTGCCAATTCCTTTAAAATATTAACTATTCTCTCGTACACATTTAACAACGCCATTTGTCTGACTTTATCAGTCAACTGTTTAATTTTTAGAGATAAAATTCCTAACACATTGATGGCGGCATTCGGATATCGAATTAACCAGGAAATAAAATGGTCTTTTGAAATCACTTTACAAACTGTTTTTTCTAAAGCGACAACGGAAGCCGATCTCGCTTCATCAGTCAACAGGGAAATTTCGCCGAATGTTGACCCTGCTTCTTGGATAAGTAGAGTAACCTCTTTGTCATTCTCATACCCGCTGGCATAAACCCGAACCTTGCCGGTAAGAACGATATAGAAAGCGTTACCCGCACTTCCCTCGGAAATAATAATTGTATTCTTTGGATAAGTTACTATTTTGCCTTTTTCCAGAAGCGCGTTTGTAGCTTCTTCAGATATATTTGATAAAAAGGAAGAATTTTTCAAATTTGCCCATAAAGAACTTTGTTTTTGTGGTGACAAATTCTCTCTTGTAATAAGAACAGGCTGATATTCTAATTGGTCGATATTTTTCATAAAAATCCTTATGATAAATTTAAAAATATTCAATAAGTTTTTATAAAAGGTTTATATCTTCCGTGGCTTTCATTTACCTTTTACGTCATACCTAACTAAATAACCGCGTATTCAACTTTATATAAATCTTAACAAAACACTAACCTTTCACTCACGATGTTATTCTCTGTTTTTACAGAGCAAAATACAATCTTATAAAATGGAGTATAAATGGGTATGGAATAGGTATAAAAAATACCTATTTCTTTACTAAAGAATGTTGACTTAATCAGGTTAAAGACTGGAGGTAACTATAGAGATTAGTTGTTTTGCCATCCAAGTTTAATTTTTTACGGATATGTTTACGATGAATATCAACAGTTCCCTTTGAACAACTTAAGGCCGTAGCTATCGCTTTGGTGGAGAGGCCTTGCCTAACCATTGAGGCCACCTGCTTTTCAACTGGGGTTAACTGTTGAAAGACCGCAGCAAGACTTGCCGCATTTCCATAAGATTTCGCCAACAGCTTAAGGTTGCTCTCCATAATGTTGATAATTCGCGTAGATTGATGCCTGCCTTTGCTCACAACTTTTAACTTATTCAATAGTGGCAAGACAGTAGACTCAACCTCTAATGAAAACGCTAACTGAGCCTCAGATTTATCCATCTCACGATGCCTCAGCAAAACGCTGAGCGCGGTGTTAATTTCTTCAGTTTCTGATTTGATACGTTCAATCTCTTTACTTGAAGTCACCACTTGGTTCTCTAATCGATTGCGGGTATCCATGAGTACTTTTTCGGCATGCTTCTGTGCTGTAATATCGATCATCGTCCAAACAAAATGACTGATATCCCCGCACTCATTACGGACAGCAGTAATGGTTTGCAGAACAGGAAATACATCTCCATCCTTACGCCTATCCCAAGTTTCACCTTGCCAATAGCCATCAAGGACAACTGTTTCTTGGACAGCATCATAAAACTCTCTGTCATGCATTCCAGAATGCAGAATAACCGGGGTTTTACCGATCACATGTTCTGCACTATATCCACTTATTTGGGTAAATGCCTTGTTAACCTGCAATATGACTTTATTCATGTCGGTGACGAGAATACCTTCTTGTGCCTCGAAAGCAACAGCAGCTATGCGTAAAGCTTCTTCAGCGCGCTTTTGTTCAGTAATATCTCTGCCAACCGTTTGCATTTCCACTAAATTTCCTTGGGTATCGAAAAAAGCTTGATTAACAAACTGTCCCCATCGTATATCGCCACCTTTATCGATAAAACGGCTCTCAATAGTACAAATAGGATTAGTTGGGTTTAGTGCACTTAGTTTTTCATTAACTATCGGCAAATCTTCCGGATCGATAAGCGAAAGCCATTTATGACCTACGAGCGCTTCTCTGGACATACCAGATAAACGGCAAAAGGATTCGTTGGCGTAAAGAATCGTACCTCCTGCCTCAAAACGGCAGATAATTTCAGTCTGATTTTCCAGTAAATGCCGATAACGCGCTTCACTCTCCTTGAGCGCATCCTCCATAAATTTTTGATCAGTTACATCACGGCTGATACCGAAAATACCAATGATCTCTCCAGCGCTGTCATATTGCGGCCACTTACTTGTGCTTACCCATCGCTTATTACCCCTTTCATCGTAGTAGGGCTCCAGATTATTTAGCAGTGGTTTGCCTTCTTGATAAACAGTCAATTCGCTTGCACGGTATAGTTCAGCTACATCCTTGGAAAATAATTCAAACAAATCTTTATTCACCATATCTTGCCATTTGTGACATCCGGCAATTTTTGCTAACGAATTACTGCAAAAGCGGAATCGGCCTTTTGCATCCTTGTAGTAAATAAAGTCACTGGCGTTATCTAGAAAAGCATTAAAATCACGATGTAATTCGGTAAATTTTTCCTCTAATCGTTTGTTTTCGGTAATATCATTAAATACACCGACATAATTGCTAATCCGATTGTCATTATCTTTTATGGCAGATATGCAAATACTGATCAAGAAAGGTTCATTGTTTTTATGAAGAACCCAAAGCTCACCTTTCCAATAGCCACATTCTGTTATATGTGCCCATATTTCCCGAAAACTCGTTGAATTATGTTGGTCAGGTTTGAAAAAAGTAAATTTTTTTGCTTCTTCAGCGCCGTACCCCGTAATATGCGTGAATGCTTTATTAGTCCGTAATATATTTTTATCTGCATCCGCTACAATAATGGCTTCCCGCGTTTCAAAAGCGGCGGATGCTATTCGAAGCTCTACTTCCGTAAGCTTGCGCTCGGTAATATCGGTTAATGTTATTTTCATGTTTGACGCTGACAATTCATCCTCAATAAATAAGCAATCAAGGTGAACGTAAAGATTTGACGCGTTTAACTGAATAGGAAGTTCACATCCATACTTTATAGATGTGTTTTTTGCCCTTTGAAAATGTGAGTCCCAAAGATGCCTAAAATCTTTAGAAATAAAATCGGAAAAACTCTGGTTAACAACTTCACTACGTTTTTTGCCGAGCAAACTTAACGCTGTGGTATTGATATCCTGGATGATGCCTTCTTCACCTAACGTGAGATAGCTGACAGGAGCAAATTCGTACAAATCAACATAACGAGCCTTGGCTTTCTCTAAGGCAACTTTAATCTGCAATAACTCTTCGTTTTGCAATTCAAGTACATGCAGAAGGTCATCGGCAAGAGGAGAAATGGCATCATTAATCCCCGGATTAGCGGCAGAGATAATATGATTTAATTTATTTTTTACCTCTTGTTGCAATTTTGTTAAATTGAGTTTTAAATCATTCACACCATAATCCCCATTCATGTTTGTATCATCGACCGTTCATTTAAAGAAAACATCAAACAAAACTTATGATGCTAACCGATGATCTGACCATAACTTATAATATCAAAACGTCATCATTCCTTTTATAAGGCAACAAAAATAAAATCGTCTTGAATTGAAACATTATTTATAAGGTTTAACCATAAATTGCTGGTAACTAATAATATTTTTTGATTCGTTTTTCGCCAGATGTAAAATATTTAACCTAATAAATATAAACTAGCGAAATAACATAAGTATTTATGATATTTATTGGTTAAAAATATCAGAAAATCTACTAAAAACTTTTTAAGTATTGATTGCTAAAAACTTATTCCTATATAGTTTTGGCTGTTGATTTTATAGCTGAAAAATTTGAAACTCAATAAATAGGTTAACTTAAAGAGAGGTAACTTATTACAAGACTACCATTTAAAGCGTTTACTGGAATTGTTTAATTAGAAGGCCAAGTGCGAGCATTCATCTTAAAACGGCGATTTAAAATGAGCAATAAACACTAATTTTGCTATGTGAGCCTATTCTGGTGCAATCTCCTACACATGATATGAGTATTGCAATCAATTTGGTCATGCTTACTGATTGTCTAAAAATAAACTTGGTGAGCAGCGTAGTTAATTATCTACTGGCGCTCACCAAAGTTTTTTACCTAAAAAAGAAGACTTTAATTAGTGGTTATGGTTAAGGCAACTCCACCCGAGATTTCGCCATCATCACCACCAACCTCATCAATGATATATAAATTCCAAGTTCCATTAGGCGATGTTTCGTTAAAAATATTAAGATCCGTTACATAGGGAGCCGACGGAGCTGGAGAAAGAAAACTATCAGGTGTTCCATTTGAGAAATTTCCCGGCAAATATGCGCCTGATACAAGTGTATCGTTCTCAGGTAACGCTAAAATAGATGCCGCATCAAAAGACAATACTATATTATTAACATCAGCCCCGCCCCCAGCGTCCGACATAAGCAAGGCTTTTTGACCAGATGGACCTTCCAGTAATATATCGATATCTGCTGGATAAGCATGTGTCAAACCATTCAAGGTTAAGCTGACTTTACTCACAGTTCCGGTCAAACCGCTCACATTTATGGGAATTGGGTAGGGTGATGCGGTCGATTTGTCATTTAGCGCGATACTGGCAGGAGCTGAAAATGTCTGCGTTCCTAATTGGCTTGCAAGAGTAGTAAAACTCCAACTCACATCAGCTAACAATTCGTTACCAGATAGATCTTTAGTTCCATCCGTTCCACCCTTAACCGTTGCAGTATAAGTCGTGTTAGCTTCAAGTACGCTAGATGGCGTTAAAGTTGCTGTCAGGTTCGAAGAGTTAAAAGAAACTGAAGCAGGTATCAACCCGTTCGGCCCTTGAAGAGTAAAAGATGAAGCTGATATTGACGCAGATGTCATTGCCTCACTAAATACGGTAGTCAAACTACTACCCACGCCTATATTTGTCGCACCATCTACCGGCGATTTCGAAACAATTGTGGGTCTCGTTGTATCACCCGAAGCAGCTAGCGTGATCGTAAGCGTAATTCCATTCAAGATTTGTCCTGCATCATTTCCTGCATCATCAAGAAAATAGACGCTCCAGTTACCATTCGGGGATATTCCGTTGAAAACTGTCAAATCAGCAGGATATGGATCTGCTGGACCGGGAGCAGGAAAGTTATCGGTCGGTCCAGAATCATAATTTGTTGGTTTATATAAACCTGCGCTAATAGCACCATTCAGTGGTAAAGCTGAAGCAGCCGTTGAGTCGAAAGTAATATCGAAACCATTTATATCCGCTCCGCCGCCAGCATCAGACATCAACATGGCTTTACGATCACCTGGGCCAACGAGCAATATGTCAATATCAGCTGGATAAGTATGGGATAACCCGTTTAGAGCGACTGCTACTTTACTGATATTTCCTGACAAACCAGTTACGTTAATGTTCGCGGGGTAAGGATCGGCTTTAGCCAAATCCGCTATCGTAATGGCACCAGGAGCAGAATAGACGTGAACTTGTGGCTCGGGTGATTTGGTTATAAAAGTCCAAGTAACATCATTTTGCAATTCATTTCCAGCAAGATCTTTTACTCCGCTTACCCCACCTTTTACAGTAGTTGAATATGAAGTATCGGGTGTAAGTGGATTTTCCGGTATCAATTTTGCCGTAAAACTTGCTGCATCATAACTTACTACTGCTGGCACTACGCCATTCGGGCCATTTAACATAAACGTTGCGTTTGAAATTGAAGACGGAGCCATAGACTCACTGAACACCACGTTAACATCGGTGTTCAAAGCAATTCCGGTAGCAGCGTCAGCTGGCGTTTTTACATTAATAATAGGAGGTATTATTTCACTTCTTACTGTAGTGAAAGTCCAACTCACATCATTTTGCAATGCATTACCCGCTAAATCTTTAACACCATCCGCTCCACTTTTTATAGTTGCTGTATAGAGGGTGTTGTTCGCTAACTCGTTTTTTGGCGTAAGTTTAGCCGTAAAATTTGAATCGTTATAACTAACCGTTACAGGAATCAAACCATTCGGACCGCTTAACGTGAACGTTGAATTCGCAATTGAAGTCGAAGCCATAGATTCACTGAACACTGCAGTAACATCGATATTCAAAGCGATTCCATTAGCCGCGTCTGCAGGAGTTTTCACATTAACAGTTGGCGGCACTGTTTCGCTGGCTACGGTAGTAAACGTCCAGCTCACATCAGCCTGCAGGACATTGCCAACTATATCTTTAACACCATTTGCACCACTTATTAAAGTTGCCGTATAGGTAGTATTAGGTGCCAAATCATTTTTTGGCATTAATCTAGCTGTAAAGTTAGCCTCGTTATAGTTAACCGTTGCTGAAACTAATCCATTTGGACCTTGTAACGTAAAGGATGACGTTGAAACTGATTCCGGAGTCATTTGCTCGCTGAAAATGGCAGTCACCGACGTTGCCACAGCAATATCATTTGCGCCATTAGCAGGTGTATTTGCGCTAACTGTTGGAGGAATATTATCGAGAGGCGGCTCCGGTGTAATTGTTAAGCTGACTCCGTTAACAATTTGACCGCTATCCCCACCTGCATCATCATACACATACAGATTCCAGTTTCCATTCGGAGATGTTCCATTAAATACCGTGAGATCTGCAGTAAACGGTGCCACAGGACCCGGTGCCGGAAACTTATCCACAGGTCCCACAGCATAATCCACTGCCCGGTATTTACCCGTAGTTATTGCGGAACTCTGAGGCAAAGTTAGTGCTGAGGCGGCATCAAATGTCACATTGGCATTATTTATAGCTAAACAGGCACCTGCATCTGACATAAGCATTGCCCTCTGACCTCCTGGGCCAACGAGAATAATATCGATATCTCGTCCACAGGTATGGGTTAACCCATTAAGAGTAACTGTAACATTATCAATATTTTCAGAAATCCCGGAAACATTGATGGTTACTGGATATGGATTAGCTGTGTTTAAATCCCTGATAGTAACACCGGCAGGGTTTGAAAATGTTTGGACTCCTGGTGCACCAGCTGTAACAACCCAATCAAAACTAGTGTTTGAAATACCACCTGGATGTCCATCGCTGACAGTGATAGTTACCGTTTTAGTTACAGCAGAGGATGGAGTAGTCCCGCTAATAATACCGGTAGCGCTATCGATACTTAGACCTGTAGGCAATCCAGTTGCACTATAGCTTAAAGTATCTCCGTTAGCATCGCTTGCACTGACTTGTAGGTTTACATTTGTATTGAGCGGGCTGTTTTGTGTACCTGGCTTTACGATCACTGGCGAAGCATTTGGACCTGGTGGCACCGTGGTGATATTCAAAGTTAGCCCGTTTGCAATTTGACCGACATCACCACCAGTATCATCCACAACGTATACATTCCAGGCACCATTCGGGGATATCCCGTTAAACACTGCCAGGTTTGCCGGATAAGGAGTCGTGGAGGTCGGAGCAGGCGCTGGAAAAATATCACTTCCTCCAATCGCGTAATTTGCAGGTTGATATGTTCCTGTTGTAATCGACGTGGTTGCAGGTATGACTGAAGTTGCGGCAGAATCAAACGTTACATTGGCATTGTTGATAGGCAAACAACTGCCTGCATCAGACATTAACATAGTCTTTTGACCACTTGGTCCGACAAGCAGAATATCTATATCCCTTCCACAAGAATGCGATAAGCCATTCAGCGTCAGAGTAACTTTGGTTACAACACCGGATACCCCATTAATGTTAACGCTAGCCGGATAAGGCAATGCAGTAGTCTTGTCCCTTATATTGATAGCTCCGGGACTAGTAAAAGCTTGTGTACCTGTACCCGCACCTGTAACAATCCAAGAAAAATTAATACTCGAGTTTCCTCCTGGATGACCATCATTTACTGTCACGGTCACGTTAGCACTTACAGGAGTAACCGGGGTTGTACCGCTAATCAGTCCGGTAGCGCTGTCAATGCTGAGCCCTGTTGGTAAACCGCTTGCGCTATAAGATAACGTATCCCCGTTTACATCACTTGCAGAAATCTGTAAATTCACAGGCGTATTTGACTCACTACTCTGAGTTCCAGGGTTGGTTACAACGGGCGGCGTATTACCGGCGGGCGCAACAGCCGTAGTAATGTCGCGCGGTCGAATTCGGAAGCCTTGTGAGTGCGAAGGCATTTTTATATCGTCTTCACCCCTGGGTACATGATGAAAATTGACGCCGTACCATAAGACCGGATCCTTAACGATTTCACCATTGACAAACCCAACCAAACCCGTGTCAACAAGATCCTCGCCAGGATGATATTCAGTCAGATACAAGTCGTTTTGCGTAAAATCCTCTGGGGCTCTAAGTAAATCTGTAACGCTTGGTTCGATTTCATAAGAAATATTACGACTATCATTGTTGTTTTGGGCGGTGTTGCGGATACGCCAAAAACGCATGCTATTGAGATTATTAGTGGTCTTAACTTCCTTGGCAGGTTGTCCTAAAGGCGCTGATGAAAGCGGTCTCACAACCATGTTTCGATTATCTGTACCACTACCGCCAAACTCGACTTGTTCCACTAAATTATTCGCCGAACCATCAAGATCAAAATCTAAACGCCATATAACAAGGTGATTGTGGTTAACTGCGACCTGATTACCGACCGGCCAACCTGTAAGTTGCGTCCCACTATAACGTTGAAGGCTTCCGCTGGCTAACACCGCTGGCTCAATTGAACCATCATCAAAAAATGTATATTTAAAAGTGTAATAATAATTACCAAGGCTAAAGTAACCAAAAACCTCGAAGCTTTCACTTTGCTTAGAATTTCCAGTACTTACATTTTTGTATGAATATCCCGCTGAACGATGAGTCAAACAAAGAGATGAATTGGTCAGCAATACTCCATTAGGGCATTCCGCACTAGTAAGCACTGATAAATTGTTACCAAAGGCTATATCGTGAAAGCGAGCAGAATTATCATCATAGGGAACAAATAACTGTGCTGCATGCATTGACTCCAGCACTTTCCGGCGAATACCGTGTGTCGGAGTGAAGATAACTTGTGTGAGGCGGTAGCCATAGCCAGCCCTGGGCTCCCAACACATTTCCCACTTAGTCTGGTTTGCAAATGTTTTTACGATCTGGTATTCACTGGAACAATTCAAAGTTTCGGTGGTAACGGCATGAGCGTTTTGCGTGCGCATTAACAACAGAATCAGCAGCAATGGAAAAACAATTAAAAATCTGGTTCTAACTAATTTTGGGTTAAATAATCTCATCTTGGACTGCCTTTCCTGCTTAATTAAATGGAGACACTTCGGTTAAATCACGAGGCGCAAGAATAACGCCTTGCCAGTGCATCTGAATGTCTGCCTCATCCTCAGCTCTTGGGACCTGATGCCATGTTGTGCCGACCCATGCAACTGGATCAGTGAGAGACTCTCCATTTAAAAATTGCGGCAAACCTTCCGCACATTCCGTGTTGCTTGGGTAACCAGGACTGCTTGGATTGTGAGATGCGAATTGTTCACAATTTTTTTCTGAACCACCCTGAGTAATATACACATCGTTACCTGTTAGAGCGTCAGTGCCACGATGCACCGATGTATTAGCAGGCACAATTTCGAACGCTATTTTCTGACCGTTAGTTGCATTGCTTATGATCTTGTCTTTGACAATCCAAAATCGCTGGCCTTCAGGTGAAATATTAAATTGTCCTTCAGTTGTGATATCAGTAATTGATTGGTTGCGTTTATATCCGTCGACGTCAGTAGAGTAATCCAATTGTTGAAACATATCGTCAGCTTGGCCACCTAAGGCAAAATCAAGCCGCCAGTAAGAGGTATGAAAACGATTTGTGGCATAACGCGTGGAACCAGAAACACCTATTGGCCAGCCATAACCAGCAGTGGAATCATGCGCGGGATCAATTTGGCCGCTTACACCAAGCATAGGCAAAATAGCACCGTCATCGCTAAATATCCACTGCTGGATGTAAGTATCGCCGGCAACGGCACTGACCCCAAAGATCACAAGCTGTTCTCCCTGAATTTGACCAGTACCGCGCCAAGCATATCCGCGCGGCATAAAAACTTGACATAGCAGCGTTGGACCAACACCGTTATCCTTCAATCTGTTTGCCCCGGGATTCGAAGGACAATCATTGTCATCATTTAACTGCATTAGAGGAAGCCCGTTGCTGAGGTAGTGGAGATTAGCACTGTTATTCACAGTATTGTCATATGAAACGAGAACTTGGGCTAAGGACGCCTGATTCAAAATCAATGTCCTGGGCGCAGAAGGTTTTGCTGTCAAAGTAATCTGATTCAGCACTATCCCTTTCTTGGCATCATTCGTCCAGTTAAACTCCCAGCGGGCACCGTTGGTCATTGTACAATCGAGAGAGTTTGGTGACGGAAAAACACATGATCCGGCATAGGCAGCGCCTAGAGATAGGCAATAAAGGACACTAAATCCTAATATAATTAAATATTTACGACTCATCATTATCATTTTTAGATCTCTTTAGTAATTTAGTGTGTGTGGCCACTTAGTCCCTGATTAACCCAAAGAACCTCTCCTTTGGAAAGGTTAACCACCAAATTGCTGGTTTCGATGAAATTCTTGTCATTGATTGGAATAAAAAGTTGTATGCAACGGTCTGATAAACAATCCGATGCAAGCCCACCCAATGGGGTATGTATATCAGGGAAGAAAACGCCACCTTGCGCATCCAATTTGTTAACATTATCTAAATTTTGTCCTGTAACGTCCTGATAAGCTTTACGTAAATTTGGTCCCATTTGTGGATGATCGTAAATTAGCTGTAAAGCCGCTGTAATTTCAGACCTTGTAAAAAAAGGTTGATTTGCAACACCTCTGGCAACAATTGTATCTTCCACTGTGTTATTTTTAAGGTTAACTATGACTTTAATTGACTCATTTTTAGAATAATCAAAATAAAATACTTCCGCTTTCCGCGACTTGGGATCGGCACTTTTCCCCTCATCATGATGTTGTACAAAAAGCGGCTGAACATTCTCCAAAGACTCTAGTCCATGCGGTCTTGGTTTTCCTTTTGCATTAGCTTTAGCCAACTTTACCTTATCGGAAGCATCAGCAATTTGCTTTCCCCTATTTTTCTCACTAGGTGCTATTGGATTTCGAACCCGCGGACTCGCAATCTCCACTGTCTGTTGTTCATCAACTGCCTTGCTTAATTTTCTAGAATTCACAGAAGGCGCCGAATTAACTACCACTGGCAGCACTAATATTGCGGCTAACAAATGGAAACTCCAAAAAGATATATGAGGAACTAACCTGATTTTTGATATCAAAACTTTCATGATGATTTTATTTAGCACCTGGGGCGGAGGGAAATTAAGCCAGAAAAGACAGGCTAAATTTCACAGTCTTTAAATAGCGTCACGATAAATATATTCGACTGATCTAACTATACGTACAAGTACGTATTGCCAAATCTTTCGATAGTAAGCTAAAGTGTCTATGATTTTGAATCAGAAAATATCAAGTTAGTAAAAGCCATCTTAGGCTATAGAGAAATATATAGTTTAAGCGTCTACTAAGTTATTTTTAGAGAAGAAATTTGAAATGCATCGTATTTGCAAATCAAAAAGCCTATTACTTATTTAATAGATACGAACAGTTGATAAAAAGCTCAAAGATAATTAGAGACGAGAAAAGCCCTAGGCTGACAAGGTAACAACAAATTTTTACCAAAAAAAAAGCCCGTCAATGACGGGCTTTTTTCGATTCACAACAGTTAAGATTAATTTTTGGTTTGATCTACAATCTTGTTGGCTTTGATCCAAGGCATCATGCTGCGCAGTTTTGCGCCAACCACTTCAATCGGATGCTCAGCATTCAATCGACGTTGCGCGGTCATTTCCGGATAATTGCTCATGCCTTCCATGATAAAGCGTTTGGCATATTGGCCGTTGCGGATATTTTCCAAGGCTTCTTTCATGGCTAACCGGCTTTCTGCATTGATAACCTTAGGTCCGGTCACGTATTCACCATACTCCGCATTATTAGAGATGGAATAGTTCATGTTAGCGATTCCGCCTTCATACATAAGGTCGACAATGAGTTTTAATTCGTGTAAACACTCGAAATAAGCCATTTCCGGCGGATAACCGGCCTCGGTCAAGGTCTCAAAACCGGCTTTAATCAGCTCTACCGCACCACCGCATAAAACGGTTTGCTCGCCAAATAAATCAGTTTCGGCCTCGTCGCGGAAGGTAGTTTCGATAATACCGGAACGTCCACCGCCGATAGCGGATGCATAAGATAAACAAATCGCTTTGGCTTGGCCAGAAGCGTCTTTGTGGACCGCGATCAAATCCGGCACGCCGCCACCACGGACGAATTCAGAACGCACCGTATGCCCAGGGGCTTTCGGCGCGATCATGATGACGTCAAGGTCTGCACGAGGCACAACCTGGTTAAACAGAATGGAAAATCCATGCGCAAAAGCCAAGGCTGCACCTTGTTTAATATTTGGCAAGATTTCAGCTTTGTAAAGTTGAGATTGAAACTCGTCAGGCGTCAAGATCATGACGATATCGGCACCCGCGACCGCTTCCGGCACTTCTTTCACGGTTAAGCCGTGCGCTTCGGCTTTGGCAACCGAAGGTGAACCGGCACGCAATCCAACGACGACGCTAACGCCGGATTCTTTCAAGTTAAGCGCATGGGCGTGGCCTTGAGAGCCGTAACCGATGATAGCGACTTTCTTGGAGCGGATAACCGAAAGATCGGCATCTTTGTCATAATAAACTTGCATGTATTTTCCTGTTTCTATATTGATTTTGAATTGGTTAACTTTATAAATGTAAGCCTTTTTCGCCGCGGGAAATGCCAGTCGCACCAGAACGCACGACCTCAATGATACTTTCTGGATCGGTAGCGGCGACAAACGCATCAAGTTTGGATGATGGACCGGTCACTTCAACCACATAAGAAGTCGCAGTCATATCGATAATCCGTCCCCGAAAAATATGTGCCATGCTTTTGACTTCCGCTCGATTTTTTTCGGTTGTTTTAATTTTTATCAACATTAACTCGCGTTCAATATGTGGAGATTCCGCCAAGTCGATGAGCTTAACGACATCAATCAACTTGTTAAGCTGCTTGGTGATTTGTTCAATGACATTATCGCTCCCGCTAGTCACCAGAGTCATGCGGGACAAACTGGGATCTTCCGTGGGAGCCACAGTTAAGGATTCGATGTTGTAGCCACGCGCTGAAAACAAGCCTGCAACTCGGGATAATGCACCGGCTTCGTTTTCCATGAGGATTGAAATAATATGTCTCATTTAGGCCAATTCCCTGTCAGTTGTCGTTCCTGTCGCTGCAACCCTTAACTTCATATCATGATGGGCTTTTCCCGCTTCTATCATCGGGTATACGTTTTCAGTCCGGTCAGTAATGATGTCCAAGAACACGGTCCGGTCTTTCATGGCGAAAGCTTTTTCCAGTGCCGAACGGACATCCTCTGGTTTTTCAATACGCATGCCGACATGACCATAGGCTTCTGCCAACTTAACAAATTCCGGAAGGGTGTCGAGATAAGAATGCGAATAACGGCTTTCGTAGGTAAACTCCTGCCATTGACGAACCATACCCATATACCGGTTATTCAAGTTGATAATCTTGACCGGCGTTTTATATTGCAAAGCCGTCGATAATTCCTGAATGCACATTTGGATGCTGGCCTCACCGGTTACACAGGCGACATCCGCATCGGGATGCGCCAACTTTACGCCTATCGCCGCTGGCAAACCGAACCCCATTGTCCCCAAACCACCAGAGTTAATCCAGCGACGCGGCTTATCAAATTTGTAATACTGTGCCGCCCACATTTGGTGCTGCCCGACATCCGAAGTGACATAGGCATTGCCTTTGGTCACTTCGTATAATTGTTCAATAACAAATTGTGGCTTGATCAGCTTGCTGTCACGGTCATATTCAAGACACTTTACGGACTGCCACTCATGAATTTGTTTCCACCAAGTATCCAGCGCTTTATTATTCGGCTCTTTTTTACTTTCTTTAATCAGTTCGATCATCTGCTCCAACACCGGCTTGACCTCACCCACAATAGGTACATCGACCTTGACTGTTTTGGAGATAGAAGCAGGATCGATATCTATATGGATGATTTTGGCATACGGGCAAAATTGATCCAGCTTGCCGGTCACGCGATCGTCAAAGCGTGCACCGATAGCAATAATCAAATCGCTTTCGTGCATCGTCATGTTAGCTTCATAGGTACCATGCATGCCTAACATACCGATAAACTGCTTGTCGGTGGCGGGATACGCGCCCAACCCCATCAACGTGTTGGTCACCGGAAAACCTAGAACTCGGCTGAATTCAGTGAGTTCTTTGCTGGCTTCGCCTAAAACAACACCGCCACCGGAATAAATCACCGGACGTTCAGCGCTAAACAACATGTCGACTGCTTTTTTGATCTGGCCTTTATGACCTGTTACCGCAGGGTTGTAAGAACGAATGTGCACTTTTTTAGGATATTTATACGGCACCTTAATTCGTGGATCGGTAATATCCTTGGGTATATCCACCACGACAGGGCCGGGACGCCCGGAAGAGGCAACGTAGAAGGCCTTTTTGATAGTTTCTGCAATCTGGTTAACATCCTTAACCAGGAAATTATGTTTGACGCAAGGACGGCTGATACCAACCATGTCGACTTCCTGGAAGGCATCGCTGCCAATCACGGGAGAAGGCACCTGGCCAGAAATAACCACCATCGGTATAGAATCCATGTACGCGGTGGCAATACCTGTTATGGCGTTGGTCGCCCCTGGCCCCGAAGTGACCAGGACCACGCCGGGTTTGCCAGTGGCGCGGGCGTAACCGTCGGCAGAATGGGTCGCCCCCTGCTCGTGCCGCACCAGAATGTGTTTGACGGCATCTTGCCTGAACAAGGCGTCGTAAATGTGTAAAACCGCCCCGCCGGGATAACCGAATATATATTCCACACCTTCGTCTTTCAGACTTTGGATCAGAATGTCTGCACCGCTTAGCTCCACGCTAATTCCTCGAATGATCTGTAAAAGTTTTAAAGCATACATTTTCGCCCGATAATGCGCTTACCGGCTGAATAATGGGTACGTAACTGAATATTGTACTATTTTTCTATTAAAAATAATAATAGTCGTTGGTTGCGCGGCAGCCAACAGAGGAAATTTCAGGAGAATTTCAAACAAATCAGATTGTTCTGTTAACCATGAGTAGCAATCAGTTTACGGCAAGGATCCAAAATATCCGGCAGACAAGATTCTCGGGAAATACCAAACTGTTCGTGTCCGTATTGCTCATGGTTGAGCATTTCAAATACACTCAGTTCAGACGGTTAGCTTAACTTCGCGCCAACAGCGGAAATTAGCCCATAGCCTAAACGTGGATCAATATCACCCAAAATAACCTGTTTTGCCACATGAACAGCATCTTGCAATGACTCAATAGATTTCATGGATGTTTAAAACTTTTCAATAGTTTGCAAAGCTTCAAGAACAGAAAACTTTATTTCATAGCCCGAAAACTTCCTCAGGTTAACCACGCCGGTATCCATAATCAGATACTGTCCCTTGATGCCCTGCAAGACACCGCTAATTTCCACAGTTTTATCAAAACTCAAGGATTTCACTTTGACAGGATAAAGTTCGACCGGATAGTGGATGTCAACGACCATTTCATCAATCAAGGCTTGCACAGCCTGCTCACCAAAGCGTTTCGTAATGCCGGTTAGCTCTTCTTGACAGGTTAACAACAATTCATCCCGCTTTGCTACCAAATCGATAGGTCCGACATGATTTTTCAACATCTGCTGCCAACTGGTTTTATCGCTGACATGTTTAGCGATGATGACTTCAACCATGCCAGAAATCTGTCGAGTTGACACTTTGAATATCGGCAACGCCTGTATTGCACCCTGGTCTATCCAGCGCGTAGGGATTTGATTTTGCCGGGTAATACCGACCTTAATCCCGCTGGAATTCGCCAGATAAACATAGTGCGTTTGCATGCAGAAAGTTTCTCCCCAACCGGGTTCGCGGCATGTGCCTTTTTCATAATGGCACGTCTCAGGTTTCAGGATGCACATGTCGCATTGCGCCAGCGAAGCAAAACACGGATAACAGTAGCCTTGATTAAAACTTTTTTTGGTTAACCTGCCACAGTGCAGACAAAAAATATTCCCGGTATGGGTTAACTTTATCGTTTGCCCCAAAAAAGGATTTAACCCGTGCGCGTTATCGCTTAATAATAATTCATAATGCACTGGATTTTTCAACGCAGTTCGCATTTTTTTTAACGTCCCTTGCATGTCACCCCCCCTATAAATACCCAGTTACTGCTATACTTTTTGTTTTGAAAAAATAATCCTCATTAAAACAATCACCTATCAGCATGAAAATCAATAGCGGAAGAGACGTACCCAGGGATATTAATGTTGTCATTGAAATTCCCGCCTACAGCAGCCCGGTCAAGTATGAAATCGATAAAGAAACCGGCGCGCTCACCGTGGACCGGTTCATGGGCACGTCAATGCAATATCCGATCAACTATGGTTATCTGCCACAGAGCTTGACCGGCGACGGCGATCCGGTCGATGTTTTGGTGATAACGCCCGATCCGGTACTCAGCGGAGCTGTTATTCGCTGCCGACCCATTGGTTTACTTAAAATGCGCGATGAGTCCGGCGAGGATAATAAAGTATTGGCGGTGCCTGTGCAAAAACTTACGCCTACTTATAGTCGGGTTGAATCCTACAAGGACGTTCCGCCCGACACGCTGGCTAAAATCACGCACTTTTTTAAGCATTACAAAGACCTCGAACCCGGCAAATGGGTTGAAATCCAGGGTTGGTACGGATTGGAACATGCGCACAATGAAATACTCGCCAGCATGGAACGTTACAACAACCTGGAAGAAAAACCGGCGTTTTGACGGGTTTAATTTGGCTTCCTGGCAAACGGCTTTGCCAAGGGTTCGCCAACAAAAACACCTTGCCCTGGTTGCGCGACGCTTTTCCAATAGGCTTCAATTAATGAATTTCCTTGCAAATAATAATCCATTAGGACAGCAGGATTGGAGAACTTAGCCGGAAAATTGCACGGTTCAATCACCGCGCCATAACTCCCGGTAGCCCCTGCCTCAAGCCATTTAAGAATAGACATCTGATAGCTATCGGTTAACATGCCGCCCGCCGATGTTAAATGATCAGCCACCGCACCCGGCAAAAATCGGTTTGAATCAATTTTTGGCACCCTGGCCAGACCCGTGAAGTAGAACATCACATCTTTCTGGTTTTCTATATAATTCTTTTCCAAAAGCTTAACTGGAAATCCGGCATTAAATTTTTCAGAAACCTCAAAAAAATCACTCGCCCGCGAGCTACGCGCCATATCGGCAGTTTTCAGTAGATAGGCTGTTCCTTTAGGTTGGATGTAGTCGGAAGATATTCCCTTTTCGATTAGTTTTTTTGTCTCATCAAAATCTTTGCCCGCCAGCACCATTGTTGGGCGCCAGTTGAAATCATCGTATGGTTTGTGACTAGACGAGTCAAAAAATGGATTATGCCGGGTTTCTTTACAAGCGTTTGCACAAAAGGCAGGATCGAAACCAGCCGCAAATGCCGTAGTAATCGACATGCATTCAACCCTATAAGGCGTTAACCAAGTCAGCACGTAGCCTTGAACAGTCTTGGGCGTTTTTTTATCGACTTCTTTTTTTATCGTTTCGAAATGAGCGCGTGAAAGCATCGTCGAATCTGATGGCAACCTGACATGAATGATTTGCGTGGCTGGAATACTGCGTTTAAGTCGATAATAATCAGCAATCCTCACGCTCAAAGGATCGCCATCGTTAACGATAATTGCAAGTTGTTGCCCCGTCCATGCAGATTGACTCAGGTTAACATTACTGATGGCATCTGAATATGAAGGCAGGCTTACACCCAAAACAAACAACCCAATGGTTAACTTTAACAAATCAGCGACTGAAGTTAACCGAGAGCAATCAGGGCGCATAACCATCCGTGTTTTTTTCCACCCAGAGGGTTTCTCCTGATGCCAGCATTTCTTTCTTCCAAAATGGTGCTGAGGACTTCAAGGCTTCCATGATAAACCGGCAGGCATCAAACGCGTCACCCCGATGGCTGGCCCAGACGGCAAGCGCAACTATGGTCTCATCCGGCTTGATTTCACCTACCCGATGAATAATCAGGCTATCAAGAATCCGCCAACGATTAGCTGATTCCTTAACAATGTTGGTTAACTGCTTTTCAGTCATACCGGGATAGTAATCGAGATACATACTTCGGACAGTATTACCTTCATTAAAATCGCGCATGGTACCGATAAAAATGCTGGTAGCGCCGAATTTCGCTTGATCGGTTAATTTTTCGTCTTGGTATTCCTGGATCACCTGCCAAGGATTGATCGGTTTTTGCGTGATGAGGATTGCCAAACTTAACCTCCAGTTACTGGCGGGAAAAACGCCACTTCATCACCATCATCAATCTGGACATTTATCTCCGCGTAATCCATGTTAACCGCAGCAAGGATATTATCGGGCATGTGTTTATCCGTATTATCAAGTTGCCAAACATCGCTTACCGTCATCCCACGAGTAAATTCAAGAGTGCTTTCCGCCCGCCCTAAACGTTCTGCCAGACTGGCAAAATATCTTACTTTAATTGACACGCCTTATCCTTGAGCCACACAATAACGGCAAAGTTAACCATAACTCATTTTACTCATAAATGCCTTACACACCACACTTTAATCAGGCCGGTGAAGCCCATATTGTCGATATCAGCGATAAATCAGCCAGTTCGCGCATTGCAGTCACCGAGGGTTACATTGAAATGAACCCGGCAACCCTCGCCTTGATCATGAAAATGGGTCATAAGAAAGGCGATGTCCTCGCGATAGCCCGAATTGCCGGCATTATGGCGGCAAAAAAAACGGCTGAGTTAATTCCGTTATGCCACCCTATCGCGTTAACCCACGTTGAGATTGATCTCAACCCAGAAATGGAACACAACAGAGTGCGCTGCCAAACTACCGTTAAAACCATCGCACCAACCGGCGTTGAGATGGAAGCGTTAACCGCAACCCAGATCGCCCTGCTGACTATTTATGATATGTGTAAAAGCATGGATAGGGATATGGTTATCCAATCTGTCCAGTTGTTAGAAAAATCGGGGGGAAAATCAGGCCATTGGCTGCGCGGTTAACATCGATACTCTTCTGTTTAATATATTTTATTCAGCTTGTTTTAATATTGGCGGGTTTATCCTGCCGAAATTCGGCGTATATTCCGAACCTGAACCCAATAACTTTTTGCTACACTAATTCCAATAAATTCAATTGAGAACACCTGATGACGATCACTCTGAAAGAACTTGCTAGTTTGTGCCATGCCCAAATAAATGGCGGCGACCCTTTGGCTGAAATTGAGTCCGCTGCCGACATTACATCTGCACAGCAAGGCCAAGTGACGCAGTTAACCAATCCGCAATACAGTAAATATCTTAAGAACTCCAGCGCATCCGCTTGCTTCATCTCGGAGAAATTAGTAGTTGATGATGTACCCAGCCAGACCGCGCTGTTAATCTGCGCCGATCCGGAGATGAGCTTTATTAAAGCTGTTGAATTGTTACATCCAAGTAAAGAATATAAACCTTATGTTTCCAGCCAAGCAGCGATTCATCATACGGTTAACCTGGGTACGGATTTATTTATCGGGCCTTTCTCTGTCATCGGTGAGCATACTCGCATAGGCAACCATTCAAAAATATTTTCAGGTGCTTTCATAGGTAACAATGTCACCATCGGGTCTAACTGTTACATCTACCCCTATGCCGTGATTTACGACAATACGGTTATTGGTGACAACGTAATCATTCATTCGGGTGCAATTATCGGCGCGGATGGCTTCGGTTACAAATTCAGGGAAGGCGCCCACGTTAAAGTGCCGCAAGTCGGTAATGTCATTATTGAAGATAATGTTGAAATCGGCGCCAACACCTGTATCGACAGAGGGGCTTTGGGCAGCACAATAATCGGGGTTGGTACGAAAATCGATAATCTTGTCCAAGTTGGGCACAATAATAAAATCGGCAAGCACGTCATCATGTGCGGGTTAACCGGGGTATCCGGTTCATGCACAATTGACGATTATGCCATTTTGGCGGGAAGTTCAGGGATAGCCGACCATGTTAACATCGGTCAAGGTGCGGTGGTAATGGCTAGAGCCGGTGTTGCGGGCGATATCGCACCAGGCTCTCAGGTTTTCGGAAGTCCGGCTAAAGACAAAAAAACTGCTTATAAAGAACAAATCGCTCTTAGCAAGTTGCCCGAATTAATGAAGAAAGTGAAGATGCTGGAGGAAGAAATCAATCAGGTGAAGGATAAAATTTAAAACTTTAATTTTCATCAAAAATCTGCCCTTTCGATTATAGATGAAAGGGCAGATCTACAAACAACCTTACTTAGCTACGTCGTTAGCGCCGCCTTTATGTTGCTTTGCCAACTTGGCATCGATTTCAGCATTACTAGCTGCAACAGCGCCACTGGCTAAATGTTTGGTTTCGTCTTTCTTCAAAAGAACAACCAGTAAGATGATAGAAGCAATTGCAACACCAACGATTGTCCAAGTGTTATCTTTTTCTTGTGCATCAGCCATTTTAAAATCCTCTATAGTTATTAATATTATGTATAGCCCCAAAAACAAGGGCCTACTCAAGAAAAATTGTGAGTAGGTGTCGAAGTATTTTCAACGAGGTAATTTTTAACATGAGAGTAGGCTCTCTGTCAAAACTATAAATTAAAAACTTAATAATAAGCCAGTTTTTTAAGCTAAATTTGCCTAAAAATGATTTTAATCATTAAGGCTTGATTTGAAGCAAGAAAATCATTGAGAAAAAATCGAAAGGGTTTCTCGATTTTTTGTATTGATCATCTTTTTGACATAGATCAAGTCAATACTTTCTTATTAGGAATATTCGGATAAAATAGACAGAATAATTTTTATCCCTGTCGGGTAATTTAAGAGGCTTAACCAGTATGATGTTTCGAGATATTCTTAACCCACGATCTGCTCTACTTTGCGCAGGTTTTCTTTTTTTGCCTTTTTTGACGGCAACTAGCAGTTTAGCCGCAACTGATTTGCCTCCTTCTGCAAAAGTAGAACTCGGCCCGGTAGAAGACGTTTGTGCCAATATCTCCGATCCCGAATACCGTAAAGAACAGACCATTGATGGCGTGAAAATTCAAGAATCACTCCTGTGTGATCCAGATTCACCTTACGACATCGCGGCCTTTGTTAAAGGCACGAATAACATTTCCATGGAAACACTGATGACAACCCAGTTGGCATCAGACGCGATCACGATGAGTGATGACATGGATAAAGACGGCGATCCTGACAAAATTATCATCAAACTGGAAATTGTAGAAATTAATGGGCACTCCCCCGATGTCAAGGAAGCAATCACCACTTACGATATTGCGCCCGGAATCCAGCCGACGTTTTGGGTATACACACCTAAAACACGAGACATGTCAACCCGCAGCTTGTACGAACCAGTTGCCAATCCATTGTTGAGAGCGCCATCGCCCGTCATTCGCGTCGAGCAAGATGATGTCGTATGGATCGTTCTGGAGAATACCCATTACCTGCCGCATTCAATCCACTTGCACGGCATCGATCACCCTTACATGGATCATAGCGGTTCAGGGAACGATGGTGTCGGCCAAACCAGCAACATGGACACGATGCCTGGCGACAAGAAAACGTATGTGATCAAACCGCGCCAGCCCGGCACCATGTACTATCACTGCCACGTACAGCCGCATACTCACATCCCGATGGGCTTGCAAGGCATCTTCATCGTTGAAGAAAACCGACCTAACAACTGGGTGCAAACATTTAACGTAGGGGGCGGACAAGTGCGCCATCCTTCGGTGGCGGTACTGGAAAAATACAGCCGGGAATATGATTTGCATTATCAATCGGTCGATAAGGAATTACATGAGGTCGTCGCCAGATCGGCTAACGATCCTCGCCTGATCGCGAAGCATATGAATATGGAATACGATATTACCGATTCCACAGATGACTATTACATGCTCAACGGCAAGTCTTTTCCATACACATTGCGTGAATCGCTCATCCACATGGACAAGGACGAAAAAGTCAAGTTAAGAATACTTAACGGCCATACGGATTCCTTTGCCATGCACATTCACGGTCATAAACCAATGATAACGCATTATGATGGCGTTGATAATGGACCAAGTTCCTACATTAAACGCGACGTACATGGCATGGTACCCGCGCAACGGATCGATTTGGAACTCAACGGAACCGATGATGGTTTAAACAGCTTCGGCCAAGGCATCTGGATGTTCCACGACCACGTTGAAAAATCCTTCACTACCAATGGCATGGGGGAAGGCGGCGATATAAGTTTGGTCGTGTACAAAGGTTTTGTTGATGAAAATGGCATTCCCAAAGCTCACGGGATGAGTTTGGCACCGTATTTTTCAAAAGATATGTGGAAAGGCAAATATCCCATCTGGCAGGATTACGATGCGTGGCATAGTCTAGGGCTACCTGATTTGAAAGCTGAGGTCAAGCCGGGTAAAGTTGCTGTCCAACAAGCGCAAGTCGGGCCAGACGGTCAACCTCTGGGCGATTTGAAATATGCCCAGAAGCCGGAAGAACCATCTACAAGGGGTAATTTTTTCATCGGCTTACTATTAGGCTTGTTAAGTTATGCGGCTGTCGTAAAACGTAAGCTGATCATGTCTTATGCGCAACCGTTACTCGATAAATTATTGAGTTTAATCTCCAGATAAATCGCTAATCCTATAAATGAAGAGCCGAGCGAATTGATAAATAATTAGCTGCTGTTAACAGGAAGTTATTTTTGATAAATTTATCCTTAATCCTATCAGCAGCTAACTATTAATGACCATCACCCGTCCTGTTGTGCTGACATTTTCCGGTCACGACCCTAGCGGCGGGGCCGGTATCCAAGCTGACATAGAAACCCTGGTCAGCCACCAGTGTCATCCGATAAACGTGATAACCGCCCTCACCGAACAAGACAGCATCAACGTCAAACAATTAATACCGCAAGAACCTTGGCAGCTCATTAAGCAAGCACAAACATTACTTGCTGATATTCCTGTCCAGGCCGTCAAGATCGGATTACTAGGCCATCCAGAAATAGTGCGTGCCGTGCATTCAATTTTGATTCAACACCCGAAAATCCCCATCATTTTAGACCCGGTATTAGCGGCAGGTGGTGGCACAACGCTGGCGAATGATGAATTAATCCAAGCCATCACCGACCTTCTGCTCCCCATGACAACCGTGCTAACACCCAATAGCAACGAAGCCCGCCAGTTAACCGGTCTGGTTAACCTTGATGAATGTGGCTTGGAGTTGCTCGACAGGGGATGTGATTATGTACTGATTACCGGCACCCACGAATCCACGCCGGAAGTTAAAAACCAGTTGTATTTTGACAATGATTGTCAGGAAACCTATGACTGGAATCGCCTGCCCCACAGCTATCATGGCTCCGGCTGCACGTTGGCATCCAGTATTGCGGCGCTGATCGCTAAAGGCCTGGACATTCCCCAAGCCATCGCCGAAGCCCAGGAATACACATGGGATGCTTTGAACGCAGGATATAAACCCGGCAAAGGGCAACACATCCCCAACCGTTTCTTCTGGCTTGAAGAAGAATGATTGCTTTTCCGAATCACGGACTTTACGCCATTACCCAATGCGATGGTAAAACGCCTGAAACCATAATCACAGAAGTGACTGCCGCCATCCGCGGGGGCGCCGCAGTTATACAATACCGAAATAAAAATTCCAGTGAGCGCCTCAACCTCGCCAAGGCACTGGTTAACCTTTGCCAACTTAACAAAATCCCTTTGATCATCAATGATGACATCGAACTGGCCATCGCAGTCAATGCAGATGGCGTGCATCTGGGTAAAGAGGATGGAGACATTCGTGAAGCCAGAAAAATACTGGGTGACGATATGATTATCGGGGTTTCCTGTTATAACGACCTGAACAGAGCTATCGACGCGCAAATAGCCGGAGCTGACTATGTTGCCTTTGGACGGTTTTTCCCTTCGACTTCCAAACCTTTGGCAAGCCCTGCGGAGTTAACCACCCTGCACAAAGCACAAACGGCAATCCAAATCTCGATTGTTGCCATCGGCGGGATACTGCCGGAAAACGGCGGCATCTTACTGGAGGCGGGTGCAGATTTATTGGCCGTCATTGGCGGTGTGTTTGAGAATAACCCAGAACAATCTGCTTTAGCTTTTCAAGGCTTATTCGACCGAAAACATGATCTATGCGATGGTTAACCTTACTTCTTGCGTTGCTTTTGATGTCTTGTGCGTCAACACAACTCGCAGCAAATAAAACTGCTCTAAACGGCAAGCAAATCGCATTTAACCGCGAAAAGGGCAACTGCCTGGCGTGTCACGAGATTGAAGACGGAGAGTTTCCCGGCAACATCGGCCCAGTTCTAAAAAACTTACACAATCGTTTCAAAGATAAGCATCAACTACGCGAGCAAATCTGGGATGCGTCCCGGTTTAATCCGCTTACCAGCATGCCGCCTTTTGGCAAAAATAAAATTTTAACAGCGGCTGAAATTGACCAGGTTGTGGATTATCTTTGGGGCTTAAAATAAGTGTTGTACAAAATCGATGGGATCTAATCATGAAAGTTAACCGGAGAAAATTTTTAAAAACCTCAGTCGCATTGAGCGCGGCAGGAATTTATTTTCTGAAATCCCAACCCGTTCTCGCCGAATGGTCAGCCGCAGATTTTGCGCCGACGAATTTAGACGCAGCCATGAAGCAAATACTGAAAGGCAAACCTATCGTCGAAACCGATAAAATCGAACTTACCATCCCGGAAATCGCTGAAAATGGTGCCGTCGTGCCGGTCACCGTCACCAGTTCTTTAAAAGACATTAAAACCATCTCATTAGTCGCCGAACAAAACCCGGTGCCGCTTACCGTCCAGATGGAAATCACTCCTGACATTGAACCCTTTCTGTCAGCGCGCCTAAAACTCGCCAGCTCTTCTTTTGTCTATGCCATCGCTGAGGGGGAAAAGGTTTGCTACAGCGTCAAGAAAAAAGTCAAAGTCACTATTGGCGGCTGCGGAGGTTAACATGTCAAGCATCAAAATCCGCACCAAAAGGTTAAACGGTAACACGCAAATCCGCTGCCTGATTTCACACCCGATGGAACACGGGCGCAACAAGGCCCCTAAAACCAATCAATTGATTCCCGCACATTTTATTCAAACGTTGACCGTCTCCCATAATGGAAAAATCGTCACAACTTGCACTATGGGTGCGGGAATTTCCAAAGATCCTTATTTTGCCTTTTTGCTAAAAGGCGGTGAACCGGGCGATGAAATTGTTATCGATTGGGTGGATAACCAAGGTAACAAAGATTCGGAAAAACACACTATCAACTAAATCCGAATCTTAACCAAGATGGGCTTTTGTTCTGCAAAACCTTATAAATTAACTGGAAGCCTTAGCTTGCTGAAATTAATTTTATTTATTTTTAGCTTTCTAACCAACATTTCATTGCTCGCTTCTCCACAACTCGATCAAACCGAACTCCGCAATCAGTACCAACAACGCTTTCCTCAGTTAAAGTTAACCGACTACGCCAGCGGCGTTTACGCCATCGACCCCATCGCCAAACAATCCTGGCAGGCGATTGAAGAATTTCCACCTTACGAACCGGCTATTGATCAGGGCAAAAAACTCTTCGAAAAGTCTTTCAATAACGGTAAACGCTACAGCGATTGCTTCGCCAACAAAGGCATTGGCATTGCCAACACGTATCCGAAATGGAGTAAATCCCAAGGCGAAGTCATTACTTTGGCAACATCGCTGAACCACTGCCGAAAGGTTAACCATGAAAAAGAATTGCCCTACAACAAAGGCGATCTGGTTAACATGCAAGCTTATATGGCTTTTACCAGCCGGGGCAACCCCATCGCCATCAAAATCCCAACAAACGATCCGCGCGCCACCGCCGCCTATGAACAAGGCAAAGCGTTTTACTATCAACGTCATGGCCAATTGAATTTCGCCTGCGCTACCTGCCACGTCCAAAATGCTGGAAAAAAATTGAGAGCCGAGATTTTAAGCGCGTCATTAGGCCATACCAACAATTGGCCGACCTACCGCTTAAAATGGGGCGAAATCGGCAGCCTGCATCGCCGTTTTGCCGAGTGCCTGACCCAAATCAAAGCCAAACCATTGCCGGAGCAAAGCACGGAATTTCGTAACTTGGAATATTTTTTGGGTTACATGGGAAATGGTGTGCCTGTCTCCGGACCAAGCACCCGAAAATAAATTCAAATACAGCCAAAGCCCAGACAAAATATTGTGATTGATTAACGTCACTTCATAAAAAGTGATGATTTATAACCCGTGGTGCATTTAGGAAATAACGATTTTCAAGTTGTTCAAATTGTTTCCATTGCGATGGTTTAGCCATTGAATGAGGGTTAATGCGGTCACTTTGGAGAGGATACGGGTGGACAAGCCTGTAAAGAATTCGGCGTAATTACGTCGGATCATGAACTGGTCACAAAGCTGGGAAAACAAGGTCTCGATGCGTTTTCTGGCTTTCCTTAACACGGGGCTGAACGGCACAAAGTCGGTTTGGTTACGGCGTTTCGGGGTTTCCAGCCGGATGGCGGCAGTTTCGAACAAGTCCTGTTGATATTGGCGGCTCAGGTAACCGTTATCCCCAACCAAAACGCAGTGCTGGAGCTGGGTTTTCAGATCGTTGAGGTAATGGATGTCATGAGTGGCTGCGGTTGAGATATCGAAGGTTTTGACAACCCCTTGGGGTGTGCAAACCGCATGGAATTTATAACCGAAGTAATGCGCGTTGTGCGCGGCACAATAGCCGTAGCTGGGCGCCGCCCCATCGACATCTTGGCAAATACGGGAGCGCTTGGCACGGGCGGTTTTACAAACTTCCAGGGGCATGCTGTCAACAAAAAAAAATAACCCTCAGACGGCACCAGCACAGTGACCATCCGTTGGCGGAAATGTTCAACCATGAATTTCAGGCCTCGCCGCCTCCGGTTGAACACGGAACGTTCAATTTGGCTTGCCAGGTTGGCCGGCAATTGTTTGAACAGGTAACGTTCCGAGTCAATGCCGAGGCTTTCTGCCGACAACGACAGCGCAATCAGTTGTTTGTCCGATAGCTTAGGTGTACGGACTTGTTTGAGGAAATTGTCTGCGGGTTCCAGTTCGTGCAATAACCCCAATATTTTGTTATAACTTACACATAAGTTGCTCATATCATTTGTTTTTTGGCGAAAATTTAATGATATTCACCCAGTGAAAATGAGCAACTTATTTTTTATCCCCTAAATGCACCACGGGTGATTTATAAAAACTCACAATGTAATTTCAATATCTTTTTTAAAAAGCTTCAAAATTTGATTTACATCAAAACCAAATACGAAGATTTAAAGATAATAAGTGTTCCTATAATAACGACTACGAGGAAAAACATATGGCTTTAATTACATGGACTAAAGAGCAATACGGTACTGACGTTGCTGTATGTGATGACGAACATAAAATCCTGTTCGGCAAACTGAATAAACTTTATGACTTAGCGACCGGCGGGGCTGATCGTTCAGCGGTCGGCGGTCAGCTAGACGATTTAATCGGCTATGTTGCAGAACATTTCGCCACCGAAGAAAACTTAATGCAAGAAAAGAAATACAGTGGTTATGCAGCGCATAAAGCCGAACATGACAAATTGGTTTCAACATGCGTGGATTTACAACAAAAATTTCATAAAGGTGAAGCTGACGTTACCGCCGAAACCGGCGCGTTCGTAAAAGGTTGGCTGGACAGTCACATTCCTAAATTCGATATGCCCTACGAGCCAACATTAAACGGCTAAACCTGCAAACCGCATTGGCTGGCATCCTACCTCTCGCCAGCCAATGAATGATTTTTGACATCCCGGTTAACAACGTCTTAACAAATCCTAAAAATCAGCAGGTATTAAAGCAGTTCGACAATACTTTCTGCCGCCCTTTTGGAATCAAGAAACAATAAACCCAACTTGGCATTTGACCTGGCAAGCACGGTTAACACGGCTTCTGCTCCGGCATGCGTCATTAAGACATAGCCCTTACTGCCTTTTATTAATACCTGCTCCAGCTTGCCCCTTGTCAGTTCCTCGGAAATTCTGTCGCCCAAGGAAAGCATCGCCGCCGTCATGGCCCCCACACGATCTTCGTCCATGCCCGCGGGCAGGAGCGAGGCAATCATCAAGCCATCAACTGAGATAATGCCTGACGCTTCGATATCAGCGGATGTGCCGTTAAGATCCTTTAATACAGTTGAAAGTAATTCCGCTCTCATAGTTTTCTCGTTAACCTGATCAATTAATACAAAATTTAAACAATATCTGCATAACGTTTGGAAAGCGCCCACACCAGTTCTACAAATTCTGGTTGATTAAAATGCGGAACGCCTGAAATGACTAATACAAATCGGTTGTCACCTATAAACAACGGCCAGAATCCAATTTGACTATTGCCGAACACATCGATCATTGCCCAGGCATGACTGCTGATTCCCATCGCTTTCATGATTGACGCCGGACGACGTTCATGGACAGTGGCGAGTTCCGCACTCAACGCCGAAAGCTCTTCTGCCAATTCATGATTAAAACCATGGCTTGCCAGATAAAACCCCTGCATGTCCGCCAAGATTACTTGCCCGCTTTCAGACATGGGATTGAGCAGATCGGGCAAAATATTTTCCAATAAATCCGATGGATACTGGCGCTCCGCGTTTAACCCTTGCACCCAGTTCATTTCCTGGCAATGGTGCAACAGTTCATAACAAGTATGAGGATTATCATTACCGGTTAACCGTTGCAGATTTTCCAAAGTCAGCGTCAAGGTGGCCGGCTGGAATAAAATGTTGTTCAGGAATTGCCGGGCATCGTCCTTGGCTTTGGAACAAACTGCAAAATATGCACCCGCTGGCGTGGGATAAAGAAAGAGATCCTGGTTTAAAGTAAACGTTTCCATGTAACCCTTCGATTAATTTTTAATGATCTGAATCAGGGCAGTATAACAATATTTTCAAAACTCCATCCGTCCTCTAAAACTGAATCCTTAACCAAAGCTATCGGACACTCGAATGACAATTAATCACCTGACAAGTCATTATCAAACCAGTCTGAAAGTTGTTTTAATTGGTTCTCAGCATCGAAGTGGGTTTTTCCGCCTGGGTCTTCGTTTAACGGTATTGAAACGGATGGGTTAACATTCATTTCCGCATCCATTCTCGTTAAGGCTGCACCATAGCCTGAAGTAACAATTGACACCTTTGCCGCTATTTTTTTTGCGTCTTCCAAAGCGTTAATCAGATCATCCGCAGATACTGGCTTTCTGACATGGATAGTGCCTTCATGGTGATATTCTTCGACTGACAAGACGATGACTGGTTTTAACAAACCATCATCCAAATGTTTGTTCAATAACCTCTTCGACGCGATAACATCAAAATCGAAAATATCGACCTCCGCTGCCGAAGAGCAAACCAATTCCGCCACGCCTTGGCAAGGTCCTTCCAAAAACAGTGCCATCGTCTTGATCGTCCGATCTTCCATACCGTGCAAAGAAACTTTCATGCGTTTGCTATTTGTTAACATTGTTATCGCCAATTAAAAATGCAAAAAAGTCCAAATGAATAATCAAAATCGTCGTCATAATTATAAAACCTGCTATACAACCGGGTTTAATTGAATATGCTGCATAAAGTTAAATCTTCAACAAATACGGGTTAGCCTTACTCTTGTTAACTGATATCAATCATTATATTTCCAGCAATGAGTCCTTTCGTAAACACGGAATATCTGCTCGATACCATGCTGTTATGCTTCTGTTTTTGCACAAGCAGGTTAACCAAAGCCTGATATCTATCTACACTCAAACTTAATTTAGATTTTAGCAACATGCGATTGGCGAGCCCTTGACCGCAGCCGTCCAAAATAATAATCAGGTCGATGAGCGCGCCGAAAAGTTGATCATTTAATTTGCGATAAAGACAATGATAAATACGCTCGATGTGACCCTCCAAAAATTTCGGCTTTCTGGAAATCCGAAAAACAAGCATTTCCAGTTCTTTGTCCGCAGTCCAGTGATACCATTCAAAAAATCCTGCCCCTTCTTTTTTTGAAAAGAACCCCATCATATGCGTTTTTTCAAGCGATTGATTTTTTTGAAGTATTAAAATAGGGTTCATTATCGGTTAACCAACACAAGGGCTAAAAATTCAATCTACGATCGAGTTCACAAATAATCCTGAATTTCCATTATGAGCCTCATTTTTTACTCCGATTTGATTAGCGTCAAACATTTCACAAATTTTACTAAATTTGAAAAAAATATCCTGTAAAGCTATGACTGCTAATTATTTGAAAGTCGTTAAATTTAAGGTCGGTTAACATTTATTTTGTCCATACCCTATATTAATTTAGACTCTGTGGTTTGATTCAACTTAATACACTGACATGTCTGGCACCTCATTAAAAGTAGAGTGGAGCGATGCAATCGCTACAGGTCATCTTGCAACCGATATTCAGCATAAAATGCTGATTGATATCATTAACGAATTGGCGGAAGCGATCGAAACCAATCAAACAGACCTCAAAATGCGGCGAATTTTGAATCTGTTGCAATACTATACGGAGTGGCATTTCGAACGTGAAGAACTCTGCATGGAACGGGTGAAATGTCCGATGGGCGAACGGAACAAAGCCGCCCACTGTGTATTTATGGAAAAATTGAAACAATTCAGGGCCGACTATAAAATCAAACCATCGCATGAATTCGCCAGAAAATTGTATCAGGAACTGGTAGATTGGCTGGTGCATCACATTCAAGGCGTCGATGCCAACCTTAAAGACTATGCTGAAGTGGAAAACTAAACTTACTGAACTTTCTTAACCACTTAGCAATAACCCAAGTAGACTTTCCGATATCCGCCGTTGGAGCAGATGCACTATATTTTGCTAAATTCAGTGCTTTCTTGGCTGTAGCTTCAGCTTTAGCAGCAATTGTTCAGAAGAAGCTTTATCAGCTACGGCACTTTCTTTTGAGGAAGCGGCAATGGAAGAGACGGAATACATCGTTGTCTCAAGAGAATTAATCTGGTTTTGAATCATTTGCAAATCTGACGTGGGAGCGCAAGCGCTCACAACAAGCAATATCAAAGCAGCCGATAAAAAGTTGATTTTAGTCATAAAACTTATTTTCACCTGATTAATCTGGAAAAATTAACTCTTGATTCCAGTCCCCTTATGCAGCATATACAAACTAAACACCACCATCAACAGAATAAAACCGATGATCATCGATAATGCCAACTGTATATCCACATCAGTGATGCCGATCATGCCGTAGCGAAAAGCGTTAATCATGTACATGATTGGATTGCCCATAATCGCCGTTCGCCAGAAATCAGATAACATATCCACTGAATAAAACACACCGCCCAGATAACTCAAAGGTGTTAAGACAAAGTTTGGGATGATAGAAATATCATCAAAACTTTCCGCAAGTATGGCGTTAATGAAGCCTGCTAGGGAAAACAACGTAGCGGTTAACACAGCAACTAAGATTGTTAACCCCGGATTGAGCACTATAATTCTGGAAAATAGCATGGAGATTAATGCCACAACCACACCCACCATCAAACCCCGGCAAATACCGCCACTGACATAACCGGTCAGAATCACCCAGTTAGGCACCGGCGCAACTAACAATTCTTCAATATTGCGCTGAAATTTGGTGGAGAAAAACGAGGACACCACATTAGAATAGGAATGACTGATCACTGACATCAAAATGATGCCAGGCACGATATATTCCATGTAACTCACGCCACTAATCACGCCTAACCGGCTTCCGATCAATTTACCGAAAATCAAAAAATACAAGGCGGTCGTAATTGCGGGCGGCAACAAAGTTTGCGGCCAAATCCGCAGGAAGCGGTAAACTTCTTTTTTAACAATGGTTTTGAGCGCAACACTGTAATTCATGACTTGCCTCCTGCTGATTTGGAGTCGATCAAGTCCATGAACAACTGTTCCAGTCGGTTACTTTTATTCTTTAAACTCAGCACTTTAATATTGTTTGCGGTTAACTGGGTAAACAGGCGGTTTAGGCCAAAACTTTTCGGCACGGCGACACTCAGGGTAAGTTCGCTGACTTGTTCGATTTGGCACCCTTCCAATTCTGGAATCTCGGTTAACGGAGCTTCTAAATCCAGCACAAAATGGTCCACATTCAAGCGCGCCAATAAGCTGGCCATGTCTGAGTTTTCAACGATTTTGCCTTGATCGATAATGGCGATATTGCGGCACAGGCTTTCCGCTTCTTCCAGATAATGCGTGGTTAAGATGATAGTCGTGCCCTGCCGGTTAACTTCTTGCATCAACTTCCACATGGAACGGCGGATTTCAATGTCGACACCCGCAGTCGGCTCATCCAGGATTAACAGCTTGGGGTTATGCACCATGGCGCGAGCGATCATCAAGCGCCGCTTCATGCCGCCAGACAAACGCCGGGACACACTATTGCGCTTTTCCCATAAATCCATTTGCTTCAAACACAACTCGGTCCTTTCCAACGCCAGCTTTCGGGGTGTGCCGTAATAGCCGGCCTGGTTAAGAACAATGCTTCTCACCGTTTCAAACTGGTTAAAATTGACTTCCTGCGGCACTAGACCGATGCAGCTTTTGGCCTCCTCCCGTTCTTTTATCAGATCGTGGCCAAAAATACTGACCGAACCGCTGGTTAAGTTCACCAGTGAACTGATAATGCCGATTGCCGTAGATTTACCGGCACCATTCGGCCCCAGCAGGGCAAAGAAATCGCCGGCTTCCACTTCCAGGTCAATCCCTTTTAATGCCTGAGGCCCATTTTTGTAGGTTTTTGTAAGATTACTGATCGATAATGCCTTCATACTGCAACTAATACTTAACGGGACTGGTTAAATAGGTTAAATTAGCCGCCAGCTTTTGTTCATTGCCGTTGACCGTAAATTTGGGCATTTTAACAGATATGCCCTGCTCCGTAAGAAAACCGGAATATCCATGTTGAAGAAACCACCCCGCTATGTCGCTGCTGTAGACTTAGGTTCTAATAGCTTCCATATGATTGTCAGTAGCTTAATTGATGGTAAATTACAAACCGTTGACCGCTTGCGGGAAATGGTGCGATTAGCCGCCGGTTTGGACAAGAAAAATGTACTGGATAATGACACGCAGAAACGCGCGTTGGCTTGCCTGGAGCGCTTTGGCGAAAGAATCCGGGATTTTCCACAGGATTGTGTACGTGTCGTCGGCACAAGTACCTTGCGCAATGCCAAAAACGCCCAGCAATTTCTGGATAAGGCGGAAAAAGCCTTGAACCATCCCATCCACGTTATTTCCGGGGTTGAAGAAGCCCGTTTGATTTATCAAGGCGTTGCCCACAGTGTAGGCAGTAGCGCCGAGTTAAGGTTGGTGATAGATATCGGCGGCGGCAGTACCGAATATATTATCGGCAAGGGAGATACCGCGCAAACCAAGGAGAGCGTTACTATGGGCTGCGTTTCTGTCAGCAACCGTTTCTTTGAAAAAGGCCATATTTCCAAGAGTGCGTTCAATAAAGCGATATTATTTGTTGAGCAAAAACTGGAACCGATACAGAAAAAATTTAACCGTAAGCATTGGGATCTGGCAATTGGCTCATCCGGCACCCTGCGCGCCATCGACAAGGTTTTGCAAGCTAAAAACTGGAGCAAAAATGGCATAACTTTGTCCGGTTTGGAAAATCTCGTCTCTCACATCAAACAATGCGACCACATAAAAGAACTTAACCTGCCCGGTCTAGATCCCGAACGTCTACCCGTTTTCCCCGGCGGTGTAGCAATTGCTTATGCGACGTTTAAACACCTGGATATCGAGCAGATGAGCGTATCCGACGGTGCGCTCAGGGAAGGCTTGATCCAGGATTTGCTGGGCAGGATTTACGACCATGACATCCGTTCGGCAACCATTAAGGTGCTCGCCGAGCGCTATCATACCGACAAGCAACATGCGGAGCGGGTTAAACAAACGATTAACTATATGCTGGAACAACTCAGCAAAGATTGTTGTCTTACTAACAATCCTGAAGTCGAATTATTTCTGGATTGGGCGGCGGAAGTGCATGAGATCGGGCGGGATATCGCTCACACCCAATATCACAAACATAGCGCTTACATCATCAAGCATGGTGATTTGGCGGGTTTTACCACGCAAGATCAATTGGTGCTGGCGACGATCATTCTTAACCACCGGCGTAAATTTTCGCAATCCAGTTTTGAAGAATTGCCCTCGCCTTGGCATAATCTGGCGCCGCTGTTAACTATCGTCCTGCGACTCGCCGTTTTGTTGCACCGTAATCGTCAGGAATCTGACCTGCCCGGTTTCAGGATAGCCATCAACAAAACAAAAATCGGACTACGCTTTCCCAAGGATTGGCTACAGCAAGCGCCATTAACCCATGCCGATTTAATTCAGGAAACAGATTACCTTAAAAATGCCGGATTCAAGCTTGAATGTAGTTAACCTTCTGCTAAAAGCCCTAATAAAAATCTTACTTTTAGTCTGCGCAGCAAGCGTTATTGCCGCTGCCTTGCTCATTTTTTTCGGAATTAGCGATGAGCCAGACATTAAACTTGATTGGACGGTAAGCCAAGCTGACATTACAAGGGCGAAAACTATTTTGCATGAAGGCTCTAAAACCAAAGCGGATGAAGTTGGTACGATTACCCTTAACCAGGCGGATATCGACTTAGTCAGCAACTATTTATTAAACCGATTCACTAAAGGGCGCGCTTTAATTTCGTTACAACCCAATAAACTGAAATTTGTCGTCGCCGCCGCTTTACCCAATAATCGCTTGGGTAAATACATCAACATTACCTTCCGCTTGGGCAATGAAGACAATAACCCATTGCCGACATTGACCAAATTCAAGGCTGGCAAGTTATTGTTGCCTTCTAAACTCGCCGCATTTGCCATTCAAACGACCATCAAGCACAGTCGGCTGAACGAATATGTCATCCTGGCAACGGATTCTATCCAGGCGGTTAACATCGAAGAAAATAGGGTTTCCGTAACCTATCAACCAAACAGGGAAACTTTGCGAACTGCGCGTGATTTTCTCACGCATGGCAATACGAATAACCCGCAGGCGAGTCTATACGAGAATAAACTGGCCGAAATCATACGGCAACATGACCCAAATTGGCGTTTATCGTTAGCTGATATATTACGGCCTTTGTTTGTCATTGCATTATCGCGTTCCACGCCCGAAACCGCCGTGGAAGAAAATCGCACTATTATTTTTTTGGTTAACAATTATGTTAACAGCGCCAAAACCGGCGCCAAATCAATCACACCTAGCTATCCTGCTTTCCTTTATAAACGGATCGACCTGGCGCAACATTTTATTGGCGCTGCGGCCATTACCGCCTCGGTTAACAGCCAGATTGCACAGGTGATGGGGGAAGAAAAGGAAATCCAGGATGCAAAAAGCGGTAGCGGATTCAGTTTTGTCGATTTGTGCGCCGATCGCGCCGGCACCCGATTTGGCGAATTGGCGACGGCATCGCCTGAGTCTGCACTAAAATTGCAGCGCACGATGTCTGCAATTAAAGATTATTCCGATTTTATGCCCGACCCAAGAGATTTGCCGGAGCAAATGAATGAGGCCGCATTCAAACAACGTTACGGCAGCGTTAACAGCAAGTCGTACAAAGATGTATCAAAATTGATCGATGCGCTGATTGCGGCAACGCCGATTTATAGAAATGAATATAAAGATTAAAGTTAACATCTATGCATTGGGTTAACCGTAATGGTTAACCCAACATAAAAAAGGGACTTTTTGTTTAGTTGAACGAAGTGCCTTCTGTAGGTGGCAGAACTGGCATAGCTTGTTTAGGGAATTCCCCTGACAAACCGTTCAAAAAGGCAGCGATATCTTTGACTTCCTGATCTTCCAAATCTTTGTTTAACTGTAACTTACCCATCACTTTAACCGCCTCTTCCAGAGTTCTTGCAGCGCCGTTGTGGAAATAAGGCGCGGTATAGGCAATATTTCGCAATGTCGGCACTTTAAATAGATGTTCATCTTCCGCTTTTTTACTCACTTCAGCCACGCCTAAATCCTTGTTGAAATGGTATTTGGCATTGAATACCCCATTGCTGAAGGCTGGGAACTTTTGGAACACGCCAGGACCGTTGAATGCCGGACCACTATGGCAACCCGCACAACCTAATTGCTGGAATTTTTCCATGCCGCGAACTTGTTGCTCGGTTAACGCTGATTTATCGCCTTTAACATATTTATCATAAGGACTGTTGGGCGTAATCAAGGTGCGTTCGTATGCGGCAATCGCCTTGGTCGCGGTATCTTTGGAAATCTCGCCGCCGTTAAACGCCTCGTTAAACGGTTTTTCATAACCTTTAATCGTCTTTAAGCGGGCAACGACATCATCCCAGCTTTTCATACCCATTTCTATAGGATTAGTTACCGGACCGGCGGCCTGGGCTTCCAGGCTTGCCGCCCGACCATCCCAGAATTGCACCGTGTTAAATGCTGCATTCCAGACGGTTGGCGCACTACGTCCACCCACCTGGGCATTGATACCAACCGAGTTTGGCCGGTTATCTTCCCCGCCCAGCATGGTGTTGTGGCATGATGCGCAAGACAACGTTCCGCTCGCAGAAAGGCGTGGATCGTGATAAAGCATCTTGCCCAACTCGACTTTTGCAGGGGTGGTGGGGTTATCGGCAGGCGCAGGCGCCACTTCCGGCAATGCCTCCCAGGCATTGGCAATATTAATGGAACTTGCTAACGATAACGCCATCAGCAACGAATTAAATTTAGACATACTCTCCTCCTAACGATTATTTATAATTTTTCCAGTTGTTACAGAACAACCGGATGTTTTTAAACCGACTGAATTGTAGAATATAAGGCATTAAAGGTACAACCAAATTCCAGCGCTAGGTTAACCAGGGAGTTAACCATAACACCTCCAGCCAAAGCAGCCGGAACAATTCAAAATGGGAAGTTGTTTAAATACGTACTGTTACCAATGTCCGATCAACTTGTTATTGACGACAAGATTTTAAGTTTAGAGACCCCATTTAAGTGTTAAAAAGTCCTATTGATCAGCCTTTTAATGACTGAACCATTTGTACCCGCAAGGCATAAATGCTGAGCTTGTCGAAGCACACACCGCCTTTCGACAAGCTCAATACCCAAAGGGCACAAGGGCGAACGGAAACTTAATACTTCAAAGGCCGAATCTATAATTAGCAACGGATAATTACCGGCAACTGACAAAATTTGTCAGTATGTGACGAAATATTCAACTGCTGGTGACCATTTTTCTAACTTTTTTCCACTATTCAATAATCTCCTTTGCACTTAACAAAGCTTATTCTTACCTTGCTAAAGGATACATAACAATCTAAAAAACAGACTGTTACCGGCTCGTTTTAATACATTAAGCCCAATTATTATCGGCATAAACCAAATATTGGCACAATCCCTGCTTAAGTTATTGCGTAATATACGAGCATAGTGAATCTCCACTACGATTTAATTTTAAGCTTAACAACCCAAAGGAAATTTTATGAAAACACAAATGCAAAAAGTACAACAAGGTTTCACCTTGATCGAATTAATGATCGTTGTCGCCATCATCGGTATCTTGGCGGCCGTAGCGATACCAGCATACCAGGATTACATTGCCCGCGCCCAAGCGGCGGAAGCCCCTGAATTGTTGGGTGGTTTAAAAACTCCGAGTAGCCGAGTTCTACAGCAAAAATGGAACGTGCGCAAACGTCACTGCGGGCGGCCGATCTTGGCAATCCAGTCACTACTGGTAAATATATTAATGGTATTGCTCAATCGGGCGGCTACTGCTGGCGCGGGTTGTACTTATATCGCAACATTTAAAGGCACCAGTATCAACGACAAGTTAAAGAGCAAAACGATTGCTTTTACTTACAATACATCAACTGGTGCGTTTACATGGACTTGCGATACAGCTATCCCACAAGCTATCCAACCCAAAGTATGCCCGGGCGCCTAATTTGGCAACCCTTAGCCTAACAAGCTAAACCCAAAGCCCCTGCACTGCCAGGGGCTTTTTTTTTAAAAAAGTTTGTACTACACTAAAAATACAAAAGTATTTGAATAATTGGCCACGCGTTTAGGCAAATAACATGACAGTTACACATCGATTACAAAACGGCTTTACCATCATTGAATTGATGATTACGGTTGCCATTATCAGTGTGTTAACCATGTTTGCTTTACCTGCCTACAATGACTACTTGGCACGCGCCCAAGCGGTAGAAGCCGCCGATTTGTTAGCCGGCTTAAAAACCCCGGTGGCTGAGTTTTACGGTTTGACAGGCAGTTGCCCAAATTCCAACTCACCCAATGGCGACTTAGGTAATCCTGTGGTCAGAGGTATATATGTCCAAAACATCACCCTTAACACCGCCGTGACGACAGGGTGCAGCTACGATGCACTGTTTAAATCAAACAGCGTCAATAGCAAACTTAAAAATAAAATAGTAAACATGCTGTTTCAAACCGCCTCAAAGCAATTTATCTACGATTGCTCGGCTATTCCGACAGATATCAGGCCGTACATCTGCCATTAAATTACCAATGATTTTCAATAAACAATTAACACTTAAGCCCCTGTATCAACAGGGGCTTTTTATTTTATTGATAACCTTTACATTTTGCTGGCTAAGCCTTCCGGGATTAACGGGGGGCTTCATCCTGGACGACTTACCCAATTTAGATAATCTTGGTCAAATTGAGAATTTCCAGAGCTTTTTTCACTACATATTAAATGGCAACTCCAGTTTATTGGGACGACCCATCAGTTTACTGAGTTTTGCCTTGCAAGCCGAGTACTGGCCAAACAACCCATTGCCATTCAAGTTAGCCGGGCTTTGTATTCATATTGTTAACGCTTGGCTTGTTTACGTTTGTTGCTACATTATTACCGAGATTAAGGCATGGCCGGAACGCAGTCGCTTTCTTTTTGCTGGAAGCGTGTTCAGTTTGTGGCTGTTGCTCCCATTAAATATCAGCACGGTTTTTTATGTCGTGCAACGGATGACTTTGCTGTCTGCGTTTTTCTCCTTGGTCGGCGTTGCGGCTTTCTTATGGAGTTTTAAACTTACTCAGCTTAACGAAAACTCGAAGAAAAAAGCCTTACTTATCGCCTCTGCCGGTATGGCATGTACGTACATTCTTGGCATCCTTGCCAAGGAGAATGCCATTTTGACTGGCTTGGGCATTACAGTTTTATATTTTTGCTTACTTAAACCGCATCAACGTTTCTATAACTGGACTTATTGGATACTTATTTTTGGCGCTTTACCCTCTATCCTTCTTTTAACCTATTTATGTTTACACCTGGATCAACACTCCCGCGTCGATTTTACGCCGTCCCAGCGGTTGATTACCGAATCCGTTATTTTGCTCGACTATCTGGACAAAATCCTGTTGCCCACGCCTTTTAAGCTCAATATTTTTAATGACGGCTTTCCTCTGTATAAAGAAATCGTTGGTTCTTTCGAGGTATTAAAGGCCATCTCGATGTGGATATTTTTAATTATATCCGCCGTTTTCCTCAGGAAGCGGCTGCCTTTTTTTACTTTTGCAATCTTCTGGTTTCTCTCAGGTCACTTATTGGAATCCACTGTTTTCGGTTTGGAATTATATTTTGAACATCGAAACTATCTGCCCAGCCTGGGGCTGATTATAGGAATCGTAGGTACGTTGATCGATCTCAATCAAAAAGCCAGCCATTCTTCGGTTAACATCCAAAAAATCAGTAAATATGTTGGGATTTGCCTAATTTCAACACTCTCAATAATTTACTTGATGGTTTACGGTGCAGAAATTACAGCCTGGAAAAATCCGGGCGCACAGGCAATTTCGGCTATTACTGAAAGGCCCAATTCATTACGCGCCCACCAAGAGGCAGCATCATTTTTTGCCAATCAAGGTGATTTTAAAAGTGCGGAATTTTTGTTGGATAAAGTCGAGCAACGCTGGCCAAGTACCGGAAATTATGCGCAACATTTACTGCTAAAATGTTTAGATAAAAATACAAACATACGCGACCAGACTGCACTTATTAACCGTTTTGAAAAGGGTTCTTTTGATCGCGGCACCTTATCTGCCATGACAGATGTTTATAGCCAGAAACAACAAGGCAACTGTAATTTCTTAAGCTGGGATGACTATATTAAATATGTTGGATTGCTTTCTGAAAACCCCTCTTTTGTAAGCCAACTGGATGATTTTTTAATCTTGCAGGCTTATGCCTACAGTGCTTTAAATAAACCGGACAAAGCGGCAGAAGCGTTAAATCGATTTCCTGATGAAATAGCCGATACCGATTATTTATTATATAAAGCCCAATTTTTCGCTATGGCGGATAATGTAGATAAAGCACTTAGTATTATTCATTACATAAAGAATAAATTCGGTAAAACTATAAAATACCAATTAGCTAACCAAAAGAATGTAGATTCATTGGAAAACGTTTTTAAAAAAAGCCTTATAAAGCAAAAAAATAAAAATTAGTTTTTCGTAGTTCAAATATTTACCCATTAACTTTGTTAACATCTATACTACATAAAGTTATGCAATAACATGAATCCATATAATGAAAAAAACGTCCTTAAGTATTGTTTTACCTGCGAAAAATGAAGGAGCTTCGCTAAAGACACTACTTCCCCAACTTAAGTCGATCACGCCAGAGGCTGAAATACTGGTGATTAATGACGGTTCAACCGATGATACCGCACAAGTTGCCACCGATGCCGGTGCCAAGGTAATTACGCACCCCTACTCCCAAGGCAATGGCGCAGCGATCAAGACAGGTGCAAGAAATGCCGCCGGGGACATCATAATATTCATGGATGCTGACGGGCAGCACGACCCCCAGGATATTCCAGTATTACTTGCCAAGCTGGATGAAGGTTACGACATGGTCGTTGGCGCTAGAAGCGCAAATACACAAGCCAGTTTGTTCAGGCGCTTTGCCAACTCATTTTATAACCGGCTGGCGACGGTTATGACTGGACATAAGATTGAGGATTTAACCTGCGGATTCCGCGCGGTACGGGCAGCTAAATTCCGTAAATTCATCTATCTTTTGCCTAACGGTTTTTCTTATCCAACCACGAGCACAATGGCGTTTTTCAGGTCAGGTTTTCCCGTCGCTTATGTACCGATCCATGCAGGCAAGCGTGAAGGTAAAAGCCATATTAAAATCATGAAGGATGGGGTACGATTTTTCATTATTATCTTAAGAATCGGTGCTTTATTTTCCCCTATGCGCTTATTTTTGCCACTGAGCGGTGCTGTTTTTTTCACCGGCTTATCTTATTACGCATATACCTTTGCCACCTCGAACCGTTTCACTAATATGAGCGCAGTGCTTATTCTCGCTGCGCTAATTATTTTCTTAATCGGCATTATTTCCGAGCAAATATCTTCCTTGCATTACAAGGCTGCGGAAGATAATAGAAGGTCATAGATTTTCTAAAATAGTTTAAAAAAACATCTTAAACGATTCGTTATGATTAGCGTTTTAATACCGACCATCAATAATACCGAATGCCTAAAATTATGTTTAAATTATCTAGAAAGACACACCAAATTACCTTTTGAAATCTTGATTTACAATAATGGTTGTGACAGAGAATCTTCTGATTTTATTAAGCAATTACCCTATAAATCCATTGTGTCTTCCTACAACGCGGGCGTATCCAAAGCCTATAATGAACTCGCCAAAATCGCCAAAGGCGAATATCTGCTTTTATGGGATGACGATAAGTTGGCGTTGCCTGGATGGGATGTCAATATTCTCCCCTTAATCGAAGCAGAAGGAGAATTTGGCTGGAAAAGCTTAGTAGAAATTTGGCCGCATGCTACCAATCCTTGTTCAATTCAACACGATTTTGGTAAATGCCCTTCGGAATTAGAGGAAAAAAAATTAATGGCATCAATAAATGCAATTAATTTTCCAAGAAAAGTAAGCTTATCGGTTTCACAACTTATGACAAAAAAGCTATTTGATGCAATCGGCGGTTACGATGAAAAATTCTATCCTGGTTTTGGTTCTGACCCCGACATAATGTGGCGGAGTTTTTGTTTTTTAGGTAAAAATCCTAAAAGGTTTTTAAATGCAAACCAATCTTTTTACTACCATTTTACCAGCGCCACCACCAACAGAATTTTTCGATACAAATTTATAACCAATGCTTTACGTGCCTATGGTCACATTTTATTTTTTTTAAAACACGGATTCCTGGTTAAACACTTAAGGGCAAAAACCAGTCATGGCCGATTGGCAGCGGAATTATTGTGACCGTAAATCGACGAAAACGCATTCTACTTGTTACTCGTAATTTTCCCACCATTAACCGGAGGCATGGAACGCCTCAATTATCATATTTTTCAAGAATTGAAAAATGAATTTTCTGTCTCTATCGCTGGACCTCATGGTTGTCAGAAATATCTAACGCCAAATATTTTATCTACTTCATTCCCGCATAAGCCAATAAGTGTCTTTCTTATAATCTCTTTTTTTAAATCTTGTATATTGGCAATAAAGTGTAAACCAGAGCTTATCATCGCTGGAAGCGGAGTTACCTCGTTAGCCGCGTTATGCGCCGCTCGGATAACGGGAGCCAAAGTAATAACCTATTTACATGGTTTGGATATCATATACCCAAGCCCTATCTATCAAGCCTTATTTATTCCGGCGATACGCGCTAGCGATAGAGTTTTTGTAAATAGTAGCCACACAGCAAAACTCGCTTTACAAAAAAAAATAGACGCCAATAAAATTGAGATATTAAATCCTGGCGTTTCTATTCCGGATGACATTGATGATTTAAAAGCTAACAATTTATTTAGAGCATCATTTTCAATTCCTGAAGATAATATTATTTTATTAAGCGTTGGCCGGTTAACCGAGCGCAAAGGTTTAGTGGAGTTTATTGGTAATTGCCTACCGGATTTAGCAAGTCAATTTCCCAATGTACTCTTGGTGATTATTGGTAACGAAGCTACAGATGCTTTAAATCAAAAAGAAAGCACAACGACAAGAATTAAAAATGCAGCAATTAATGCAAACGTCGTTAATCATGTTCTTTTTTTAGGCCAAGTGTCTGACAATAATTTAACTCAGGCGTATCTTTCCAGTGACATACTGATATTTCCAGTATTGGATTTGCCCGGTGACGTAGAAGGCTTTGGGATGGTGGCGGTTGAAGCAGCGGCACATGGCTTACCAACAGCTGGATTTGCTGTGGGTGGAGTCATTGATGCGGTTTCTCAAGAAAAATCTGGATGGTTGGTAAAATCAGGCGATTACAAGACACTAAGGCAAACGATTTCAAATTTTTTAAAAAAAACCACAACTAAAAAAGCTCCAACAAAATCATTTGTCAAAATTTGCGCTAAATTTTCATGGGATAAGTTTGGTGAAAAATTAACAAGTATTATTCAAAATGTTTAAAAATTAAAGTACTTCTAAAAGGATATAAGCAGTCTTTGAAATCAACCATATTCAGTCATTTTATAAAAATTTTGGAAACACGACTTTATGAAACCAAACGTCAAAGAGTTCGCAAAAATAATAAGTGCATCACTACCAATAATGGATCCTGTTTATGAATTTGGTTCTCTACAAGTGCCTGAGCAAGTAGGCTTTTCAAACTTACGGCCATTGTTTCCTGCTAATCAATATATAGGTTGTGATATGCGGCAAGGCTCAACTTGTCGCAATTGGCTTTAAAAGTAGATATATCAGATTTTTAAACCTTAGAGTTTGAAGCTCCAATATTAATAAAGTCTTTAGCAATTTTCAAACTGTTCGCCACAACTTGATGCATATCGTAATAGATATATTGCCCACATCGACCAATAAAAGTCATTCGCTCTAATTTTTCAGCTTCTGCCCGATATTGCCGATAAATTTTTTGCGGCTCTCCGCCTACGGTCTTAACCGGATAGTATCTTTCATAATTATTTTCCTCATAACTGCACGGAATTTCTTTAGTCAGCAATATATCGGTTCTGCCACCTAAATCACAGCCAGGATATAAGCGCCAGTCCGTTTGTCTAGTATATAAACCTTCGTCTGTAAAGTTTATTGTTGGCACTGGCTGTTTATGCTGCCCTACCCTTTCATGGATGAATTGAATCGATCGATAAGGTAAAGCACCATATTTTTCATCGAAATAAACATCAATTGGCATGGAGTTAAATACATGGTGATATTCCTTTTCCATACTCTTATCAAATTTGCATGACAGCGTGATCGAAATGTCAGGATGATCCAGCATGTTTTCAAACAAATTCAAATATCCCTGTTCAGGCATAGCCTGTATTTTGTCGTTAAAATAATTCCTATTGTCATCATAGCGGATTGGCAAGCGCGCGAGCACTTCTGGGGGTAAATCACTTAAGCCCATCCCCCACATTTTTTTTGTATATCGACCAAAAAATAATTTCGTTAATTCGATACCATAAATATTTTCCGCCACTTCCTGGGCATTTGTCCGGGGATAAGTGGTGACATTTAATAGTATCCAGAAATTTCTTAACGTCGTCCTCATTCTTCAACTGGCTCTGGTAAATTTTGCTTAAAGTTGTTCGGTTGATGGGTAAAGGGACGTAACCGACATCATCAACCCATGCTTCAACTTGATGCTCGTAAGGTAATCCAACGGGTAAAACGCGATAAATAGTCAAAAATACCTTGGTCATTCGTATGAAAAATATGCGGTCCATATTGGTGTATGCGCAGATTCAATTCTTGGTTAACCGGATCGTAGGCATTACCCGCTATGTGACTGCGTTGATCGATGATATGAACGTTATATTGCCCACTATCAGCCAGCTCACGGGCGATAGTTGCACCGGCAAAACCAGCGCCGACAACTAATATTTTTTTCTTCATGTCAGGTTGATTTTAGTTGCAAGTTATCCTGAATCCACAAATTCAGTTTATTTGCCTGATCTCGCCACGTTGGGATTTCTATATTGATAGCTATTGGATTTTCTAACAAGTAAGTAATCTTGGCTTCTAAATCGCTTTGATTGTCTGGTTCATAAAGACATTGCGGATAGGCTTTGAGTGTTTGTTTCAAAGCGCCTAACTTGGCGGTTAAGATCGGTGTTTTACAGGCTAATATTTCGTAAGTTTTTTGTGGAAAGGCAAAACGCCCGAACTCGGTATCGCGCATACAAACGACCGCTAAATCCAAGGCATTATAAAAACTGCTAATATCCTTGTGCGGCAGCAAACCGAGATAATGAATACGGGAGTGTTGCGGTATTGGAGAACCTGCATCCGTCGGCCCCGCCAGCGCTAAATGTAAATCTGGGTGCTTTTTTGCCAATTCTAGAAAACTACCGTAGAGCAATTTTATTCCTCGACCATAGTTTAATGAACCTGCAACACCGATTATCTTGGCTTCATAAGGCAATGCCATAGACGTTCTAGCCAGTTGTTTATCTTGGGGATAAAAATCATCACCTGTAATTGTACTTTCTAACTTCAACACGTTCGGATGGTTATAATGCTGTCTGATATATTCACAGAGCGGTTCACTTACGCAACTGACCCCCGTTGAATGCTTAATAGTCCAGCGGTACAAAGGCAATACCCCATGTATTTTTGCCAACCCAAAGCTTTCGTAATTATCGTAAAGGTCGATGAAGTAGGGGATATTCAAAAAACGCGCAAATATCCCCGTTAAAATCACCATCGGGCAATCTGAACTTCCCAGGATAACATTCGGTTTGAATGAACGGATTAAACAAAAAACTGAATAACTAAAACGGATCAACCCAGGGAAAATAAATACTCCGAGGTTAAATGAATACCAGGTCAAAGAAGAAGTTTTCTTTATTAAAATGCTTAAACTCACCCTGTTTACGAATACGATAACTTAGGCAAACACCCATTACCTCATTACCATGATATGCCAACTGATTGGGCAATTCATACAGTCTGGCGTATCGGTCATCGATGACATCTTTCTGCATGTATTGACGTTTACAAAGAAAAAGGATTTTCATCGCCAAGTTTTCTTTTAGATTTGAGTTTCTTTAAACTTCATCACTTTAAATCTTTTTAACAAAAAGAAAGTAAAATAAGGGATAACCATAGCTGAAAGCAGTATTGCAGTATTTTTAGCCGCCCTATCTATCAACCATTGCCAATAAGACTGAGAAACAAAACTGCCATTCTTAAAACTAAAAACATTCTTCGATTTTGTTAACGAAGAGAACTTATATTCACGACCTGTAATTACCATGGGATGATTATTCTTTTCACTGGGAAGTACATTTTCTATATCAATAAATTTATAGTAATGACTAAGATATTTTGGCAAATAAAAAACTATTGAAGGATTAATTTTCAAAATTTTTTGCATCAAAAACAAAGCATCGCCTGCGCTTTCACCGATATCTATCAAAACTTCGTTAACATTTTCAGGCAAAACAAAAATCGATTTATATGCTTCCATATCATTAAGTAAAGCTAAATCCCGTTTCCCTAATTTACCCTGCAAGGCATCCTGACGCGCCCATAAATAAGCGTAGTGCAAAGAAGAATAACCTAGCCATTTATTAATAAAAACCAAAAAACATAAATACCAAAGATAAATAAGACAGGCTCCATAACTGCCTTTTTGGGGAGGATACAACAACAAAACTGTAAGTCGATTTCGCTTTCGATATACTTCCGCCAAGCGACCGTTGGTTTAGTTGCACTAAATTGATGTCGAATAACCGATGCTGGCACGCCCCATAATGACCAACCTAATTTTTTAGCACGTAATCCCCATTCAACATCATCATAGAAAATAAATAAATCGGCAAATTCACCAACTTGCTCTAAGCATTCGCGTTTGATTAATACGGAGCACGCAGCAAGGTAATCCACTGGCCAAGGTTTTGTTTCTGCTGTTAATCGGGTTTGTCCTGAAAAGCATTGCTTAAGTCCACCCAACCAAGGTGAAATATGGGCGCCAATTTCCCTGAATAGTTTCTGGCTTATCGTACAAGCAAATTTGCGAACCCGCAGCCCCAGCTTCAGGTTTGGCAAGAAGACATTCAATCAATGGTCGCAGAGCATTTTTCTCAACAACGATATCATTATCCAGCAGCCAAATATATTCGCACTGGTCACATCTGCAATGCCAACTTCATTCCTGTAGAAAACCCTCCCGCGCCGCCCAGGTTTTCACCAGTTTCAAATATGAACACCTCTGGAAAATTTTGCCTGACAAACTCAGCGCTTCCATCCGAGGAATTATTATCGATTAATATCAACTTACCATTATGAAGAACAAGCTCAGAAAGCACAGAAAATATGCTGGCTTGTAAATAAACTTTTCCATTCCAATTTACCATCACGGCAATAACGGGAGCATAAAGCTCTTTGATGGGTGGGAGTGACATGGCTTTTTTAATTTCGATTTGACTGTAATTTTTGTTTTGTGGACAACAGCAAGAAAAGTAATTTTTTTACCAAATAGGTAGACTTAACCGCACTTCCTTCTAACCAATATGGACTGTCGACTAAAACTTGTCTAAATCCCATTTCATACATGATTATCTTAAAAAGCTTCAACATTGAAATTTTTGAAACTAATTTCTTTTGTTCGTCTTCATTGTGCAATTGATCAAGGACGACGGAATCCAGCCAATCGCCTGTACATCTTCCACAGTTGGATTTTTCAGGAGTCTCAGCGCATTATTCTGCAAGACCTCATTCAGAAAAGCATTATCTTCATTCCAAATACCTGCCTTAGCCGTTTCTGCTGCAAAACTACAACAAATTTTATGTAATGTATTTGTATATTCGATTAAATCGGAAATTCATTTTTTACCTTAATAATAGGTTCTATACATCCAGAGCTATTTTTAAAGTATCCTATAACAGTAGGATGATCAGCCGGAGTAAATACATGCTCAATCAACAGTCCGCGCTTACTCAAATGTTTTTGTGTATCAGAAAAATAAGCACAATACTCACCGGCAAGCGCTTCAGACACATGATCGTTGGCTAGTTCTAAATAATAACCTTTGACTTGGCATTCCCAACCTACTGAATCGATTACTCGCTTAAGTGCTTGCTGAGAATTTAAACGCCAACCAACATCCACTAAAGCCCATTTTGTGCCGTCATTAAATTGTTCTTGAGCCAAGTATTCACCTAATAAAGCACGAGCATGGGAAGCTTTATTTTCAATAAAAGATGAAATTTGTGGATCATGAATCAAAATATTTATAAAAGACTTTAACTCTTCGCTAACTAGTTCTGTGTCATAACCAGAAACATTAAATCCAGTTTGCAATATAAATTGTTCAATATCTCTAGGTTCGATTTCTAACCTTGCCAGAATTGATCTTACTGAAGTTGTACGTCCTGGAAATGTTAACCATCTTAGGTTTTCCTTATTGCAATGCGTTACAGAAGGCAAAAGCCAAGCCTGTCTTGATCCGAATAAATAAGACATTCTGGGGCAGGGATATATTTACGTAACACCTGAGCAATCTTAAATAATACTTGACCATCACGTGAGACAAAATAAAGACGATCAACACCTTGAGATTTTGCGGTATTTAAAACCCAAGCGACATAAGCCGTGAGTAATGGCGCAATAACCCCTGTTAAGAGATTATTTCTTTTATTGTCAATATCAAAATTAATTGAACTAGATAATCTTGGCGTAGCGCCCACTGCAACCAATTTAGAAAGCAAAATCTTTTCATTAAGTAACAAATGTTTTGTAGCTAAAATATGCTTTTGTAGCAGTTAATTGAATACTTTTAAAAAGGGATGCTTCTATACCTAAAGACCTAGGTATCTTACGTTCGCAAGCTCATTATCCCCATAATGAACTAATTGTGATGGCTGTATATTTTCAGATTTAAGCACATGATGAAACAAAGAACCTTGATGTTTTGAAAGTCCAATTTCCCCAGAAACATATACACCATCATCTTTATATGCAATTCCATGTTCAACCAAGCACATTTTAGTAAATGTACTTGGCAAATACATATCGGAAATAAATACGATACGATGACCTTGCTCCCTAAGAGAATCGATTAGGAATTTAATCGGCAAAATAGGTCTTAAACATTGTAATTCAAGCTGTAATTCGATATACATTGCCTCATCAATATCAAATTGCCAAGGCAATATATTTTTTAATTGTTTGTAAATAGGCAGTAAAGTTATATCTTCGCACGATTGATCATTTGAAATCCGTGCTTGACGCTCTGCACGTATTCTTGAGGAAACAAACAGCTTTATTGAATTATCGTCATACCCGTATAAACAATATCGTTTTAAAAAAACTGGGGCTAAGTCATAAAACAAATCAGTGGGATGCGAATAATTTCGTGTGAGACAAGTATCAAAAACATCAAAAGAATAAATCTTCCTCGGACTGTAGATATACCTTCAATCTCATAATTCATATCTAGAAAAAAGCAAGCGACATAAAGTTACACAGCAATACTTATATTCGAAATTTATTTTTGGCAAATATCCTCCTTCATCTTCCTAACCAAAAAACAGCAGAATTTGTATCTATTTTTTACTGTTTTTCTAATATACTTTACCCCAAGCTACCAAAGATAAAGTCCGACGCTTTTCCTTTGTTCCATTTTGGTAATCCATTGTTTGATTGTCTGCTACTAACAAATTTTCCTGCTCAAACGACCATAGTGTTCTACTCTTGTTCCATAATTCTTTCTCATAACCAATACCGTCTTTACCAACAATGAGTGGTTTTTTTCCCATTTTGATTATTTGTAGCGTTAGACTTAGTTTTCCACTTTCAAATTTATAAGCATCCCTCTTTGATTTAATATTGGGTTTTTCAGGGAACACATATCTTTTCCTGAAATCATAAAAGTATTAGTATGTAATAAGTGGTAGTTTGGAAAAGGATTATAGCTGAATTAAAAAATAGATATTTTTCAAAATCTGACCACTCAAATAAACCACTGCTTTCCAGTAAGCAAATAATTTATAAAAAATGCTTTCATTTGTTTGTGCAACTCTCGATATTTTTCCAGCTTTTTATGTCCTTTTTGCTACGAATTTCCTCTGGTAGCCCGTTAAACCAAGCACGAGCATTTGTATTATTACTGTTCCAGCAACCTGTTGCACCAACAAGTCCAACATTGAGTTTCGATATATTCTCATATAATTTTCTAAGCCATTCATAATCTTGGATTATGCTAAATGAATTCAGAAACAGAAATATTGATAGTGTTCCGAATAACATTTGGTTACAGTAAAATAAGCAGTAATATCATATCCCTCGTCCAAAACATGGAAAGTTATATGGTCATATGGTTTGAGAAGTTCGCAGATTCCTGAGCGTTGTTTTGATGATCGAATCCCTTGAATACTATCATAAGGTCGTGCTCGATTCCGCCCGGATTAATCCTGTACGATTCTAAAAAACGTTGAAATGGTTTTATACCATTGGAAGCGCGAACAAGGTGAACCACACAAATTTCTTTCATTTGCTCAATTTTTTTATCTATTCACTTAAGATAAAATCTTTCATCAATGTGTTCGAAAACGTCAAGTATAGTTTGAAATGTCCCTTCTATTTCTGGCATATGAGATGCTGGGTGAGAACCTGAAACCCTTTGAATTCGTAAGGAAATGTCACCCCGAGATTGATCTGGCGCAATTCGGTTAATTGTAGAAAGAATAAGTCCATAACGTAGCCACTCGTCGAAGTGCATTTTCTTCTTTAATTCCTGGTAGATTTTTTCTAAATCCTTATTAATCAAAAGCCCCGCATAAATTGCAAAAATTTGTATAAGGCGATATCGAGCATAATTTACTTTGATAGCAAACTCTTTACCGAAATCTGACATGAGTGTTTCCATAGATAAAAGCCATGTTGTATTCATAGCAACTCCAGGTAAAATTACTTCCTGTACCCGGTTAAAAATCTCCATGTTGGGCAGTATTATATAGGAATTCATTACCCTCTTTTTCAGCATCATTAAAAAAATAAAAACCGAAAGACTTTGGGCTAATACCGATAGTCACCATCGGTTGAGGCACTATTAGAATTCGTTCAGCTTTAAGCATCATAACATTAGACGCATAATAATCAGGATAAGGCGATTGAAAAAATGAGCCGTATGGTTTCAATTCTTCAACTAACTTTCTACTCATCAAAGAAAACTGCATGTTGTAATCAAAAGTTACCCTGAAGTTCATAGAATCTTTTACGAATTCAGTCGCTTTTTTTATCTAGCCAAAAAGGCTCAGTAGCAGAATTAAAAATACTTCTATTGCTGTAAACACGGACAAAGTGATTCGGAATACCTGGCATTACTGATGGATAGGCATAAAGAAATGCATTGGTATAAAAAAAATCAGGTGAGTCAAATTTTAAAATTAGCTTATATAAAGTAGAAAAGTATCCTTTCATCAAACAATCATCATCACCCAACATACGATAATGTAGTCGCCCATGCTGTTATTAAGAGCGTTGTTCCAATTATCAGTTACAGGAATAAAACAATCTGTGCGAAAGTACTTGATACGAGAATCACCAAGCAATTGAATATAGCTTGCAATATTTTCTTCTGAAAAATTATCGGAAACGATTATTTCCCAGTTATCATAGTCCTGACGACGCACTGTTTCGATTGCACGAGACAACAGATCGAGACGATTTCGAGTTGGTAGCAATACCGAAAACTTCATAATTAAGCTACCTTCCTGAATACCATGAGTATAAGCGCTGCCTTTTCCTTCTTTATTCTCAATAAGGAAACTAATTTTTGCCACTAGACTACCAACCCATTTTAATATTTTTTTTATTCTTCTGTGTTTGCTAAGATTCGAAAAAAAAATATTCCCATCCAAAAACATTCCAACCCAATCCTCCTTCATCAGCGGTAGTTTCAAGTTCGACAGTCATTCCCATCATCGTCATTTTTTTAATCAATAGCTGTGAAGGAATTAACATCAAATGACGAGGTGCATCAACGTGAGGCCAAAATCGCCCAAGAATCTGGAACTGAAAAGCATACGGATTTGGGGCTGCCAAGACTAGTATGCCTCCAGCAGCTAAATTTTCATAAATTGCCTCCAGGGTTTCCCATGGATTTGTTAAATGTTCGATGACATGCCACATAGTGATTACGTTAAATGGTTTTAGCATTTTTAAGCTACCACAAGTATCATTGCTATTAACGGTCGAAATTCCTGCCACTTCATTCAGAAACTTACTGCATTTAGGATCCATTTCAATAGCCTCAACCTCAAAACCGGATAATTTAGCGAGATAACTGAAACCACCTAATGACGGACCAATTTCCAACAATCTACCTTGTTTGATATATCTTTGAATGATTTCAACCTTATATTTTTCATGAGTGGCATTTGCTTCAAAAAAATCTATTGTTTCAGGTATGAAGTGGTATTCATTTGGATAGTAAACACTAAGATTTTGTGGCACTGGCGAGATAAATATTAGGTCGCATTGTGGGCAGCGATAATGGTTAAATGTTTCTTGTGTTACTTTCCGGTTGTAATCCTTGCTACGAAAATAGTAACCAGACTCTGCTTTAATATGAACACAGTACTTTCATAGAAACTTAGAAATTTATCTTAATTGATTAAAAATATAGCAATAATTACAGAACAACCGAATTATCATTAGTCTTGTCGCTTTGCTTTTCCATTAGATAACGTTTTAATGCATCAATCCAATGTGGTAATGTAATCCCTAATGACTGCGCTTTAGAGTATTGGCTAATACTGAATAACGTGGGCGTCGCATAGCTCCGTCCATTCCTTTGCGATCAACAGGTTATTAATTTAATTTTAATATCCATAACTTCATAAATCGCCTGAGTAAATTCGAACCAAGTACATTCACCCTCATTGATCAAGTGGTAAATACCTGGTTCAGCCTTAGGATGGTCGATAAGCTTTAACACAGCTGTGCAAGATCCCCTGTATATGTTGGGGAGATTACTTGATCACAACCCATCTCCAGCTCACTCAGGATTTTTGCATCAGCCAAACGCTTTTCAACGAAATTACCTCCTTTAGAATTGGCACCGCTGAAACCATAAAGACCACAAGTACGAATAATCACAGCATGTTGTGGAGCTGTTGCAAGAGCTGTTAATTCGCCAGCCAATCTCGATATTCCATAAATCTGTAGTGGCATAGCCTTTGCTTCCTCACTATATGGCTTCCTTTGCTCACCACTAAAAACATAATCAGTACTGAATGTAACCAGCCTAATATCATTTTTCTTACAGATAGCAGCCATATCGCGAACAGCTTGGCAATTAACGGCAAACGCTCGTAAAGACTCTTGCTCACATAACGGTACATTGTGGAAAGCCGCTGTATTTATTACAACATCAGGATGCAACTCATTAACCATCCGCTCGAATGATGAGCTATCTTCTATATCTAATTCACTTCTATTTGGTGCGAATATATGATGATCACCTGCTTCTTTTAATATGCTTCCGCCTAACTGGCCTGTCTTACCTATCAACAAAACCTTCACAATGTAAACCCATCAAAATCCGGATAAGATTGATCTTTATCAGAAATAACAGGGTTAGCTAATGGCCATTCGATCTTAAACGCTAAGTCATTCCACTTTATGCCGCTCGCATCATTTGGTGAAAAAAAATTAAACATCTGGTAGAAAACCTCAGTATCATCGATTAAAGCCTGAAAGCCGTGTGCGAATCCTTCTGGGACATAAAGAGCATTGCGATTTTCCGCAGTTAGTTCATAGCTTGCCCATTCCATAAAACTCGATGATCCTTTTCGTAAGTCTACACGGACCACACAGTCCCTGTTTGTGCATCGAATCAATTTAGCCTCAGAATTTGGCTTTCGCTGGAAATGTAAACCTCGCAAAGTGCCACGTATACGATTATAAGAAGTATTACACTGCACCGGATTAGTACTAAGCCCCATGTCCCTAAACTCATTTTCGCAATAGGTACGCGCAAAAAAAACCTCGTTTATCAGTAATCGGCTCTGGTCTAATTAAGTAGACATCTGACAATTTGCTTGGAATAAATTGCATATTACAAAATCTTAATGTAAGGGGCTGCGACTACAAACTTTCCTCCCCATGCACGAATAAATTCAAGTTGGTGCATAATTTCTGCCTGAATATTCCAGGGCAAAATCAAAATGAAATCCGGTTTGTTATCTCGCATAACATCTGGCTGCAATATCGGAATATGTGCCCCCGGAATAAACTTTTCTTGTTT
>CAWBFT010000010.1:0-208355 GCA_963788135.1 uncultured Gammaproteobacteria bacterium
TGATCTTGCGGATTTGCGTTATCCAGTTCAGCCGCAACACCTTGCCGACATTCACCAAATCCTTATCGATTGACGATACGCCTACCGCCGTGTTAATCAGGGTCGGCCACAGCGAACATAAAGTGACGGTGATCGCCGAAGTAATGAACGATTTCTCAAACCAGGAATCATCCGTCGTCACATAGGCGGCACTGACCACCAAAGTCACAATCGGCAACCATGCCAGCGGCGACACCGGTTTGAAAATCTGGATCAGCGGATTGATCGCGGTATTGATCACCGGACTCATGCCGCATAGCAAACCCAGCGGCACCGCAATCAACGTTGCCAAGATAAATCCGGTAAATACCGTAAACAAACTGGTCCAAATCTGGTCTAGATACGTCGGCTTACCGTTGTAGGGGCGGATTTTTACTTCGGCATTCGGATCTTCCGCCTTGGCTTTGGCAACTCGTTCTTCCTGACGATGGTAATAATCGACCTGTTTTTGTTTTTCGACGTAATGTTCGTTGACCAAGCCGCCTGCTTCGTGCAACACATCGGCTGGGCCAGGAATAGTGCCCAAGCTGGTGTTAACCTTGGAGGCAGAAAAACTCCATGCCCCTAAAAAGAAAGCGAACGCAATGATCGGTACGCCCATGATTAAAAACAATTGCCGGATCTGGATAGCCGGGTTGTCGCCCGCCGCAATTTTGACTATCGGCACAAACCAGGTCAGCCCGGTTAAGTTAAAAAATTTGATGAGTTGGTTACTCATGATATTCACCTAGAATAAGTTTATATCAATGTAAGTAACGCTTGTTTTCGCCCTTCGACAAGCTCAGCACCCACAGGGCATAAAGACGAACGATAAAGTGTTGATTCCGTTCGTGGTGGGCTTGTCGAACCATGAGCGGAATCAACTTACAGAGTTTCCTTGACGAGTTACTCAACAATCTTCCCACCCGAAACCTTTTGTTTGCCTTTCAAGCCGATCGCAAATTGTTTCAGGTAATCGTTCGGTTTGTTTCCGTCGTAAGCAATGCTGTCGATAAACTCGCTGGAAGCCGGTTTAAATCCTGATTCGCTTTCCGCCGGGAAATCGCTGGCTTTGGCTTTGCCTTCTGCAATTAAGGCTTTGGCAGCAGTCATGTATACGTCTGGACGGTAGACTTTCTTGGCGATGTCCATATACCATGAATCCGGTTTTTCTTCGTTAATCATGCCCCAGCGGCGCATTTGGGTTAAGTACCACACCGCATCGCTGTAATACGGATAAGAACCGTTGTAACGGAAGAATACGTTGAAATCGGGCAGGTCGCGCTTGTCGCCTTTTTCGTATTCAAACGTGCCGTTCATGCTGTTGGCGATCACCTTGTAATCCGCGCCGACATATTGTTTTTGCGACAACATTTCCACGCCTTCATTGCGGTTCTTGTTGCCTTCGGCGTCCAGCCACATCGACGCGCGGATCAATGCTTTCACGACTGCAACGTGAGTGTTGGGATATTTATCGGCAAACTCCTTGCTGACTACAAAGATTTTTTCCGAGCTGTTTTTCATCAATTCATAATCGCTGATGACGGGAACGCCAATGCCTTTAAATACGGCTTGCTGATTCCACGGTTCGCCCACGCAATAACCGACAATCGTGCCGGAATCCATCGTCGCCGGCATTTGTGGTGGCGGGGTTACCGACAACATGGCTTCGGCGTTGATATTGCCGGAGGTATCGGCGGGCGGTTCATAAAATCCGGGGTTGATACCACCGGCCGCCAGCCAATAACGCAACTTGAGGTTATGCGTGCCGACCGGAAACGTCATGCCCATATTGAACGGCTTGCCTTCCGCCTTGTATTTTTCCAGCACGGGCTTGAGTGTATCGGCCTTGATCGGATGAACCGGCTTGCCGCCTTCCATCGGGATTTGCGGTTTCATCTGTTTCCAGACATCGTTGGAAACCGTAATCGCATCGCCGTTTAAGGTTAACGTAAACGCGCTGACCAGATCGGCCTTGGTGCCGTAACCAATGGCAGCGCCGAGCGGCAAGGGGGCGAGCATGTGCGCGCCATCGAGTTCGCCGCTGACCACGCGGTCGAGCACGACTTTCCAGTTCGCCTGCGCTTCCACCTGCACAGACAGCCCTTCATCTTCGAAAAAACCTTTTTCAAAAGCCACCGCCAGCGGCGCCATATCGGTTAACTTGATAAAGCCGAATTTCAGGCTGTCTTTTTCCAGCTTTTCGGCGGCAAAAACAGCGGGTGTAAAAATCAGGGATAATGCCAGTGTTGTTGCCGAAACTGCAGCAACAACATGGTTAAGCTTAAATTTGTTAGGAATCATCTTGTATCCTGTCGTTAAATTTTTGAACAAAAAAAAACGTCGGTAAATAACGTGCAGGAGGAGGAACACGTTACCTAATCGACGCCTTTGTCTGATTGCTCAACGATGAGCTAAATTGGAGACTCCATCATCGGAGCCTTTGTTAAGCTTTAAGCAGTTTATATGCCAGCTTAGGTTAACAAATCCTTAGTTGTCATTAATAGCTAACAATTACAGTGGGTTAGGTAATTTACAAAATAGATAAAAGGTTAACAAAAGTTGTTTACAATTATCTGGCACGGAACAACCTTGCCCGTTCGCTGTGCGAGGGGGAAGTTTTTTGCACCATAAAGGGACTGAATGGTTAGCATTTGTAGGTCTGATTAGCGAAGCGTAATCCCGTCGTTAAAAATTGCCGTATTTTCTTTTTTTGGTTAAGTGCTTAATGGTAAACGCAATATCGTCTCTTACTTTAAGTAATGCGTTGAATTATCAAATAAAACATCTAATCTTAGCTTTGACAATTCTGTATTCATCAAATACTTGAGACATAGAAATGATTACAAAGCTAACCATGTCAGGTGTGGCTTGTTATAGAAATCCTACCCACTTAGAAACAGATAAGAAAGTAAATTTAATTTACGGTCTTAATGGGACTGGAAAAAGTACGATCTCAAATTTACTTTATGATAGAACTTGTCCTGATTATTCGGGATGTACTGTAGTAGGCGCAGAAGATAAAGAAGTATTGGTTTATCATCAAAGACCAAGATCAACCTCCAGCTTTGTTAGCAAATTGCATGCGTAATATTGTTGAATATTTTTTTGGGTTTGTAGAGAAAAGAGACTTTGGAAATGTCTTTCAAAAAGAAGAACTCAAAGCAAATAAATATCAAGCATTTAACAGGTTTATGAATCGTGAATCGCATTCTTTTGGACAAAATTTATTTGATTACAAGGAGTTTGATTATTCAATTTTTCACGAAGCGCTTAAATTGGTATTTAAAGAAAACGGTTTTTTGAACATTACGAAACGATGATGAAATAACGATCAAAAACTAAATATGTTTAATATATCTGCCCAATCTCGTTATCCTCTGAGCTTTGCAGTTTTCGTCGGAATAACTCAAAAGACAAAACCCAAGGATGGATTTTGCAAAAATTGTGCGGAAACTGGTAGTCAAAACAACGAATACACAATCTTCATTATTTGGAAAAATAGCCGAACATTTCTTATAGGATATTATTCCATTCATGGTTCGGCAAGCTCACCATGAACGGGAAAAGTTAACAAATCGAGGGCGGATTGCGCCGCGCCCAAGTAAAGCAGGTAAAAAATCCAACCAAGTTGCGCGGTTTATCCGTCCTTCTGTAAAAGGAAATAATTAGAATTTTCACATCTTGCCTATTTATTTTTACGGTTTCCAGTAATAAATATAGCAACTTGATTGCCCAGTGCTTTACAAGCGGGACCTTCTGATATGGCTGGCAATCCAAATGGAAAGATAAAAATTGCAAAAAAACCGTGTCCAAGAGCAATGGTCTGAACATCACCAGCCTTGCAACCCTGTTTAAGATCAATAACACAGGCAGACATCTTGGATTCTTTATCCCATGTAAACAAAAGAAAACCTGGGCCAAGTCCTCCGCCTTGATCCATAAAACTCGATTTTCCCTGTAAAATTAATAAATAGCGAAGCCCTAAAGAAGTTATTCTGTTTTTGAAATCAGGGTCATTCAACAAAGCTATAATCGAATCAGGTTTACTGGGAATAAATAAATAATCTATACCAGGAAAAACTGTCTTACGGAAAGTCTCGGCAGAAACTGTTTGTATAGGAGGCACCAGCTTTTTAAGTGCCTTATCGATGCATTTTTCAATTTTAACTTCAATCTCCTTAGCATTCTCCTCATCTTCGATATTAGAGCGGTCAAGAATAAAACTAATTTTTTCGTTAGCTTCAAGACTTGTTTCGGTTTTTCTTTCTTCCTGAACTTTAATATCGGTACAACCGACCAAAAGAAAAACCCAAAGCCAATGGATTATGAATAATTTTGTTGGCATATATTTATCTTTTATCCCAACCTACAATAATTCCGCGTTGAGTATTGCGGTTTTTGGCGGTAATAACCCGAAGGACAAAACCCAAAAATGGGTTTTGCAAAAATTGTGCACCAACTTGTGCGAAAACCGGCAGTCAAAACAACGAACACATAATCTTCATTATTTGGAAAAATAGCTGAATATTTTGCAGGGAATTATTCCGTTCATGGTTCGACAAGCTCACCATGAACGGGAAAAGTTAATAAATCGTCTGCGAATTAATTCCCCCCGATTTCCCTCTTAGCCAACTTAATCCAGTCCTGATTAACATCATTAAACAATTTGCCCGCGCTGACGCTCCGCTTGATGACTGATTGGAATATTTCGATGGCCAGCTCTTTCTTTCCCTGGGTCTGGTAAATCCGCGCCAGACGACACGCCGGTTCCGGGGTTGAGTAGTAGCTGTTTAACGATTGATATTCATGAACAGCTTCCTCTATCCGGCCTGCACTTTCCAGTGCGCGGGCATAGAGTAAATGGCCTTCGGGCGATTTGAAGCCGGGATTGACCTGTTTTAATTTGTCCAGCATGGCGATGGCCGCTACAGCATTGTTCAAGCCAAATTCCGTTTTCGCCATGCCAAGCATGATTTGCGGGTCTTCGGCATGGATGCCACTCAAACAGCGGTTGTACAACTCACGGGCTTCCTGATAACGTTGAAGCTTCATGTATTGTTCTGCCAGGTTAATCCGGTTTTGTACCGAATCAAGCATTTCATGCGCTTTTTGCGCGGCTTTCAAGTCTTTTTCGGGGTCAAGTTTTTTGCCGATGGCGTTCTTAACCTGATGTCCATTCCGCGATGCCCACCATTCGGGCAATAGCTCGATAAGGACATAGCCGATCGCTCCCAGCAACGGGAAAATGATGATGACCAATACCCAAACAAACGGCCGTCCGGTTTTAACCGCATGAATGCCGAAATATATTTGTATGGCAAGAACTATGGCTGCATACCACATTGCGCACTCCTTCGAAATCTTAACTAGACTCTATTTACACTTGTTAACCTACTATAACCTAATGGTTAACAATTTCCAGTCAAGTCTTTGCTCGGGTGCTAAAACAAAAAAGTAACTATCGCTTTCATTTTGCCATGTTCAATTACCGGAATCGCCAGCATGCTGCTCAAGTCGTCCAGTTCCGGATTGTAATTGGAATTTTCTAACAGTGCCGGTGATCGACGGCACGCCGGTTAACCAGACTCGTCCCAATGCCCCTGCGCCTTTCTCCACGGTTAAGGCTTCAAAGATTTCGGCAAGGTCGTTGCCGTGTTTGCTGTAACCGGTTTGGCAAACCAGTTTTTCGCCTTCGACCTTCCAGATCTGGATTCGCTTTGAAATGGGCGTCGCCTTGGCGGAGAGGAAGGTCATCACATACGACCGGTTATCGCCGCTGGCAACAGGAATTCCCAGCCCTGTGGTTATTCCTGCCTGGGCTGCTTCGTTAGCCCGTTTAAATTCATTGGCGGCAGCGATGTTTTCAATCAAAACCGGCATGCCCGACGCCCAGGTTAACCCCGGCAAACCCTGGCCTTTTGGCATCGCTAATGCTTTGGATATCGCGGCAAAATGATCGAGCGTCCCATAGTATCCATCCATGACCTGCAAAGAATCCGGGTTGGCAGCATCGTCGCACCAGACTTCAATCGCACCGGCATGTTCTTCGCCGTCGCCACATAAAAAAACGACAACCGCCATTAAAAAATCGCCGGAAAAAATCGGCAAGGCAATGCCGCAGGTTAACCCTGCTTTGGTTGCCGCAATGGTGCGTTTAAAGTATGAATCTTTAAATTCCTTGAGGATGATCGGATGACCCTCCGCCCAGGCTTTGCCCGGCAAGCCTTCATTGTAGGCAAAACGCTGTTTTTCGCTTGCGCTCTTGAATTCGGTCAATGGCCCGTATAAGCCGGAATTGAATTCAAGCTGGGTGCGGTCTTTACCGGGAACCCATATTTCAGTGACTTTTATGAATGTTTTCATGTGTTAATCGCGCGTTATTTGAGAAGCTCAGCCATTGCAATGACGTTTCGCGCCATCTCGCCCAGGGTGATATTACGCCCCATCGCCAGTTTTCTGAGGGTGTGATACGCCTCATCCTCGCTGAAATTACGGGTTTTGATCAGGATGGCTTTCGCGCGGTCGATTTGTTTGCGGTTTCAAGTTGGGTGCGCGCTTCCTCGAGCGCATGTTTTAAATCCTGCAACTGCTTGAAGCGGGCAAGCGATATCTGTGTGGTGATGCGTTGCGCGATAGGCCCTCCACCAAATAGTGCACTGACGTGCGCGTTGTTAACTTCGTCAAAGGCTTCACTCCGGCTGTCATTTCCAAAATGTGACTGAAGTGCAGGGCAAGTGGTTAATTCCTGAAAAAGCTTACCTCCGCTTCTATTAATTGGTTAACCTGACGAGAGCTGCATTCGGCCGTAAAAACCATAATCGGCACAGCCGCGCTCACACCTAGATTGTTAACAAAACCAATTAAATTCATCAAGGAAGTTTCGGTTAAATTTAAAGATGAATGATGTCAGGATTAAAATTACCTTGTACATGGACGACCAGAACGGATAATTGTGAATTTTACGTAACTGATAATCGCCTTGGCTCAACGACTCTTCCAGAAGTTGTTTATTGCCGGCGTTTTCTATCAGTAAGAGATTAAGCATGGATGAGGTAAATACTTCCTTGTAACATCTTTGATGTGTTTCGCTAATCAGGTTCTAACTGACAATAACCAACTTCGGGTTAGGTAATATCGCATTAATAAATAATTGACATGGCTTGCCCGGCAATCGAACAAGCCATGATTGCGCCAAGCATCAATAATAAGGTGATGGGGTCTGATTTCAGGGCGGTTAACTTTATGGTGTGGATCATTTTCATCTCCTGTTGGGAATAGCTAAAGGGTAAAACAAGTTAATGGTCTTGTTATTTAGAAATGCAAAGCCTATGCCAACGAAGCTACTATCCTCATTTAGGGACATTTGGCATTTATTTACTGATTAGCACTGATTCAACATCCCCTTTTGGTGCATTAAGGCTATTATTCGCACAAAATCTGTTCGTCATTTACCCCTTTTTACAGCAATCAATATCCACAACACTAAATATAACAAACGTAACTCATTGTTATTAAAGTATAACTTAATATAGTTTCTTTAAGTCTGGCTTATTAATATTGCATTACCCCTATCAAGTTACTCGTTTTTTGAGTTAGTTCTCTACAAATAGAGCTCAACGTTGAGCTTTAAAAAAGAGCCTCATCCAGAGGCTGAAGTTCCAGGCCATCGCCGCCATCAAGACATTGATGCTGTCACCTATCACGCCTTTCAAGAAGTTTCTCACTAAGCGGAAGTCTGATTTTAAATGCCCAATGATGGGCTCAATAGCGGCCCGGCGCTGGCAACGTTTGCGCTTTTTGTCCTGTGGGTAGCGATTGTCGCATTTAAGAGGAGGCGCGGGCAGGATGATGTGCGTCTCACCCACCGTTTTGGGGCCGCGATAGCCGCGATCGCAGACACCGGCCTTGACCATCGTGCCGCGACTGGCGTGGCAATGAGCCAGGACCTCCGGAAGAGTCTTGCTGTCATGCAGGTTGTGTGGATGGCTCACCACGCCAACGATGACATTGGATTTGGCGGTGGCGGCAATGGAGACTTTGTTGCCGTATTCGTAGGGCTTATGATCTTTGCCTTTGCCGATGCAATACACCTCAGGCTCATGCAGGGAATAGATTTTATCGTGGTCTTTGGGTTGCTGATTGAGCACGCGTTCGTAGAACAGGAAGTCTTTCTGGTAGCGTTCGAACAGGGCGTAGCACGGCAAGCTTCTACGCAATTCCCGAATCAGGGTATGGGCAATCGTGCGCAGGCGTTTCAAGGCTTTCTTGGCCTTGGCCCGGCGGCTGGCGTGACGAAAATGGCGCAGCTTTAAACGCAGCGCTTTGATTTCTTTACCGTAGGTGCGGCGTTGTTGAATACCGCGGGCTTTGGCCAGTTTGTTCAGGCGATTGATGATTTTGATGGCCAGTTTGCCGTCGGTGGGATAGGTAATGTTCTTTTCCTGCACCGTGGTGTCGATGTTAACGGTGTCTTCCAGTGCGGCGTTGCCGTGCAGCTTGACGCTGAGTTGAAACAGCTGGTCGGCGCCCTCAGCACCAATGCGTTTTCTGAAATGGACTAATTCGCTGCTATCGCAAGGCAGTTTGCAGCTGAATTCCCTGAAACCGCAGAATGCCTGGTAGTAAGGATTGCGTTTGAATTGCAAGACCACGGCTTCGTCGCTTAAGTTTTCCAACTGTTTGAGAATCAACAGACCGACCATTAGCCGAATGGGTTTAGCGGGGCGACCTAAGCCTTGGCTGTAGTGTTGGGTAAAGGCCTGATCAAACTCGTGCCAAGGAAGCACACTGGCAAGGCGAAGGAGTGGATCGCTTGGATCCAGTTGCTGAAGCAGATCGGTGCCGAATAAATTGGTCTGATGACCAGTACTGGAAGCCATTAACATTTTTCACCCTGTCGACCGGAAAAACGTGGGGATATTTTAACATTACCGGTCGAAATAATTCCGGCAACAAGAAAGAAACCTGTAAATCAGTTGCTTATGCTATGGCATGATATTTGCTTAACCAGTTAGCAAAAATAAATGATTATTGAGGTAAGGCATGAGCATAAAACAATCACTGGTCGTTATCGGCAACGGTATGGTCGGACAGCATTTTCTGGCTAGCTTGGCCGCCAGTCCGGTTGGATAAGAATTATCACATCACCACCTTTTGCGAAGAACCGCGTCCAGCGTATGACCGGGTGCATTTGTCGTCATTTTTTTCCGGCAAGACCGCCGCGGATTTGGCGTTGGCGGATCCAGGTTTTTTTGCCGATAATGGCATTACCCTCCATCTGGGCGACAAGGCGGTCAGCATTGACCGCGCCAATAAAACCGTTACCTCGGCTATAGGCGTAACGATAGCCTATGACAAGCTGGTGTTGGCGACTGGTTCTTATCCTTTCGTGCCGCCGGTACCAGGCCATGACCGCCAGAATTGCCTGGTTTACCGGACGATTGAAGATCTTGAAGCGATGGCACTTGCCGCAAAAACCGGTAAGGTCGGCGTGGTCGTCGGCGGCGGGTTATTAGGCCTGGAAGCGGCAAAGGCATTGACCGACTTGGGCCTGGAAACCCACGTCGTCGAATTCGCGCCACGGCTCATGGCGGTGCAATTGGATGAAGGCGGCGGCGTTATGCTCAGGCGCAAGGTTGAAGCCTTGGGCTTGCAGGTACATACCGGCAAGAACACGACCCAAATCATCGACGGCGAACATTGTGTCAACAAGATGTGTTTTGCCGACGGTGAGGAACTGGAAACCGACATCGTACTGTTTTCGGCCGGTATCAGACCACGTGACGACATTGCGCGAGCGTGCGGACTTGAAGTCGGCCCACGCGGCGGCATCGTCATCGACAACCAATGCAAGACTTCCGATCCCTGACATTTACGCCATCGGCGAGTGCGCTTTGTGGAACGGCATGATCTACGGACTGGTTGCGCCGGGTTATGCGATGGCGCGAACCGTTGTGGCCGATCTTGCGGATGAACAAGCCAGCTTTACCGGTGCAGACATGAGCACCAAGCTGAAACTGATGGGCGTTGATGTTGCCAGTATTGGCGATGCCCACGCCAAATCGCAAGGTGCATTGGTATATACCTACCAAAATGGTGCAAGCGAAGTATATAAACGACTGGTCGTCAGCCAGGATAAGAAAAAACTACTGGGCGCAGTGCTGGTTGGCGAAGTCAGTGGATACGGCACTTTATTGCAATATTGCCTGAATGGGATCGAACTGCCGGAAAATCCGGACTCCCTCATCCTGCCGCACCGGTCCGACGAATCGGTGGGCCTTGGGCCGGATGCCCTGCCAATGTCGGCGCAAATCTGTTCCTGCTACGATGTCACCAAAGGCGCAATCTGCCAGGCCATTGAGGCGGGCTGACCTCAGTCGGTGAACTTGAAGGCAGAAACCAAGGCTTGCACCGGATGCGGCGGTTGTGCAGCGTTATTGAAGTCGGTGATGGACTGCGAATTAACCAAGCGAGGCGTTGAAGTCAACTACCGATATTTGCGAACACTTTCCGTATACTCGTCAGGATTTATATAACCTGATCGTGGTCGAGCAGATCAAAACCTTTGACGAACTGTTGGAAAACCATGGGAAAGGTCGGGGCTGCGACATTTGCAAACCGGCTATCGGTTCTATCTTGGCATCTTACTGGAATGAATATGTGCTGGCGGACCAGCATTTAGGTTTGCAGGACACCAATGATACCTTCCTGGCGAATATGCAGAAAGATGGCACTTATTCCGTCGTACCGCGTATTACCGGCGGAGAAATCAGCCCAGACATGTTGATTGCACTCGGTCAAGTGGGCAAAAAATATAAGCTCTACACCAAGATTACCGGTGGCCAGCGGGTCGATTTATTCGGCGCGCGGGTTGATCAGTTACCCCATATCTGGAAAGAATTGATCGATGCCGGATTTGAATCCGGCCACGCTTACGGCAAATCCTTACGTACCGTTAAATCCTGTGTCGGCAGTACCTGGTGCCGCTACGGTATCGACGATAGCGTAGGTTTGGCGATCGAACTGGAAAACCGCTACAAAGGCTTGCGTTCGCCGCATAAAATCAAATTTGCCGTCTCCGGTTGCACCCGCGAATGCGCGGAAGCGCAAGGCAAGGATGTCGGTGTAATTGCCACGGAAAATGGCTGGAATTTGTATGTTTGCGGCAACGGCGGCATGAAGCCGCGCCATGCCGATCTGTTTGCGACCGGACTCGACAAAGAGACCTTAATCAAATACATCGACCGCTTCCTGATCTTTTATGTCCGCACCGCCGCCCGCTTGCAGCGCACCTCGGTGTGGATGGAAAACATGGAAGGCGGCTTGGATTACCTGAAAGGCGTGATTATCGAAGACAAACTGGGTATTTGCGAGCAATTGGAAACACATATGCACAATGTCATCGACGCCTACCAATGCGAATGGAAGACGACGATCAACGACGAAAACAAACTCAAACGTTTCCGGCATTTCATCAACAGCGACCAGCCTGATGATAACGTGGTATTCGTCGAGGAGAGGGGGCAAATACGTCCCGCAGATGAAGATGAACGCAAGCACTTAAAAATGATGGAGGTTGCTTAATGTCTGCATGGAAAGATATTTGTAGCGCTGATGACTTGCAACCAGATTCTGGCGTGTGTGCGTTGATAGAAGGCCAACAGGTAGCAGTGTTTTTCTTATCCAAAGAAAAAGCCGTATTTGCCATCCATAACTACGATCCAATAGGAAAAGCCAATGTGTTATCGCGAGGCATAATTGGCGATCTCAAGGGCGAGCCTGTGGTTGCATCGCCTTTGTATAAGCAACATTTCAGTTTAAAGACAGGGGCTTGTCTGGAAGATGAAACCGTGAATGTCCCAGTTTTTCCCGTCCGGATTGAAAACGGCAGGGTTGAAATTCAAAGCACAGGAGCGAACGTATGAAAATCAAGTATTACATCGCCGATGTGTTTACCAAGCAATTGTTCAATGGAGCGCAGATCGCAGTAATCCCCAATGCCGATGGCTTAAGTGAAACCACTATGAAACTACTGGCACGGGAATTAAACCTGTCTGAGACGGTGTTCGTATTCCATCCGGAAAGTGCAGGCAACACCCGTAAGATGCGGATTTTTACGCCGAAGAAAGAGCTCGATTTTGCCGGTCATCCGATTATCGCCACGGCATTTGTGCTTGGAGTGTGCGGCGACCTCGACCTTAGCCAAGCTATAACGCCCATTATTCTCGAACAGAATGCAGGGCTGGTCGAAGCCAATATTACGGCGCATAAGGGTAAACCGATATTCGTGCAATTTACTCGCAAAGTGACCTCCATCATCGACCGTTTTACGCCGACGGATGAGGAGCTCTCCAGCTTTTTAGGTATTAAGCAGACTGAACTTGATCATAAGAAATATTCACCACGACTAGTTTCCTGTGGCTTTCCTTACCTGATCGTACCGGTATGGAATTATGAAAATGTGCGCAAGGCTAAATTCAATATGCGGCGTGGAGCCAATCTATCGCGCCGCAAACCGCCGCGCAGGAAATCTTGTTGTTTGCGCCCAAAACGCCATTTCCAGACGCAGACTTCAACGCTAGGTTGCTCGGCCCACATATCGGCCTCTATGACGATCCGCCGATAGGTACTGCCATGCCCGCGTTTGCGTCTTACTTATGCTCGTTCGAACACACCCAAAAAGGGACACATGTGTTTGCAGTCGATAGGGGCGACGCTGACAGCCGCCGCAGCGTCATTAACCTGGAAATGGACAACAAAGGTCAAGAGCTGTTGACGTTAAGGGTGGGTGGCGAAGCGGTTTTGTTCGCGCAAGGAACGATCGATTTGCCTGATTAAAGTTGAAGCATTCCTGTGTTTTAGCAAGTGAAATAAAACTAATTTTTTTGACGAAATATTATGTTATTCGGACGTAACCAAAAAAACCCCATCACCATTGCCAATAAAGGCGTTGTGGACTGGAAGTATTCTACCTGTGGCTATTGTTCAACTGGGTGCGCTATCGAAATCGGCTTGAACAAAGACGGTAAGGCAGTTGCATCGCGGGGTGTGGCGAATGCCGATGTCAATCGCGGCAAGCTTTGTCTTAAAGGCATTTGCGAACATGAAATACTTCGAATCGTTCGGTCGCGGCAAAACACCGTTGTTGCGCAACCATATCCACGAAGAGTTCCGGCGAAATCCGGCTGGGATAGCGCCATGGATAAAATGGCGAGCGAAATCAAACGCATTCAAGCCACATATGGGCGTGACGCTTTTGCCGTGGTATCTACCGGACAAATCTTGACTGAAGGCTTTTATACTTTAGGTAAATTAGTTCGTGGCGTAATCGGCACCAACATTATGACGGCAACACCACGCTTTGCATGGCCTCGGCCGTTTCAGGCTATAAGCGTTCGTTCGGTTCCGACGGCCCGCCGGGTTGCTATGAAGATTTTGAACATACCGACTGTTTGATTGCTTGGGGTTCCAACTTGCCCGAGCAACATCCGATCATTTACTGGCGTTTTAAGGAGGCTCAGGAAAAACGCGAAATTTCCGCTCATCGTGATCGACCCTCGCGTGACAATGTTTGCCCAAAATGCAGACATGCATTTGCCCATTACGCCGGGAACCGATGTCGTCTTGATGAATGCGTTAATGTACGTCATCTTAAAAGAGGGTTTGGAAGATAAAGCCTATATCAAAGCTAACACGAATGGTTTCGATACGTTAGCAGATGAAGTCAAGAATTACGACCCGGCGACGGCGGCTAAAATTTGCGGTATCGACGAGGACACCATCCGCACCGTTGCACGTTTGTATGCTAAAGCGAATGCTGCCATGAATATCTGGACGATGGGCATCAACCAAAGTACGCACGGCTCGGATGGCGTGGTTGGGATTAACAACCTCAGTCTGCTTACTGGCAACATCGGCAAACCGGGCGGCACCAGCCTGTCTATTACCGGGCAATGTAATGCGATGGGAACTCGCGAGTGGTCATCGTGTTCCGGTTTACCGGGCTACCGGCTACTGGAAAACGAAAAAGACCGGGAAGAAATCGGCAAGTTTTGGGGTGTCGATCCGGAGTTTTTCCCAAAACAACGCGGACTCGCCCAAACCGACATTTTTCCTGCCATTGAAACCGGCAAAATTAAGGGGCTTTGGCTGGTAGGCACCAATCCGATGACTTCGATGCCGAACACGGCGCGTATTCGTAAAACACTTGAAAAACTCGAATGCTGCGTCGTCCAGGATTCTTTTGTGGATGTCGAAACCACGCAATACGCGCATATTTTTCTGCCTGCGGCCATCTGGGCGGAAAAAGAAGGCGTGTTCACTAATACCGAACGCCGTGTCAATATCATCCGGCAAGTCAAAGTGCCTTATGCCGAATCGAAACCCGATCTGCATATTTTTAACCAGCTTGCCGACCGTTTCGAGCAAAGCAAAAAGATGAGTTTTCCTGATAACTTCGATGAGGTTTTTGAAGAGATGCGCGTACTTTCCAAAGGCCGCTTGTGCGACATTAGTGGAATGACACACGACTTGATCGAGCAAAACCGAGGTATCCAATGGCCATATACCGAAGAACAAGCAAAAAAAGGCGAACCGCCGCCGCAAGGCGGTAAACGGCTTTACACCGAACCGGCCACATTCCGTTACCCTGATGGGCGAGCCAAGTTAATTCCGCTGCCGTTCATTAACAATAACGAAATTCCCGATGAACAATATCCATTCTGGCTTAATTCCGGTCGTTTGGTGGAGCATTTTCATTCCCGTACCCGCACCGGAAAGATCGGCAACAACAATAAGTTCAGCCCGATTCCGTTCATGGAGATGAATCCCGATGCCGCCCGTGAGTTCGGTATTGAACATCAAGCTTATGTGCGGGTGACTTCGCGCCGGGGCGATGCGATCGTAATGGCTATGCTCACCCAACGTGTGCCGAAGAACATGGTGTTTATTCCATTCCATTTCTTTGATTGCGTTAACCGGTTAACGCTTGGGCTTCTTGACCCTTATTCCCGCCAGCCCGCCTTCAAGCAATCGGCGGTGGCAATCGAACCAATTGACCAAGAACTGGCTGCGCAACTTAGCAAAGAATCAAGGGCATTCTAAAGCGGATTAATTTATGTACGAAGTACGCGAAAACGAACCACAATACGCCATCCTAAAAGATGGGAAAAATCAACCAGAAAATTGTTATGGTCAAACAATCGAACTCACCGATGTTATAAGCGAATTACGCAATAAAAGCCTCCAGATTAACGGCGATACGGCAATCGGTGAAAACCCTAACCGCTACAAGCAACACGGGTTTTATTTCAATGCCGACAACTGCATCGGCTGCCATGCCTGCGAATCGGCATGCAGCGAGAAGAACGATGTCCCGGCGCATATCGCTTTCCGTTCGGTCGGCTTTGTCGAAGGTGGCACCTACCCGGACTACCAGCGCATCAACATCTCGATGGCCTGCAACCATTGCGATGATCCGGTTTGCCTGAAAGGTTGCCCGACCCGCGCCTACACAAAATTCGCCGAATACGGTGCTGTGTTGCAAGATCCGGATATCTGCTTTGGCTGCGGCTATTGCACCTGGGTTTGCCCGTATAACGCACCGCAGCTCGACCCGGTTAAGGGCGAGGTGTCTAAATGCAACATGTGCGTTGACCGGCTGGAAGTTAACCTGAAACCGGCCTGTGTAGCAGCTTGCCTGGGCAATGCCTTGGATTTTGGTGTGATTGAAAATATTCCCGAAAACCGCATCCAGGCCAAAACTGACATACCCGGCTTTCCCGATCCGGAGATAACCCACCCCAATATCCGTTTCCAGCAAACCCGCACCACCCACCGGGAAATGACCCGCACCGATGCCATGCCGCTGAAATACCACCGCGACGATTCCGAAGGCAAATTCAAGCCGGTGGTGGATGAAAAACTGGGCAAGGATAAGCAATGGAATTTGAAGAAATTGCTGACCAGCCACGAGAGCGCACATGTGATTTTCACTTTATGCACCCAGGCAACAGTTGGTGCATTTTTTATGCTGACCTTTGGTAACTGGTTCAACTTCGCGCCGATTTTGGAAATGAAGTCGTCCGGTTCATACTTGATTGGACTGTTCTTGCTAGTGGTATTATCAACAATCGGCTTGTACAAACTCAACATGCATCTGGGCAAGCCACACCGGTTTTACCGTGGTTTCAACAACTTAAGGCTATCTCCTGTAAGCCGTGAAATCGCCGGGGTTTCATTGTTTTATACCGGGTTATTGGGTTATACTGTGTTATCTCTGTTCGGCAACACCTTGTTGAATTTGATTGCGAACTTGTTCGCCGTGCTTGGTTTATTGGGTGGTGCAGCCGGAACCTTTTACATGTACAAGCTATACCGCATTCCTGCTCGTCCGTTCTGGAATCATTGGCAAACCGGCACGGCTTTCGTCGGTACGGCGTTTAGTTTCGGCGCATTGCTAATCACCATTGCAGGCATAAGTACAATGTCGGCAAGTTCCATTCAAATGTTGGCGGCAATCATCGCCTTGGGGCTGACGGTCGAAGGCATCGGTCATATCGCCCACGCCCGCGCCATGAAAGGCGCGGAACACGAAGGCGCGGTATCTTATTACGTGCAAACTACAGAATACGGATTTTCGTATCTGCTCCGCAACGCATTGCTGGGACTCAACCTTGCCTTTTTTGCCTTAATAACGGTAACGAGCTTATCCGGTTGGGCGACCTCCTTGTTTGGTGCAGTGTTCCTTGCCTCCATGCTAGTGATGACAGCCTTTGGTCGTTCGCTGTTCTTTGTGCTGGTTATCCCAACCACCATGCCCGGTGCTTTTTTCTGGAAGAACAAGGGCTTTGTCGAACATGCCAGGGAAATAGGCTTGGCGAAAGCTCCGCAACATGGCCTGGCTTATGAGCGGCATCATCCATTTAAGGTAGATGAACTGATTAAGACGATTAAAAAAAATTCAATTCAGGACTTTATCAAGCATGTTAAATGGATAGTTGGAAAGTGACAAACCATCATTGAAAATTAAATAAAACCACCCCATATCTTTATTTATTATCAATAAGTCAAGCCTTGCCCTGCAAGCAGATACCATGCCAAGGCCTGACAATGTAAAAGTTGCCGTCCTTGCTTTTTGGAGTCCAACGGCTTGCCAACCATGTCGACTACGAACCTGAAATTTGAGGAATATGCCAATTCTTGGTTTGTATCAGTAATCCGGGACCTGAAAAATATCGAAGTTAATTCCATCCATCCTGCGCTAGCTTTTGCCGGGCATACCGACGAGCTGGTATCAGAACTCATCACCACAGCTAAGCCTTCGTATTACAGTCACAAGCAGCCCTTATTTTCTAGGCTATTGCTCAATCAGCACTTGAATGAGGTTCACTCTGGCAAAGAAATCCGGTAGTTCCCTTTCGACTAAATTACCCTACGATTCGGGCTATGCTTTAGGGGTGTGGCTGGCTAGCTGCCGACGCTGAAAATCTTGGAAGCGGAGAGAAACGGAGCGAAGATTTTTAGTCCCTAGGAGCGATCAGGGCTGGGCGAATTCACGTCCGTGCGGAGGCGCAGAGTGAAATTGCAAAGCTTTACGACTCGCGTCCAGTCATTGCGCGGCGAAGTCACATAGGGATGTGGCGAGCGTAGCAGGACGGCTGGGGCAGCCGAAGGCAAGAGCCGCCGCGTGATTTTTGCCGATTTTTCGAGCAGGATGCCCGGAAAAATCTTTCGCAAAAATAGCGGCGCTATCGTTATTGGTTAGCGACGTACTGGTAAAGATTTATACTACCAAGACGAACTTGAAGCAATGCTAAAAATAGCATCCTGCACCGGCTTGATACGGATTTCTCACGTAATCAAGCAGATAGTACAAAAATACGGCTCAATGAGCGAAGACAATGCTATCGACTATTTAAGAAAAATGATGCAAGACAAACGCTATTTGCGGGATATTTACTGATTTTTTCTTTAGAGAAAAGACGTTCTGGTTGTTTACCTAATAGTTAACCGATGAATAAACTTATGTTTTATGAAAGATTTAGAGAAGCAAACAAAAACTTGGGGAGAAACCCTGTTAAGTTTGTTCTCTTTTTCTTCAAAAACCCGCCGTTATCGTTAAACGATGGAATAAGTATGTTCCAGCAACTTGGCGTGTGCGACGGCTAATCTGGCAATAGGTATTCTTGGTGCAGAGCAGGAGACATAATCCAGCTTGATATGATGGCAGAACCGAATTGATTCTGGATGGCCGCCTTGCTCGCCGCAAATTCCAATTTTGATGTCTGGTCTGGTTTTATGTCCAGCTTCCGCTGTCATTTTCATCAGTTGACCGACACCTTTGGCATCAAGCACTTCAAACGGATTGTCTTCCAGTAAACCGGTTTCATTGTAAAGCGGCAGAAATTTGTTTTCTGCATCTTCGCGCGAAAACGAGAAAGTCGCCTGGGTTAAGTCGTTGGTGCCGAACGAGAAAAACTCGGCAACCTCCGCTAATTCTCCGGCGCGAGTGCAAGCCCGAACGGTTTCTATCATCGTGCCGAACTTGAATTCCAGCTTGATGCCATATTGTTGTTCGACTTCTTCTTTGATTTGATCGACATAGGACTTAACCTTGGTTAACTCCTTTAAAGTAATGACCTGCGGCACCATGATTTCCGGCAAAATGGGAATCCGTTGTTTGGCGCAAAGCGCCGCTGCTTCAAGGATTGATCGTATTTGCATCTGGTAAATTTCAGGGTAGGACATCCCCAAACGGACGCCGCGATGCCCGAGCATGGGATTAACCTCATACAACTCGCGCACTTTTTTTAGCATCAACTCTTTTTTGGCAATCGCCTTGTTAATGACTTCTTCATTCAGTAGGTTAAAGGGATTCGGCAAGGCTATTTGTGGACCCAAAGTATCCAAAGTAACCTGTTGCCCTTGAATCATCACTTTATAAGCATTTAAGCTTTTGATTTCATCTTCCAACTGATGCTCGCTGGGCAAAAATTCGTGCATCGGCGGATCAAGCAACCGGACAGTCACAGGATGAGGCGACATGGCTTCGAACAGTTCTTTAAAGTCGTCGCGCTGAATAGGGAATAATTTTTCCAACGCGCTTTGCCGCGCCTCTTTGCTGTCGGCCAAAATCATATCAATGACCAAGGGCAGACGATCCGAAGCATTAAACATCCTTTCAGTGCGGCACAAGCCAATACCCGTAGCCCCGTAACTGACCGCCATACGCGCACGCTCCGGCGTGTCGACATTGGCATGGACTTCCAGATCGGCGAATTCATCCGCCCAACCCAGTAAAGTTTTTAACTCTTCAGAAAATGAAGTATCAATTTTCGGGATGTTGCCCAGGTAAATTAATCCGCTGCTGCCGTCAATGGTAATAACATCGCCTTGGCGGATGTGTAAATCGCCGATGACGGCTTCGCGCGCACGGACATCGACTTTAATGTCTTCCGCACCCGCAATACAGGCTTTTCCCATGCCCCGCGCGACAACTGCCGCATGTGAGGTTTTGCCGCCTCGGCTGGTTAAGATGCCTTGCGCGGCAAAGAAACCGTGAATATCTTCAGGTTTAGTTTCTTCCCGCAACAAGATGACCGGCTCACCAGCGCGCCCCATGAGTTCCGCCGTATCAGCATCAAACACGCATTTGCCGGACGCCGCACCAGGAGAGGCAGGCAAGCCTTGGGCAACAGGACGCGCCTTATGCTCAGGATCAAGCTGAGGGTGTAATAATTGCTCGAGCAATTCAGGATTAATCCGTAACAATGCCCGCTCTTTGGTGATTAAGCCCTCGTCGACCATTTCAATCGATGTGCGCACCATTGCCGTTGCATTCATTTTACCATTGCGGGTTTGCAGGCAATAAAGCTTTCCGCGTTCGATGGTGTATTCGTAATCCTGGACTTCCTTGTAATGGGATTCCAGTTTATTGCGTAAATCGACCAATTGCTGATAAAGATCAGGCATTTCCTGCGCCAGTTCATGCACCGGTTTTGGCGTCCGAATGCCGGCGACTACGTCTTCGCCTTGCGCATTAACCAGATATTCGCCGTACATTTCGTTAACGCCGATGCCGGGATTACGAGTAAACCCAACGCCGGTTGCGCAATCGTTGCCCATGTTGCCGAACACCATCGCAACCACATTGGCCGCCGTTCCGTTCGCCATGTCAGGGGTAATGTGGAATTCGCGGCGATAATCGACCGCGCGCTTGCCCATCCAGGAGTTGAAGACAGCTTTGATCGACAATTCCAATTGCTCGTAAACATCCTCAGGAAAAGACCTACCGGTTTCTTCAAGAACGACTTTCAAGAAAAGCTCGCTGATTTGCCGTAAATGCTCGGTTTCCAAAGCAACATCAGCCTTGATACCCGCCTGTTTCTTAACCGCATCGAAATGAACATCAAACTTTTCATCGTGGATGCCCAAAGCCACTTTGCCGAATAATTGAATAAATCGTCGATAAGCATCATAAGCAAAACGCGAATTGCCGGTTTGCTCGATTAAGCCGGCTAAGGTTTGCGAATTTAGGCCAAGGTTAAGGATAGTGTCCATCATACCCGGCATGGAGATAGCGGAACCTGAGCGTACCGATACCAGCAATGGGTTGTGACTGTCGCCAAATTTTCGGTCCGTGAGTATTTCAACCTCGGCAATATGGAGCTTCACATCATCCAGTAAGCCATCCGGTAATTGTTGAGTTTCAAGATAATCCAGACAAGTTTTGGTGGTGATTACAAAACCCGGCGGCACATTCAAGCCGATTTGCGTCATTTCGCAAAGATTAGCGCCCTTGCCACCCAGCAATTTTTTGTTTTTACCGTCGCCTTTTGAAAATGAATAGATGTATTTATCAGTCATAGTTTCGATATCTGTAGCTAAAACAATATTCCACTTTATCAAAAATAACTCCAAAAATGGGAAGTTTTGATGAATTTGAATCTTAATTGATCTATGTCTATCAACATTAACAAAAATACTCTTTACTTGACGATAATTATTTTGCATTTTGATAAAATTGAAAGATTGTTTTTTATATAGCTTGTTAACTCATAATGAGCGCCTAATTTGAATTATCAATGTGCCCGATAAGTTATAATGGTCGTTTGTTTTTAAATTAAGTTCATGCTTAGCTATCCTCAAATTGATCCTGTCCTGGTTTCCATCGGTCCCTTAAAAATTCACTGGTATGGGTTAACCTACCTTATCGGCTTTGCAGGGGTTTGGTTTTTAGGTCAGTTGCGGGCAAAAAAGCCTTGGTCGCCAATTAAGCCGGAAGCGATTGAAGATTTGGTTACTTATGGCGCGATAGGGGTTATCCTTGGCGGCAGGATAGGTTATATTTTGTTTTATAACTTCAGCGAGTTCTTGAATAATCCGCTCGTTTTATTCAAAATCTGGCAAGGTGGCATGTCCTTTCACGGCGGCATGTTAGGCGTGTTTATCGCCATGTGGTTTTTCGGCAAGAAACAGGGGTTAACAATGTTACAGTTAACCGATGTGATTGCGGCGCTTTGTCCGATAGGTCTTGGTGCGGGACGTATTGGCAACTTCATAAACTCGGAACTTTGGGGCAGAACGACTGATATGCCTTGGGGCATGATTTTTCCTAATGGAGGAGCTTTACCCAGGCACCCTTCTCAATTGTACGAAGCATTTTTGGAAGGCTTGGTGTTGTTCATCATCATGTGGACTTACACCAGCAAACCGAGACCGACCATGGCAGCAACCGGCTTGGTGGTTTTCTGTTACGGATGCTTCCGGTTCTTTGTTGAATTCTTCCGTATGCCGGATGCGCATATTGGCTACCTTGCCTTGAATTGGGTGACTATGGGGCAAATCTTGTCCACCCCTATGATTATCATCGGTGCCGGAATGTTCTATTGGGCGCATAAGAAGGCGGTATGAAAAAATTTCTGGGTTGCTAGTAAAATTTCTTCAAGGTTGAAGATTATCATTAGAAAATGATAACAGAAGAGTTAACCAATCTATAACGACAGCATTTAATAAAAAAGATTAAGATTGTTTACTTAATCTATTCAGAAGGACTCCATGCTCTATGGATAAAAAATACCAGGCAATTCTTAAAGATATTCTCGATAACGGAATTCAAAAAGGCGACCGAACAGGCACTGGCACTTTATCCGTTTTTGGTCGAATGTATCGGCACGACCTGAGCGAAGGCTTTCCCTTGTTAACGACCAAGAAACTTCATATCAAGTCAATCCTTCATGAATTGCTTTGGTTCCTTAAAGGTTCTACCAACATTAAATATCTCAAGGATAACGGAGTATCGATATGGGATGAATGGGCTACCCCTGAAGGTGAGTTAGGACCGGTATATGGTGCTCAATGGCGTGCCTGGAAATGTCCTAATGGCAAAGTCATAGATCAAGTATCTGCTTTGCTAGAAGGGATCAGAAATAAGCCAAATAGCCGTAGACACATTATTAATGCATGGAATGTAGCTTACCTGCCTGACGAATCCAAACAGCCTGAAGCAAATGCTGCTGAGGGAAAGATGGTGTTAGCGCCTTGTCACGTAATGTACCAATTTTATGTCGCCGATAGAAAGCTGAGTTGCCTACTTACACAACGTTCAGCGGACACTTTTCTTGGTTTGCCCTACAATTGTGCTTCTATGTCATTCCTGACGCATATGATCGCACACCAATGTGATTTGGAGCCTGGCGAAATTATTCATTCCCTTGGCGATCTTCATCTTTACACCAACCATTTGGAACAAGCCCATCTTCAACTCACCCGTGAACCACGCGCCCTTCCCAAGCTAATTATCAAACGTAAGCCAGATAGTATTTTTGATTACAAGTTTGAAGATTTTGAAATAATTGGGTACGACCCACATCCTCATATTTCTGCGCCTATCGCAAAGTAAGCTGCGCTTTACAAATTTACTCGTAAAACCTTATATTTACTGGAGGATTATACGTGAGTGCCAAAAGGCAAGACGCAGAGCGAAATTGAAAAACATCCCAAACCGCATTCTGTCATTTGTGTAGTAACTTTAGACGGGATGTGACAGTCTAAATAAGACGGCCGGACCGGGGCAGTCAAAGTCATTGGCTACCCTAGCATTTTTGATGATTTCCCGAACATGGTACCGAGAAAGACTCTAGCAAAAACAGCTGAGCTTACAATTAATTTAGATAACATGCTCCAAGTCTATATTTTGAGGCAACGGCTGGTTTTCCTCCAGATTGCTTTTATTTTCATCAGCACCTGTTTCCGGAGTTTTTAACTCAGTTGTACAAAGATTACTTTTTGTTTCGTTAACTAAATAATTTTTAGCATGAACAGCAGCCATTTCATTCTGTTGACCTGTTGGATTAATATCCGCATACGTTGTTTTTCCAAAAACACCCCATAAAGCCGACAGCATCAGGATCATCGATAAAAAGGGCGTAGTCATCATTAAAGTTTTTAAGAACTTTAGAAAAATAAATTTAATCATGGCTACACTCTCCTATATGTGTGATCTTTAGCTTTCCACCTAAATCACTGCGCTAAATTATTTTTTTACATTTGGCAAAAATTGTTGTGTTGTATTCATTCACTACCTACTTTATAACTTACTTATAACTCATATTTAATGTAATTTCTGTGAAATAGTACATAAATTTAAAAGAAAAATCTTCAGTTAACTTTTTCACTTTTGATTCGTGTTGTTTAAAAAACCTCTTTCTTGGTTTTTAAGATACGCTAAATAAATTTTTTGTACATGCGTAAAATTACTTAGAGTAATCATCATTTGTGTAACCTAGGTTAACTAAATTAGGGCCAAAATCAATCTTTCTCTGGGTAAGCTATTATTGATAATAGTTTACTGCGCACAACACACAAGAATTGTATATAAGCATCAAATTAGCAAAACTCCATAGTTCTTAACAGGATATACATATGGGAAAAAATGATAATTTTTTTATCAGCTTTATGCGATTAGCCGGTCCATTTTGGAATTCCAAAAACAGGATGGTTATCCGCATTGAGACGATTTTATTAATAACTCTTACGGTAATGCAAATTGCGCTGGCCGTGTTTATCACTAAGTGGAATGCGGCTCTATTCGACGCGCTTGAACAACGCTCGATGGCAGGGGTTAAGTCTCAGATCGGGGTTTTGATACTTATTTTCATAGCAAGCATTACGATCACCACTGCTCATTTAATCGTCAAACGTCGATTGCTAATCGGCTGGCGGACGTGGCTTACTGAAAAAGTAATAACCCAATGGATGCATCAAGGCCGACATTATCAGATAAGTTATATATCGCAAGAGGGCCACAACAATCCGGATGGCCGAATCGCAGAGGATATTCGGATTGCAACCGAGGACGCTATCGCTTTAAGTCACTCATTATTTTACAGTTTGCTGATGTTGGGCAGCTTTACCAAAATACTTTGGGATATATCAGGAAAGGTGGTTTTTGATTTTGGTTTTATTGTTATTCCTGTCACTGGCTACTTGGTTTGGATTTCAGTTTGCTACTCAATTTGTGCTTCGATTTTAGGTTGGTGGATGGGTAAATCAATGACTAAGGCCACTCATGCCCGGCAAACCGAAGAGGCAAATTTCAGGCATGATCTCATTGATATACAAGCCAATTCTCAGGCAATCGCCTTAATTCGCGGCGAACCCATAGAACAAGAACGCCTGCTTAATTCATTTCAAGCGATAATCGCAACCTATGCGCAACAAACTGCCGCTTGGAAGAAAATTCAAATATTTAGCTCCGGTTACTCAGTTGCCTCCATGGCATTGCCGATATTGGTCGCATCGCCGCGTTACATTGCCGGCGCCATATCATTAGGGATGCTGATCCAATCTGTCCAGGCTTTTCAACACATGGTTTCGGCACTGTCATGGCCGGTCGATAACATGGCTCAAATAGCTAAATGGAGGACATCGGTTGAACGGGTCGTAGGACTAGTGAAAGCTCTTGATCTTATTGAACATGACATTTCTAGTCTAAATTCACATCAAATCTTTATAAAAAAAACCAATGAATCAGTTTTAAAATTAAATGATTTGAGCGTTGAAAGCTTGGAAGGAGAGACACTCACCCAACCAATCAACGATGAAATCAAGGCGGGTGAGCATGTTTTGATTGCCGATCAATCCAGCAACGGAACCAAGTTATTTAAAGCCATTGCGGGTTTATGGCCTTGGGGCTCTGGAAGCATTGAATTACCCGATGGAGAAACATTGTTTTTTATGCCTTCTAATCCTTATTTGCCCTCTACTTCATTATTTGAGGCCATTTGCTACCCAAAAACCAAAACCGACTTTGATCAGGTACTCGTAGAAAAATTGCTAATCAAAATCGGTCAAAAAGATTTGATAAAGCAATTGAACCGTGTCGATTCATGGGAGCACGTACTATCCAATGAACAACAGCAACATTTAGGCTTGATTCGAACCATACTACATCGGCCTCAATGGATTTTCATCCAGGAGGCATTGAACTCCCTGAGCCCAAGCGATGAAGCGGACATGCTTGAATTTTTAGCAAGTCAATTACCCCATGCAGGAATTTTGACGATCAGTCATCAGCCCGCTACGGAAACTTTTTATCAGCATCGCTTACAAATCTAATGGTTAAGCTGGATGAAGAACACAGAATTCAACAAACTACGCATTTTTCCAAATAGCAGGATACGATAAGTATAATAGGCGAGTTTTTTAATCGAATTTTACTTAGTACCAAAGCATGAAACACGTCGAATTACTTTCCCCGGCCGGAACCTTGAAAAACATGCGTTATGCGTTTGCTTTCGGTGCTGATGCTGTCTATGCAGGTCAGCCACGGTACAGCCTGCGGGTGAGGAATAATGATTTCCAGGCCGAGAATCTTGGCAAAGGAATTCAGGAGGCCCATCAGCTAGGGAAAAAGTTTTTTCTGGCGACCAACGTGATTCCTCACAATGCCAAAATCAAATCATTTATGGCTGATATAACGCCAATTATAGATATGAAACCGGATGCGCTCATTATGGCTGATCCAGGCTTGATTATGATGGTGCGTGAAGCATGGCCCGATATGCCGGTACATCTGTCGGTGCAGGCGAATACGGTTAACTACGCCTCAGTGAAATTCTGGCAAGCCTTAGGGGTTACAAGGGTCATTTTATCTCGTGAACTTTCCCTGGATGAAATTGCTGAAATTCGCCAGCGCTGTCCCGATATGGAATTGGAAGTCTTTGTGCATGGGGCTTTATGTATCGCCTATTCAGGCCGTTGTTTATTGTCCGGTTATTTTAATCGCCGTGATCCTAATCAGGGTACGTGCACCAATGCCTGTCGCTGGAAATATGATACCTTGCCGGCACACGAAAACGTCGAAGGCGATTACGTTCTTGGTAATGCGGCACTTTCGATGGCGGATATCAGTAATGCCAGTTGCGGAGGGGCAAAAAGACACCCGTTAGCGGATAACATTTACTTTCTGGAGGAAGAAGGCCGCAAAGGGGAATTGATGCCAGTCATGGAGGACGAAAATGGTACATACATCATGAACTCCAAGGACTTAAGGGCTATCGAGCATGTCCAGCGCCTAGTCGAAATCGGTATTGACAGCCTTAAAATAGAAGGCCGCACCAAATCGCATTATTATGTTGCCAGGACGGCGCAAACCTATCGTCAAGCAATCAATGATGCATTGGCGGGCCGTCCATTCCACCCCGAACTCATCGGCGTTTTGGAGAACCTGGCGAATCGCGGCTATACCGACGGCTTTTATCAACGCCATCATACGCATGAGCATCAAAACTATATCACCGGCTATTCCAAAAGCCATCAGCAACAGTTTTGCGGTGAAATAACGCATTATGATGACGACACCCATTTAGCGGTGGTCGATGTTAAAAACAAATTTTCGATCGGTGATAAATTGGAGCTGATTTTACCCCAAGGCAATCAGGATATTATCGTGGATAAAATGTTCGACATGTATGACAAGACATTGAACGAAGCGTCCGGCGGCGGTTACCGGGTTAAAATTCCTGTTCCCACGGATAAAATTACCAACGGCTTATTGGCACGTTACCTCAGTTAAGCAAGCTTCGCCTGTTACTTTATTTTCGGGGTGGGTCGAAATCAAGAAAACTATAAGTTGAACATGAAAAGATTTTGGACTAGCTAAAAATTCCATTTCAGCGGACAAGATCGCGACCCAATTTTTTCGCCGAACTTAATCACATTGGTAAATCGGTTATCTGAAAAAAGTTAACCGTGAAGCTGAATCAATTCCCGCAATAACGCTGTTGCATAACTGCCAGCTGGCAAGGAAAAACTTAACCTTAATTTTTTCTCGTCAATTTCCCATGAAAGATCATCCACATTAACTCTTAATGTACGCCGATCTTTTTCCAAGCCTGCATTTATTAATCCTTGGGCTAATTCCACATACTGATCAATCACAGTTTGCTCGATTTCCAAAGCATCGCCCGACACATCGGCTTCGCCCTTACCCCATAAAACACCCGTTGGATGGATGATTTTTTCATCAACCCGACGCAAGATCTCTGCATCTGCATTCTGCGATTTGAAACAACTTTTCGAGCCGGAAAATTGGTAAGTATCGCCCGGTAAAGCCTGATTCCAGGTATTGTTTTTTACACGGAATGCTAAAATTTGATTGAACAAAAAAGAGCGTGCCGCAGATAAATAGATACTGCGTTGGTCACGATTAACACTTGTGCCGCTGAACATTGTCAGCGCTTGGTTAACATTTTGCCCATACCTGCCGAACCGTTGTTCTCCGTAATAATTAGGGATGCCATTCGTCTTGATTAATTCCAGTTGGTTAAATATTTTAGCAGGATCGCCCTGCCAGTCGCGAATAAGAATCTTAAACCGGTTGCCGGACAACACGCCGCGTTTTAACTTTCGGGCGTGGCGCATGGTTTGCATCACTTTGATATGGTCGTTGACAAAAGCCGACCAATCCAGTTCAGCTTTACCCGGCAACCACACGCTGAACCATTGCGTAGTAAGCGCATGGCGATCTTTTAATCCTGCGTAACCGATATCACGTTGGCGTATGTTGGCGAATTTAGCCAACTGTCTGGCAACATATTCGGTATTTTCGCCACTTTTTTGAATCTGCAAAAATACATGTTCGCCACTACCTGAGGTTTCGAAACTGAGAGTTTCCTCAACGATAAAATCTTCAGGAACAACACGGATTTTACCGGTACCGGAAGGCGAACCATAAGCATATGGCCAGATAGGCAATATTATTGTCATGAACAGTCAATATAATTAGTTGTCTTACGGATTAACGGGTTGACTTTCCAATGGGAATAGGGGAACTTGGGCTTTACTCAATCTTGCCGCAATTTAAATGAAAAATCAGGCTTTTATCTTCGACCAAATCCATATCGAAGTCGCCCGCAATGCATCGGATGATTTTAACCTATTTCACGATAAGCATAAATGGTTACAAATTACCCATAACCCATTTAGAGGCCCTATCGTACTAGGCTTTCAGTTGAACACGCTGATTGAATACCAAATGCGCCTTTATCGGGAAGCCCATCATGAAAACCGGATAATCGCCGAAAATAACCTCAAGTTCAGCAATTATCAGATCACTTTCGTGAATGCGGTTAAGCCGCGCACGCCGGTTTATCTGGAGATAAAAAAAACCTTGATCACCACCATTCCCACGCTAACCTTGGGCAATCGTATTGCCATGAAATCGGATGGGAAAACCGTGTTGCTTGGTTTTAAAAAGGAGACCTCCCAACCCTTGTTTCTTGCGGAAACGCTACTAGACAAATTACCCAATCTTAACGATATCCCCGACTGCACCCAGATTCAAAACACCGAGTATTTTCTCAAACACAAAATTTTGAACAATGGCACGGTAAAGAACTTTTTATCCGGCTCATTAGCGGAACAATCCGATTATTTCGACGAGTTAACCCATGTTGCCAATTACCCGGAGGTCTTTCCGTGTAGCCTTGCTTCCGGCGCATTACTGGAAAAAGCACAACTGGAGCATCATGATTTCAAAAAAAATCCGATGGTATATACGTCCCATAATATTTCTATCGACCGGGAAAACCTCAAACGCCTTAAAAACAACGACATTTTGCATATTTTGGTTAAGCAATTGCCTGAGTCCAAAAACAATACGCTTAACCAAACCGGCATCCTACTTAGGACTTATGAATGTTATGGCTTGTTGGAAAATAATGATGTTTTGTTTCGGATGTCAACCAACCTAGTGCCGCTGGAAGAAATTCTAAAAAACATTGGGCGAAAATAATCAAGGATTCGTTGGCTAAAGTTTGAAATTAAGCCTGAATGGGTATACAACTTAACATGTTATACCTTAACCATCATTTTAGGCTTTGCAAAAAAATAAAGGTTAATATTCAATCCAGAGGAGCATGCCATGAGCACCTGTTGTCACGACCCCACCGAACCCAATAAACTTGACCCGCGGGAGTTAATCCGTGCGGAAATGCGTTACGACGAACTCGTGCGAGATTTATTTACCGAAAATCCAGAAAAGGTACTAATAAAACTGCTCAACTCCAGCTCGGTATATCTGCGGGAACTCGCGGCATTGCGGGCAGCTTATCCCGCAGTGCGTCTGCACGCCATCCAACTTTTAGATCACAGGAGCAAAGTCGTGCTTAACCAAATTCTGGAAAATGAAGCCGAGTCTGAATTCGGTGGGGCGGCAAAACTGAAACTCGGTTTATGAAGGCATTTTGATTAAAAATTAACCCTAAATATTACTTGTTAATTTTTTTCTGGCCTTGCTTTCTTCATCTTTTATACCCAATTGTTTTTTAAGCCATTTTAAGATAAATGCATCAAACAGCGCCAGCAGCGCTACCCAGTAAGGGTTTTCTTTGATGAGTGCATTCATATTTTTGGTAATGATTTCACCTTTTAATTGCGCCCAAGCATTTCCAGTCAATGACAGGCTGATCTCGCTTTTTTCTATGTTCAACTCCGTAAGCATTAGCAACCCTTCTGTTTTACTGATTTGAGTACATCCATTGACACTAAAATCATTTGTCACGTTGAATAAATACTGTCCATTTTTTGGCGCTGAACAAAGAAGCTTATCAGATATTTCGTGGCTGTCTTGTTGAGTAGCTACCCCAATTTCTTTAACGGGTAATTTCATAGTTGTTTTTAGTTGCGGTGGCACCAAGCCGGAAAACAACCTGATAACGCTGGCTGTGCCTGGTTTTGGTATAAGAGAAATTGGAATACCCGCCATTTTATATTGCCAACCGCCTATTTTCAGAAGGTTAACAGGAATTTGAACCGGATTTATGCCAATATTACCCTGATGGATTTGGAAAATGGGTTCTAATCCTTCAGCTTTTAACTTGAGTTCTAGTGGTATTAACTCGGTGGGGGGTTGTAAGGATAAACTCAGATTATTGCTCGACTCCAGGCGTTTCGACAAGAATATGGATATATAAATTTTATTGTCGATACTATTAAAAATATTAAAATCAACAGGTTGTGGTGTGTTGGGAATGTTGGGCTGAAAATGTTGCAATTGCGCAAGCAACCTTGGTTCCAGAACGGCTTCGTCGAAATGGATATTCGCGGCGCTGATAGGTCCCCATCGTATCAGCGGAAAACCATGATTGATATTTTCCTGTGCAATGCCGCCAAATGATAAAACCTGTCCGGGTTCCGTTTTGATTGGGCTGCATTCCTTACAGATATCGCTACTGATATTTACCGAAACTGGTAAATTTGCTAGCCGGTAATGTATCAATCCTAAAATTAAAACCACCAAAATCGCAATGATTTTCCGTGCAATCGGCATGTACTGGTTTACTCGTTTGGCACAGGAATGGTCTTTAGACTTCATCTTAACCATAAGCGCAAAAAGTAATTAATCATTATAATTTTACATTGACCCAATCTGGTGAAAGCGACACATCCCAATCCAGCTTCTTTGGATCTTCGTACCAGGCGCGCACCTGTAACACATGCAAGCCAGCAGAGGGTTGATTGTTCATTGATTTGCCATCCCAGTTTCGCGGACCCTCCCAGCGACCTTGCGACTCATTGATTGCCGGTAAGGTCAACGTTTCCTCCTTAACGATTTGGTTAACACCAATAACGCCATTACGGTCAACGATTTTACGAAATGAAACAAAAGCCTTATCAAATGATTTATGCGAAAAAAATGAATAGATGGCTTGTTGTTGTTTGTTAACCTCAATGGCCTGAGGTCCAAAATTTATCTGGTCGATGCCGATAGAGCCGACGGCATTGGGTCCACAGGCTATTCCATAAATCTTAACCGGTATAAGAACTTCCCTACCATTATTATTCTCAAACGCTTTTATTTGAATAATGGCCAAACTTGGCTCATCGCCTAAATCAGGTGGAATATTAAATTTTTGAAGCTTTCGTGATCCGGTGCTTCCATCCATGACGATTAGCGTCGGATTAATATCTTGAGCATCTATTTTCATCACAATATTTCCTGGACGGCTCATCTGGAAATCAACCGCAATCGGCCATTTACCTTTAACATAACCTTGCACTGTCATATTGCTGAAGAAATACTCGGAAGGCAAGATAGGGCCTTTTGTTTGCCAATCTTTATGCGCTTGCTCGCCAATTTCATCTTCGTTAACTTTATCGTATATCGCTTTACTGATAAAAATGGCAGCTAAAACTCCAACACCGATGCCGGCTTTTTCCAAGGACGATAGGCCGCCAGATGATTCGGTTTCAGGTACTCGAGATGGGATATCCCGACCAGAAACGGGAATATTATTTTTTCCAGATCCCGCACAGCTTGCCAAGATAGTGATAACCAAAATCAAAGATATTAATTTCTTCATCATTCACCTCAATTGCCACTCAAGTGATTTAACCTGGCCTGAAAATAAGTTTTACTTTTGCCGATTAATTAGGCTCGGTTAAGTGCGAGTATGTTCCCGAGAGGTTTTATTTCAAGTTACTATTCCACAATTCATTTCCCTTAATAAAAAAGTGATGTCATTTTTTTAGTAATAAGATGAGATGACCTAAATAGTATGGCTAAATGTGTACATCTTAGGTGGATTGTTGGCACACAGGACAAAAATAGTTTCAGAGGAACTCCGTTGCTTTTTAAATCAGAGAAGATAGGATAAATTTTTTTACAAAAAAAAGTCTAGATATGAATGTTGCCCAATTTACCGTTCATCTTCGGTAAAATTGGTTCTGAAATATGAGTGGTAATTTAGTAGATTACCGAGATGCTGTTATTTACCGATGCAAAAACTGGAAAAAATCTTTCCCAATAAATCATCCGAAGTAAATTCTCCAGTAATTTCACCGAGGGTTTGTTGGGCTAACCTTAATTCCTCCGCAACCAATTCGCCAGCTTTATTGGTTTGCAGTTGGTATAAAGCATTTTGGATAAATTCACGGCTTTTGCTTAATGCTTCCAGATGCCGAGTTCTGGCAATGAAGATATTTTCTTCCCTTTCATTGTAACCGACACTTTGTTTTAAATGTTCGACCAATAAGTCCATGCCAACGCCGGTTTTTACGGAGAGGTAGATTTCGATACCGGATTCGGCGGTTTTGGTTTGTGGTTGAAGATTTAACAAGTCAATTTTGTTATAAATCGTGGTAATTTCGAGGTTACCCGGGAGAGAATCGCGTAGAGACGACTCGCTTTCGATATCCTGTGCATCCACAACCAACAATATTTTATCTGCTTTGCGGATTTCTTCGTGCGCCCGACGAATGCCTTCTTGCTCAACAATGTTGGCACTTTCCCTTAACCCTGCGGTATCGATAATATGAAGCGGCATGCCATCCAGCTGGATATGTTCGCGCAGTACATCGCGAGTCGTGCCCGCAATTTCGGTGACAATCGCGGCATCATGCCCAGCTAAGGCATTCAATAAACTTGATTTACCTGCGTTGGGTTTGCCCGCAAGCACAATAGTCATGCCGTCGCGCAGGAGACGTCCTTGTTTTGCGGTGTGCTGGATTTGCTCCAGGCGTTGATTAAGTTCGGTGAGTTGTTTTTCAATGACGCCATCGGTCAAAAAGTCGATTTCTTCATCAACGAAATCGATGGCCGCTTCAATGTAAATCCTTAACTCCGTCAATTCAGTCACTAGTTCCTGAATCCGCTCGGAAAATACCCCTTGCATTGAACGCTGCGCAGAACGTACGGATTGTTCTGTTGTGCTTTCGATTAAATCGGCGACCGCCTCTGCTTGGGCAAGATCGAGTTTTCCGTTAAGAAAAGCGCGTTCGGTAAATTCGCCAGGTTTGGCAATGCGCGCACCCAAGGTTAGCACCCGCTTCAGTAACATATTCAGGACTACCGAACCGCCGTGTCCTTGCAGTTCAAGGACATCTTCACCCGTGTAAGATCGAGGAGCGGGAAAATAAAGAACGATACCAGTATCTAATACTTTGCTTTCACTATCGAGAAATTTGGTAAATATCGCCGTCCTTGGAATAAGCGGCGTATTGCATATTTGAGCAGCGATCTGGGTAACCAGGTTACCCGAAATCCGGATTACACCGACACCGCCGTTGCCTGATGGCGTGGCGATGGCAGCAATGGTGTCGGTTGGATCAACGTGCAATAGATCGATTAGGCTTGGGCGTTGATTTTTTTGGTGATGTACGTTTGTTGGATGATAGACAAGGTATTATTAACCACCCAGTACAACACCAAGCCAGCAGGGAAAAACAGGAAAAATACAGTGAATACGATTGGAAACATTTTCATTATTTTCGCCTGAAGTGGATCGATCGGCGGCGGATTTAAACCTTGCTGGATTTTCATGGTTATCCCCATAATAACCGGTAAAATTAAGAATGGATCCATCACGGATAAATCTTGAACCCATAACATGAACGGCGCTTGCCGAAATTCCACGGTTTCGCTTAGCACCCAATATAAACTCATGAAAACTGGAATTTGAATCAGGATAGGTAAACATCCCCCCAACGGGTTAACCTTTTCCTTTTTGTACAAACCCATCATTTCTGAATTAAACCGTTGCCTGTCGTCAGCAAAACGCTCCTGCAATTCTTTTAGGCGCGGTTGAATCTTGCGCATTTTTGCCATTGAAATGAAGCTGGCTTGGGTAAGCGGGAACATAAGCAATTTAATACATAAGGTGACGCCGATAATCGCCCAACCCCAGTTATTAGTGAAGCCATGTATTTTATTTAGCAACCAATAGATGGGTTTACCGATAAAGGTCAGCACACTGTAATCAACCGTTAACTCCAAACCAGGTGCGATTTTTTCCATCATCGGCTGGATTTTAGGTCCGGAAAATAATCGACTAACGAATTGTGCTTCGGTATTATTGGCGACAGTTACCGCTGGCGAATATGATCCCACCACATAACGATCGTCTTTAAGATATTTGGTATATAAATGATTTTCCTGATCCGCAGGTGGAATCCAAGCTGAAGCAAAATAATGCTGAATCATCGCTGCCCAACCGCCAAGGGTTGCGACATCGACATTCTCATCCTGCATATCGTCGAAATCAATTTTTTGGTATTTTTCTTTCTCTGTGTAAATTACACCGCCGTCGTAAGCCCGCATTCCTCCGGTTAACATATTACCCTGATTCTCTTGAAAAGGAACTTTGAGCAATTGATTATATTGGCGTCCGGACCAATCTTTACCGGTTTGATTGTTTACGGTTTGGTTAACTGTAATTTCGTAACTGCCCCGCTTAAATATAAAGGCTTTGGTTACAATTAAGCCATTGTTATCTGTCCAGGTTAATGGCACGGTTAAAGTATCTTCTCCATCAGCCATGACGTATTGTTGAGATGAGGCGGTATAGGTGGCGTGATGGTCTGCTGCTGTGGATGAACCAGCACCAGAAATCAAGCCGCTTTGAGCGATGAACATTCTTTCTGGCAGGCTATTGAGTATCCGGACCGACTGTCTATTTTTTTCCGCTTCTTTCAAACCGACCAGTTTTCTGGCTGCGTTGACAATAGAATTGTCTTTTTCCTGCGGATAACTTAACAAATCCAGATTTTGCAACGTGCCACCCGCAGTATCTATTTCGAGGGCAAGAACGTCAGTTTTTACTTTAACAAGAGTGGAGGATGCTACGACGGACTCCGTTACAGGAGATGGTTGCCCAGGTTGTGCTTGGGTAGTGGTTGTAGCCGGAAGATCTTCCTTAACGGGAGTAGCGGCACCTTGGTTTTCAGTTTGAGCAACAGGTGGTTTCGGACCGTAGTCCATTTGCCAAGCCTGCCAAAGCATTAATACGATCATTGCAAATGCGATGATAAGTACAAACCGTATATTTTCCATTGTTGTTATTTTTTACCAAGTTGTTCTGGAACGGGATCGATGCCGCCTTCATGTAAAGGATGGCATTTAAGTAATCTTACGACAGTGAGATAAATTCCTGAAATTACGCCATGCCGTTGAATGGCTTCCATAGAATATGTTGAGCAACTGGGGTAGAAGCGGCAATGATTGCCCAGCACAGGACTAATCACGTATTTATATCCTTTAATGAATGCTATTAACAAGAAGCGCATTTTGCCGACAGCTTAACCCAATGTTTAGCCAAAGACACACTTAACTTGTCCGTTGGGGCATCCACTGCTTCTTTTCGTACCAGAACCACAACATCAATTCCACTTAATTCATGTTGCTGCAACCTGAAACTTTCCCTGACAGTTCTCTTAATCACATTTCTGTGCACTGCCTTTCTAATAATTTTTTTTGCTATCGCCAAACCAATTCTTGGATGATCAAATTCGCTGGTTTTGGCTAACAGAGTAAAATACCGGTCGGTCGATTTTATTGGATCCAAAAAAACTTGCTTAAACTCAAAAGCTTTTTTCAACCGTAAATGGGGAGGGAACCGGTAGTTTAAGGTTGTCACACCACAGTCAATCTAGCCCTGCCTTTTGCCCTGCGGGCATTTAAAACTTTACGGCCACCTACTGTAGCCATGCGCGCCCTAAAGCCATGCGTACGCGCCCTTTTGATTTTACTCGGTTGATATGTTCTTTTCATGACGACTATTACCTTACTGGATAATTACAGATAAAAAAGCTTGAGGATGATAAGATATACTAATAATTATGTCAATTCTGTGAGTCTATCCTTTAATCAGGTATAGTGAATAAATCATCTTTTAACGTCAATTTAACTCAACTTTTAAAAATTGCTAGCTATGAATTCCATTTGGAATAACTGTCTGAGTAAGCTAGAAAGCGAAATTCCAAACTCGGAATTTAATACTTGGATTCGGCCATTACAAGTCGTTGACAACGATAGTCAATTAAAGCTTTTAGCGCCAAATCGATTTGTGATGGATTGGGTAAAAGACCGTTATTTTTCAACCATAGAAGAATTAGTTAACGAATTTTCTAATGGAAAAATGGAGCTTTTTTTGGAAATTGGTTCAACAATATCACCATCTTCGTCGATTGGAAAACCAACCAAACGAATTACGGAACCCAAAAAAGTAGGCCCTAGTTTTCTTAATAAGAGTTTCACTTTTGAAAATTTTGTAGAGGGTAAATCCAACCAATTAGCTAAAGCTGCGTCCATACAAGTCTCTGAAAATGTGGGCCGGGCCTATAACCCGCTTTTAATTTACGGAAGTTCGGGGCTTGGTAAAACCCATTTGATGCATGCGATTGGTAATGAAATTTTACTTAGGAAACCTTCACTGAATATTGTTTATCTGCATTCTGAAACCTTTGTCCGCGAAATGGTTAAAGCATTGCAGCAAAATACCATCAATGCATTTAAGGAATATTATCGAAATTTAGATGTCTTGTTGATCGACGATATACAGTTTTTTGCTAGCAAAGAGCGCTCACAAGAAGAATTCTTCCATACTTTCAATACCTTACTTGAAAAAAAACATCAGGTGGTATTAACTTCGGATAAATATCCTAAAGAAATCGCTAACTTGACCGAACGATTGAAGTCCAGGTTCAGTAGCGGCTTACCTGTGACAATAGAACCACCGGACATGGAAACCAGGGCGGCTATCCTGATGAAAAAAGCATCTTCGGTCAACGTTGACTTGGATCAGAATGTCGCTTTGTACATTGCCAAGCATATCCCATCCAATGTTCGTGATTTGGAAGGGGCTCTGAGGCGCGTCATTGCTACAGCCCAACTCACAGGTAAAGAGATTAGCATTGAATTTACCAAAGAGGCACTTCATGATTTGATCTCAATGCGGGATAAGCTGGTAGATATCAACAATATCATGAAAACATCTGCGGAATATTTCAAAATAAGGGTCGCTGATTTATCATCAAAAAGCAGAAAACAATCAGTCACTAGACCTCGGCAAACAGCGATGGCTTTAGCTCGGGAGCTTACTTCGTTAAGTCTTCCTGAAATTGGCGAAGCTTTTGGCGGTCGTGACCATACTACGGTTATTAACGCATGTAATCGAGTCAAAGAACTCCGAGAAAGTAATCCTAAAATGGCAGAAGATTATTTTAACCTGTTGAGAATCCTGTCACATTAGCCTGTAAAACTTGTGGATAACACAAGGAAAAAGGTAGAGAGAAATTTTATCCACATTTCACACACAATAATTGGCATACATTATCAACAGATCAAAAATAGCCATAAAGCATTGAAAATAAAAAAAATAAAGAAGAAACCAACATAAAAGTTATCACTAATAGAAAAAAAAGATAAAGAATAATTTTATGAAATTTATTATTAATAGAGACACTTTGTTAACGCCATTGCAGCATATTGTTGGAGTGATCGAGAAAAGGCAAACGATGCCGGTTTTGGCAAATGTTTTGTTAGTTATTTCTCCTGAATTATTGTCTATAACGGGTACTGACCTGGAAATACAGTTAGTAGCCAAAATACCAATTTCATCTAATTTCTCCGATAGCATCACCATTCCTGCCAGAAAATTACTTGATATTTGCCGATTACTCCCTGCAAAATCTGATTTAGAATTCGAATTGCAAAATGACAAAGTTAGAGTTTCTTCGAGCCGTAGTCGTTTTGTTTTATCTTGTTTACCTGCGTCAACGTATCCAGAATTTACTGAAACAGGAATGGATAAAAGTTTTACCATTTCTTCGATTCTTCTCAAGAAGGCTTTGGAAAAAACGATATTCTGTATGGCAAACCAAGATGTTAGATATTATTTAAACGGTTTGCTTTTAAATATTTCCAATTCCAAAATAAAATTCGTTGCTTCTGATGGTCATCGTTTGGCAATTTTTGACACTTCGCTGGATCAACCTGCCGGTTACGAGGCAAAAATGATTTTGCCTCGTAAAGGTGCTGTTGAACTTTATCGGCTACTATCTGATGTGGATACGCAGCTTACTGTAGGCTTCTCTAATAACAATATCAAAATAGATATCAATGAATTAACTTTTTCAGCAAAATTAGTTGATGCAAAATATCCGGATTTTAGTAAAGTTTTTCAACAAAGCTTTTTCGATCCGATAGTTATCGGTAAACAGGATTTTAAAGATTCATTGACACGTGTCGCCGTTCTGTCGAATGAAAAATTTAAAGGTGTTAATTTGGATTTTTCTAAGGACAACATAAAAATCAGTACTCACAATCCGGAACATGATGAGGCGGAAGAAGAATTAAATATAAACTATGCCGGTGATCTTTTGTCGATTGCTTTTAATGCCCAATATTTGTTGGATGCTGTTTCGAATGTGGATGCCCAGACGGTTATGCTGACTATTTCAGCTAATGTCAGCAGTTGTTTCATTGATTCGCCTGAAACAGCTGATTATAAATTTATTGTAATGCCTATGCGTTTGTAATTTTCATGAGTTTGCACAAGTTGGATATTTACAATGTCCGAAACATTATCAAGCAAACTATAAACCCAGCATCAACATTTAATTTTATCTGCGGAAAAAATGGCAGCGGTAAAAGTGCTTTTATCGAAGCTATTTTTTTATTAGGTAGGGGGAAATCCTTTCGTGCATCCTCTGTAAAATCCATTATTAATTTTAATCAATCTGAACTGGTAATTTCAGCTCAAATTGAACATAAATCAAATAAGTACACGCATCTTGGCATCCGAATGGATAATAAATCTGTCGAGATTCATAAGAATAAACAACCGACAATAAAACGTTCAGAGTTAGCTTATACGTTACCTTTACAAATTATCCATCCTAAAAGCTATGAACTTTTAGATGCCGGATCGCAAATTAGGCGTGAATTTCTTGATTGGGGGGTTTTTAATCATGAACCAAGCTTTCTGAATGCATGGAAGAATTATAAAAAAGCTCTCGCCCAACGTAATGCTTTGCTAAAACTTAAAGCTGTTAACCAATTGCATGTTTGGAATAAAGAAGTGGTTACTTACGGTACAATAGTCCATCGTTACCGACAAGAATATAGCAGGAAATTTCATCCTGTACTTATTGCTACAATTGCCAGGTTTTTATCTTATTCAGATTTTGAATTTAATTTGGTTGCTGGTTGGGATGAAACGGTATCCCTTGGACAGTTGTTAGAACAAGATCTAGAAAGGGATATCCGCGATGGTTTCACCCATAGCGGACCACATCGTGGTGATTTTCAGTTAATGCTGAATCGTAAGTTAGCGAAGGATGTTGTATCTCGAGGGCAGTTAAAGTTACTTGTGGCTTCTTTAAAACTTGCTCAAGTTGAATTGATTTATCAGGAACGTGATTCTTTTGGTTGTATTCTTATTGATGATTTTGCAGCTGAGCTAGATTTGGAAAATCGAGCAAAAATTTTAAAATATTTAGATGAAATGCATTGTCAGGTTTTTATTACCGCAACTGAAATGCATGACTTTGGTGATTTAAGTCCATTCATAAATCATAAGATGTTCCACATGGAACATGGTGAGATTAAGGTTGGTAACGTTCCACATGAAACAATATCGTAAAATGGGAAAAATATAATATGAGTGATGCCGACAATATAAATATCGATCAAACCAACGACAAGCCGGATATTGTTAAAAACGACAGCCAATATGATAGTAGCAATATCCAGGTTTTAAAAGGTTTAGATGCTGTAAGGAAGCGACCAGGGATGTATATCGGAGATACCGACGATGGTTCTGGCTTACATCATATGGTATTTGAAGTTGTCGATAATTCTATTGATGAGGCGTTAGCCGGATATTGCAAGGAAGTCAGGGTGGTTTTACATACCAATGGTTCTGTAACGGTTGCGGATGATGGTAGAGGTATTCCCGTAGATATTCACGAAGAGGAAGGTCGATCCGCTGCGGAAGTCATCATGACCGTACTACACGCAGGAGGAAAATTTGATGATAATGCTTATAAAGTATCTGGGGGATTGCATGGCGTGGGCGTTTCCGTAGTTAACGCATTGTCTGAAGAATTACATTTAGAAATACGTAAAAACGGACAGTTATACAAACAAAGTTATCGAATGGGAGAACCTGTAGCACCGTTAACAGCCGTAGGTGCTACAGAAGGATCAGGAACAGCAATTACGTTTAAGCCTAGCCCAGAGACTTTCACTAATATTGAATTTCATTACGATATCTTAGCCAAACGGCTAAGAGAACTTTCTTTTCTAAATTCAGGTGTCCGTATCAGTTTGGAAGATGAAAACACGAGTAAAACTGATGTGTTCGAATTTGAAGGCGGTATTAGCGCGTTTGTCAGCCATCTTAACAAAAACAAAACACCACTATTTCCAGACGTTTTTTATTTCATTGCGGAGAAAGAAGGCGTCACCGTGGAAGTGGCTATGCAATGGAATGATTCATATCAAGAAAATGTATTTTGTTACACCAACAATATTCCACAACGAGATGGTGGCACCCACTTAGCTGGCTTTCGAGGAGCGTTAACCAGAACAGTTAACCAATACATTGAAACCAGTGGCTTAGCCAAAAAAGAAAAAGTATCCACAACAGGAGATGATGCACGGGAAGGCTTAACAGCAGTACTTTCTGTTAAAGTACCTGATCCAAAGTTTTCATCTCAAACCAAAGACAAACTGGTTTCATCAGAAGTCAAGCCGCTTGTTGAATCCACCATGAATGAGAAATTACATGAATTTCTTTTAGAAAAGCCACAAATAGCCAAAATAATAGTTGGTAAAATTATTGATGCTGCTAGAGCTCGGGAAGCAGCAAGAAAAGCAAGAGAAATGACACGGCGTAAGACAACTTTGGATATTGCTGGTTTGCCTGGAAAATTAGCAGATTGCCAGGAAAAAGATCCGGCTCTCTCTGAGTTATTTTTAGTGGAAGGGGATTCTGCAGGGGGGTCGGCGAAACAAGGAAGGGATCGTCGTACTCAAGCGATATTACCGTTAAAAGGTAAAATCCTTAACGTCGAAAAAGCCCGCTTCGATAAGATGATTTCTTCGGAGGAAGTCGGAACACTCATCACCGCACTAGGATGTGGTATTGGGAAAGAAGAATACAATCTAGATAAACTTCGCTATCATCGCATTATTATCATGACTGATGCCGATGTTGACGGCTCACATATCAGGACCTTGTTGTTAACTTTTTTCTATCGTCAATTGCCCGAAATCGTCGAAAAGGGTTATATCTATATTGCTCAACCACCGTTGTATAAAATCAAACGCGGCAAACAGGAACATTACGTCAAAGATGATGGTCAGCTTAACGAATATCTAATTCAGTTAGCATTGGAGAAAACGCAGTTATTCATTGATGAAACGACGCCGCCAATTCAAGGTCAAGGTCTAGAAAAATTAGCATTAAGTTATGCAGAAATTTCAGGAATTATTAATCGCCTTTCAAGACGCTATGACGATATTTTTCTTGAACAACTCACTTATATCGCACCACTTGATGAAAAAATAAATGAAAAAGAATATGTTATAGAATGGTTAGAAAAACTGCAGGATAAAATTAAAAATAACGATAAGAAAGCGGAGTTTGAAATTAAACTTGATTTCAAAACGGCAGATGATTTCTCAATAACCGTCAATAAAAAACAACATGGTATTTATAAAGTATTTGTCGTGAGTTCTTCGTTTTTTCATAGTAAAGATTATAGAAAGATAGCCATGTACGCTGACACCACAGCATCTATGTTTACAGAAAACTCATTTATCAAGTTAGGTGAAAAACAGCATACTATTCAAACGTTTAAAGAAGCGTTTGAATGGATGATGAGAGAGACAAAAAAAGGCCAACATATTCAAAGATATAAAGGTTTAGGCGAGATGAATCCAGAACAACTTTGGGAAACTACGCTCGATGCTAATAATCGCCGTTTACTTCAAGTAAGAATAGAAGACGCTATTGCAGCCGACGAAATTTTTACCACCCTCATGGGCGATGTCGTAGAGCCTCGGCGAGATTTCATAGTAAAGCACGCTTTAGATGTAGCTAACTTAGATGTTTAAGTTCTTTCACGATCGTCAAACAAAAAAAGCACAACAGCAAGGTTAACAGGTTAAAAAAATTGTAACTGCCGGTCAGGATAATGCCCGTTTGCAGGATAATGAAACTGCCAGGCGGCAAACAACCTGAAGGGCCTTGGCATGAACACCATGAATGGCACACAAGTTCGATGATTAATACACCTGCAGTACAAGTGGTGAAACCATTCAGGGAGAAAATAAGCGTAATAAGCCAGCGGAGAGGGTAAGGGCTGGGTTAAGTAATGGTAATTCAGCGCAGTCAGGTTAGCCCAGGTGGGATCGCCGCTGGCAATTTTTACCACGCCACCCATGAACATGAAACGGGCAATCAGCAAGCGGTATAAAAATTCGATAATTCGGGAACGCTAGGTTAACAAGATTGGCAGAAAACCGCTTTCCAACAAAAATACATCCCATTGAAATGAGGTGAAATGCTGCCCGGCGGTGCTGATCGATAAATACAACGCATAGCAAACGATTAAGCCGAAACGGGTGAAGAGGTTGAGTGGTCACCAGCAATGCCGCAAATATGCCGAAATAGCAAGCCAACTTTGGCGCCGTATCGGAGGCATTAACCCAAAACAAAGTCGGGTATTGCCAATAATTGCCCCCTGAATCAATTTGCGAGATGTGCTTCAGGTAGTTTTGTATCGGCAAAATGCCGTTCACCCCGATTAATCCTTCGATTTGTGTCGACATGGAAGCAAATGCGCCCAGGTAAATCAGTCCCAAGCCACGCAAAAACCACCAGCTAACTAACAGATTGTAGTTAAGTTTTTCGTCTGGTTTAAAAAGTGTTTTGCTAACCAATCGCAACATAATTTTGCAATATTAAAGATACAAATGACTTATGGCATTTTAGCTTTAATTATATTGATATTCTGGGAAGTACTATGAAGGTACCGAATAATTGCTTATCTCGGTTTTGCTTTATTTGGTGCAGTTTTGGGAGCAGTTGGTTGGCTATACATCCTGAGTTGGTCGACATGCTGACGCATGATTGAATTACGCTGCGTGAATTCAAAATCGTATTGTTGGTCTTGCAGGCGCTGAAGTTGTCGCTGTTGATCTTCTATAAGTAAATTTCTACGGTATTGGTCTTGAGCTTGCAGCTGCTGCTGAGTTTGCAAATGCATAATTTGCGCCCTGTTCCATACATTATCGTTATGCAGCCAAATTGGATAGCCATTTCCCCGAGCATTAACTGCGGATGAAAAACTTAAACAAATTAATAAAACCCTTAGCATGATCCAAATAATTTTTTGTTTCAAAAAAACAAATTTTTCACAAAAAATGAAAATAAAATCAAGAAATTTCTCCATCCCCTCATTTTTGAACGGATGGAGAAGCCTCCTGCTTCGCATGTTTTTGTTTGCGGTTATATCTACTTTTGTCGTCGAACACTTTGGCTTTGTTGAAACGTCCAGCAAACTTCGCCACCGGATTTTGTTTGGGCGGTTCACCCCCTTTTTCGATCGAGCTCTCTAATAAGTTAACTTTCGATTTACGCATTTTCATTGTTTACCCTTTATAATATAAGCAATTAAATTTTAAGGGTTATATTCATACCCTTAATGACATTATTAGAGCGTAAAACGGTTGTGAAATTCAAAAAAAAATTTGATGTTATTGTGATTGGCGGCGGCCATGCCGGGACCGAAGCGGCACTGGCAGCGGCGCGTTGCGGTGCGCAAACCTTGTTGTTAACCCAGAATATTGAAACTTTGGGGCAAATGAGTTGCAACCCTGCCATCGGTGGGATCGGCAAAGGCCATTTGGTGAAGGAAATCGATGCTTTGGGTGGTATTATGGCAAAGGCGACTGACTTGGCCGGCATCCAGTTCCGCACATTGAACGCCAGTAAAGGTCCAGCGGTGCGGGCGACGCGCGCGCAAGCCGACCGTAGGCTGTACAAGCAGGTGATACGTACTGCGTTGGAAAATCAGCCTAATTTGGCTTTATTCCAGCAGACCGTTGCGGATTTGATTGTGGAAGGCGATAAGGTAGTCGGTTTAATAACTCAAATGGGTCTGGATTTTTACGCAAAAGCCGTCGTGCTGACGACCGGCACTTTTCTGGGCGGCAAAATCCATATCGGTTTGGAAAATTACAGCGGCGGTCGCGCCGGTGACGCTGCTTCGATTGCTTTGGCCGAGCGTCTTCGGGAGTTGCCGTTCCGTGTTGACCGACTGAAAACCGGAACTCCACCGCGTATTGATGGGCGCACCATTGATTTTAGCAAGTTGCAAGTTCAACCCGGAGATACTCCGGTGCCGGTATTTTCGTTCCTTGGCAACCGCGAGCAGCACCCTCAGCAAATTCCTTGTCACATTACCCGCACCAATCAAAGAACCCACGACATCATTCGTGCCGGACTGGATCGTTCCCCTTTGTATTCCGGCGTGATTGAAGGCATCGGTCCGCGCTATTGCCCGTCGATTGAGGATAAGATCGTGCGCTTTGCCGAGCGAGATACGCACCAGATTTTTGTTGAACCGGAAGGACTCGATACGAATGAAATTTATCCGAACGGTATTTCCACCAGCTTGCCGTTCGATGTGCAATACGAATTCGTGCGGTCGATGGAAGGCTTTGAAAATGCGGAAATCGTCCGTCCCGGTTATGCGATTGAATATGACTTCTTCGACCCGCGCGATTTAAAAGCATCGCTGGAAACCAAGCACATGAACGGCTTGTTTTTTGCCGGACAAATCAACGGCACAACAGGCTACGAGGAAGCCGCCGCCCAAGGCTTGATCGCTGGTTTGAATGCGGCATTACTGGTGCAGGGCAAACCTAGCTGGTGTCCTTTACGCAATGAAGCCTACATGGGCGTGATGATCGACGATTTGATCACCCGCGGCACACAAGAGCCCTACCGGATGTTTACCAGCCGCGCAGAATACCGTTTGCTGTTAAGGGAAGACAATGCCGATTTAAGGTTAACCGAAAAAGGGCATGAATTGGGATTAGTCGATGATGTCAGGTGGTGTGCTTTTGAAGAAAAACGCGAAGCCATTACCCGTTTGCAAACGGATTTGAAAGCCAAATGGATTCGGGTGGATAGTCCCGAAGCTGAATTGGCAGAAACCTTGTGGGGCAGCGTCATGCAAAAAGAAGCCAATTTGCTGGAAATGTTGCGCCGGCCGGAAGTTGATATCCTTAATTTGTTAACTTTGTTGGAAAACGGCGCGGAGTTTCCGGAACAAGTCGCAGAGCAGGCCGAAATTCAGGCAAAATATGCCGGTTATATCGTCAGGCAGCAAAACGAGATCGAGAAAACCTCACGTTACGACCATTTGCGGCTTCCGGATTCATTAGATTACGACAACGTTTCGGGTTTATCAAACGAAGTCAGCCAGAAATTGAAAGCGCAACGTCCTGAAACTTTAGGCCAAGCTTCAAGAATCCCCGGCATGACACCGGCGGCAATTTCGTTGTTATTGATTTATCTTAAGAAAAAAAGTGCCTGAAGGTTTTTGGGTGATGAAATATCCATTTTTTATAGATAAATTATGATTTTATTTAAGAAGCTATTTTGTATAGTTTTGTTATTGATTTTTATGATTGGTTGCTCTGTAACAGAGATAAGTAAAAAGGAAAAACTTCTTATCCTAGCTCAATATGAAGAGCTCACTGTAGGTATAAAGAAACAAAAACAAATCTGCCTTGAAGCGACGAATAAAACCAATCCTAATAAAATAGCTATTGATAACCCTGAGTTTTTTGGCGGAATAAAACCGGGCTCGAAATACTGGCCTGAAGTAGAAAAAATTTATAGTACGTACGTAAATACAGCGTGTAATTACCTCAATGAAGACAAAGTGTTAGAAAAATTTATAGAAATATATTCAGCAGAAATGTCTGATGACGTATTGGATGAAATACTTAGTTTTTATAAAACTAAAACAGGAATGGACTATTTAAAACAAACTAGGTCTGGTAAAGATCGGTTGCGGATATATTATGCAGAATCCACAACTCCCGCTTATGAAAAAGCAATGAATAAATATACTGAAGATTTGGGGAGTTTAGTTCGTAAATGTCATTGTGAAAATAGATTTTTGAGAATCCGGTAGTTATTAATTGTTATCACATTTTATACATAAACTTTACATTACCTACGATCCACGCGGAACGTGGGAACGATGAGCTTTCACAAGCAATTACTCGACGGCTGTACAGCATTAACGATAAGCTTAAATGATGAACAAGCCGATAAGTTGCTCCGCTTTACCCAACTGATCGGCAAGTGGAACAAAACCTACAACCTGACTGCGATCAAAAATCAAGAAGAAATGGTCAGTCTGCATCTGCTGGATAGCTTAACCGTGTTGCCATATCTGCACGGTAAGCGCATTATCGACATCGGCACTGGCGCGGGCTTGCCCGGCATCCCTCTGGCAATCTGTTTACCGGAGGTCAATTTCACCCTGTTGGACAGCAATGCCAAAAAAACCCGCTTTGTGCAGCAAGCGGTGTTGGAGTTAAAGTTAACCAACGTCACGGTACAACACAGTCGGGTGGAAGATTATCAGCCTGAGGAACGTTTTGATGTCGTCTTAACCCGGGCTTTTGCAGAATTGTCTGATATTATGGAAGGTTGTAGACACTTGCTGGGTGAAAATGGCAGGTTTATCGCCATGAAAGCCAAGTGCTCGGAAGCAGAATTGGCGAAAGTGACTGCGGACAAACAAATCATTCCTGTTACAATTCCTGGTGTTGCGGCAGAACGCAACCTGGTTTGTATTCAATCATCATCTTAGGTAACCATAGTGGGTAAAGTCATTGCCTTGGCGAATCAAAAAGGCGGCGTAGGAAAAACTACCACCACTGTCAATCTGGCGGCGGCAATGGCGGCTGCCAAACGGAAAGTGCTGGTGGTCGATCTCGATCCTCAAGGCAATGCCGCGATAGGTTGCGGCGTGGATAAAGTTTCAGTGACTTACACCAGCTTCGATATCCTGATGAAAGAAATCCTGCCCACAGAAGCCATCATCAAGCAGGAACAGCTAGGCTTTGATGTCATCCCCGGTAATTCCGACCTGACCGCCGCGGAAATCAGGCTGTTAAAAGAAGACCGCCGGGAACGCAGGCTGGATGATGGACTGGTGCTGATCAAACCCTATTATGACTACATTTTTATTGACTGCCCGCCGTCGTTAAACATGTTAACCTTAAATGCCCTGGTCGCCGCAGATAGCGTATTGATTCCCATGCAGTGCGAATACTATTCTCTGGAAGGGTTAACCGATTTAATGCGGACGATCAAGGATGTGCAGAGTACGGTTAATCCCAACCTGCATATCGAAGGCATCTTGCGCACCATGTACGATGAACGTAGCCGGTTAACCAAAGACGTCAGCGAACAGTTGTTGCAGTATTTCGGTGATAAAGTTTATCGAACCTGCATTCCACGGAACATCCGTCTGGCGGAAGCGCCCAGTCACGGCGTGCCGGTGTTAATTTACGATAAAACTTCGCGTGGTGCCATCGCCTACATTACCCTGGCAGGTGAAATGCTCAGACGAGCGAGCGGTAAACAGAAGTCGTGATAGAATCCAAGTTAGGTTTTACACGATCTCCTAGTTAAAAGCTACATACAGGTAATTCATTAATGAAACGCGGATTAGGAAGAGGACTGGATGCGCTGCTCGGCGACATCTCCCCCAAAGAACCGGTTAACCCGTCGCATACCCTGCCGATAGAGTTTCTCCAGCGCGGTAAATTTCAGCCCCGAAAAGATATGAATGCGGAAAAGCTGCAAGAGCTTTCTGACTCCATTAAGGCGCAAGGCATTATCCAGCCGATTGTCGTGCGCAGCATCGGCGGAGAAAAGTACGAAATCGTCGCTGGCGAGCGCCGCTGGCGCGCCGCGCAACTGGCTGGCTTGCAACAAGTGCCGGTAGTGGTGAAAGATATCGACGACCGCGCCACGATGGCGATCGCGCTGATTGAAAACATCCAGCGCCAGGATTTGAATCCGCTCGAAGAAGCCGAAGCCTTAAGGCGCTTGCTGGATGAATTCACCATGACGCATCAGCAAATAGCCGATGCGGTCGGAAAATCCCGTGTCACTGTCACCAACCTGTTGCGCTTGATGGAGTTACAGCCGGAAGTCAAAAAATTGTTGCTGAACGGCGAACTGGAAATGGGTCATGCCCGCGCTTTACTCTCACTCGATGCGGCAAAACAAGTCGCCGCCGCGCAAAAAATCGCCCGCGAAGGCTTGACCGTTCGTGCGGCGGAGAAATTGGTCAAAGATTCTCAAACTCCGACTAAACAACAGGCCATCAAATTTGTCGATAAAGACACACTTCGCCTTCAAGACCAATTGACCGCTAAATTAGGGGCGAAAGTCGTTATCGAACATAAGGACAATGGCAAGGGCAAATTGGTGATCGCCTATTCCAGTCTGGAAGAGTTGGATGGGATTCTTGAAAGGATCAAAAAATAAACTTAACCTGATATAAAGCCAATGAAAACTTTATTTTTGCTGCTTAAAGCTGGAAAGCTCGGCAAACTCATGATGTCCAGCGGCACGATGCTGCTTTCGGTGTTCGCCTATTCCCTGGTTTTTGGCTGGCCGTATGCGTTGGGTTTTGTGATTTTATTGTTAGCACATGAGATGGGACATTATATTGCCGCCCAGAAACGCGGTTTAAATGTCGGTCTGCCGACATTTATCCCTTTTGTGGGTGCGTGGATTGAAATGAAACAAATGCCCCATGATGCCGAAACCGAAGCCTATGTCGGGTTTGCCGGTCCTTTCGTCGGTTCAATCGCGGCGCTCGCCTGCTATTTTCTGGCAAGATATTTCGATAGCGATTTATTGTTAGCCGTCTCGTATTCAGGTTTTTTTCTTAACTTATTCAATCTGATTCCGGTTTCTCCATTTGACGGCGGCCGGATTACCGCGGTTATTTCGCCAAAATTATGGCTTATCGGCGCTCCCATGTTGGTGGCTTTATTTTTTTATCGCCCCAGCCCACTTCTGATCATGATGGCGATTCTCTCTGCACCGCAAGTGATGAAAGCATGGAAATTTGACCCAAACGCGGAAGAACATGCCGAATATTACTCGGTTAACCCTGAGCACCGGGTCACGTATGCGGTTTATTATTTAGGTTTGGCCGCATTTTTGGCGATCATGTCGAACGATGTTCACCAGATGCTGGAAGCAGGTCGGTTGATTCATTGAGAATTTGAAGGTTAATTTAAAACAACGCCAATGCCTCCAGGCATTGCCGGTAATGCGCGATGCCGCTATTCGGGCTTATCCTTAACCCGGGCAGAGTAAATCCGTAGGTTAACCCGGCGTGTTCCGCATCAATGACCCAGCGGCAAAGGTAACTTAACCTTTCCTCTACCGATAGACCCGGCGCATGCTCGTAATCCAGCCAAATCTCCGCTGAACTTTGTCCGCCGTATTGTTTTGTGAACAATCCCAAACCTTTGGCATACGCCTTCCAGTGCAGATGTTTTAACGGATCGCCCGCTTGATAGCTCTGCAAACCGTAAAAATCATCGCCGCCTTTTTTGTAACGGCCTTGCTGATCTTTATCCGACAAACTTTCAGGAAAAGGGATTTCCTGGCTGGCAGGTTTAGGATAAACCAGGGCTTTGGAATTGAATCGAACCGGCGACCAGGCGCGAAATAATCCCAGGGGATAACTGCTGGAAACGGTCACTGTGCTCGCCGCATGCCAGCCTCGCGTCCGGGTAAGCTGATACAATGTCAGCCGAATTTTGCTCTGGCTGTCAAGATTGAAATGCTCTACTGCCTCATTCATGCTTACTTGCAATGCGGGTCGTTCAACCGGCGTTGGATTATCGATGTTAACCCCGAACCCGGCTGCTTCTCCAGCAAACACATTTGTCGTTGCCCCTTGTTGTACGGTTAAGCCCGCAAGTGAACGGTAGGTATGCAAGATAGTGATAAAAAATACGCTGGCCAACAAGAACGCCAGCATATATGCCAGATTGTTGTTGTAAACAAAAGCGATCAGGGCGAGTAACATAATCAACAGCCCGAAACCCAAGCCCCTTTTTGTGGGCAAAATGTAAATCCGGCGCTGGTTTAGCAATAAGTGTTCGTCGTCCAGCATCCGTTCACCGAGGAAAAACCGATCCAGCCCGAAACGTTCTTTCAGGGTTAACCCACTCAATGCACAGCGACCTTAGCAAGAATCGGCGCGACAATCGCTTCGGAATCAGTATGGCCCGATCTTAACCGATGCCCCGCTACCGCCGCCAACACTGCTTGAATATCTTCCGGAATGACGGCATCGCGTTGATCAATAAAGGTCCAGGCTCGGGCTGCGGTTAACAAGGCCAGGCCTGCGCGCGGAGATAAGCCGCAATGAAATTCCGGCGAAGTCCGGGTGTAATTTATAATCGCCTGGCAATAGTCCAACAATGCGGGAGATACATGAATTTTCTTAATGGCGTCCTGTAATTTTTGCAGATCGTCAGGCAATAGCTGTGGCGGTAAGGTTTCGATCAATTGATGGCGGCTTTGCCCGGTTAACAAAAGGCGTTCGGATTTAGGATCAGGATAGCCCAGCTCGATGCGCATTAAAAACCGGTCCAGTTGCGATTCCGGCAGTGGAAAGGTACCAATTTGATGGGATGGATTCTGCGTGGCAATCACGAAAAAAGGTTCCGGCAGCGGATAAGTGATGCCCTCCACGCTGACTTGGTGTTCTTCCATCGCCTCGAGCAAGGCGCTTTGCGCTTTCGGCGTCGAGCGATTAATTTCATCAGCCAACACCATCTGGTTAAAAACAGGGCCCGGATGGAATTTGAATTCATGGTTTCTTGCATCAAATACCGATGCACCAATGATGTCTGCAGGCAAAATATCGCTGGTAAATTGAATCCGTTGGTAATTTAACCCAAGCAACTTGGCCAGTGTGTGCGCCAGCGTGGTTTTGCCGACACCGGGGATGTCCTCAATCAACAGATGCCCTCGCGCCAACAAGCAGCAAACCGCTAATTTGATCTGTTTTTCTTTGCCGAGGATCACCTGATTTGCGGCTTTCAAAAGTTGTTGGATGTCATTTTGCATAGATAATGATAGGATGCTTGAAATCTTGATAATTGCCCTTAGTATAGAACATGGGCTCAACTTGGGCGCAAAGTAACCGCTGGAGTTATTAATGAAAGAATACGAAGAAGTCCGTAGCCATCTATTGGAAATGCTTGAAGAATTGGACGACCGCTTGACTCGGATTACTGACGACGTTAAACACACCCATGTGCCATTGGAGAAGGATTCCGCCGAAATGGCGATCCAGACTGAAAATGACCAAGTGCTGGATTTTTTAGGCAATTCCGCCAGAATGGAGCGTGACCGGGTTCGCGAGGCCATTGCCCGTATCGATAAAGGCGAGTATGGAATTTGCGAACTTTGCGGCGAACCCATAAAGGAAGAACGATTGAAAGCGGTGCCTTACACCAGCATGTGCGTAAAATGTGCGAGTCAGGCTGGGTGCTAATAAAGTATTCAAAGAAAATATCTTGTGTTTGGTTTTGTTTAATGGCATTTTTCTGCGGGGCTTGCGCTTATGCAGACAATGATTTATACAGCCAAATCATTGATATACAAAGTCAAAGTAAAATTGAAATCTCTGGCTTGGAAAAAATTCAGAACGGTGAAAAAATCCTAGTCTCAGGTGCTTTAGACCAGCAGATTAAGCAGCTTTTTGTGGGTTACAACCACATCGTCAGCCGAAATCGCAAAGGCAAAATTGATCGCATCGTCATCCTCAGCAAAAAGGAAGAATCCAAAGATAATCGCATTCAGGTGCCAACACGCGTGCAAGATAATCATTCCACTGTGTCGGTGTCGCTTACCGGCGATGGCAGAAACTGGCAAACTCTGGATATGGTCATTGATACCGGCGCGGATTTAGTCGTTCTGCCAGAATCCATGATTAGTCAATTAGGGCTGACTGAAAGCAAATTTACTGTCAGCAAAATGCAAACCGCCAACGGCGTGGTTGATGCAAGAATCGGTCAATTGCAGGAAATAAAAATTGCCGGAGAAAGTATTGAAAATGTCGAAGCCGCTTTTATTGCCGACCGACTTTTGGGTGAAAGCCGATTGCTGGGTATGAGCGTATTAGGGCGATATCAGGTTAACATTGATGATAAGGCGCAGTTGATCACGCTGATTAGAAAATAATCTAACAGAAAAGCCATTCTTCTGTTATCGACGTATCGATATGTTAATAGGGCCAAACTTATTTTTAGGCTAACTTTTCTGGAATGACATCGCTTATTTGTGATCCATTTTGCCAGGGCGCAAGTATTTGACCCTGCATGGTGAAAACATATTAGATCAACAAGTTAGACTATAGAAATTCGTTAACAGTAAACGGCTTTACTTAATTCGGTTTCTGGGCAAACATCCCGGAAATAATATTTTTGATAATTTCTTCTTCAGATTTTCTTGCCAAGGATGTTTGGAAGGAACTGCCCGTTCCAAGCAATACATTCGTCGTTGGCGAACGCAAATCAATCCGCATATGGATAAGATAATTCGCCATATCCCATTGCCATCGGTCATCGTATTGCACCAAAATATCAATTTTGGCTGGCCGGTCAGCTTTGTAACCGCTCGTTGCCATCAGGCCTTGGTTTTTAAGTTCAGAGGCAATAATTTGATCCAGCCGCCTTTTATCCTGACCATGATTTTCGACAAAGTAAGCTAAATTTGGCGCTTTCAGTTGTGATGAGACTGGCTCAACTTTGAATGCTGTTGAACAACCAGAAACAATGAGGGCAATGAAGATTAAATTTACTATCCGCAGCATATTATTCTCCCTTCAAATAACGAATGGTATTTTGATCGAGCAACAAGTCGTTTACTGCGTTATTTATTGCTTGTTCACATGCTGTTTTGAAATTCCAGTGCTTTGCCCTTGACTGAAACCCATAAAATTCTTGTTTGTCTAACTTGCGGTTAAAATCCAGCACACAATAAATGGTACTGGATGGCTCTATGGATACCTTAACCACCTGGATTTCAATCGTACGATCGGAGTCCGGAACTATCGACACGTTATTGTGCTGCAGCGTACTTATCATACGGTCTACTAAAACTCGAGTAAATTCATCTTCGTTGAAAATGACATCCCCGCCGGGCAGTGGACTTACACTTGCTTTATTGCCGGTAATCCTGGCTTTAACTGCTAAGGGTTTTACTCCTTTCAAATTTAGTGTTGCCAAGTCGTTGGTATCAAAATCGTGTGGATTCAAAGTGGTGGTGCAAGCCACGCACAGAAAGATCGTGGTCAAAACAGCCAGTTTATTAATTAGATTCATAGACATCCCCTTAACAATTCGTGGATGGAATTTAAGTAACTAATCGATACTTAGAGATACAAGGTATAACTTATTTTGGTTTCCGTCATGCGCTAAATCAAATAAGTATAATAAAAAACAGCTATTTTCGTTTTGGCAGGCCTAATTTTTCATATAAGACCTGGGGCGATTCAAGGCACATGGACATTGTGGGCATTTCAACCGCAACCTGTACAGTGTGACCTTTAGCCAATTTACTTCCGGTAAGCTTATCGGTGATCAGGTAATTTAGTTTTAGCCGGTGCTCCCATTCCGCAAGCTTTGCGTTCACAGTGATAATTTGTCCGAATTTAGACGACTTAACATAGCGTGCATTCAGTTCGATTACCGGCCAGGCGTAACCTGAGTCGCGCATTTGCTGATAGTTGTAGTCGATTTTATCTAACAGCGTGCATCGGGCGATTTCAAAATATTTCGCGTAATGTCCATGCCAGACGATTTCCATGACATCGACATCGTGAAAGGGAATCTTCAAATCAACTGAAACTTGCAGGTTGATGTCACTCATAAAGCCGCCAGGCTTGCTCGCGGATTAGCGAAATGCATTGGCGTAGTTCTTTATCCAAAGCCCGATCCGTATCTAAAAAAGGACTGAATTGGCGAACGCAGTTAACAGATTCTTGCAGCGCCGGACTCAAGCTATTGCTATTTCCGCGCAACTCCACACCCTGCGAGGCAGCTATAAGGGAGGCCGCCGCCACTTGCTCGCATAGTTCCAGAATTCGCGTGCAATCGCGCGCGGCTATCGTTCCCATGCTAACCTTGTCCTGATTGTGGCACTCAGTCGAGCGGGAAAATACGCTGGCGGGCATGGTTAACTTCAACGCTTCGGCTGTCCATGCGGAAACCGCAATTTGCACAGCTTTAAAGCCGTGGTTAACCGTCGCTTGTTCACCCTTCAGGCCAGACAGATTGGCAGGCAAGCCATGATTGAATTTAGGATCCATCAGTTGCGCCATCTGCCTGTCCATCAAGTCGGCAAGATTGGCGACAGCGGTTTTCAGGCTATCCATCGCAAAGGCAATATGCCCGCCATAAAAATGACCGCCGTGCAGCACTTGTCCGCCTTCGGCATCGATAATCGGGTTGTCGTTGGCGCTGTTTAGCTCGTTTTCAATAAATTGTCTTAGCCAAGGTAGAGAATCCTCCAATACCCCAATCACATGCGGCGCACAGCGCAGTGAATATCTGTCCTGCAATCGACCATCTTCGCGCGAACCCAAACCGGTGACATTTAAGTCGGCGCGTAACCAACCGGCAATGCGGTTTTGGCCGGGATGCGGTTTAACCGAAAACAAGGTCTTGTCAAAGTGATGGGCATTGCCGTTTAACGCCACTGACATCAGGCTGGTAATTCGAGTGGTTAACTTTGATAAATACGCAGCGCGCGTAAAAGCAAGACAAGCAATGCCGGTCATAGCCGCCGTGCCGTTCATGATCGCCAGACCTTCCTTGGGTTTTAGGGTTAGTGGCGCTATGTTCAATTGGGCAAAAACTTCTTTCGCGGATTGTTGTTTATCTTTGTAAACCACCTCGCCTTCACCACTTAAAACGGCCGCCAGATAAGACAAAGGTGTTAAATCACCACTCGCGCCAACTGAGCCCTCTTGGGGGATTAGCGGCAGAATATCGAGATTCAGCAACGTTGCCAGTTGCTGTAGCAATCGATAGCGCACACCGGAAAAGCCCCGCGCCAGACTTGTTAACCGTGTTGCTAAAATAGCCCTTGTTTGCCGGGCGTCGAAATACGCGCCAAGACCGCAAGCATGAAACGTATAGAGGTTTTTTGAAAGTTCGTCGGTTAAATGAAGCGGCACCGAGATCGTGCATGAGTCGCCGAATCCCGTCGTTACGCCGTAAACAAAACCCTGCTGATTTAATAAGTCATCAACAAACCGCCCGCCTTTGTCGATGCGCTCGATAAAATCTGGCGAGTTGCTTAATTCCGGAGGGCGTTTTGATCGACGATCTGGCAAATATCCTCAATCGTGATGAATTGCCCGTTAAAGACAACGGATGATTTAGCCATTGCTTGGTTAGATATGCCAAAAGTCATAAAAATTAAACCACTGCAATGGTGCCTTCAAGCAGTAATCTTGTAAGCGTTGCGCATAGCGCTGAATTTCTTGCTGCAACATGAGGTCGCGGGTTTTTCTGGTGAATTCCAGCCCGTGGCTGAATAATTCAAAGTAGATGGCAAACTTATCTCGCTTTTTCAGGCAAAACAAAGTTAACACCGGACATTTCAATAGCCCCGCCAAAATAAACGGTCCTTGCGGAAAAAGCGCTTCATCACCTAAAAAGTTAACCTTGCTGACACGCTTTTGTGAAGTTACTGGCGTTCTATCCGCCGTCATGATGATCAATTCACCCGCTTCGATTTTATCGCTGAGCAATTGTGCGGTAGCGGCGGTTATTTCTGTTACCTGAATCAGGTTTAACCGGCTCTCGCCGCTGGTTTTGTGCAACACCCGGTTAAATTTTTCCGCATGTTTGGTATGGACTAACACATTTATCCGCAATACTTTATCGAAATGCGCCATTATACGGCAAACTTCCAGGTTGCCGAGATGAGAGCCAAGCAGCAGTGCGCCGCGGCCGGTTTGAGTTAAGGTTAACAACGCATCCCTACCGAAATATTCTACATCGGAAGGCTTTATCGCTCCTGACCAGGCAGCCAGCTTATCGATCATGGCATTCGCAAAGCTGATGAAATGCCGATAGCTGTGCCACAAATTACCATGCAGCCCAAGCGCGGGCGAAAAACTAGCCAGCCGATTAAGATAGTTGCTGCTGGCTTGCCGCGCTTCCCGGTTAACCAGCCAGTAATACACCACAACCGGATACAAGAAAATTTGCAGGAAAGTACGGCCGAATAGCAGATAAACCCGAAGTAAAAAACGCATACCCCAGACAATCCCTTGTTCTTCGATGTGCGCCCAGTGGGATGTCTGTTTCATCCTAATTTTCTTAACAACAGAACAGGAATTCGTACGAGCATGCCAAAAAATAAAACGGCATGCATTTTGGAAATCTTGAGGTTGTCATCCCACATTTTAAAGTGGGACACGCCATCCAGCGGATAGTCAACCTTCGTCGGTATATTAATGACCGGGACATCTTGCCAATACAGGCGAACGAGAATTTCAATGTCAAACTCCATCCCGTAGCTTATGTCAGTTTTCGTCATCAGCCGGTTAACCGGGCTTAGGGGATACAGCCTCAACCCGCACATGCCGTCACCAATATTTGTCGTTAACGTATTGATACAAATCCAAAAATTTGTGATCTTCCGGCCATAGACACGGCTTTTTGGGGCACTGGTGTCAAATTCAGGCTGCCCTAAAATCAAAGCCTCGGGATCTTTTTTACTTGCCGTTATCAAATTCGGAATACTGCTGATATCGTGTTGTCCATCCGCATCAATCTGGATGGCGTGAGTAAACCCGGCGGCTATTGCGGCATTGAATCCGGTTAACACGGCAGCGCCTTTGCCACCGTTTTCCGGGCGTGTTAGCAAAGTAATCCAATCCGATTCTTTGTCGGCGCAATCCGCTAAAACCTGGGAGCATTGGATTGAACAGCCATCGTTAACCAAAAAGCACGGTAGATTAAATGCTTTCAGGCTTGCAACGACTTTAACAATCGCTTTTTCGTGGTTGTAAACTGGGATGATGAGGCAGGTTTTCATTGAGGCTTAGTGGCTAATTAATTTTCAATCCGATCCACCTTGCCTTTGTCGTTAAAATGCACGATGAACCGGTCAAACCGGGAGCTCCAGTATACCCAGCGATTCATTTGAGTCGATGAGGTTTCCGTGATGGGAGGATAACCGACCGCTGCGATCACGGCGTTTTTACGCATTTTTTTCGCCACTTTTCCGTCTCGGATATTTTCCTGTTCCAGCTTGGTAAATTGGGACATATCGAGCTTTTGTTTGGCAAACAGCTTGGAAAAGGTTTGCGTGGTGTTTTCACCCGTATGTTTGGCGACATTCTCAATGGTTAACTTGCGGTGGTCTGGCATGATTTCCACCAGGATTTCCTTAGTGGTGATTTCCATGAGTTCGACCTGAGTATTTACCGGTAAAAGCACAGCCTCGGCGGTAATTGGTAGTGCGGAAGCGGCCTTTTTCGTACTGCATGCTGACCTGGGAATAGTAATAGTCCCCCGCTTGACATTCGACGGCAGCGTGCTGTCGGGTAGTTTTTTATGGCAACCGGTTAAGGCAAATATGGCAAAAAGAATACTTAAGCAACGGTAAAACGGCGTCATGATAATTCCCCCTTTTTATAGATGATCAATTTTAAGAAATGACTATAAATTTACTGCTCTGTTGCCGGAAATAAAGCTGTTTTGTACGCCATTCGCCCTGAACTATATGGAATTGAGTCGGCACTGAAATTAAACTGGAGTTCCTGCGCTTCCGCCTTCCAGTTTAAGGTTAGCGTCAACTCATCGCCGGGGCGGATGACTTTGATAAACTTTATCATGTCCATGTTGGAAAAACGTTCCCGAAAATTACGCTGCATCAAAAAATTGTTTGGCGAAATATTCCGCCCAAGCCAGTTGCACTACGCCAGGCAGAATCGGGTACCTAGCAAAATGATCAGGAAAATAAACCAGGTTTGGCGACACTTTAAGGTCCAGGCTTACGCCTGATTCGGTTATCGCGAGGCTTAATGGTTGCGGCAGTTTTCGTTCGTCGTAATTTAGCAAACCGGCAAGCAACATTAAATCGGTTTTACCTTGCGACGTTAACGGAATTTCGTTAACAAACAGCCATTTTCTTGGCAGAACGACAGCTTCAAACCAGGGTTGCAGCATTTCGCGCAGTTGTTTGATCAAGCGCTGCCGGTGTTCGGTCAATTGCTGGAAATCTTCTTGATTCAAGGCAATGACCACTGCGACAACGTCACGATGTTTTGAAATCACTAACGAAACTGCTTCATTCACCCAGGTTAACATTTTTAAGCGATTTTCAATTTCGGTTAACGATACGCGTTTTTCTTCGACCTTAACAATCCGGTCTGACCTGCCGAGTAACCTAAACTCTGTTTCCCTCCAGCAGCGTTAACCTGTCATCAAGATTATGACCAAGGTTATCAGGCAAATAAGGGGAAGTTAACAGCCAGTTCCCCTCTTTTTCGCGGAGCGACATGCCGGGAAACAATGTCCAGGCGCCTTCCTGTTCCCGCCAGCCGATACCGCCGGTTTCAGAGCTGCCATAAATCTCTAAAATGTTTTGTTTACTGTGTTGAGCAACAAGCTGTCTGGCCGCATCCGGCAATGAGCCGCCGGAACTAAAAATAGCGGTTAACCTAGCCAGTTCCTGCCAGGGCGAATCGTCCGCAAGCCGTTTTAACTGCGCGGGGCTGGCAATCCAGCATGACTTTTTAGGCGCATGGTTAACCAGTATTTCCGGGTTAAGGTAAATGGCGCTGTGAAAACATCGACCGGCGGACAAGGGCCAAAGCACCCGAAATAACAAGCCATATATATGTTGATGACTGACCGTCGCTAAAATCTCGGAATTGCCTAGCGTTTGCCCCCAAAGCTTTTCGAGTGCGTTAACTTCAGATTGAAATTGTTGCAGGTTCTTTTTGATCGATTTCGGTTCGCCGGTAGAACCGGAAGTAAAAATGATGATTTGCGTATCGGATGGGTTAAGGGACTGCCAATTAAAGTCGTTCTCATCCGCTTCTGCTCAGCGGGTATTCAAAAGATTGGGCTTCGTTCCAATCGCCAATCAAGGTGCAGCCGTTTTGCTTTAATTGTTCCGCCGTCCCTGGACGGTTATTTCCGGGTATCCATACCTGTTTCCCCGCATGCAACAAGGCAAACAACAACACCGCAAACGGATAAGCGTCTTCGGTAAATAAGGCATAAGAGTTATCGGGCTGTTCTTTCAGGCGTTTAAGCCAATGGTTAACCGCTGCGCGAAATTCATCGTAATGAATATATCGTCCCTGATGGTAGGCAATCAGCCTTTCAGGATCAGGTTCTGCCAGAAAGTAATCCGACAAGGCGATGCAATCAGCGGACATGTTTCTGCGTCCTGATCCTGACCAGATATTCGCCTGCGAACAAAATTCCCATCAACAGGTAGGAGATCAATCCGTTATATAAACTCCACAACTCGAAACTGCCCCAAAGTGCCGTAAACAGGGCAATGCCGCCGTTAACCACAAAAAATCCACACCAGACTTGGGTGACTTTACGGGTGTAGCTTACCCCTTCCGGCGGCAAATCGGGATGCTGGATTCGGGCTAACCGTTCGATCAGGCTGGGCGGCGACCATAGACTCCAGGAAAATATCAGCAACGAGGTTAAGTTCATCAATACCGGATAAAACCTTAAGGTTAACAATTGATTGCTCCAGATGGCGATGCCGCAAAACCCAATGCCGACCAGCATTAACGGCGCACTCCAATGCTTAACCGAACGGCTTATCAACAACCTGATGACAAGAAGCACGACCAGGATAGCGGCAATTTTCCAGGGTTCCAGATAATTTATTCCGTAATAAACCGCGAAAGGATAGCTTAAAGTTAACAGACCGATGATGGCGTTGATCAAGATGCGCATGGTGCTATTTTAGCAATTCACGTCAGAGTTAATGAATTAATCGTTTAAATGCCGCTTTCTTCACTGACGAAAACGATATTTTGTAACCCCCATTTTTGTTAACCTTTTATGCTATCTCCCAAAAAGCTTCCTGTCTTTGGTGTGACACAGAGGAAAAGTAGTATTTTTTTAAAGATTTATGTCAACGTGTAAATAATACGTAATCAAGTGATTATTGATGCCTTAGAAAGCCTTTTTAACCTAAACTGAAGTCATGCTTAATTAACAAAATGTCGAAACCATGACGTTGAACTCTAGGCAGTATTTTTTTATTAAAAAACTTAAAGATTTTATTAAGTCTATTTTTGAATGGATGCTTGTTAGGTTGTTGAGATTTTTAAATATACTAAAAAAGAAAATACAGGCTTACTTAAAAAGCCCAATAAAATCAATAAGCGAACTTTGGAAACCTATCCTATTTTTAGGGTTTTGTTCCATATTTGCATACTGCGTTTTAACTGACGACATTTATATTGAAGATGCTGAAATTCAGGGCTCAGCTAAAGATCATGGTTTTACCGGAGAAATGCTTACACAACAGGCTATTGCGATAATTCCGGAGGAAGCGAATCAGCGAATTAATAATCTTCCCAATCGATTTCTTCAAATGTATCAACACAGCTCTGATCAATTTGAAGATGATCAATTATGCAATACCAATTTTCTATTGGGAAAGCAAAATTTAGATTTCTATTTACACGTTTTGAACCGTGTTGAAATGAGTTCAAAAATGCCTGATCAATTCATATCATCACAAAGCGTATCTATAAAAAAACTTGCATTCTGGGTTCGTGAAAAAGTTGGTATTTCACCTGCAAGGCAGTTGCAACCTTTACTTTGGAAAGAGGGTGAACGATTTTTCATCAAATTATCAGCAACTCCTTTTATAACTGTTGATACTACTAAATCATTTGAAAAAATTGATGATGCCCCTAGAGTTCTGGCATCGATAATGATTAATTATTTGTCACCAGAGTTATTGGGTGCTGAACAGTTGTTTGCCGGCTTAACAGAGCAGAAATATTTTAATTTTTCTCTAGATGTTGCTGATAAGTTTTTAAGGGATAAGCAGCAACATTTACGAGTTATGAGCATGCTTTTGGCTGGACAATTAGACTTTTCCAAAAGTCATGATGACATAAAATATAGATACATTTATTGGGAATGGGCTAACAAACTTATTCTTGAAAAAATGGATTTTCGTCGATTTGGCGATTTAGAAACGTTAACAAAGGCAATATTGATGGAGCGTATTGTTTTAGCTGAATGCTATAAGGCGGGTAAAAAATGTAACAAAAAATTCTATATTAATCTTCATGGCAAATATATTGGTAGATATTTGAAGGATTTAGAAAAGTCTATTCCAGGGGAAAGATTGTTGCTAATGTATGATATTCGTTTTGGTAACTTGGATTTATTTCGCACTCATCTAAATCATTTTCTCGAGAAAAATCAAAGCCAAATTCATGAAGATCAGATAGCAAATTTTGACTTTATTTCTTTTTTAATAGAATTGCTTATCGAGGAAAAACAATTTGATGAGGTTAACAAACTGGCATCGTCCGAAATAATTAATTCCTACGATTTAAATCAATTGCCAGTTCAATCAACAACTATTTTTCGTTCTCTAAATTCAATTTTAAAGTTGCACAACAATGATTTGTCTGAATACCAACAATTAATCTCTGAAAATTTTAATAATTACCCTTGTGCTGAATGGTTGACTACAACACGGATTTATCAGATGTGGGATACCGAATTTCAAGCAAAGAATAAAATGCCTTCATTGATAAAGACTATAAGTGAAAGCTACGGTCGACTTGAAATAAGCGGTTTAAAAAGTTTCGGGTTTTATAATCAATGGGGAATTATTGAAAATGATGCCGGAAATTTTGAATCTTCTTATAAAAAGTACGAGCAAGCATTAAAATTTAAAGGAGAGCACTCATGGGCTTTATTAAATTGGGGTAGCGTAGCATTAGCTCATGGAGATTTTGTTCTTGCACGTGAAAAATACCAAAAAAGCCTAGAAATTGGATTAGTGCCTAATGCGGCACATGGATATTTACGTACTTTGTGGGGACAAGGGGATGGCGAAGCATATTTAGAAAGTTTTGAAAAATATTCAGAAATCATTAAAGATGCTTATGAATATCCAGTACGTAGCGAGTTTGAACGAGCAGCCATTACTTTTTCTTGCGGGCTTGCAAAACCGATTCAAACGAGTGTTTTAGAACCTAAAGAAGGAATTCTAATTGAAGGTAAAGTTATTCCGCGTGAGGAATTCAAGAAGATGGCTTGCACAGCAAAGGTAAATTAAGAAGATATTAAAATTTAATCAGCTAGTTATTATGTAGCATCTTATAAACCGCTTCCACCACATCCCCAATCGATCTTGCGGATTTGAAATCTTCCGGTTTAACTGTTTTTCCCGTGATTTCCTTTAACCTGACGATCATGTCCACGGCATCGATGCTGTCGAAATCCGAGTCTTCGTAGAGGCGGGCTTCCAAGGTGATTTTGCCTTCGTCCAGCTCAAACATTTCCACCATGATGTTTTTGATGGCGGTTAAGATTTCTTCACGGTTGTTCATGGACGGGGTTACCTAAGGCTGTCTGGATGTAATCGGCTAATGTGGCGACTGAAGAAAATATTTTAACCACGTCTTCTTTTTCGGCTTCAATCTTCACATTATATTTCTTTCTGATCGCCAGCCCCAGCTCCAGCGCATCGATGGAATCCAGCCCCAGCCCGTCGTTAAACAGCGGCGCATGGCTGTCGATATCATCGGCGCTGATATCTTCCAGCGCCAGCGCATCGATGATTAAGTGCTTGATTTCATTTTCCATAGTCTTGGTAACGTTCCCGTTGTTGGGTGAAGTAATCTTGTAAATACTGGTTAAAGCGGCGTACGGCGATGGATTTTGGTTCTATTTGAGTAAATTCTTCCAGTTTAAGTCATCGCCGACATGCATGGCTAAATGAAAATGCCGTTCGGGAATTTGATACCATTGCTCCGCTTTGGTTAATGTGCTGGGATAGCAGGTTAACGTGATCGGCGTGACAATTGTACCAGCAAGCAAGGCAATTGCTCCTGCGCCGCGCTGAAAATGATAAGGTTTGCCCGGTACGGAACGCGTGCCTTCCGGAAAAATGATCATCGTACCGCCGGATTGCAGCCACGCCACGCATTCTTCGATCATTTTTTCCGGATCACCGTTGCTGATAAATCCGCAATTTAAAATGGGGCCACGCATGAATGGATTACGCCACAAGCTGTCTTTAACGATGCAATTGGCTTCTTTTATGCGGCTGATGAGAAAGACGATGTCAACCAGTGTGGGATGGTTGGCGACAATGAGTTGACCGGGTCGGTTAAGTTTTTCCAGTCCATTAACTTCGTACGACATGATGCCGATGCGATGCATCAAGCCGATGAAACCGACAAAACTCCAATGCAAAATCCGCTGCGAGCGGGCGATTTTCTGTCTTTGCGTTTCAGGCAATAAGCCTACCAGAGGAAAAATCCCAAACCACAAAAACAAGCCGCCGATGCCGAACGTTGAAAAGCTGACCGCCGTGCCGAATAAGCGCCAAATGTAAGCCAACTTTCGGATCAATGCTTGCGCCATGTCCAGCTATGTTCTTGATTGCCTAATTGCAACGTAGGTTCCTCGGTTAGCAGAAATTTTATCAGGCTCAAGAGTTGCGCGGGCTGTTCGCCATCGTTTCTGGTTTTTTTGGAGCGGTTTAATTGTAGCTTTAAGCCATCGCCGGATAATGCGATTCTTAACCCGACGACACAGGCGTAGGAGCAGTTAAGATTGAATGGGGCTATGGGATAAAAATCCGCAATCGGTTCGTCGTACAACAAAATCAATACTTCATCGACGCCTTCCTGCAACATGCCGATCGCTTCCACAAGGGCGGGCGCTATGCCTTCCTGGCATGGCGCAATCACACTAATTTCATGACTGTTTTTATACGCGATGGAAAACAAACCCGCGATAGCATTATGCACGGATAAGCTGAAAGCTGTGGGTGACAACTCCTCGCCTGCCTGAATGGTTTGCAGCATGGTTAAGGATTTGCAGATTTCACCATGACCCGAACTGAACACCACCGGTATGGTTTTGCCATCACCAATGCAAGGCGAGGCGACATTGAAAACGGCTCGCGCTAACGGGGTTAACCTGCGTTGTAACATTTTTGGCACGGTATCTGGCGTTCTGCTGTCGGCTGATTCGATTAACCTGTCGTCGGCGATATTAAGGCCGGGTGCCCATGCACGCCATTGGGTTAAGATGAAATCAGGCATTGTGTTATGGATTGTCTTCTGAACATAAGCTACTTTAAGCCAAGAATGTCTTTTTTATAAGAAAAATATCAGGCGAATGAGCCATTTCATTGATGAGATGGCTAGGTTGGCTTTACTAAATCAAATTGCTCATTTTAATTTTTCGAATATTTTTGCGAAACGATTTTCTTTGCAAAAGATTATTTTCAGTAAAACAAAACAATAGGTATAACTACGGATTGAAGCTTAATTCGTCGTTCTATAATTTAGTGCCCGGCAAGGGCTTTTTTCCTTAAATCTTTGATAAAGCCAAGACAAATTTATCAGGACAACTATAATTCTTGTTAACTGACCTGAATTAGTCAGTGCGTTAGAATTTTTATCATAAATTTATTGATAACTATCAGAAGGTTGTGCCCTTTTAAAAATTAAAATCGGAGGGGAAAATGAATATGTTCAAAAACGAAAATTATCTCTTGATCCTTGTTTGCCTGTGTGTTTTTTCGAGTTTAAGCTTTGCGTTAACAACTCAACAAAAAGCAGTTTGGTCTTACGCAGCCTTTGGAACCGGGATTGGGGCATCAGGTATTAACGTAGCTAAAGTGCAAAATAAGCTTGAGTTGTATCTGGGGGGATCAACCGGCACATTTGGTGGCAACGGTTACTGGTATACGCTCAGGTGGAATGAGACTAGTAAAGCGTTTGAAATGAATTATGTCAGCCAATTTTATAATAATGGACTAAGCGCCATAAGACTGGGCAACACTATCAATAATGGCACCAATGAAATTGTGGTTGCCGAGCAAAACGGGTTTGTTAATACGTATACCCAGATAAATAAAATTCTACTTCGCCGGTTTAAATTATCGACCGAAAGCATTACGTCGCTTGAGCTTAAAGATATAAACAATGACGGTTTGGCGGAAATTATTGCCATTGGAAGTAATGGTTTAGCGATTTACTCAGGCATTGGAAAAAAGATCTGGGAAATGCAGGGTACATCGGGAACCAGCTTAACCGTTGGGCAGATGGACAATGATACATCATACGAAATTGCATTAAATGATGGCAGCGTCATTGATATTGCAACAAAAACAGTTCAATGGAAGCGAAGCCGCGATTTTGGCAATATCTTACAGAGCGCCGATATTGATAATGACGGCAAAGACGAACTCATTACCGCCGAGGCATGGCAATTTGTCTGGGCTTTTGATGTTGATAGAAAATTGCCTAAGTGGTCGGTTTCTACGCCTCAGGATATAGGCGCGATTAAAGTGGTTGATATGGATAGTGATGGCGTAAAGGAACTGCTTGTCGGCGATGGTCAATGGGGTAGCGTTTATGCGATTGATACCCAGACCCAACAAAAAAAATGGACGATCGCCAATCCGGAACATGGCGTTACGAATATTGCCATTGGCGATGTTAACAACGATGGAGTGAACGAAGTTTTCTTTGGTGCAGGATTTAGCTCCACAGGTTCCGACTTTCTGTATGTTGGAAATTGGCAAACCGAATCCATTACCTGGCAAAATACCCATCTTGATGGACCATTTATCAAACCTGCCGTTGGCGATGTCGACAACGATGGTAAGCTTGATTTAGTTACTGCAACTTTCAGTTCCAACGCAGGTTATAGTTCTGGACGTATCCTAGTATTCGATGCTTATACGTTGACCTTGAAAGGTATTTCAGAGCCTGTTGCAAATGGTTTTAATTGGTCTGGCATCCATGATATCAAAATCAGGAATATCACCAATCATCCTGGTAAAGAAATTATAATTGCAACTGACTACATTGAAGCCTTTTCTTTCAAAAATGGCGTCTTCAAGATAGTTTGGGAAAATGCAGCTTCATCTTCCGGATCACCTTCTTACAGCGTAGATATCGCTGATTTAAATAATGACGGAAAACGTGAACTTATAGTTGGCGGCGGTCGGGCGGATACAGGTGCTAGCGGCGTTTTTGTCTATGTCTACGATGTTGCGAAAAGAAATGAAGTCTGGCATTCCTTTCAAATCGGCGATTATTGGGGAAATATCTCGCACATTATGCTTGGTGATTTTGACAAGGATGGTGATCTCGATTTTGGCGGTAAAGCAAATGGCGGTGAACTTGCTTTGTTTGATGGGCGATCAAAAGAGGCAATCGGTTTATTGGCAACGACAGGTAAAAGTATTCAGCAAATGCCTTCGCCCAGAAAACTCTCGCCTTACCTAATTACCGAAAATCAAATCGGAGGGCTGGATTATTATCGTTATCAGCCCACTAGTGACTCCTTTGATATTGTCAGCAACATCTCAGTCGAGCAATCAGAAATCTCTGGCTTTAGGTTGAGGACACCCAGTGATATCTGGTATGGTTTTAATGGCATGTTTAAAAATGCCGATTTAAAAAAGCAAACTGCACTAACGCAAAGCCTCAATTACGGCGATGGTTTAGGAAAAGATATCGTTTTTCTTAATGGCACCAAATATGGTGATTTAGCGATAACAACCAGCACCTATGGTATTTTCGGATTTCCTATGCCGAAAATAAAATAATTTCCGAAGAATGGAGTTTCCAATTTACTGTGTAACTTGATTTAGAGGTTAAGAAAAAGCAATGGTTATCCCCTTGTGATTGGGAAATCAATCCTGACTCAAGTTGGATAACCGTTTTTCTTATTTTTCATGCGTTTGCGAATTTCAACCAGGATTTGGCAAACATTTTCTAACTATCCGGAAACGCTATTTATATTCTGCGAGAACTCGCCACAAAATAACCCGCTTGTTATTGATATTTTTATCGGTTTCATCTTTCAAGGATTTAGTGCCTAAATCAAATTACAATATCGTTTTTAATAAGAGTAAGAACAACAGTCCATATAAAGCTGTTTTACAATATGGATGCCCAGTTAACATTTACGATCAATAATAAATGAGCAAAGTAATTATCATTGGAGCCGGTCCTTCAGGCAGTATTGCCGGTTCCTTGTTAGCTAGGCAGGGACATCAGGTCACGATACTGGAGCGCCAGCGTTTTCCACGCTTCAGTATTGGCGAAAGCTTGTTGCCGCAATGTATGGAGTTCATCAAGCAGGCGGGCATGATGGATGCGGTTGTTAATGCAGGCTTCCAATTTAAAAACGGCGCGGCCTTTGTTTATCGGGATAACTGCACCAATTTTAATTTTGAAGATAAGTTTAGCCCAGGGATGGGAACCACTTTTCAGGTGCAGCGTGGCCCTTTCGATGATCTGCTGGTCAATGAAGCGGAAAAAATGGGCGTTGATGTCCAGTGGGAAATGGAAGTCACTGAAGTTGATTTTTCCGGTGACAAACCAAAACTGGAAGTTCGTGATTCGTCTGGAGTAACGACAAATTACGAAGCTGATTTCGTGCTGGATGCCAGCGGCTTTGGCCGTATTCTGCCACGATTGCTAGATTTGGAATCGCCTTCCGGTTTTCCGGTAAGAAAAGCGTTATTCGGCCATATTGAAGATCGTATCGACAACAGCCAGTTTGATAGGAACAAGATACTGATTACTGTTCATCCCGAACATCAAGATGTCTGGTTTTGGTTAATTCCATTTAGCAATGGTCGCAGCAGTATCGGGGTTGTGGCTGAAGAAAGTTTTTATCCCCCTGGCGATAATTATGGGGAAATATTACAAGGAATTATTCATCAGGTTGATAGCCTGAAAAATCTGCTTGATAATGCAGTTTTCGATACAGAAATCAATGCCATTACCGGTTATTCGGCAAATGTTAAGAGTTTGTATGGCAAAGGTTTTGCCCTGCTAGGGAATGCCGGTGAATTTTTAGATCCGGTATTTTCTTCCGGCGTCACCATCGCCATGAAATCGGCCAGTTTGGCGGCGGCAATTTTGGACCGGCAATTTAAAGACGAGACGGTAGATTGGGAGAATGAATACGCCAAACCGTTGCAACAGGGGGTTAACACCTTTCGCGTATTTGTAGATGCCTGGTATGACGGTCGATTTCAGGATGTTATCTTCCATAAAAAACAGCAACCGGATGTAAAGGCAATGATTAGTTCGATCCTTGCCGGGTATGCCTGGGATGAAAATAACCCTTATGTTAAGAATGCACGGCCAAGATTGGATACCTTAGTTGAGTTATGCCGCGCAGGTTAATTTGCGTATTGCTGTTAACCTGGTTATCGAGTTGCGCATGGTTAACAACAGATAACTCCGAAAAAACAGATTATTTGCCTTTAGCTCCGCCCTTGGCGCCATCCAGACGTATCGTGCAAGAAGTCGAGGCGGAATGGGGTAATCATCAGGACACTTTTTTGTGCGTCCTGGAGCTCGATAAAAACCACATTGCCATTGCAGGGTTAACCAAAGATGGCATGAGTTTATTTAATCTCAGCTACAACGGCAAAGACTTGGTGATGGATAAAAGTCGAGTATTGCCAGTTTATGTCGAGCCCGAACATATCATAAAGGATTTTCAGTTGGTGTTTTGGCCTATCGCGCAACTAAGTAAACTATTGTCTCCACCAATGCGATTGGAAGGTAACCAATTCCATCGAAATCTATACTTTAATGGTGATTTAAGGGTTAACGTAGATTATATCCAACCCGACAAAGCATGGGCGAAATCGGTTATCTTAACCAACTACCGCCATCATTACCGGCTAAAAATCAAAACCCTCAGTTATGAAGTTTTACCTGAATGATTTAGGCTTGCTGTGCGCCGCGGGCAATTCAAAATCTGAGGTTTTAAACCGTCTGATAGCGGGCGACCGTTCTGGATTAATTGCGACCAATGAGTTTGGACCTGTCACAGTGGTTGGGAGGGTAATGTCGGAGTTGCCGGAAATAAATTCTAACCATGGAATTTATGAATGCAGGAACAACCGCTTGCTGCTGGCTGCGTTAAGCCAGATCAGATTAACTGTCGATTGGATGCTGGAAAAATACGGCGCTAGCCGTATAGGCGTTGTTCTAGGTACCAGTACGTCCGGGGTACGAAGCACGGAATTGGCGTTACAGCATCAAGCTGACCATGGAAAACTGCCGGATGGCTTTCATTACAAGCAACAGCAAATGGGTGCGGGCGCGGATTTCCTGGCTGGATATTTAGGCTTAACCGGTCCGGCTTATACCTTATCGACTGCCTGTTCATCCAGCGGTAAAGCCATTGCTTCGGCTCGGCGATTAATCAGTCTTGACCTATGCGATGCCGTGATTGTGGGCGGCGCCGATAGTTTGTGCGGCTTAACCATCAACGGTTTTGCCGCGCTTGAATCACTGAGCACGGGATTGTGTAAACCTTTTGGAACAAATAGGGACGGCATTAATATCGGCGAAGCGGTCAGCTTGTTTGTTCTCAGTAAAGAACCTGGGCCAGTGGAGTTATTAGGGATTGGCGCGAGCAGCGATGCTTATCATTTCTCAGCACCCGATCCCGAAGGCACGGCAGTCATCTCCGCGATGCAACACGCTTTGGTTGATGCTAATAAACGCCCTGCTGATATCGATTATCTAAATTTACACGGTACAGCGACTATTTTAAACGATGCCATGGAGAGCAAAGCGGTCAATTCGGTTTTCGGAAACCATGTGTCGGTCAGCTCAAGTAAAGGCATGACCGGTCATGCGCTCGGTGCGGCGGCGGCACTGGAATTGGGCTTTTGTTGGCTATTGTTAACAGAAAATCAAGGCGGCGCGTTAATCCCTAATGTTAACGATGACGACATCGACCCCGACCTGGCTGCAATCCATCTGGTTAATCAAGGCGAAACCTTGGGGCGAAAGTTACAGGTTTGCCAGAGCAATGCTTTTGCGTTTGGTGGCAATAATATTTCTATTGTGATTGCAAAATCATGAAGACATTGGATGACATTGATTTTGAGAATGTTCCATTGCTCTTGCCACATACCGGCTGCATGGTATTGCTGGATCGAATCATCGCGTTTAGTGAGGAAGGTTTAACCGCCGAATTAACCGTCAGGGGAGACCAGCTATTTAGCCAGGAACCTGTTGTACCTGCATGGATAGGTATCGAATACATGGCGCAGTCCATCGGTGCCTACGTCGGTATTAAATCCACCTTAGCGGGAGAGCCCATTAAACTGGGTTATCTTCTGGGTACACGCCGGTATAAGGCTAACATTCCCGGTTTTAGGGTTGGTACTATATTATCCATCACCATAAAAAAAATCATGCAAGACGAGCAACTCGGCGTGTTTGAATGTAAAATTTACGGTCAAGATATCGAAATCATTGCCAATTTAAATGTCTACCAACCTCCCAATGCAATTGATCTGACTACTCCATGCTGAATAAAACAGTGCTAGTGACCGGTTCCAGCCGGGGAATTGGTAAAGCCATCGCCTTATATTTGGCTGAACAAGGTTACGATATCGTAGTGCATTGCCGCAGCCGGATAGAGGAAGCGCAAGCGGTTATTCTGGAAATAAAAAAACTGGGTCAATCGGCGAGATTGCTGCAATTTGATATTGCCAATCGCGAACATTGCGCGGAAAAAATTAATGCCGATATCGAACAATATGGCGTTTATTATGGTGTGGTCTGCAATGCAGGCATTACCGCCGATAACGCCTTTCCTTCGTTAACCGGTGAAGAATGGGACAGCGTTATCCATACCAATCTTGACAGCTTTTATAATGTCTTACAGCCTATCATTATGCCCATGGTAAGAAGCCGCAAGCCGGGACGGATAGTCACGCTATCGTCTACATCTGGCGTAATGGGCAATCGCGGGCAGGTTAACTACAGCGCTGCCAAGGCAGGTATTATCGGCGCGACGAAAGCGTTGGCGTTGGAACTCGCCAAGCGCAATATCACCGTTAACTGCGTTGCGCCGGGGTTAATCGAGACCGACATGACGGAGGATTTGCCCTTGGATGAAATTACCAGGATGATTCCTGCGCGAAGAGTCGGCAGTCCCAAAGAGGTTGCCGCTGCTGTGGCTTTTTTGATGTCGGCGGATGCCAGCTACATTACCCGGCAAGTATTATCAGTTAATGGAGGGTTATGTTGAAACGCGTGGTGGTTACCGGCATGGCGGGTATTTCACCGATAGGTAATAATTGGCAGGAAATTTCTGCCAATTTAAAAGTGCAAAAAACCGGCATTCGCTACATGCAGGAATGGGATAAGTACACGGGCTTGAATACCCGGCTCGGCGCTCCCTCTGAGTTTAAGCGGCCCGAGCATTATTCCCGTAAACAAACCCGAAGTATGGGGCGCGTTGCGTTAATGTCGACCTATGCCACCGAACTTGCATTGATCGATGCTGGTTTACTAAATGATCCTGTGTTAAATACCGGGCAAATGGGCATTGCTTATGGGAGTTGTGCAGGCAGTTATGATGCGCTGGCGGAATTCGGCAACATGCTGATCAACCATACGGTAAATGGCTTGAACGCGACCTCGTATATCCGCATGATGGCGCATACTTCGGTAGTAAATATTGGACTCCATTTTGGAATAAACGGTAGGGTGTACACGACATCCAGCGCCTGTACCTCCAGTAGCCAAGGTATCGGTTATTCCTATGAGGCCGTTAAACACGGTTACCAGAAATTGATGGTAGCCGGTGGGGCGGACGAGCTTTCTGCATCAGAAGCGGCGGTTTTCGACACTTTGTTTGCCACCAGCACGCGCAATGATAGTCCTCAATTAACGCCAAGGCCGTTCGACCACGACCGCGATGGATTGGTAATTGGTGAAGGTGCGGGGACGTTTATCCTTGAAGAACGTGAGCATGCCTTAGCCCGTGGCGCCAAGATTTACGCCGAAATAGTGGGTTACGGCACGAACTCCGATGGTTTGCATGTGACCCAACCCGATAGCGCCAGTATGCAATGCGCCATGCGTCTTGCCTTGCAAGATGCTGAATTGGATGCCTCTTCCATTGGTTATATCAGCGCACACGGCACGGCAACCTCGCAGGGTGATGTGGCCGAAAGCTATGCCACCGCCGCCGTCTTCGGCAATAAAATTCCGATAAGCTCTTTTAAAAGTTTCACCGGCCATACGTTAGGTGCTTGCGGGGCGCTGGAGGCTTTGGTTGCGATCAACATGATGAATGAAGGTTGGTTTCATGCCACCGCCAATTTGGAAACTATCGATCCGGCTTGCGCTTTGCTGGATTTTATTAAAGACGAAATTCGTCCGTTAGATTGTGAATATGTTATGAGTAATAATTTTGCTTTTGGTGGTATAAATACATCCTTGATTTTTAAACGTGTAACCCAGTAAGGAGAATAACAATGAAAAAACTTTATGTGGTGTTAATTATGCTGGTGATGACAGCATTGACAGGCTGCACAACCACCGGTCATTTTAAAGTGCCGGAAGGCTCTCAATTATACATCTACGAAAGACCTGAGCCGGTAAATGTAGGAACTGACGGCACAGTTACCACGAAGCCTTACTTCTGGACGGCTGCAGGTATGCCGCCAGGGGGTGGCGTGCCTTACCGTTTGGAGAAAGATGGACAGACCATCAAAGAAGGCAGATTACGCGCCAAATTTCGTGTCGTATCTATTTTTTGGCCGCCATTCGCCGCGATTTACTGGCCAATGGGTTTGAATCCTAACATCACCTACGATTTGGTTAACGATACGCAAGAGTAGTTAACTAGAGATATTCCAGCGGGCAATCACTGTTCGCTGGGATATTTTTTTCAATTCTTTCTCATCCCAAATTCTGCGTTTTATTCGAAGAAATAGCTTTTGATGTTAACCCAATTAAGCGGAATATTGCTGTAATTGTCGCTTGTTCGATGTGAAAAAAGCCATTAACAATAAATGAACCACACCCTGTTTTACTTCATTTTCACCCAGATCGGCGTGATGCTGGCAGTCGCTTGGCTGTTTGGAGTGATGATGAAAAAGCTGGGACAATCCGCTGTCCTGGGCGAATTGATTGGGGGTGTATTGTTGGGGCCTTCATTGTTCGGGGCATACTGTCCTGACATTTACGCATCCCTCTTCCCATCAAATCAAGAAATCACCAACAGTGTCGATATCTTGCTGAAATTGGGCATGTTATTCTTCATGTTTGCGGCTGGGTTAGAAATTAATCTAACGCATTTTCGGCAATACAAATCTGTAATTGTTTCAACCAGCTTTTTTGGTGGCATGATCCCATTCGCTTTGGGCTTTGGTTTGGTGTTGTTAACTCCTCAATTATGGGGGGCAAATGAAAATTTATTTTGGCTGGCATTGTTTCTTGGCACCGTTTTCTCCATATCAGCATTGCCGGTGATCGCCAGAATACTCATCGACCTCAATTTAATCGAAAGCAAAATAGGCCTGACTATTATCACTTCCGCGATGGTTAACGATGTTATTGGCTGGGCGATATTCATATTCATCCTGCATAATTTCGGAGTCACTGAGTCCAGTAAGGATTTTTTTTCAATAATACTGCCCTTGTTGCTATATACGTTGGCAATGGTCAGCATAGGATTTTGGCTGATAAAGCCATTTCTAAACCGTTTAAGTCGCAAAGGTTGGTCGGGCGGGATGTTAACCTTTATTGCCATGTTGATTTTGCTGGCAGCAGCCAGCGCCGAAGCCACTGGCGTGCATGCTATCTTCGCTGTTTTTTTGCTTGGGATCGTGATAGGTCATGAAAATGAAACTCAATCTTCTGAACCGTTAAGGAATGCAAATTCGACCGTCCAAGCATTCAGCCTGAATTTTTTTGCGCCGATTTATTTTGTTTCTGTGGGGCTAAAAGTTAACTTGACCAGCGAGTACGATGGCCTATTGGTGTTAACCATTATTGCTATTGCTTGTCTGGGTAAAATCTTAGGGGCTGGCTTTGGTGCATGGCTTGGCGGCATGTCATGGAAAGAGGCCGGAGCCGTAGGCGTTGGTTTAAATGCCCGTGGCGCTATCGGCCTAGTCTTGGCTTCAGTCGCTTTGGAAAATCATCTAATCGACCAACGAATTTTCGTTGCGCTCGTGTTGATGGCATTATTTACATCCCTAACCAGCGGGATTTTTTTAAAATATCTTCTTGTTAAAAAAGCTGCGGTTGATTGACTTTAAGAAATTGGTTGGAAGAGATTCATAATGTATTGTTCCAGAATAATACGGAAACTGATGCCGGCTAATTTGAATTTCACCAAAGGCTTTAAGTAGGCTCTTTAGCTTTCCATTTGTTTGACAATTCATCCTTGAAATATTTCTTTTTCACCGCGCTCCACGCTACACGGTGGGAAATTTCCTCGTCATGCGAGTATTCCTCCCAGGCATGGTTAAATGCAGCGCGATAAATTTCCTGGGCATGTTTGGGCAAATGATTGCGGACGCTTTCCGGTAAATCGATTAAGTTTTCATAAGGCATAAAATTTCTCCTTCAAATCTAATGAGGGCGTGATGTTTAAGCCAAGTCATTTTATCTTGAGATCTAAGTTGCTTTTCCGTTGGAACTAGCTGATTAAAATCCGGTTTGACAGATTCTAAGGTTATCCATAGGATAAATCCATGAACCTAAATATTGATTTATATGTATCAAGTTACTCAATGCGTTGGCTGCGAAAGATTATTTTGCATGTCAGCCGCATTGCTCCCTTAGGTTAACTTTTCAATTTACCAAAGCAACTGCGGATCTTGTCCCGGTTGCTTTGGTTTTATTCCCCCACAAGATTCGCGCCTTTACTCAAAGGAGTAACCTTGTGTCGCTTTTATTGCTTGGCCCCGCCCAAACAAGGCGTCAACACTTAGCCGGTTGTTTGTTTGTGCTTTTAGCCGCATTTGGCTTTTCTGCGAAAGCTGTTTTGGTTAAGTTGGCATACGGTTACGACCATCAGCTTGATGCGATTACCTTGATGTTGCTAAGAATGTCGATTTCCTTACCGTTTTTTCTATGCGCAAGCCTATGGTCGGCAAAATCGCCACAAAACAATAATCAACAATCTTTAATCCTACGTGATTGGTTAATGGTCATCGGCTTAGGGGCATTGGGATATTATTTGTCCAGCATGTTGGATTTTTCTGGCTTGGTTTATATTTCCGCCGGACTCGAACGTTTGATTTTATTCTTGTACCCAACATTTGTAGTTTTGTTGACGGCGTTGTTTTTTCGGCAGCCTGTAAACCGCCGGCAAATTGTCGCACTATTAATGACCTATGCCGGTATGGTTTTGGTATTTTTCGATCATAACGGGAAGTTGCGTTCGATCGACATTATATTAGGTTCATCGCTGGTTGCAGGCAGAGCGTTAACTTTTGCATTGTTTTTAATCGGAAGCGGTGTGTTGATTAAACGCATCGGTTCGATGCGCTTTACCGCCTATTCGATGACTGTTGCCTGCTTCGTTACCTGTTTGCATTTTATGGTTAGTCACGGTTTTGCGGCGTTAAAACTACCAATAAATGTGTATTTTCTGGCAGTCATTATGGCAATTTTTTCAACCGTGCTACCTGCATTTTTAATGAATGCCGGCATTCAGCGCATTGGCGCGGGTTTGACTGCAATTATAAGCTCGACAGGTCCAGTCATTACTCTGTTCCTGGCCTTTTTTCTGTTGGGAGAAAAGTTGACGGCATTACAGTTGGCGGGTACTTTAGTTGTGTTGATTGGGGTTTATGTGGTTAGCCGGAGGTAATGAATTAAAGCATTCGTGGCGCTAAATTCAAGAAAATACAGTCATAAAATTTTTGATCTTCTTACTCTATGGATTTTGACCGGTTAAAAGAAAAGCTGAATATTCTGGCCGATGCCGCAAAGTATGATGTGTCCTGTTCTTCAAGCGGGAGCAATCGTGCCAATAAAAACGGCTTAGGCAGTGGTTCGATGACGGGCATTTGCCACTCGTTTACTGAAGATGGACGTTGCGTGTCGTTGCTAAAAATATTGTTAACCAATCACTGTATCTACGATTGCGCCTATTGCGTGTCCCGTAGCAGCAACGATATTCAGCGTGCGGCATTTACGGTTGAAGAAGTAGTTGACCTCACTATTAATTTTTATCGTCGTAACTATATCGAAGGCTTGTTTTTAAGTTCGGGCATTTTCAAAAATGCCGATTACACGATGGAAAGATTGGTGAGAGTCGCTAAAAATCTCCGGCTCGATCACAATTTCAACGGTTACATTCACCTTAAAATTATTCCGAAAGCATCTTCCGAGCTAGTCAAAGAAGCGGGGCTTTATGCCGACCGTCTCAGTATTAACATGGAAATTCCCACGGAATCCGGCTTAAAGCTGCTCGCGCCTGAGAAAAAGCACGAAGATATGATTCAGCCGATGGGAGTGGTTAAAAATGAAATTATCAGCCTCAAGGACAGTAAAAAACGCATCAAATCCACCCCAAAGTTTACCCGCGCCGGACAAAGCTCGCAGTTGATTATCGGGGCGACGCAAGAAACCGATTTGCAAGTAATCAAGGTTGCTGACCGTTTGTACAAAAAATTTGATCTTAGGCGTGTTTACTATTCGGGTTATGTGCCAATGCTGGACGATAAACGGCTTCCAGGTGTTAATACGGAAGTTCCTACCCTGCGCGAAAACAGGCTTTATCAGGCCGACTGGTTGATGCGTTTTTACGGGTATCAGGCAGATGAAATTGTCGATTCGACCCATCCTTTTCTCGATCTCAAAATGGATCCAAAGCTCGCATGGGCATTCAGGCATTTGGAACAGTTTCCAGTGGCGATTCAAACCGCCCCCTTGGAAATGATTCTGCGCATTCCAGGCGTCGGGGTTAAATCTACTCATAAAATTGTCCAGGCACGACGCTTTCAAAACTTAACCCTTGAGCATCTCAAAAAAATGGGTGCCGCGCTTAACCGCGCCAAATATTTTCTGGCGATTGTCGGTAACAACGAGCATTTAAGATATCTCACCCACCAGGATCTTCAAAATGTAGTGCTGAACGCAAGCCGCACCAAAAGTCAGAGCTTACAGTCAGGCCAGCTCAGTTTGTTTTAAGTCTTAAGCCATGCTGATTTTAACGTACGATCACAGTTTTGAAGGTTTTTTAACCACAGTTTTCGATCTTTATGCAGATTGTGGCTACGTTAAAAATAGCAACTTGGAGGTAAAGATTGTTAAGCGAGGTATCTGTGAAGGTGAATTATTCGCAGACAAAATTGACGTAATCACCGATAGTGAAAAAGCCGAACGAGTGTTAACCAAACTGGAAAAGCTGCTTGATAAAGATGGCGTGCAAAAACTCATCTGGGCGTTTTTGTCAGAAGACGATGTTGTCGAAATGTGTTTATTAGGTGTTATCGCTTACGCAATAAGGAATCCGGGTCATAATGTTCTAAAAAACTATGCGCATCCAGAGGTAGTGAAACTCGCCAGCCTAATTAAAAGTGTCGGTCGTGAACGTCATCGCATGTTGGCATTTGTTCGCTTTGAAAAGATGCAGGATGGAATTTTTTTTGCCCGTATTGAACCGGATTTTAATGTGTTGCCGCTAATCGTTAACCACTTCCGAAAGCGGTATCAAGGTCAACTCTGGGCAATTTTTGACCTGCGACGCAACTACGGAATTTATTATGATCTTAAGCAAATAAGGCCAATTTCCGATATAGACCACATGGCTTTAACTAAGCCGGAAAACTACGCGGGCGATGAGCTGAATTACCAGAAAATGTGGCAAGGCTATTTTGCCAGCGTTAACATTACTGAACGTAGTAACCCCAAGCTGCATGCGCAGCAATTGCCCAAGCGGTATTGGCAATATTTAACCGAGAAGAAATTTAATTGACCTGTTTTCATTGGCAATCCAAGTGGTTATTTTACCGCTCATAAATCCATATTCTCGCTATCCTTAAAGAAAGGACATGCTAAATATGCGATAATATAAAGGTTTATTTAGGTGCGGAAAACCGATCTTACCATGGTCTTTAATGAAGTTACATGACGAAAAATTAAGAGCGCTGGGGCTTGCTGTCATTCAAGTCGAAGCGCAGGCAGTCGCCGCTTTAGAGCAACGTATAGATGACGGTTTTGTCGCCGCTTGCAACCTTATGTTTGCTTGTCAGGGGCGGGTTGTGGTGATCGGCATGGGTAAATCCGGCCATATCGCCGGAAAAATTGCCGCTACTTTAGCAAGCACCGGAACGCCGGCTTTTTTTGTGCATCCCGGCGAAGCCAGTCATGGTGATTTGGGGATGATTACGAATCAGGATGTTGTGCTGGCGTTATCTAACTCTGGCGAGACCGAGGAAATCGTCAAAATCCTGCCACTGATTAAACGCCTAGATGTGCCCTTGATCGCGTTAACTGGTAATCCTGATTCGACGCTGGGGACTTTTGCATCAGTACATCTTGATGTTAGCGTTGCTCAGGAAGCTTGCCCGTTGGGGTTGGCGCCTACCTCCAGCACCACGGCGGCATTGGTGATGGGGGATGCGTTGGCTGTGTCTTTACTGGAAGCTCGCGGTTTTACCCGTGACGATTTCGCTTTGTCTCATCCTGGTGGCACACTTGGGCGACGATTACTTTTGCGCGTTGGCGATATTATGCATGTTGACCAGGAAATGCCGATTGTTAAAAAATCGGCTTTGGTTCGCGAGGCTTTGCTGGAGATGACCGAGAAAAAACTGGGCATGACTGCTGTTGTTGATAATGATAACCGGATGGCAGGTATTTTTACCGATGGTGATTTGCGGCGCATGTTGAATAAAAATTTGAACATGCATGAAACTTTAATTGCCGACGTGATGACTGATAATTGCACGGTAATTAAAGAACATGCCCTGGCAGCAGAAGCAATGCAAATTATGGAGAAGAAAAAAATTAACGCGCTGGTCGTAGTTGATGATAATCAGCGGGTGTTAGGCGCGATTAACATGCATGATTTAATTCGGGCGGGAATTGTTTGATGTCGCAAGATCTTCGCTACGAAGCCCAGTTAACCGAGAGGGCCAAAGGCATAGAATTACTCATCCTCGATGTGGATGGTGTCTTAACCGATGCTCGACTTTATTTCGACAATGATGGCGTGGAGTATAAATCTTTCCATTCGCGAGATGGGCTCGGCCTAAGGCTGCTTCAACAAACGGGCGTTGAAATTGCTGTGATTTCCGGTCGTAAATCAAAATCAGTCGCCTTGCGTATGAAGATGTTGGGCATCGATCATGTTTATCAAGGCTATGATAATAAAAGGGAAGCTTTTGTAGATATTATGCGTAAAACCGGAATGCAAGCGGTAAATATCGCGTATGTCGGCGATGACTTAATCGACCTGCCGATCATGACCAAAGTCGGTTTGTCGATTGCAGTTTGCGACGCCAATTTTGCCGTTAAAGAAAATGCGCATTGGTGCACAACTTTATCCGGCGGGCAAGGCGCAGTGCGTGAAGTATGCGATATGATTATGCTGGCGCAGGGGACTTTTGCCGGTGTATTGGCAGCTTATCTAAAATGACCCACTTCAGCGACCGCTTTATCTATGTTTTTTTAGCATTATTGGCGCTGTTCAGCTGGTGGCTTGTGGAATATACGGGCTTGGTTGAATCAGATAAACCCAAGAAGGCGCCTAACACTCCAGAGTATTTCAGCAAAGGCTATACTAAATGGGAGATGGATGAGGCAGGAAAGCTTAAAAGCAAATTGTTGGCAGAGGAAATGAGTCAATTTAGCGGCTATTGGACAACTCATACCAAAAAGCCGATCATGGAATTTATTTATGAGGATAAGCCACCCTGGATTATTGCTTCAGAAACCGGGATATTATCGAAGGACGGGAAAAAATTATTGCTCAACGGCAAAGTTCGCGTTAACCGGCCCAAAGCTCAAGGTTTTAAGGAAATTATCATTAATACCTCAAACTTGAAGGTGGCACCGGAGACCAGTTATGCGGAAACGAACGCGTGGGCGGAATTGCTTAGCCCGCCAGATGTCACCACAGGAGTTGGCTTAAAAGCGATATTTAAAGAACCTATCCATTTGGAGTTGCTTTCAAAAGTGAAAGGAAGGTATGAAACAAAAAAATAAAACAATAAAGAGCTATTGCCTAGCATTCATCTTAACTGTGTTCAGTTCATTTGCAGTAGCGCTGGAAAGCGATCCTGATCAGCCGATTACCATAGATTCGAACACGGCGACTTACGATGATGTTACCGCTACCAGCACCTATACGGGCAACGTAATATCAGTCCAAGGCAGCATACGGGTTAACTCCGATAAGTTGGTTGTCTATTTTGTCAACGGCGATGCAGATAAGCTGGTATTTACCGGAAACAAGGCGAAATTTAAACAAACGCCGAACCCTGGCGCGGAAGATATTACTGGCGAAGCTCTCACGGGTGAGTACTATCCTAAGAAAAATCTTTTAGTTTTGATAAAAGAAGCCACAGTCTGGCAAGGTAGCGCCACTTACAGTAGCGATTTGATCGAATACGACAGCAAACACTCGATAGTTAAAGCAGGTGAAAAATCGTCGGATGCAAAACGCGTACGTGTTTTGATCAAGCCCAAGAAAAAAACGGAATCTAAGACCAATGACAACGCTAGCGGCCAAGCAACTGATAAAAACTTACAATAAGCGCAATGTTGTCAACGGCGTCTCATTACATGTTAACACAGGTGAAATAGTTGGTCTGCTTGGACCTAACGGAGCGGGTAAAACCACCAGTTTTTATATGATTGTTGGGCTGGTCAGTGCTGATGAAGGCGAAATTATGCTGGACTCAATGCCCATTACCCACCATCCGATGCACAAGCGTGCACAGTTGGGTCTTGGGTATTTGCCGCAAGAGCCTTCGGTTTTTAGAAAGCTTAGTGTTGCAGATAATTTGCGAGCGGTATTGCAAATTCGGAGCGACTTAACCGAAGGGCAAATGGAATTGACTATTGATGAATTACTGGAGGAGTTTCATATCCCCCATTTACGCGATCAAATGGGGTTAAGTTTATCCGGAGGTGAGCGCCGGCGTGTTGAAATTGCCAGGGCGCTCGCGAGCAACCCGCGTTTTATCCTGTTGGACGAACCCTTTGCTGGAGTTGATCCAATCTCTGTTGAAGATATTCAAAATATCATCGTCCATCTCAAAGACAGAGGCATAGGTATTTTGATAACCGAGCATAATGTTCAGGAGACGCTAGGCATTTGTGATCGCGCGTATATAATTAGTGAAGGCAAGGTCATTGCCGAGGGAAACACCGATGCCATTGTTAACAATGAAGAGGTGAGAAAAGTTTATCTGGGCAACAAGTTTAAACTATGATTAAAGTGTGCATTTGTCAATAATCAGTTTATGAAACACTCAATTAATCTTAAGTTAGGTCAGCAGTTATCCATGACGCCGCAGTTACAGCAGGCGATTCGTTTGCTGCAAATGTCGACTTTGGATTTACAGCAGGAGATCCAGCAAGTCCTGGACTCCAATATGATGTTGGAGGTAGACGAGGAAGATGCAAGTTTTCTGTCATCGGAAATATTGCCGGAAAAAAAATCCGATAATACCGATACGGTAACTAGCGAAGGCTCGGACAGTGATATACCCGATGAGTTGCCAATTGATTCTTCATGGGATGATTTTTATGAGGCTGATGTGGAAATCGCCAGCAGTAGCAACAACGACAGTGATTCGGGCGAGTTCGAGACCTTGCGCGGCAACGAGTCAACCCTGATTGACCATTTAATCTGGCAGTTGGAGTTAACACCGTTTTCCGAACGGGATCAAGCGATCGCTTTCGCCATTATCGACTCAATCAATGAGGAAGGTTATTTAGTCAGCAATCTTGAAGATATCTACCAAGGTCTGCAAAGCCAAATTGATGAACTTGAACTCGATGAGGTTCAAGCCGTTTTACATCGGGTCCAGAATTTTGATCCCACAGGCGTTGCCGCCCTTGATTTGCAAGATTGCCTGAAAATTCAATTAATGCAATTACCGGAAAATACGCCTTATCGAAAAGAAGCGCTCAATGTCGTAACCAGCTATCTGAGCTTGCTGGCTAATCATGGCAAGGCTGCATTAATCAAACAATTATCGGTTAAGCCGGATGAACTTGATCGCATCGTTGCCCTGATAAGGTCATTAGATCCCAAGCCGGGCTTACAAATACGCCAGCAAAAGTCGGATTATGTCATCCCTGATGTATATGTGGCTAAACGTAATAAAATTTGGCAAGTGAACCTTAACCCGGAAACAACGCCTAAATTACGTATAAATTCTGAATATACCGCTTTGATTAAAAGGGCTGACGACAGCAAAGACAATCAATGTTTGAAAGAGCACTTTCAGGAGGCTAAATGGTTTATCAAAAGCTTGCAAGGGCGAAGCGACACTTTATTGCGTGTTGCCCGGGCTATCGTAGCGAGACAAACCGATTTTCTTGAGCATGGCGCAATCGCCATGAAACCAATGGTGCTAAAAGATATCGCGGAAGAGCTGGAACTGCATGAATCCACTATCTCCCGGGTGACTACGCAAAAATACATGCACACACCCAATGGAATTGTTGAATTCAAGTATTTTTTTTCCAGTCATGTTTCAACCGAAGAAGGAGGAGAGTGTTCATCCACGGCCATAAGGGCTATTATCAAAGAATTGGTCGGAAATGAAAATCCGGCAAAACCATTAAGCGACAGTAAAATTGCAGATTTGCTCAATGAAAAAGGGATTAATGTGGCTCGAAGAACCATTGCAAAATATCGCGAGGCTATGTTTATTGCTTCCTCTAGCGAGCGCAAGCGCACTTTATAATGTCGACTGATTTTGAAATTAATATAGATCAATAAGGAGTCAATTTCATGCAAGTAATAGTAACAGGGCATCACCTGGAGATTACCGATTCACTTAAAGCGCACGTCAATTCAAAGTTTGAAAAATTAGCGCGCCATTTTGATAATGTCACTGATGTACATGTTATTCTAAGTATCGAAAAATTAATGCAGAAGGCCGAGGCCACTGTTCATATCAATGGAGCAAAACTTTTTGCCGAGGATCATCAGGAAGACATGTATTCGGCGATTGACGATATGGTAACAAAACTGGATAGACAGATTGCTAAGCATAAAGAAAAACAATCCAGCCATCGCTAATATCTGTTGAGTAGTGCAAAATTCTGATTTGGCTATGATTTTGCACTGCAAACCATTCTTTAATAATGAAACTTATAATAGTAAGCGGGCTTTCTGGTTCCGGTAAAAGTATTGTTTTGGAATCGTTGGAAGATTCTGGATTTTACTGCATCGACAATCTGCCCATCACTTTGCTGGAAGATTTTATTAACCATGTGCTGATGGTGGATAAAAAAACCTATGCCAAGACTGCAATAGGTATTGATGCAAGAAACCAATCCGAAAGCTTGATGAATTTTTCTACTAGCCTGCAGCTTATTCGCAGTAAAGGCATCGATTGCGAAATTATTTTTCTACAAGCGGAAGAAGCAACGTTGCTAAAAAGATATAGCGAAACCAGACGCCGTCATCCTTTGACGCATCTTGATATTCCGTTAAAAGAGGCGATCAAAATAGAAAAAAAAATGCTTGGCCCGATTGCCAGTCATGCTAACGTTGTTATCGACACGAGCCATACTCATTATCATCAGCTTCGTGAGCTGGTTAAAGATCAAATCGGGGGCCGGGAAATCAGGCAATTATCGTTGCAGTTTCAATCTTTTGGATTCAAAAACGGTTTACCATTGGATGCCGATTTTGTATTCGATGCGCGTTTTTTACCGAATCCATTTTGGATACCTGAATTGCGGTCGCTAACCGGTAAAGACCAAGCGGTTAGCGATTTTCTTAAAAGCCATCAAATTGTGCTTGACTATTATCTGGATGTTGTCAATTTTTTGGAACGCTGGATTCCAAAATTTGGTGCTGAAGGTCGCAGCTACCTCACAGTTGCCATTGGATGTACTGGAGGTCAGCATCGTTCAGTTTATCTAGTGGATACGCTTTCCAAGCATTTCAACGACCCGAAAGTGAACACAATAGTTCGCCATCGGGAGCTGAACTGAACAATCATTTCAAAGACAAAGTTTCAACCCGACCTTTTATTTCAATGCTGAGTTTTCCTTCTTTACATAGCCACCCAATGGCTCGTTGCATTTCATTTTTGCCTACTCCGGTTTCCGTCGTGATTTTAGAAACGCTAGCGGCACCGTTTTTATTTAAATAGTGCCAAATTTTACCGGCAGCATCGCCGATTTCATTTATTGAACTCATTTCTTTACCTTAAAAAAACAGATGGAGTAACAAAATATTACTTGATAATTAAGTCCAGCTCAATCTGCAATTGGTTGGTTTGGCAAGTAATTGTTTCTATACAGGTTGTCGATATGGCTAAACTATACCAAATAAAGTTTTACAAAATATAATAATTAATTGCTTTGTTGGTCTGGGAGAACTATGTTAAGTTCCAAAGTCTCTTGATGTTCATCCTGCTCAAAGCTCACTGAAATAGCATCTTTGTCAACATGCACATATTTTTGAATTACTTCCAGTAATTCCCTCTGAAGTTGTGGCAGATAAGAAGGTTGATTCTGTGAGGTATCTCGTTCATGGGCAACCAAGATTTGCAGCCTTTCTTTGGCTAATGAAGCCGAATGAGGTCTGGACGTCTTAAAGTAATCCAATAAGCTCATTACTTACCTCCAAAAAGCTTGCCGAAAAATCCTTTTTTATCTTCAATAAATCGATGTGGTCGATTTTCACCCAGATAGCGGGCTACTATATCGGCATACGCCTGCCCTGCGTCGCTCTTTTCGTCAAGTATGACGGGAACGCCAGAGTTTGAAGCATTTAAAACCGACTTAGACTCAGGTATTACGCCCAGCAGATGCAAAGACAATATTTCTTGTACGTCATCGACACTCAACATTTCTCCGAGCTTCACGCGTTCTGGAGAGTAGCGGGTTAATAAAAGATATTCTTTTATCGGCTCTTTATTTTCTTCGGCGCGTCTTGATTTGCTCGCCAGGATTCCCAGCATCCGATCTGAGTCGCGCACTGATGAAACTTCAGGATTAGTCACCACAAAAGCGTCATCTGCGTAATACATGGCTAAATGCGCGCCCTTTTCAATCCCGGCCGGCGAATCGCAGATGATGTATTTGAAGTCCCTCGAGAGCTCTTCTAAAACTTTTCCTACGCCTTCTTGTGAGAGCGCTTCTTTGTCGCGAGTCTGTGAAGCAGGCAAAATAAATAACTGCGGACAGTTTTTATCCTTAATCAAGGCTTGATTTAAACTGGCTTCCCCATTGATAACGTTGATAAAATCGTAGACGACTCGTCGCTCGCAGCCCATGATCAAGTCCAGATTTCGCAGACCAACGTCGAAATCGATAACAGCAGTTTTATGGCCTTTTTTTGCAAGCCCCATAGCAATAGCAGCGCTCGTTGTAGTTTTACCAACGCCCCCTTTACCAGATGTTACAACGATGATTCTTGCCAATTGAAGTTCCTCCCGTTTAGCGGAATGGGTTAAATTTCTTTAATAACTAAAGTACGGTTTTCCAGATAAATCTGTATGGGCTTATTACGGACATTTTGGTGCAGGTCTTCACTTATCTTGTAGTTGCCTGCAATGGAAATCAGCTCCGCCTGAAGGTCAGTGCAAAAAATACGCGCCTCAGTGTTGCCTTGTACGCCGGCCAGCGCTCTCCCTCTTAATGTGCCGTAAACGTGAATATTTCCTTCAGCCAAGATTTCCGTACCTGCACTGACTTGAGCTACAATGATAAGGTCTCCGGCAGCGTAAATCCGTTGTCCCGACCGAATAGGCTGGGTGATTAAAGTTGTTCCTGTTTGTAATAAATCCCTGGTTTCTGGTTCTGGCGTGGGAACAGCGGCTTTTTTAATTTCAGCGGTAATGGAGCTGCTGTGGATAGAATGAATTGGGACGCCCAGACTAATCGCAGTTTCGTTCTGTTCCGGATTGCCACCTCGAATGCCTATAGGCAACAATCCGAGATTGCGTATGAGTTCGATAGCGCCTGCAATGTCAAGAACCAGATTGTTTTTATTGGGGTCTTGAACGTCGATGACTAAAGGCGAATTCTTAAAAAATTCAGGAGCCAAACGAATTTTAGCTGCCAGTTGCTGTTCAATGGTAATTAAATCATTGCTATATAACACAAGCACAGGCACTGAAAAAGTACTGCTTTTAAATTCAATAGCTGGCGGGTTGTATGGTGTTTTTTGCGTGTCTTGGGACATCCGGATGTTACTAAGTTGTGTCAGAATTCAGCAAATCTTAACATTTGTCATAAAAAAAATCATTTTTCAAGCAGCAAAACTCTAGAAAACTCAGTAAATATAGCATATTAGACGAACTTGTGTTGGTAATGTGTCATCAGCGAATTTATTCAAGTTAATGGGTCGGGAGCCAAACCATGTAACATGGCCAATGGTTAATAAAAGCCTGGTGTAAATACAGCTATGTTAAGTTCTCAGAAATTTGGCGGTTTTATTATTAGACTATAGACGCATATTGACCAAAATGATGCAGTTTCGCATAAGTCTAAAGCCAGCCGTACGTTACTTGCAATTTCTCAGGTTTTCCTATAAGTTAACATATCCGTAATGGCTAGGGGTGCTTTGTTGGACAAGGCTGAGAAATACCCTTTGAACCTGACCCCGGTTAATACCGGCGTAGGAAAGCCCAACTTCCCGCGCCTTGTTATTTTGTTTTGGAGACTGGCATGAGCGCTGTCATAAAAGATCTTACCTTTAACGCTGACGTTAGCGTGAAAATCGATTCCTATCCTGCATCGGAAAAAATTTATTTGCAGGGCAGCCGCGCCGATATGCATGTGCCCATGCGCAAAATTACCCTTTCCGATACGCCAGCGCATTTCGGGGCTGAAAAAAACCCTCCACTTTATGTTTATGATACTTCTGGCGTCTATACCGATCCTAATGTCACCATCGATTTAAAGAAAGGGTTAGGTACGGTTCGTTCTACCTGGATTTTGGAAAGAAACGATACTGAAGAACTGCTCGGACCCACCTCTGAATACGGTCGCCAACGGTTAGCCGATCCGAAAACCGCCGAACTAAGGTTCGAACTTATTCGCAAGCCCAAGCGAGCTAAAGCGGGTGTAAATGTTACCCAGATGCACTATGCCCGTAAAGGGATTGTCACTCCAGAGATGGAATACATCGCTATCCGCGAAAATCAAAACATCGAGCAAATGCGCGACCTTTGGAAAGATCAGCACCCCGGCCAATCATTCGGTGCCGCAATTCCTGCCGTGATTACACCTGAATTTGTACGCGATGAAGTAGCCCGAGGTCGTGCCATCATTCCCGCCAATATCAACCATCCTGAATTGGAGCCGATGATTATCGGTCGAAATTTTCTGGTTAAGATTAACGGGAATCTGGGTAATTCTGCGGTTACTTCCTCGATTGAGGAAGAAGTTGAAAAAATGCTTTGGGGTATCCGTTGGGGCGGCGACACCATCATGGATTTATCGACCGGCAAAAATATCCATGAAACACGGGAATGGATTTTGCGTAATTCCCCTGTGCCAATAGGAACAGTGCCCATCTATCAAGCCTTGGAAAAAGTTAACGGCAAGGCAGAAGAGTTAACCTGGGAGATTTTTCGCGATACCCTCATTGAACAAGCCGAACAAGGCGTAGATTATTTTACGATTCATGCGGGCGTACGACTCCATCATGTACCGTTAACCGCAAAGCGGATGACAGGCATTGTTTCTCGCGGCGGGTCGATTATGGCGAAATGGTGTTTGGCGCATCATACCGAGAGTTTTTTATATACGCATTTTGAAGATATTTGCGAAATCATGAAAGCCTATGATGTTTCGTTTTCCCTTGGCGATGGCTTGCGTCCCGGTTCCATTTACGATGCCAACGATGCTGCGCAATTCGGCGAACTTGAGACTTTAGGCGAGCTAACCAAGATTGCGTGGAAACACGATGTGCAAACCATGATTGAAGGGCCTGGCCATGTGCCTTTGCATATGATCAAGGTTAACATGGAAAAACAACTTGAAGAGTGCGGCGAAGCGCCTTTTTACACCTTAGGGCCGTTAACCACAGATATCGCGCCCGGTTACGATCATATTACCTCTGCCATTGGCGCTGCAAACATAGGTTGGTACGGTTGCGCCATGTTGTGTTACGTTACCCAAAAAGAACATTTAGGTTTGCCCAATAAACAGGACGTACGCGAAGGAATCGTCACCTACAAAATTGCTGCCCATGCCGCCGATCTCGCCAAAGGGCATCCCGGCGCACAGGCAAGGGACAATGCGATGTCAAAAGCACGCTTTGAGTTCCGCTGGGAAGATCAATTCAATATTGGCCTGGATCCAGAAAAAGCGAGAGAATTTCATGATGAGACCCTTCCCAAGGAGTCAGCAAAAGTAGCGCATTTCTGCTCTATGTGCGGCCCGCATTTCTGCTCTATGAAAATCAGTCAGGATGTACGCAATTACGCCGAGGAAAAAGGCATTAAAGATGAATCGGAAGCATTGCTAGCGGGAATGGCGGAGAAATCCAAACAATTTCTTGAAGAAGGTGCTGATATTTACCATAAGATGTGATTTTTACACCAGCAAGTTTTAAGAAAGCAATTTCTTTAAGCTGTAGAAAAGACTTATCTATGGTGTCGTTTGCAAAATAGTTTTACAAAAGACCCATATGTATGGGTCTAAAATTTTTTAAAAGGAAGTTGAGATTGGCTAGGCGGTGACCTTTCACTGAATCGATCAGCCTAAAGCTTAGTGAGCTTAGATTTCTGGTTTAAGTGCTTTGCATGGGCACGGAAAGTTTTACCGAAAAAAGCAAGTATGTTTTGCATTTAATGTGTTGATGAAAAAATAACTTTGTATTTATCTGCTCCGATACATTTTGCCTCACGCATGTTCGCTTTCAATGAGATATCCCTTAAATTTGAGAAATACGAAGAAGCCTATTGTCTAGAATAGCCATTTTGGGATTTCGCTTTAGCTGCAATTTGGTAAATAGAAGATAATTAAAATTTGATATAAATAACATTGTCAGCCTCGATGCAAGAAAGAAAAAGAAATATCTACGAATTTGGTTGGTATCTCTTTTTAATGGCATTTGCCTCTGGCATATCATTATTACGTGGTTTTTTTGTGGCAGGTCTTTTAGATCCTGCTTCGTTCGGGCGTTATGCGACTATTGTTGCAACTGGGATGTTTTTTTCTTCAATTCTTAGCTTCGGCGAGACAGAGCGCACCATAAAAATTTTTCCGCGGCTTTGGGTAGAAGGTCGCTTTTCAGAAGTTTTGAAATCTACCAATCATTCGGTTAACAAATTATATGCAAGGGTTTCTATAATTGCCTATTTGATGTTTGGATGTTTGTTGTTTAAATTATACCCTGTGGAAGCTAAAGAGGGTTTGTTGGTGGTTTTGGTTTCGCTTAATGTTGCAATTGCAAGCATTTACGCATCCGCAATACGCTCTACCGGAAAAGCAAGTATTCTCGCCAAAAATACGGCAATTCGTTCTTTTATTGTGTTGTCATTTGCGGGGGTTGGAGCAACTTTTTTTAGTTGGTATGGTGCAATTTTTGGGGAGGCGCTTGGATTCCAGTTAGGGTCATGTTTAACTAGGCTATCCTTAATTAAACAAGTGAAATTTTATTCTGACGATAACCTAAAATCCAAGATAGAGCCACTTACTCTACCAACAACAGAAGGTAAATATTGGCTTTTTTTTGCGGCTCTTTGCGTGTCTGTCCCTGCATTTCTTGACCGAGCTTTTGTTTCTCTTATCTACGATAAGATAATTTTAGGAACCCTTGGTTTTCTGATGTTGTTTGTAAGCGGCGCAAGCACATTGACCGGTATAATTATTCAGAAGGCAGGTCCGCAGCTGGTAAAAATACAGCACAAAGGCGATAAGATAAGCGATCAAATAAAATATGGTGCGAAATGGCTATTTGCAATTTGGTCTGTGTTGATATGTGCGCTAACAATAGGATTTTTAGCGTTAAAATTTGGACCTGCAAAAGTTTTTTTTGATAAGTTTCACCTTGATTCAAATTTGTTATTTGCCACTTCGGCTTTATGTTTGTTGCAAATTAACGTTATTGCTGATTACATAATCATCTCAAGAAATAGTGAACAAAGTTTATTTATTGCAGCTTTATCATATGTCTCAGCCGTCAGTGTGGGTGCGTTACTGGTGTGGTACACAAAACCCCCGCTTGCTGATTTCATATGGATGCTGGTGTGTTGTAAGGTGATTTATCTCTTTATTCAAGCTAGCATTATCATTAAGTTATGGTTTTATGAGTCTAAAAGTTGGAGCTATGTAAAATAATGTCAATATCTTTTTCGTAATAGATTTATACCGGCAAAAAATATTCCAGAATTAGTAGTTGCTTTGAAAACAGAGGGTTAGCAGTGAGTAGCCTTGTTTTGAGTGTTATTGGAAATAAATGAGCGTTTAAATTTTGTGATAATTTTTCTTAATTTGATGCTTTCATAATTAGATAATATACGAATCTATAGTAGATTTATTTTGATGTTTTAAAGTAATATTCAAAAATATGATGAATTATATAACAGTATTATTATGTCTAGGGGGGGTTTTCGCAAAAGATATAATATCGGTTTTCTTTTTCTCAATGGAGAATAATTCGTCAATCGGAATTTTAATGATATCATCAGGATTGTTTCTTATAATATTTCGCGATTCTCTGAGATTGATAAATAAATTTTGCCGGGATATTGAGATAACCATTTTTGTGATGGCTTGGTTTATTATTTTGGGGGTTATTTCCCCGCTACATAATTATATCTATTACAATGAATTTAGAATATCTCCTCATTTCTTAGGCCTAATTATAGCTATAATTTCTTATTTTCTTTACCCTAAGCAAACTAATCGAATTTTGGTGTGGATTGCTTCGATTCAGGCTGCATTGCTGGTCTATGAATTTATTTCAGGTTCAATTTTAGTTCCAACAATTAATGAAAAAAAGATATATTTAATAGTACTGGTGCTTGGACAATTTCTAAGGAATCTGGTTTAGTGAGAGCCAAAGGTATGTTCGATAGCCCACACAAATCAGGATGGTTATTTATATACTTAATGGTTTTATTTAGAGAGTCAAAAATAGCTCTTTACTTACTAAATTTATTTAATTTTTTCTCATTAGCTAGATTAACAATAATAATAGGTTTTTTGATGTTGATACCCAAGATAAACAATTTGAAGTTTATTTTATTGCTTTTCTTGGTTTTGTTAACTTTTCTCAGTATTTTTCCTGAAAAAATATCAAATGCAATTGATTTTTCGTTAGCTGCATTCGATACAGAGACCAACTCCAATACTGTACGTTATGAGCGGTGGGAAGCATCTGTTCAATTCTATTCTGCCCTAAATGTGTATCAGATGTTGATAGGAAAGCCAGGAACATTAGAAAATATAATAACAATGACAACAGAATCTGATTATCTATTTTTTTTGGTTGAATATGGGCTTATTGGTTTCTCGTTTCTTGTTTTTTCGTTAATTTATATAGCAAGAAAATGTTTGTATAGAAAGGATTTTTATCTTCTTTGGTTTTTATTTCTAATATCAATAGGACTAATGAATACAGCCATTAGATCAACAGGCTCCTTTTATTTGTTTATGCTTATAATTTTAAATTCTTATAATCCAAACTTGTATAAATTTGGTAACCATAAACAAAAAGAAATAAGCTATATTTAATATTCTTAATATTTTTTCTTAGGTATTTGATTATTATAGTACAGAATGTAATCATATAAAGAGTTTTCTAAAATCATTTGTTTTTTATAAAATATTCAAATAAAGGTATAGCAATTGTTAATATTAATTACTGGTGGCGCTGGCTTTATAGGGCAACATATTATCAGACATTTATTATTGCAGGATGTTACGATATGTGTTCTTGATAACTTTAGTCCCCAAGTCCATTCAATTTGCTCTTTACCCAAAAATTTAGGTAATAAGATAGAAGTTATCAAGGCAGATGTTCGTGACCGAGAAGCTGTTAAGCGTGCGCTATTGGGGGTCGATGCAATTGTGCATCTAGCAGCCGAAACAGGCACTGGTCAATCAATGTATGAAATTGAACGTTATTTTAGCGTTAACGTTCAAGGAACAGCCACCTTACTGGATGTGTTGCAAAACGATGAGGCGGGTAAAAAAGTTAACACTATTGTTGTTGCTTCAAGCCGTGCTATTTATGGTGAAGGCGCGTATCAGTGCGACCGGCATGGAACCGTTTACCCGGATCAACGTAAACACGAAAAGTTATCTCAGGGGCAATTTGATCCAGTTTGCCCGGTTTGTCAGTCGCAGATAGTTCTTGCCGCAACACCTGAAAGCGCCCCGTTCAAGCCCATGTCGGTCTATGGGTTAACCAAGCAAGTTCAAGAGCAAGCCATGTTGATGTTTGCCCAAACGCGTGGAATTAACGGATTTGGCTTGCGTTATCAAAACGTCTACGGACCTGGGCAATCGTTAAAAAATCCTTATACAGGAATTTTGGCCGTTTTTTCTAATTTGGCTAGGCAGAATCAACCGATTGATATATACGAAGACGGCAAAGAATCCCGTGATTTTGTTTATATTGATGATGTTGTTGATGCTACGGTTAAAGCTCTCAAATTTTCGGGCAGTTATGCAGGTGCATTAAATGTGGGTAGTGGGCAGCCGATAAGTGTTCTAGAGGTCGCAACCGCCATCAAGCAATATTTCAATAGCGAAAGCACCATTAAAGTTTCTGGAGCTTTCCGCGTTGGTGATATACGTCACAATATTGCCGACCTGACATTAATAAACTCTGTTTTAGGTTTTGAGCCTAAAACTCAATTTAAACATGGACTAACCCACTTTTTGAATTGGGCATCCGCGCAGCCGGAACAAGACAAGAACGCTTACGCCCGCTCTGCCAGTGAATTGTTAAGCAAAGGGCTTATGGGCAATAGCATCGACGAGCAACTAACCAATGAAGTTGAATGAGCTTCACGCTGTTTTAAAGGCGGATTTACAGCGTTTTGCGATTCCCGGGAGCGAGCAGCCAGTCAACTGGTTAAACCTGCTTAACCCAAGATTTATACCTGTACTTATAATAAGATTAGCCAGATATTTTTCATTTATTCCTGTCTTAAAATTGCTTGCTCCCATGTTAACCTGGATGAATGTTATTTTATATGGCGTTGAATTTACAACAAAATGTGAGGTGGGGCCCGGGTTAATGCTTCCTCATACCGTTGGGACAGTAGTGGGGGCAAAAAGAATTGGCTCAAATGTCACTATTTTTCAGGGCGTCACATTGGGGGCAAAATATATCGATTTAGAATTTGATGAAACAAAAAGACCAACTATTTTAGATAATGTTTCTATCGGAGCTGGAGCGAAAGTGTTAGGTGGTATAACTTTAGGGGTTGGCGCGAAAGTGGCGCCGAATGCGGTAGTATTCAATGATGTACCCGAAAGAGCCATTGCAATAGGAAATCCTGCGCAAATTCAAATTCCCGTTGTCAGCAATAAAGAGGTTTGATTGTTTTCGTTGCAAGGTAAGCGGGTTTTATATTTTGCGCCCAGATTTTTTGGTTATCATACCGACATTGCTGAGGAGTTTATCCGTAGAGGCGCATCGCTCGATATGTTGCCTGACCGGGCTTTTGATTCGCCATTAATGACCGCAATAACTAAAGTGCGGCGCGATTGGGTGATTCCCGCAACAAATAAAGTCTATAGAGAAAAAATTCAGTCTTTTGGTCGAGATCATTATGATATGGTTTTCGTGGTCAACGGGCAGACGCTCTCAAAGCAGATATTGCAAGAAATTAAAACACTATATCCTAATGCAAAATTTGTTTTGTATATGTGGGATGCAGTTAAAAATCGCCAGTCAGTTATAGAAAATCTTGAGTATTTCGATTATTGCTTCACGTTCGATTTGGAGGATGCCGATAGATATAACATGGTTTTTCGGCCGCTGTTTTTTTCAAAAGGATTTGAAGAAAACGAAAAGACAAAAGTGTTGTACGACATTAGCTTTGTCGGGACAGCTCACACAGACCGATATGGGTTGGTAAAATCAGTTTCGTCGAGATTGAGCAGCGAAGTGCGGCAATATTGGTATCTTTATTTACAAGCACCTTGGGTTTTTTACTATTACAAGTTAACAAATCCGGTTTTCAGGAAGGCTAATCGTGCTGAGTTTAAATTTAAGCCAATGACAAAAGAAAGTGTGCAAAATATACTTTTTGCCTCAAAAGCAGTTTTGGATATCGAACATCCCGGACAAAATGGTTTAACAATCAGAACAATAGAGACATTGGGTAGTTCGAAAAAATTGGTAACTACAAATAGAAAAATTAAGGATTACGATTTTTTCTCATCCGATAACATTTGTATTATTGATCGGAAAAATCCTTCCATTCCAGAAAATTTCTTTTCATCAGAATATTCCCCGGTTCCACCCAACATATATTTCAAATACAGTTTGGAAGGCTGGTTGGATGAAATTCTTCAGTATCGTAATTAGCTTAACCCACTCGTTTTTTTCATGAAAATATTGATCACAGGTGCAACTGGTTTCGTTGGCAGAGTATTGGCTCAGCAATTGTTAAAAAACGGGCACAATTTGGTGGCAACTTGCCGAAATCAACCTGTAAACAATGATGCAGCTATAAGGTATGTCAATACATCCTCTATAGACGGCGCAACAAATTGGGATCCTTTCTTGGACGGAGTTGAGGTTGTTGTTCATTTGGCAGGGCGTGCGCACATATTGTCTGAACAGTCGGCTGATCCGCTTGAAGAATTTCGTAAGGTCAATACGGCAGGGACTCTGAATTTGGCAACATGCGCTGCAAAAACAGGGATAAAACGGTTTGTTTTTTTGAGTTCAATTGGCGTAAACGGCAATCAGACAACTAAGCCGTTTGATGAGGAGTCACCACCAAATCCTGTAGAACCCTATGCACTGTCCAAACTGGAGGCAGAGAAAGGATTGCGAAATATATCAGAAAATTCCGCTATGGAATACGTGATTATCAGGCCGCCGCTGGTTTATGGTCCCAATTCCCCAGGAAATTTCTTGGCGTTACTCAAACTTACCAGTCGTAATTTGCCTTTGCCGTTCGGCATGATAAATAATAAGCGCAGTTTTATAGGAGTGGATAATCTTGCAGATTTTTTGACCCAATGCATTCAACATTCCGGAGCGCGAAATAAAACATTTTTGATTTCTGATGACTCCGATATTTCTACGCCAGAATTAATTCGAACTTTAGCCGAGGGAATGCATAAAAAAGCATTCCTGTTTCCTGTGCCTTACCAGCTTTTACTGAGTCTGACGGCAATGATCGGCAAGTCTTCGGCTTTGGAAAAATTATGTGGGAATCTGCAAGTTGACGCAAATTTTGCGCGCAACACGTTAAATTGGAAACAGCCTGTAGCGCAAAGCCAAGGGCTAAAAGATACTGCGAGTTGGTATATGTCTTCAAAATTGGGATCAAAATGAAACGTTTTCTTGATTGCTGTCTCGTTCTAATCTTGTTGTTAGTATTTTTCATGCCGATAACTTTAATCGCCATTCTGGTTAAGTTGACCTCAAAAGGCCCCGCATTGTATTGGTCGGATCGTGTAGGGCGTGACAATAAAATATTTTCAATGCCTAAATTTAGGAGCATGAGGATAAATACCCCGGCATTGGCAACCCATTTGCTGCAAGATCCGGACAGCTACCTTACTCCGATTGGTGGTTTTCTTCGCAAAACAAGTTTGGATGAGTTGCCTCAGCTATGGAGCATACTCAAGGGCGATATGAGCTTTGTTGGACCAAGGCCTGCTCTGTATAATCAAGATGACTTGGTTGCATTAAGAACAAAACATGGCGTTCATAAGTTAGTGCCAGGGTTGACAGGTTGGGCACAAGTGAATGGGCGGGATGAATTGCCAATTCCGGTTAAGGTTAAATTTGACATTGAATATATGGAAAAACGCTCGTTCATCTTTGATTTAGGTATTATGTGGTTTACTTTTATTAAAGTAATTCAAAGCGACGGTGTTTCACATTAATGACAACGGGAATACAATAAGCTTTAATTTTTCAAAGAATATATACCCAAACCGAAATCGCGTTGTCGTAACTTGCTGATAGTCAGGGATGGTTTTATGAGTGCCCATTTAGCTCACTGGTTTATTGGTTTGCCGAGACGAGTCAAGGCTACAATATTAATCGGAGCAGATATTTTTTTTACCATACTCGCGTTCTGGGTGGCTTTTTCTTTAAGGCTAGGTGTTTTTTACGTACCCAAAGGCGAAATAATATATCTTTTCATTGCTGCCCCCTGCATAGCTATTCCCATTTTTCTTAGGCTAGGCCTCTACAGGGCCATAATAAGATATATCGAAATACGGGCACTATGGACAATACTTCAGGCGTGTACTCTTTATGCGTTGGCTTTTGCTTTTATTACTTATCAATCAGGCATAAAAGGCGTACCAAGAACTGTATCCCCACTCAATTGGCTTAGTATCATGCTTTTAGTCGCGAGTAGCCGTTTTTTTGTGCGATGGTGGTTAGGGGGAATTTACATAAATTTAAGCGGCTCTCGTTTCTATGACAGACATTTCAAAAAAAATGTGGTGATTTATGGGGCTGGCAGCGCAGGAATTCAGTTAGCCGCAGCATTGGATCGAGGGCATGAATTTAGGGCGGTAGCCTTTATCGACGATGATCAAACCTTACAAAAACAGAAGATTAACGGTAGACGAATTTATCCTTTTAGCTCACTTAGTTACCTGATTAACAGGCATCAGTTAACGGATGTGTTATTGGCAATTCCTTCAGCGACAAATTCAAGAAAAAGCGAGATCATCCAATTGCTAGAGCCTTATGCAGTACATGTCATGTCTATGCCCGCTCTGTCAGATATTGCTCAGGGGCGTGTGAAGGTCGATGCTTTACAAGAAATAGAAATAGCAGATTTGTTAGGGCGGGATCAGGTGCCTCCCGATTATATGTTAATGTCTGCAAATATCACTGATAAAAGAGTCATGATTACCGGCGCAGGTGGTTCGATAGGTTCGGAATTGTGTCGACAGATTATCCAACAAAAGCCTAAATTGGCTGTCCTTTTTGAGCTATCCGAATTTGCGCTCTATGAAATTGAAAGAGAATTGCTCCTGTTATGCAATAAACTAAATATAGAAGTTGAACTTATTTCTGTTCTTGGGTCAGTGGCTAATTTGGACAGAATAGAGAGTGTTTGCAAAGCATTTGCAATACAAACGATTTATCATGCGGCAGCATACAAGCATGTGCCGATGGTTGAAAAAAATCCGGGAGAGGCAATCTGGAACAATGTTTTTGGTACCTTAAATACAGCGAAGGCCGCAATTAGCGCTCAAGTTGAGACCTTCGTATTGATATCGACTGACAAAGCCGTGCGTCCCACAAATACTATGGGGGCGACTAAACGTTTTGCGGAGCTTATTTTACAGGCGCTGAGCCAGGAGGCAGGATCACGCACCCGGTTTACCATGGTCAGATTCGGAAACGTCTTGGATTCGTCAGGTTCGGTGGTTCCTTTATTCAGAGAACAAATTGCCAAAGGTGGGCCGGTGACGGTTACCGACGAGAGAGTAATTCGATATTTCATGACGATACCGGAAGCAGCTCAACTAGTAATTCAAGCAGGGGCAATGGGCTTGGGCGGCGATGTTTTTGTGCTGGATATGGGGGAGCCAATTCGAATTATCGATCTTGCTAAACGCATGATCCATTTAAGTGGTCTTGAAATCCGTGATGAAGCACATCCAGATGGTGAGATTGAAATAAGTTTGGTTGGCTTGCGTCCCGGTGAAAAACTGTATGAAGAATTATTGATCGGAGATAACGTTTCTGAAACATCGCATAAACGTATCATGCGCGCAGAAGAACATGTAATAGCTTGGTTGGAATTGCAGCATTTGTTGAAGGAATTGGAAAAAGCGACTAAAGATGAAGATTTCGAACGGGTTAGAGCAATTTTGAAATATGCAGTGACTGGTTTTATACCGCAGTGCGGCGTAGAAGATCTGTTATGGAAGCGAAAAAATGAAATGAATTCGGAGCGATTAGCGGAAAAAAAACCTCCCGCTGAATTGCCAGGGGAGGTTAAGAATTAAGCAGAAACATGAGGAGATTCTGCCTGTTAAAATAACAGAACTAAATACCGAATCCGTTTAGCTGGTGCGTAAGCTTAGGTTGCTATAGATAGCCGCGCCTGCAAACAGCATGGTTGAGATAATAAATTGGGCGGAGATAAAACTCCATATCCCGGTTATAAACATCACTCCAATAATAATATCTTTGTTTAAAGTACTCATTTCAGGTTCCAATAATTAAGGGGAAATATAGATAAATTGTTAAAACGACAAAATCGTTTAACTTGAGTAATAGTATATATAGATATAAATCTGAGACAATGCGTTAAATATTAAATGAATTGTTTCTTAAAATTAAATAATAGATAATGTCAAGTGTTTTGTTAAGTGTGTCACAATTTTTTAACATTTATTTGCTAGATAGAAATAAGTCTTGTCCGGCTAATAACCAATTTGCTTGTCACTGCCATTTTTGACCGGTTATCCCGCAATTATTGAAAAAATATCTTAACTAATTTAACAAGTAGTTAATTCATCTTTTTGAAGTGATTCTCTTTTCTAGAAAATATCTTTTGGTGACCCGTGCCATTTTTGGATTCATGTCTGGTTAACTTCCTCCTTTCTTTCAAATAATCGGGAAAATAGCAAGCCAATCTCAAACAAAAACCACATGGGTAACGCCAGCATTGTTTGCGAAACCGCATCCGGCGGGGTTAATAACATGCCAATGATAAAAGCGCCGACGATGACATAGGGGCGCTGTTCTGCCAAACCTTTAGGGGTCACCAGACCTGACCAAACTAATACAATCGTAAAAATCGGCACTTCAAAACAAACACCAAACGCAAATAGCATGGTTAAAATGAAATCAAGATATTTGCTGATATCAGTCATCACGGCGACGCCAGTGGGCGCAGCTGTTGTTAAGAAGCCAAAGACTAAAGGGAATACGACATAATAGGCAAAAGCCGCTCCAGCAAAAAATAAAAGGGTACTTGCGACCAATAAAGGAAATATGAATTTGCGTTCATGTTTATATAAGCCTGGGGCGACAAAAGCCCACAGCTGGTACAAAATAAACGGGATAGAGATAAAAATCGCCACGACCAAGGCAAGTTTAAACGGGGTGAAGAATGGTGATGCGACTTCAATAGCAATCATGGTGCTATTGGCTGGCATATGTTTGAGTAGAGGGCCAGCGAGATAGGTATAAATTTCGTTACGATAGTACGATAACCCCAGAAAAACAAAAAGTACGCACAAAACGCTGTACAGCAGTCGGTTACGTAATTCGATTAGATGACTAATGAATGACTGCTCAACGTGTTCTTCTGGATTATTCGCGCTCATTATGGCGGTTAACAGATCCAGCCGGGTTTGTCGTGTTTATTGATTGGTTAAGATTATTTAAATTGTTTTCGGTTTCGTGCAACAGATTTTGCAGTTCAGACATGCCGGATTGATTTTTTAGGGCTTGGCGCAGCTCTTCAGCCTGAAATTCTTCATTAATTTCTTGTTTTACCGCGTCAATGGTGCGTTTGGTTTTAGCAATCCAAAAACCGGTCATTCGAGCAACTTTGGGTAATTTTTCCGGGCCGATGACCAGCAAAGCCACTAACGCGACCATACACAATTCGGAAAAGCCGATTTCAAACATGGTTAATGATTGTCGTTTTTCTTGGAAACAACTTCGCCATCAATGGGATCGTCATTTTTTGGGGCATCAGGTTCGTCGCCTTCACGCAAGGCTGAACGGAAGCTTTTAATAGCCGTCCCCAAATCGACGCCAACATTTTTTAATCTTTTGGTGCCAAATACAACGATGATTATTGCTAACACAATCAATAATTTGGTTACACTAATGCCCATATTGCTCCTTATTTAAAAAGGGGTAAGTAATGCCGAATTACTTAATGCCATGACGTTGACGTTTTTCTTCCAGGCCAGACAATCCGAAACGTCGTTGCAATTCCTGCAGCACATCATCAGGACTTAAACCTTGATGCGCCAGCAACACCATGCTATGAAACCATAAGTCGGCAGTTTCATAAATGATTTGTTTGTTATCGCCGCTTTTGCCTGCTATTACGGTTTCTGTTGCTTCTTCACCGATTTTTTTTAGGATTGAATCCAATCCTTTGGCATACAAGCCCGCAACGTAGGATTTATCCGGCGCTTCCTGCTTACGTTGTTCAAGCACCTCTGCCAATTGTTCTAATATATCACTCATTCGTTTTATAGATACTTTTAGGATTTTTCAAGACAGGAGCTATGGTTAACCATTTATCATCCAGTAATTGTCGATAAAAACAACTCTCTCTTCCTGTGTGACAGGCAATTCCGCCTTCCTGTTCCACCATTAATAAAATAACATCTTCATCGCAATCCATAAAAATACCGGCAATTTTTTGCCGATGATCGGATTCTTCACCTTTCCGCCAAAGTTTTTGGCGCGACCTTGACCAATAAACGGCATGGCCTTCATTGGCAGTTAATTCCAATGATTCTCGGTTCATCCAGGCAAACATGAGGATTTTGCCGGTCTCGACATCTTGGGCGATAGCAGGAACCAAGCCCTCATCTGTCCAGCGGATTTCATCCAGCCATGTTGAGCTCACAAACGCACCTCAATACCTCGTTCGGCCATCCGTTCTTTTGCTTGGTGGATAGTATATTCGGCGAAATGAAAAATGCTGGCGGCCAAAACGGCATCAGCTTTACCTTCGAGCACGCCATCTGCCAAATCATCCAGGCAACCAACACCGCCAGAAGCAATAACAGGCACGGAAACCGCTTCGCTGATTGCGCGGGTTAACTGCAAATCAAAACCGGATTTGGTACCGTCTTTGTCCATACTGGTTAATAATATTTCGCCTGCGCCAAAATTTACCATCTTCTTTGCCCATTCGACGGCATCAATGCCGGTCGGTTTTCGACCTCCGTGAGTAAAAATCTCCCACCGGTTAACTTCATCCGGCTGGCTGACTTTTTTGCCATCGATAGCAACGACGATACATTGAGAACCAAAGCGTTCCGCCGCTTCACGGACAAATTCAGGATTAAATACGGCTGCGCTGTTGATACTGACTTTGTCGGCACCCGCATTCAACATGCGGCGAATATCATCCATGGTACGAATACCGCCGCCCACGGTCAAGAGGAATGAAAACTTCGCTGGCGACTTGTTCGACGACATGCACCATTGTTTCGCGGTCATGGTGGGTGGCGGTGATATCCAGGAATGTGAGTTCATCAGCACCTTCTTTATCGTAACGTCGGGCGATTTCGACTGGATCGCCAGCATCTCGGATATCGACAAATTTTACGCCTTTAACTACCCGTCCATTGTCCACGTCCAAACAAGGGATAATACGTTTGGCTAGGCTCATACTTGAAAAGTATCCGCCAGTTTAGCGGCTTCGGCAAAATCGAGCGTCCCTTCGTAAATTGCGCGTCCCGTAATTGCGCCAATCACGCCGTCGCCAGCAATCGTTCCCAGCGCTTTAATATCGTCGATGGTGGTAATGCCACCGGAAGCAATCACAGGAATACGGATGGCGCGCGCCAATTTGGCAGTGGCTTCAATGTTGACCCCTTGCATCATACCGTCGCGGCTGATGTCGGTGTAAATAATGGCTTCAACGCCGTCTTCTTCAAAATGCAGGGCCATATCGATGACATCATGCCGTGATAGCTTGGACCAGCCATCGATAGCGACTTTGCCGTCTTTTGCATCCAGACCGACAATGATCCGCCGCGGGTATTCAATTGCCATGTCTTTGACAAAATGCGGCGCGTTAACCGCTTTGGTGCCGATGATGACGTATTCAACACCAACATCCAGATAAGCCTGGATTGTTTCTTCATCGCGGATTCCGCCACCAATTTGCACCGGTACATCAGGATAGGTTTCGACAATTGCTTTTATCACATCTGCATTTTTGGGTTTGCCGGCAAATGCGCCGTCCAAATCCACCAGATGAATGCGTTTTGCCCCGGCAGCAACCCATTTGCCAGCTATAGCCACTGGATCGTCGGAGAAAACGGTATCGTCTTCCATTCGTCCCTGCCGCAATCGGACGCATTTGCCTTCTTTAAGATCGATAGCGGGAATAAGCAGCATAAAAGTGAATCCTCTACAGCAATAATGAATAGGGTGTAATTAAAGTTGGCCGTCCCAATGCAAAAAATTATGCAGTAGCTGCAGCCCAACAGCTTGGCTTTTTTCGGGATGGAATTGTACGGCAAAGACATTGTTAAGTGAGAGCGAGCAAGCGAATGATTCAGGGTAATCCGCGGTTCCCGCAACAACGGAGTTGCTATCGGGTTTCGCATAATAGCTGTGTACAAAATAAAATCGACTGTTTTGCGGAATTTTTTTCCATAAAGGATGTGGCCTTTGCTGAACCTGATTCCAGCCCATATGAGGAACTTTAAGGGTATTTCCTTGCTTATCAAGTAGCGGCTCGGCAAAACGAACGACATGGCCGGGAATAATATCCAGCGTTTTGGTGAAACCGTTTTCTTCGTTATCGGTTAACAATGCCTGCATACCGAGGCAAATGCCTAAAAAGGGTTTGCTGGCAGCGGTTTCACGTACGGTCTTAATCAAATCCGATTGAATCAATGCCTGCATGCAATCACGGATTGCGCCTACGCCGGGAAAGACAACTTTATCGGAATGCATAATGGCTTTTGGGTCTGCCGTTACTATCACTTTAGATTTAGGCTCGGCATGTTGTAAGGCTTTGGCGATGGAATGCAGATTACCCATTCCATAATCGATGACTGCGACTGAAGACATTGGTATAGAAAATGATTACAGGCTGAAAATCAAAGGCTTCCTTTGGTGGATGGCATCATGTTCGCCATTCTCGGATCAAACGTTACTGCCATGCGTAAAGCACGGCCCATAGCCTTGAAAATGGTTTCCGCAATATGGTGGGCATTGCCGCCTTTTAAGTTATCAATATGTAAGGTAATGCCGGCGTGGTTAACAAAGCCCTGAAAAAATTCCTTTAACAAATCGATATCGAAATTGCCGATCAGTGCGCGCGGGTAAGACACATCGTAAAACAGACCGGGCCGTCCGGACAAGTCTAGCGCCACTCTGGATAATGCCTCATCCAATGGCACATAAGCATGACCGTAGCGGACAATTCCGTTTTTATCGCCTATGGCTTTGCTGAAGGCTTGGCCAAGGGTAATGCCGATATCTTCCACTGTATGATGGGCATCTATTTGCAGATCGCCTTTAGCGATAACAGTAATATCGATTAACCCATGCCGCGCAATTTGATCCAACATATGGTCGAGAAAAGGAACGCCTGTCTCAAACGATGACTCACCCTTCCCATCAAGATTGATACTGACTTTAATTTGGGTTTCCAGCGTATTGCGTTCGACGGTGCTTATGCGTTGATCCATCATTATTACTGCGAATATTAGGGGTGTAAATTTATCTTAACTTAATTCGCGCCATTGTAGTACAAGAAGCCGATAGTTTGGTTAATTAATCTAAAAAACACTCATACACCATAATCAAAATGCTGAAAGAAAACAATATGGCCAGTTAATCAAAAACAAGTAAGTGCTAGCTGACATGAAGTTACGTCTTAGCCTGCTTTATTTGGGGCAATTTTTTGGCAATATTACCTGCGTCGTCAAGGCAAATTGATCAGAACTATCATGTTCCGCACACTATAGTTCCTTGGTAAGGATTCCCCCAGATGACCAAGTAGACGATTTTAGCCCCGCGCACGCAATGTCCGGGGCTTTTTTACGTAAGTCTATTGCTTATTCCGTACTTTGCTCTTTGGATGCCCGCTTGCGTTCGTGTTCCAGCAGCAGCTTTTTCCTCAAGCGAATCGATTTTGGCGTGACTTCAACCAGCTCATCTTCGGCAATAAATTCGAGAGCTTGCTCCAACGTCATTTTTTGGATGGGGGTTAAGATCAAGTTTTCGTCGGTACCGGCGGCACGAATATTGGTTAACTGCTTGGCTTTCGTTGGGTTAACCACCAAGTCGTTGGCCCGTGAATGTATGCCTACCAACATGCCTTCATAGACTTCATCCGCATGCACCAAAAACAATTCGCCGCGTTCTTGTAAAGCGAATAGCGCATAAGCCAATGCCTTGCCTTGTACCATGGAAACCAGCACGCCTCGTTTTCTCGCGCCCACTTCGCCCTTTTTAATCGAGCCGTAATGATCGAAAACGTGATAAAACAATCCCGAACCCGACGTAGACGTCATGAACTCGGTTTGGAAGCCAATGAGTCCGCGTGACGGCACCATGTATTCCAAACGGATGCGACCTTTGCCGTCCGGCACCATGTTAAGCAGGTCGCCTTTGCGTTCGCCCATTTTCTCCATGATCGCGCCTTGGTGAATTTCTTCAACCTCGATCGTAACCATCTCAAAAGGCTCGCATTTCTCGCCGTCGATTTCTTTTATAATCACTTCCGGTCGGGACACACCAAGTTCAAAGCCTTCACGACGCATGTTTTCGATAAGTACCGACAAATGCAGTTCGCCACGACCTGATACTTTAAATTTATCCGGATCGGCGGTATCTTCTACTTTTAGGGCGACATTATGTTGCAGTTCTTTTTCCAGGCGGTCGCGGATTTGGCGTGAGGTGAGAAACTTGCCCTCTTTGCCCGCAAATGGCGAATTGTTAACCTGAAACGTCATCGTTACCGTCGGCTCGTCGACGGTTAACGGTGGCAACATCTCGACATGATCGGGATGGCATAGGGTATCTGAGATTTCCAGTTTCTCAATGCCGGTAAACGCGATGATGTCGCCGGCTTTGGCTTCCGGCACTTCCACCCGCTCAAGTCCGTGAAAACCAAACAGCTGCAAAATACGCCCTTTACGTTCTTCACCTTCGCGGCTAATAACAGTAAGTGGCATGTTGGGCTTAACCATGCCGCGCTGTATGCGACCAATCCCGATGACCCCGACATACGTGTTGTAATCAAGGCTAGAGACCTGCATTTGGAAAGGTCCCTCAATGTTAACCGGCGGCGGGCTGACTTTTTCGACAATGGTTTCAAACAGCGGCGTCATATCGCCTTCAGTTGCGTTTGAATCCAGGCTGGCGTAACCATTTAATGCAGAGGCATAAACAATAGGGAAATCAAGTTGTTCGTCGGTCGCGCCCAAGCGGTCGAATAAATCGAAGGTCTGGTCAACGACCCAGTCGGGACGCGCGCCGGGACGGTCAATTTTATTGATGACGACAATCGGTTTTAACCCTAAAGCAAACGCCTTTTGAGTAACGAAACGGGTTTGCGGCATCGGGCCGTCAACCGCGTCAACCAGTAAAAGCACAGAGTCGACCATCGACAGCACGCGTTCTACCTCGCCGCCGAAATCGGCATGTCCAGGCGTATCGACGATATTGATGTGATAGTCATTCCAGTCAAGAGCGGTATTTTTCGCCAGAATGGTAATTCCGCGTTCTTTTTCCAGATCGTTGGAATCCATGATGCGCTCGGTCACTTTCGTGTGGGCGGCGAACGTGCCGGATTGCTGCAATAATTTGTCTACCAGCGTGGTTTTTCCGTGGTCAACGTGGGCGATGATGGCGATGTTTCTTAATTTTTCAATCACTGTAATATTTAAGTAGGTTGCCGGATAACAAAATCCGGTTAAGTAAGAAGAAAAAGGGAGGTTTATGCGTTATCGGATTGGGTGTTTAAAATACGGACTTCGGTCAAATGCAGTTAAATCAACTTTGCTGCCAAGGTAATCCGCTAAACCGCCAGCCTGCTATGTTACCGCGGTGTTTATTGGCATCTAATGGCCCTTCAAAACCGTCGACAATATTTACCAGCCGGGTATAACCGGCAGTCTCTAATGCTTGGGCGGCGGCCAAAGATCGTTGCCCGCTGCGGCATAACAATAAAATCGGGGCATTTTTATCGGAAACTATTTTGTTAACGCTGCTGACAAAATCGGTATTCACTTCCCATCCTGGCGCTTCCTTCCAGGGAATATGCACTGCCCCGATGGGGTGGCCGACGTAACTGTGTTCCATCTGCGTTCTTACATCCACTAAGACGGTGGATGGATTGCTTTGCAGAAGTTCCCAGCATTGTTGTGGTGTTAAATTTTCGATCATTGTCGCTAAGAATTACGATTTCGCTAACATTTTACTAAATTATAGCTATTTAGTATGAAATACTTGGTTTTTAATTAAAAATCGGCTGGGTTAACCTATCCGAATACACAAAAATAAAGGTTTATTAACGCATGTTAAGAAATATTTTTAGTCTTATCCCGGCTGAGCTTTCTGAAGAACTGTGCGAAACTTTGGTGTTAGCCAATGAAATTAAAATAGAGCGCATTGTTTCTCGCGGTCATACCACACCTAAAAGTGAGTGGTATGACCAGGATTGGGACGAGTGGGTTTTATTATTGCAAGGACACGCAACTATAAGTTATCAAGACGGAAACAAGGCCGTCTTGCAGAAAGGCGATTTTATTCTGTTCCCTGCGCATAAAAAACATCGGGTTGATTTCACATCATCACAGCCGGATGCCATTTGGTTGGCGATACACTTTAAGCCGTAAAGGATAAATCAGTTTACTTCGTCGGTTTTGGTGAAGGCTTCGGTGCTGGAGCCGGGACAGGCACTGGTACCGGAGCTGGCGCCGGCACAGAACTGGGCTCAATCGGTTTTTTATGTTTTTTTGCTAATTCAGCCTCTTTTCTGCCTTGGCCATACATAGTCATGACGACCATAAAAAGTATAGTGGCCCCAGCCATAATATGGTATCTCGTGGGTTTTGCCAGAAAGAACAACGGCCATTTCGGCTTAATCATACCCAGAACAAAAAACAGTAGTGTTAAAAGTCCTAAATTAATCGCATGTTGAATTAACATTCTTTTACCTTTACTCAATTCTAAAAATTTTGCGCTGCATTATCCAGCAGTAAGGTTCGAATTGGCAACATAACACAAATATATAAAAAGAAAATCTCTAAAAGAATGACATTTTATCGTTCTTGACCAATATAAATTCGGCCTTGTGAAGCTTTAAGTTTTTGTTCACTTCGCGCCGCTTGCCGAAGCACACAGGTGTCTCGAAAAGCTAAAGGCGTACGGCTCAAACATTAAAAGGCAGTATAAAAACTTAACCGAATGAATTAACGAAAGAGTCCATGAAGGACGGTAAGTAATAATATTGGCTTGGATTCACGTTATTCCCTGAATAGGACTATTATTTAGTTTTTCACGTTAGCAAACTAGCCAAGGGGTAGTTCATGAACGCAGAAGTCGTATTTTTAGTTTTATTGATCTTTGCCGTCGTACTTGTTTTTATGAGCGTAAAATCCGTGGAGCAAGGCATGGAATACACGGTCGAACGGTTTGGCCGCTACACGCGGACTTTATCGCCGGGATTAAATTTTATTACCCCGGTATTCGACCGAGTGGGCAACAAGATGGTCATGATGGAACAAGTCATGAACGTGCCCTCGCAGGAAATCATCACCAAAGACAACGCCATGGTGCAAGTCGATGGTGTGGTGTTTTATCAAGTGATTGATGCGCCGAAAGCGGCGTATGAAGTCAAGAACCTTGATATTGCCATCTTGAACTTAACCATGACCAACATCCGTACCGTAATGGGCTCCATGGATCTGGATGAATTATTATCCAAGCGGGATGAAATCAACGCCCGTTTGTTATCCGTGGTGGATGAGGCAACCACGCCCTGGGGCATCAAAATTACCCGGATTGAAATCAAGGATATTTCACCGCCCAAAGACTTGGTCGAAGCGATGGGTAAACAAATGAAAGCCGAACGTTTGAAACGTGCGTCCATTCTGGAGGCTGAAGGTTTGCGGCAATCCGAAATTTTACGTGCGGAAGGTGCGCAACAGGCGGCGATCCTTGAAGCCGAAGGCCGCAAGGAAGCTGCCTACCGCGAAGCCGATGCGCGCGAACGTTTGGCGCAAGCCGAAGCACGCGCTACCTTGATGGTTTCGGAAGCGATAGCAAAGGGCGATATCCAGGCTATCAACTATTTCGTTGCCCAAAAATATATCGAGTCGCTTAAATCGGTTGCCTCCGCAAATAACAGCAAGCTGATATTTATGCCCCTGGAAGCGTCCAACATTATTGGCGCATTGGGTGGCATCACCGAGTTGGCGAAGGACGCCTTCGCGAAAAAAGAATAAGTAGGGGTTAACCATGGACTTTATTTACTGGTATTGGTGGGTGTTGGCGTTTGCATTCCTTATTTTGGAAATGTTAACCCCGGGCTTTTTCTTTATGTGGCTGGCAGTCGCCGGTGGAGTGACGGGATTAATCGCCTGGTTGTTTCCTCTACTCAGTACAAACATTCAAATTATGCTGTTCTCGATATTCGCCATCATGTCCCTCATGGTATGGCGAATCTATGGGAAAAAATTAAACATCAAAACCGACCAGCCCTTCCTTAACAAGCGTGGCGCGCAATATATCGGGCGGACATTTTTGGTGCATGACGCCATCGTTAACGGTCAGGGCAAGATTAAGGTGGAAGACGGCCTGTGGAAAGTCGAAGGAGAAGACTGTGAGGTTAACGCCAAAGTGAAAGTGACTGGAATTAAGGGGACGGTTTTGACTGTGGAAAAGGCTTGATACTGATCATCATGAGTTAGTATGGAAAAAATACAATGCGAATTATTACACCACCTTTAGTTGTTAAAAATACGGAAGCATTTGAAAACGACGTACTTGATCGAAAGCCGTATGGAGAAGCACTATTAAATTTAATCACCCGTTCAGATGATGAATTAGTTATCTCAATTGATGGCAAATGGGGCGAAGGCAAAACCACCTTCGTTAAAATGTGGCAAGGCTTATTATCTGAAGCCAAAATTCCAAATATCTATATCGATGCATTTTCAAACGATTATGTTGATGATGCTTTTATCTCTGTAGCAAGTGCTATCACAAGTTACGCCGAAGCAAATATCAGCACTGAAAACAGCAGAACGTTGGACGATTTAAAAGATAAAGCGAAAAAAGTAGGCGGTCAATTGCTGTCATGGTCAGCCAAAATTGGTATAAAAGCGGCAACACTTGGCGCAATAAAAGATAGTGATATTGAAGAACTAAAAGATATTAAAGATGATCTCGCAAAGGGGGTGTCGAGTGTAATTGGTGATTTTATTGAAGAAAGATTAAGTTCGCATGCCAAGGAAGTTGCGCAAATCCAATCTTTTAGAGAGCTATTATCAACATTGCCATCGCAATTAAAAATTAATGTAGAAACTAATAGCAATAAACCATTAGTCATAATAATTGATGAGCTTGATCGATGTAAGCCTACCTTTGCAGTGGAGGTTTTAGAAAAAATTAAACACTTATTTTCGGTTAAGAACATTGTTTTCGTGCTGGTAATGCACAAACAGCAATTAGAGGAATCAATTAAGTGTGTCTATGGTCAAAATATTGATGCGCATACGTACCTTCAAAAATTCATTAATTTGGAAATGAAAATACCCAAAAGAAATGAGCCATTCGATAATGATTTGGACAAGTATTGTCGAAAGTTAGTGGAATTACATGAATTAGAAGGCTGGATAAACCACGAAATCATAAATCACGGTATCTTTCCGTTAGTAGATTTTTTTAACCTATCACTCAGACAAATCGAAAAAGTCTACACAAATCTCGCCATATTCTATGGCTCGACTTCGAAAGGACAAATGATAATTGCACCACTAATTGTTTTTCTCTCTGTAGTTAAAGTTATAAATCCGAGCTTTTTTGAAAAACTTCTTCACAAAAAAGTTTCTTACCAAGAAATATGTAATGAATTTGAATTAAGCAACTTTAGTGAAGAAATAGAAAATGAAAGGAAATTAATATGGATAATGCACTGGATGAGATATTGCCTTCTGACAGACCAAGAATTTAATGAGCTTCCTGAACGAGATCCAGTTAAGGGTTTTGGCAGTGAAATAATCCAATACAGTGTAAGCAGACAAAGACTGATACCAATATTTGCTAAAAAACTTGGATTATTTGTTGTTAATTAGTGAAATACTTTCTTTTGTATAAAAATTAATATTTTTGGCGACCAAGGAAATAATCGATGTAAGACTTTAAAAAATTTTTTTAAATTTTTTCAAACTTCAAAAAACTATAAGTAAAGTTAACCGCCGCATCATTCTTGATATCTTCACGCTCGACTTCCCGCCACTGCCCTGTATCAAACTCAGGAAAAAAAGTATCGCCGTCAAAATCCTGATTGATTTGGGTGATGTATAAAGTATCCGCGAGCGGCAAAGTGGCTTCGTAAAGCGTTGCGCCGCCGATGATGAAAATCTCGTCGGCTAACCTGCAACCTTCACGAATAGCAGCATCCAGGCTGTCAACTGCCAGACAATCTTTTTGAACATAATTCGACTTTCGGCTGACGATAATGTTGGTTCGACCGGGCAGCGGTCTGCCGATAGCTTCGAAAGTTTTCCGTCCCATCACAATAGGATGCCCCATCGTGATTTGTTTGAAGCGTTTGAGGTCGGCGGATAAGTGCCAAGGCATCTGGTTATTCAGTCCGATGGCGCGGTTGGCCGCCATGGCGACGATCAGCGATATTTTCATTTGAATGGCGTGACGGCTTTGTTATGCTTTGTGTAAGTTAACGAAAGTCGATCATCATACATGAAAAAGATTTTAGTTGTGTTTACTGGCGGGACAATTGGTTCGACGGCGATTGACGGAACCATTGATACTTCCGGCAACGCGCCTTTCAAATTACTCCAATTGTTTGCGCAACATTATCCCGATGCGGCAAGCGTGCATTTTGAAACCCTAGAACCCTTGCAGATTTTAAGCGAAAACCTTGCGCCTGCGGCGTGGAAAATCATAATTGACGCCATCGAATCGGCCAATCCAGACCAGTATGACGGCATTATTGTCACGCATGGCACGGACACGTTGGCGTATTCCGCCGCCGCGGTAAGTTTTTATTTTCACGCATTGAAAAAACCTATATTGCTGGTTTCAAGCGATTATCCATTGGAAAATCCGGATGGAAATGGCCTGGCGAATTTTATGTGCGCGGTTGAGTTCATCCGCCAGCATCTCGCTGATGGCGTGTTTGTGCCTTACCGTAACCGTGGGCAACCCATGCAAATCCATTTGGGTTCCAGGTTAACCTGTTCGTTACAGTTAACGGGGGATTTTTACGGCGTTCGGGGCAAATGCGTTATGCAGTTTGACGGACAAGATTTCTCGTCGAAAACAATTACGAAAGAAAGCTTTGTTAACCGCAAGGTTAAGTTAAAGCCAGAATTCTCAAGCCGGATTTTAATGATCAAGCCTTACCCGGGCCTGGATTATTCAAATGTTAACCTGAACCATGTTGAGGCGGTTTTACACGACCTTTATCACTCAGGCACGGCATGCGCCACCAGTCAATGGGGGCTTAACCATTCGCTGGTTGGGTTCATAATACGCTGCCGGGAGCAAAACATTCCGGTGTATTTAGCCCCTGCCTTAAAATCAGAAAATGCCTATCAAAGCACCCGTGAGCTTATCGGGCACGGTGCGGAAATAATCTGGAATATGTCGATAGAAGCTGCTTATGTCAAATTGATGCTGGCCTTTGGAAACTTTGCCAGTCTTAACGAAATTAGCGAATTTCTGAATACTACTCTTGCTCAAGAAGACGTTTCAAATATTGAATAAATTTAAGACAATTTGCGGTATTTTTGGGGCTTTAAAATTTACGATTTGGTCTATGCTTTTAGTTAAATCAAAAGCAGTGAGTGGGTTGTATGAATGAGGACGAACTTGAAATACGTGAACTGGTAGAGACATGGCTGCATGCCACAGAAGCGCATCAACACGATAAAATTATGGAATTAATGGATGAAGAAGCCGTTTTTTTATCGACAGGGCAGCCGGCATTGAGAGGAAAACGTACTTTTGAAATGGCACTGCAAAACATCGAGGAATTCAAGGTTGAGACGACTTTCCGAATCAGGGAAATCAAGGTCTCTGGCGATTTAGCTTACTGCTGGAATCATGTGTCGGTTGACATGAAACCGACCGTGGGGCGCAATATCATCAAGCGCACGGGCAATATCCTATCAATCCTCGAAAAAAAGAATGGGCGCTGGGTAATTACCCGGGATGCCAATATGCTGGCAATTATTGAGTAGCCGGTTAAGTTGAATTCTTCGATTTTTTGAGCACCCTTCACTTCTACGCTAGATAACCAGTCAAATGCGTTTTATTGCGACGTCAAAAATCAAAAAACAACAATTAGTTGACTCAAAAAGTTAATTGAATCTGCAAACAGCATATTTAAGATTTAATTGATTTCGATCGCGTGATACATTAAAAGCTTCATTAAGAAACCCGAAGGCGTGATCTTTGTCGCTAAGATCGAGTTAGCTTCGTTGATGTCCCTTGTCTAAAAAAAAATTACCAAAAATTTACTATGGCAGACTCATTTAAAACACCAGGAATTGATGTGGGAAGTTTGAATCTGGCGGGTGCCTTGCGCAACATTGTAATCGCCTTGGCCGGACTCATTTTTCTGATTTTCGCCGCCAGTACCTGGTTTACAGTGGATGCAACGGAGCGCGGGGTCGTGTTAAGGCTTGGCGCTTTATCGCATGTCGCAACCCCCGGGCTAGGCTTTAAGTTGCCCTTGATTGATACGGTGGAAAAAATTTCCATGCAAACCAATACGGTGCGTTGGGAAATGACCTCCTATTCGTCCGATCAGCAAGCGGCCAACATGCATGTCAGCGTGACTTTGCACGCCTCGCCAGAACATGTAGCCAGTCTGTATGAGCGGTTTCAAGGTCTGGACTCCATGGTTAACCGGGTCGTCGAGCCGGTGGTCAAGCAACAGGCGAAGATTGTGTTCGGCCAGTACACGGCGGTAAAAGCGATTCAGGAACGGGCGGCGTTAAATAATGACATTCTGATAGCTATCACCAAGACTCTTAAAAACGAATCCGCCATCGTCCTTGAAAGCGTTCAAATCGAAGATATTAAGTTCTCCAGCGCATATGAGGATTCCGTCGAACAACGCATGCTCGCGGAAGTGGAAGTGTTGAAATTAAGGCAAAATGCCGAACGCGAAAAAGTACAGGCGCAAATTGTGTTAACTCAGGCTCAGGCAAAAGCTGACGCGGAAAGGTCAACAGCGCAGGCGGAAGCGGATGCCATCAAAATGAAAGGCGAAGCTGAGGCTGAGGCGATCAAGGCAAGGGGACAAGCCTTACGGGATAACCCAAACCTGATCGGTTTGGTGCAAGCGGAGCGCTGGAATGGCGAATTGCCGAGCACCATGGTGCCGGGTGGGTCGGTGCCGATGTTGAATTTTACCCCAACTTCCAAAGCGTCACAGTAAATGAAATTATCCAGTTTGATTTGGCCGCTTATCGCCTTAGTGGGCGCTTCTGCGGTCGGCGGGATTGCGCTTAACCGGGGCGAAAGTATCAATGCGCTCTGGTTTATTACGGCGGCGCTTTGTATCTATGCCATCGCCTACCGGTTCTATGCTGCCTGGATTTCGGCAACCGTTTTGGTAATCGACGATACCCGGGCAACGCCAGCCGAAAGGTTGAACAACGGACATGATTTTATACCGACCAACCGCTGGATTGTGTTTGGCCATCATTTCGCCGCGATCGCGGGGCCGGGGCCGCTGGTAGGTCCAACCCTGGCGGCGCAATTTGGCTACCTGCCCGGCACCATCTGGCTCTTGTTTGGCGCAGTCCTGGGCGGGTGCGTTCAGGACATGGTCACTTTGTTCTTGTCGACGCGCCGTAATGCTAAAAGTCTGGGTCAGATGGCGCGGGATGAACTCGGCGTTCTGGGTGGTACGGCGGCGTTGATAGCGACTTTCGCCATCATGATCATTTTGATCGCCGTCCTGGGATTGGTGGTGGTTAACGCCATGAAACACAGCCCTTGGGCGACATTTACCGTGTCGGCTACCATTCCTATCGCGATGGTCGTGGGAATTTATATGCGGCACTTCCGTCCCGGTCAGATTCTGGAGGCTTCAGCTTTAGGCGTTGGTTTACTGCTCCTGTCAGTGGCGGCGGGTGGCTGGATAGACAAGCAGGAAACTATGCGGCTTTGGTTTGACCATGAAGGGTTAACATTGGCTTGGGGTGTTATGATCTATGGTTTCGCCGCCGCCATTTTGCCGGTCTGGCTGTTGTTGGCGCCGCGCGATTACTTGTCCACATACATCAAACTGGGGACGATTACCCTACTTGCGGTAGCGATCATATTTTTAAGGCCGGACGTTAAAATGCCCGCGATCACCCAGTTTGTTGATGGTACCGGTCCCATTTTCGGCGGCAAATTGTTTCCTTTTGTGTTTATCACGATTGCTTGCGGGGCGATTTCCGGTTTTCATGCTTTAGTGTCATCGGGAACGACGCCTAAATTACTGGAAAACGAAAAAGATATTCGCATGATCGGCTACGGCGGAATGCTGCTGGAATCGGTCGTTGCAATCATGGCAATGGTTGCGGCAACAGTATTGGAACCGGGCGTGTATTTTGCCATCAACAGTCCCGCCGGCATTGTCGGCACGGAAGCGGGCAAGGTCGTCGAGGTCATATCAGGCTGGGGCTTTCCGGTTACTGTTGACCAGATGCAGCATCTTGCCCAGCAGATGGGTGAAACGACCCTGTTTGCCCGGACTGGCGGTGCGCCCTCTTTGGCGGTCGGCATGGCGAGTATTTTTGGCAGCGCATTTGGCGATGGCTTGTTAGCGGTTTGGTATCACTTCGCCATCATGTTCGAGGCGATTTTTATCTTAACCACCCTGGATGCCGGAACTCGTGTTGGCCGTTTCATGCTACAGGACATCCTGGGCAATATCTGGCCGAAATTGGGCGAAACCTCATGGCTGCCTTCGGTGATGTTAAGCAGTGCGCTGGTAGTCGCCGCCTGGGGTTACTTCCTCTACATCGGCGTGATCGATCCAAACGGCGGGGTTAACATTTTATGGCCGCTTTTCGGCATTGCCAATCAAATGCTGGCGGCGATCGCCTTGTCGGTGGCGACGGGTATCTTGGTTAAGTCGAACAAATTGAAATATGTTTGGGTTACGGCTTTGCCTTTGTCGTGGTTAATCGTTATCACCACTACGGCGGCATGGCAAAAAATTACCAGCTCTGACATCCGTATTGGATTTTTTGCCGCAGCGGACGATTTAACCCATAAACTTGCCTTGGGAACGTTAGCTCCAGAAAAAGCAAGCATTGCACCCAAGTTAATTTTTAACCTGCATTTGGACGGCTACATTACGATTTGTTTTGCGGCTTTATTATGGTTAATCGTGTTGGACATGCTTCGAGTGGTCATTCGATACCTTAACGGCAAACCGGTTCTGCCGTTAACGGAAACCCCGCATATTCCAAGCCGGCTGGTGGAAGACTGGGTGCGGAATTGATGAAAAACAAGCTTAAAAGCCTTTGGCAAGGCATCCGGCAATTATCCGGAGACGATGCTTACGAACGCTATTTGCAGCATTTTGCCGAGCATCACCATGCGACCGGAGAAACGCCTTTGTCGAAAGCGGAATTTTTCAAGCACTGGCAAGACGGATTATGGCAGGGAATCAAGCGTTGTTGTTAACAAAGGTTAACAACAAGGAAAAACGGCTCGTGCGATTGTACAAGTTTATTTCTTTATAAGTAAAATTGCCACTCCCATGCCTACGCACAAGCTGCCTCAGGCAAATTAATGAACGCAAAACTCCCAAAAAACACTAACCGCCCAAAGGCGTTTAGTGTTCAAAAATCCTATTGGAAAAATCTAAGAAGCAGCCTGTTATGCATTTTTCCGTTTAACTATGCCTAACAAACCAGCAAATGCTGAACCGAAAAGCCAAGCAGCGGCTGGAATCGGTGTTTGAGTGATATTTTTAGAACTAAAATTGAGATCGTCATATACGTAGTGAGGGGCATCTGACAACAGTTCAATTGACTTAATTCCGTTAAGCTCAATCGATAGCAATCCCCAAGTGGCGGTTGTCAACGAGGTAGAACCAAGCAAGATATGATTGACGTCATAAGCATTTAGAGTAAAGGTGCCATCAAAATAACCGCCAGCAGCATAAATCGATACATTTTTGACTAAATTGTCAAAACTAATTGTTCCTGGGCCAGTAGCATAGGTAACGTTATTAAAAGCCCAAAACTGACGTCCGCTATGAGCATCTACTCCAAAACTGCCTGATTGGTCAAGAATAGCGCCTCCGCCTCCAAAAGTAACTCCGAGGTGGGCATATTCATTGGTTAAAGAATGCGTGCTCGCAAACAACCCTGGCGCTACTGTATCATCAAAATTAATAGTGGTTGCTGCTGCGCCCGCATTTCCTGCAGCACCCAACAATAAAACCGCAGTCGCGAGTAGTTTTTTCATTTGAAGTCCTCCAAAAAAGAAAATTTGAGATTGTTAAGTCAAAAGCCCTGTCCTAGCTGTTTTCTCGCTATAGGTCACAATATGCCATCGCTCAGTTTTAGCTGAAATATTGCCTTAAACCTGCCCTAATTATAAGAACGAGCATCAAGCCCACCCAGGTTAATAAGTAGGCTCAGATTCAATTAACCCTGCCGAGGCTGCTTATTTGGGTAGGATCAAGATAATAGTTATGGAAAAATAAAAATATTCGTACGGTTACGTAAGTAACATTACTTATGGCTCAGCAATTTTGAGAAAAGAGCGGGCATGAAGGGGCGTCAAAATTGCTGGAAATTGGGGCATCAAGGCGCTTCGTTTACCCGGTTTAAAGGAAGGGGCAATAGTGGCCCATCCATTTACAATTGATGGCAGTTCGCAAAACGCTGTCATTAACCTGTCAAGGTTAAGCAGATCAAGCTAAACGTAGTTCATCCAATGTGGCGTGGGTACTTCCCCCGCTGATATCCGGATTAATAATCAACTCAAGCATGGCGGCCTGAGGCAAGTTAACATGGTGGTCATGCGCTTCGTGCGTTGAACCATGTACACTGAAATTCCACTGCTGACGTATTATTTCCAGAATGGTCGTTCCGTCATGAGGCAACCATTGCAGATGATATTCCTGCGTTCGGTCAACATTCGTTTCCGTAAAACTTAACCTGATCCGGCTGATATGTTGTGGTGGATTAAAAATCAGCCTGATGGTTTGTTCGCCCGGCTCTCCGGCGCGCCAGCCTGCATGGCTTACAGGCCATAGCGCATTTTCGATGGGATGTTCGGCATCTTCTGAGGTAAGCTCAACGTCTGCCACTTTCTCCAAATTCAGCCAGTGCTCATTTAAATCAAATGAATTTTGCTCTGCCGGTTTTATAATTCGCTTACGCATGGCTCATTCCCCGCAAAGTTAACAATGACGATTTCAACGCTTTATATCATTTAAGATATTTCAGAAGCAATAAATCATTCGACTATAAAATATGTTTAAAAAGTCCCCGTTCCCAATTAAATATATTTCCAGCAAACAACAGTATGGATAATCTGCTTAAAACCTTATTGAATCCGAGCGTAAAGGCAGGGTCAAGTTTCCGCGATACGCTGCCATCTTACAGGCAACTAAAAAAACTACGTACAGCGCTGGCGGTCGCGCAAGGTTCGACGTTGCTTATGACGTTGCAGCAGGAAGCGTTGGGCACGATTTCTCACGATCAAACCAAGCGGGTATCCTATTTAACCGGCTTGTTTTCGAGGATTCACCGGGAAATTTATTGTGATTGGAAAGAGCAGATAACTGTTCCGCATCGTCCGGGTGCCATGACCAATGCCGCGAAAAGAAAAGAGTTTCGCGAAATTGTAGAACGCCTGGTGATGGATGGCGACGCAAACGGAGATACGGCGATTTTCGATCATAATGGTTTTGCCTTCCGCTCTGAAAACATTGCCGAAAGATTGGCAAATTTTTACCAAAAAATGCGTGTCGTGCGGCCTTTTGCTTATGGCAATCGGTTAACCCTGGATTTCTTTATGACCCTTCTGGGTAAATTGCCCGCCTTTAAAAGCGTCTATGAGCAAGGTATCGATTTTCGCCGCATCGATGCGTCAGATGCAGATGCTTTGCATAATCTAAAAAGCGAATACAAACAAATCGTTGTCGCATTTCAACATGCGATGGATCCAACCCGCTGTATCAGCTTGCAGAATATCGCTAACGGTTATGGGCGCTGGCCGGAAAATAAAAAATATGTTTCCGGCATCCCTTTTCTCGCGCACACTACGCCCGAAGGCGTTGAATGTCTGGTGCTGGTTAATGGCGGCTTGGTGCCGTTTTTTACAATCCAGCAGGAATTGTTTATTACTGGCAAGCATCTGGCGGATTATCCCTTTTGCTCCGCTGACAGCATTATTGGTTACTTGCCCGACACTCAAGATTTACGTCCAGGTGAGGAGTACGACATTGACGGCATCCATATCGGTAAAGATGGCGGCGCTCCTCTGTTCTGTCTGGATGTTAACCTGCTGACCGGACTGCGTTCGCCAAGTCATATCGAGCTGTTGGAACTACTTAAAGAAGTGGTTGGCGATAAGTCAGCGATATTTCATTTAGCGAATAACGAGACGCTTAAATCAAGGTTACTGGATGCGGCGGGTGAGGACGAAAGGCTCGTTAGAACGGTCGCCATTGCTTACGAGCGAATCAGTAAAATCTCAAAAAAACTGGACGGCTTGCAAGTTGAACTATTCAAAGGCAAAACTCCTGATCCTAAACCTAAGCTGTTTTTATCGATGGGTGGCGCGGGTGCCGGTAAAACCGTGGTGGAAGATTTTGCTCGGGCGCAGTGCGGCGATAATTTTGTGATTGCCTCGCTGGATGAATTTCGCAAAAAAAGCGATCTATATCGGGTGTTAACCGCCGCCGGTCATCACAGCGATGACTACGTGTTTGTAGAACCTTTTGCCAATCGGTTGCGGGATTCGGTGGCAGAATACGCCAAACATAACAACATCAATATTTTGTATGACGGCACCGGAATCCCTTATTACCCCCGATATTTCAACCTGGTCGAACAATTCAAGACGAGCGGTTTTCACACCCAGATCATCGCGGTGGACGCCTTTCTGGTTAAGCCGGCGGGTCGTGAGGAAGAATTGCAACGGGTCAATGTGATCTACAGTGTAAAAGAACGATTCGAATCATCCGGACGCGCTTTGCCTTGGGTGGTCACCATCGACAAGCACATACGCGCGCCGCAGTCATTTCTGATGGCTCTGGAGCATCTCGCGGTCGATAAAATCGCCCTGTTTGCTAATGATGGCGAACGCAACACACATTATTTGGTCGCGGAAAGTTATAATTTCAGCCATGATGAAGTCGTTTCTTTGCAACATCAGCAAAAATCGCAAACGTTAACGAAATATTCACTTAACTTGATTCACAACAGGCAAGATTCTTTCCTGAAAAATCTCGCCCAGGATCGGTTAACCGAACTGGATGCGCTCATCAACAGAAATCCCGGCTTTGATGAGGGCAATGTGGCTTATCAAATCTATCCCAATAAAACCGGGAATCGGGTATTGATAATCTACAACATCCGGCGGATGGTAGATTTCGTCGAAAAGCGGAAGTTAAATCCCAACGCTTCCAGCGAAGAAGGCTTGCTGCATAAACCTGAAGCGTTAGCTTTCCATGTCGATCCATTTACCAATACGCCCTGGATTACCCGGCTTCAGGGTGCGCTAGAGCAAAATTAGGCGGTGCGGGCGATTAACCGGAGGGCATGACTGAAAAATGTTAAAATTCATCCTTGGTTAACATTTTTATGAAGGAAACACATGCCACAAATCACGATAGAACATAACCCCAGCGAAAACCGTTTAAAAGAATTAGGCGTTGCCAATTGGGAGATTTGGGAAAAAGAAGTCTCTGAATTTCCTATTGACTTTGATGCAACAGAAACTGCCTATGTGCTTGAAGGCGAAATTCTGGTGACGCCCGAAGGTGGCGAGCCAGTCAGGATTCTGCCCGGTGACTTGGTGGTTTTCCCTGAAGGCCTGAACAGCCATTGGCAAGTCATCAAGCCATTACGCAAGCACTATAGCTACGACTAGCATGTATAGGCAGGGTTAAGTTTTTCCTATTTTGGTTGCTAAACTTTAGCCCAAATCGTTTCAAGGTTAAGATCGATATAAATCTTAACCTTGAATAGTCCGTCATCCGCCTTTTCTGTTTCAATCCTGACAGGAAGAAAACGGCTGATAACCTCCGCATTGGTTGCCGCATGTTGGCTCCATTCGGTGGCAGTAAATGAGCCGCCGCCCGCCAAAGCCATTGGCATCAACAATTGGTCCGCTAAATAGGTATCAACAGCTGCCGTGCTGGTTAAGTATTTTTGCGCTTTGGCAACCGCACCTTTGGCAACGACTTCCGCCGCCACGCCGCGCTCGGCAAAACCGGTAAAGACTTCGGTGACGTGTTCATGTTCCACCGTAATCAACAACACGTTTCCCGGCCCTTGGTCGCGGTTAATTTCCCGCATCAACAAATGTTCATTCCTCCAGTATAACTTTTGTTTCACCACAGCGAGTTCACGTTCAGCAATATGGGCAGGCAACGCTGCAAAATAACTTTCCGCATAATCCTTAACCCGTTCGCCGCGATTGTCCAAATGCAACGGCGTAAGGCGAGTGCTGGGTTTAATTGTTGCCATGATTTCACCGCCGCCTGCCGGATAAAAGCCGAATCGATTTAACTGCAGCTCCACTTCAACACCCATGCGCTTTAACAGTGGGATAAAAGCGCGTTGCAAAAAATGGAATGGGGGACTCATCATATTATGCGTACCGCCGGTAATCACAATTCGGCTTTCCTGTGCTGCCATCAACAAAGCCGGCAACACAGTTTGCAACACTAAGGTGCAACTGCCCGCCGTGCCGATGTTAAAGTTGTATTCGCCGCCTTGCACCTTGCCTGGGTTAAAGCATAGTTCGGTTGATCCGACTTGCGCACCAATAGCTTCCGCACCTGAAATCGCCACCGCCGCATTTACGGCGGTCAAATGCTGACGCATCAAACCCGGCGTTTTGCGTTTGGCGCGGATGTTTTTAATCTGGACGGCTTGTCCGGTGATGATGGACAAGGATAAAGCCGTACGTAAGATTTGGCCACCGCCTTCGCCTTGTGAGCCGTCTATTTGGATTGTCATTTGTTTTGATTCGTAAGTTGATGATGATATTGGTGTCGCAAACTATGCGCCTTATATTTTTGTACAACCTACAGTTCAATTTTAAAATTTTTTAATTTTTTTTAATAAAAAATAAGTGCGTACTTAAGTATTGCTTTTGCAACGACATGGGCAAATTGATTTGCCCTATGAATATCCTCATTAATATCAGCTCCAAAGGTCGCGGAATGTGCAACCTTACTTCTTAAGCTGTAAATTTTTTCCACTGCAGAACGTGGGTCGCTTCTGCTTGGATGATCAGGTGGTAATCTAGCGATAATTTCTGCTTCATTTAATTCCACAAGCGCTTCAATTTGTTCTTTTTTTGATTGGTATTTTTGCTTTCCCATTGATGAAGCAATAGTACCAATTGATTTTATAAATTCTTCATTATTAGATTCATTAGTCAGTTCATTTACAGCTTTAATAGCCTTATTAAGCGCTTTTTGAAATATTTCGTTTCTTTTGTTTTCTTCACTCAATATTTCAAGGCAGGTTACAAAACTTAAAAACTTTAGGTAATTGTTATCGACTGAAAGCGCATTAATATATGCTTTTGCAGCAAGATTAATCTTGGTTGAACTATTTGGGTTAAAATTTTCTGATAGAACATCATCAATCGTGGATTCAAATAAACTTGGATTAATTTCTTTAGTTAAACACCCTACAACACCCTCAACATCAATTATGCGCTTATGCTCTGGGACAATTACAGGGTTTAGGATGTTTACCACACCGTCTATTTGAATACATCCAGATTCTTCGTCAGGTTGCCAACCTTGTTTTAATCCGTGATCCCAACTTCCTGGAAAACAAAACAGTTTTGGTTCTGGCTCTGAGTATGAATCATCAAAATATATAGCCACGTTACTTTCAATAGCCAGATTGATAAATATCTTCCTTATGAGGTTAAATGTTTTTACCGCTAGTGCATGTGTCTCAATTCCAGAAAATTTAATGATAAAGATTCCTTTGCTATCTATGCTTTCAATGTTTCTAACTTCGGGAAGCTTAGTTTTCAATTGTTCAATGAAAAGTGAAAGTTGAAATTCTTTAGCCGATTTCAGTATTGAAAATGGAAAATATAGCGAGTAGCTTTCTACGCCTTTACCTATTGTTAATGGAATCATCTATTGTTTGCCCAAAGTTCAAGTCTAGTTCGGTTTAATCTAGCACTTTACAAAATTCATATAATTGCAGTTTATTTCCATGAGCAAGAAAAACAAGTTATTGCCTATAGCTGGCTTCCAAGCTGAGACTTGGAAGCCATAGAATTACCCCTTCACACAAACTACCTGCTTTAAGGTATGCACAATCTCCACCAAGTCCGCTTGTGCCGCCATCACCGCATCGATGTCCTTATACGCCATCGGGATTTCGTCGATGACATCGGCATCTTTTCGGCATTCCACGCCTTGCGTTGCCGCGATTTGATCGGCAACATTGAATCGCTTTTTCGCAGCGGTTCTGGACATAGTTCGACCGGCACCGTGACTGCATGAGCAGAAGGATTCTGCCTGACCTTTTCCGCGCACGATGAACGACTTTGCCCCCATCGAGCCTGGAATAATCCCCATCTGCCCCGGCCACGCAGCTACTGCACCTTTGCGCGTTACCAGTACGTTATGCCCAAAGTGGTGTTCGCGTTGTACATAGTTATGGTGGCAGTTCACCGCTTCCACATCCGCGGTAAAAGGCTTGGGGCAAATCGCCTGGATCGCCGCGACCACATTTTGCATCATCAACTCGCGGTTACGGCGGGCGAATTCCTGCGCCCAATGCACCGCTTGCACGTAGTCATTGAAATGTTCCGTGCCTTCAGGGAAGTACGACAAATCCTTATCCGGCAATTGGATGTAGAACTTTTCCATATCCTTTTTCGCCAGTTCGATAAAGTGCGTCCCAATACGATTCCCCACCCCGCGCGAACCGGAATGCAGCATAAACCACACATTTTGGCTTTCATCCAAACACACTTCGATGAAGTGGTTGCCGGTTCCCAACGTTCCCAAGTGCTTATGGTTGTTGGTGTTCTTCAAGCATTTATGTTTGGCACAGATCGCTTCAAATTCCGGTAATAATTCCGCCCATTGTTTATCCACATGGGTCGATGTATTTTCCCAAGAACCTTTATCGCGGCCACCGCGCGTACGCGACAAGCCATGCGGCACTGCGCTCTCAATCGCAGATCGCCAGCCGTGCAGGTTATCCGGCAAATCACTAGCAGTTAGGCTGGTACGCGCCGCCATCATCCCGCAGCCGATGTCCACGCCGACCGCCGCCGGGATGATTGCGCCTAATGTGGGAATTACGCTACCAATGGTTGAGCCTTTACCCAAATGCACGTCCGGCATTACCGCCACGTGCTTAAAGATGAACGGCAACTTGGCAATATTTTGCAATTGCGCCTTAGCTTCATCTTCAACCGGCACGCCGTGCGTCCATAGCTTGATCGGTTTTCCGTTGCCTTCTTGCATCACTTGGTAGTTTTCGGGTTGCATGGCTGCATTCTCCAAATTTCTTTGCTTTATGTTATGTATTAGCGGCGATTAATTAAAAACGTATTTTTATTTAATTCCTAAACGGGATTAAGCGAAAGACGTGCCAATATATAAAATATTGTTAATATAGTTGTTAAATTTATGTTTATATTGATATTTATAAATTTTATTTAGCTAAAGGTGATAGATTTCTTTGCTTGGCTTATACTATAAAATATAGATATATGGATAAAAATTATAAATAATTATCATGAAACAAAAGGTCGTCATAGGGTTTATCGGTTCGCAACTGGATTCAGGAACGTCAAGCTCTCGTTGGGAAAAATGGCGGCCGACCGTGTCGTTAACCCAGCACGAGGATTTAATTATCCATCGGATGGTATTGCTTTATGACTGTAAATACGAAACGTTAATCCAGCAAGTAAAAACTGATATTGCCTCGGTTTCACCCGAAACTGAAGTTATCCCTGTGGAAATCAATATTGTCGACCCGTGGGATTTCGGCGAGGTTTATGCGGCGCTGTTCGATTTTGCCGGACAATACCCGTTTGATACCGACAAGGAAGAATACTGGATACATATAACCACGGGCACCCATGTGGTTCAGATTTGCCTGTTTTTAATGGTGGAAGCGCATTATTTTCCCGGTGTGTTGCTGCAAACCTCGCCTCCCCGCAATCAAAGCAGCGGGTTGATTGGCAGCTATGCGTTAATCGATCTGGACTTGAGTCATTACGATGCGATCGCCCAACGTTTTGCCAAGGAACAGGCGGATGCCATAACCTTGTTGAAGTCGGGTATTGAAACCCGAAACCCGGCGTTTAACCGGATGATCGGCGAAATAGAACATGTCGCAGTGCGCTCGAAAGCGCCGATGTTGTTGATGGGGCCGACAGGCGCGGGTAAGTCGTTACTCGCCAGACGGGTGTATGAACTGAAAAAAAATAGACATCAAATTACCGGTGCGTTTGTCGAAGTCAATTGCGCAACCTTGCGCGGTGACGGTGCAGCCTCCGCTTTGTTCGGGCATGTGAAAGGCGCATTCACCGGTGCGCAGCAAGACCGCGGCGGCTTGTTGCGAAGCGCCAACAAAGGCTTGCTTTTTCTCGACGAGATCGGCGAACTGGGGGCGGATGAACAGGCCATGCTGTTGAAAGCCATAGAGGAAAAGGATTTTTATCCGGTCGGCGGCGATAAGCTGGTTGCCAGCGATTTTCAATTGATTGCCGGTACGCACCGCGATTTACGCAAAGATGTGCTAGCAGGAAAATTCCGCGAAGATTTGTTTGCCCGTATTAATTTGTGGACGTATGCGTTGCCTTTACTCGCCAAACGTCCCGAAGATATTGAGCCGAACATCGATTATCTGCTTGCCCGTCAATCGACTGACATTGGGCATAAGGTTAGCTTTAATAAGGAGGCGCGGCAAAAATACCTGAAGTTTGCCACATCGAGTTCCGCTCCCTGGTTAGGCAATTTTCGCGATTTGGGGGCATCCGTCCAGCGCTTGGCGACCTTAACCGATGGCGGGCGAATCAATGATAGTTTGGTTGACCAGGAAATCGAGCGCCTGCTAAATTTGTGGGGTGAATGCCCCGATATTGAAAATAATGGTCTTTTGAGTGTGCTAAGCGCCGGACAAATCGCCGAACTGGATTTGTTCGACCGTTTGCAATTGCAGGCAGTGCTGGGTGTATGCAAGGAATGCCGAAACTTGTCTGAAGCGGGACGGAGTTTGTTTTCGGTTTCCCGCACACAACGCGGTAGTACCAATGATGCGGACCGGTTAAGAAAATATCTGGCGAAGTTTGGGCTGGAATGGACGAATCTTTAAAGTAAACACAACTTTGTTAACAGGTGGAAGTTTTACAAGGTTCTTGATGCAGAATCGAAATGCCATAAGAATTTGCATAGAGCTTGCTCTGATAAAATTCTATAATCGTCGCCCATGCTCCGCCTGTTTGTAACGTGTCGTTTGTTAAGGGTTTTAGTTTGAGAAAAAGTTACATTAACTCAGTGTTCTTCATAAGAATAGTATTGCTGTTTCTGGTTCTATTCGGACATGCACACAGCGATGGCCTGATTAACAATATTATGGCTGGCCTTGCCAAAGCACAGATTACGCAAGGACAATTTCATCAGGAAAAACGGTTAAAATTCTTAAAACAACCTTTAGTTTCGACAGGCACCTTCACCTATCACCAAAATAAGGGGGTTATCTGGAAGACGTTAACACCGATAACTTCGGTACTTCTGCTCAATGAAAGCCATTTGGTGAGCGAAGAAGGAGAGCAAAATCTTCCTGCCGCTTTCGGCAAGGTATTTAAAGCCTTGTTGGGTGGCGAATTGGTTAAGTTGAGTGAAAATTTCACCATTACTGGAATACAGCAAAAAAAGTCATGGCAGTTAACCTTAACTCCGAAAGATGAAATGCTAAAAAAAGTGATGAGTTCGATTCATCTTAACGGCGATAGCGAGTTGCGAGCTTTGGAAATGCAGGAGACTGGCGGCAATTTAACCAAGATTGAGTTTATCCAAATAACCCATCCTGTGCGGTTAACCCTAGAGCAGCAAACCGATTTTGAACATATATCGCCCTAAGTTAACCGCGGCAATCTGGTTGTTGACCATGCTGCTGTTAATTGGGCTGGGTGGTAGGTTGATGAGCAAAAACTGGCTGGAGACAAGTTTTCTGGCTTTATTGCCCTCCACAGAGCAGCAACCCGATGTTGCCCTGGCCATCCAAAAGCACAACGAGCAGCGTGACCGCAAGTTGATCTGGTTAACCGGCGGCAGCACGCCGGAAGCGGCAATCGGGCAAGCCCGATTACTTCAAAAGGAATTAGAGCAGAGCAAGCTATTTAAAGACATCGTGCTGGAAGTGCCGCAGCAGCAATTCATCAAGCAATATCAAAAACTGTTTCCATATCGCTATCAGTTATTGGATGAAGAAACCAGACGCTTATTGAATACCGATCCGAAAGCGTTGCTAACCAAAAATCTGGCGGCGCTATATGGCCCGATGGGACAAATGACTGCGCCCAACCTGGAACGCGATCCCTTATTGCTGCTTATCCGTTATTTAAAATCGCAAACGCCGGTTAATCTTAATGTAGAGCAAAGCATTGTCGTATTGCATGACAGCCATCGGCACTGGGCTTTGGTCATGTCCGACTTGCAAGATAAAAATTTGCAGCTAGACAAATTGGAAAGCTTGCTGGAATTGGTTAAGACAATACAAGCCGATATTCATGCCAGCGACGGTGAGTTGCTGGTGACCGGCATGCCTTTATTTACCGCCTACGGTGCCGATTCCGCGAAACAGGAGATTTCTACCGTTGGCTTGGGTTCAAGCATCGGCATCATTGCCTTGATGTTGTTAACTTTCAGAAGTCCAATACCGTTGCTGTTGTCGTTTCTAGCGATTGGCAGCGGCATGCTGGCGGCCTGGGTGATTAGCGTGATGGTGTTTGGAAAAATCCACATCATTACCCTGGTATTCGGCGCCAGTTTGGTCGGCGTGGCGGATGATTATGCGCTGCATTTTGTTTGCGACAGTTTCAGCAGCAAGGACTGGCAGCCGCGATTTGGCCTGAAACATGTTTTCTTTGGTCTCTTAGTGGGTTTGTTAACCAACGTATTAAGTTACGCCGGGTTGGTATTGTCACCCTTTCCGGGCTTGCAGGAAGTCGCGTTGTTTTCGGCGGTTGGCTTGCTCTTCGCCTGGTTAACCGTTGTTTTGTTGTTTCCCTTGCTGTTAACCGGATTTAATCCGGGTCATCAGCCTATGATGTTTAAGTTTGCGAATTACTGGCAACAACATTGGCCTTCCTGGTTAACCTATCATCGTCGCTGGCTGGTTCCATTGCTTTCTTTATTCATTATTGGCGGCCTTTGGCAGCTTAATCCACGCGATGACGTGCGCTTGTTGCAATCCGCATCGCCTGAATTAATGAGTGCAGCGGAAAAAATCAAGCAATTACTGCCGGTGAGTCCGGAAAACCAGTTTTTTCTGGTTTCAGGGCGGGATGTTAACGAATGGCGTCAGAACGAGCAGCAATTGCTAATCCGGTTAGGTAGGTTAACCCAGCAGAAAAAACTTAAAACCTTTCAAGGGTTGAGCGATTTTTGGATGGATCAACGGACCCAACAGGAAAATTACCAAGTGCTGGATAAAACCTTGTACCAATCCGGTTTATTGAAAAATTATATGGTCGATTTGGGTTTTAGCATGCAAGCGGTAGACGAGGAAATAAAACGCTTTAAAGAGGCTCATAGGCAAACGCTTTCGCTTGGCGATTGGCTAACTTCTGTCGATGCCAGCAAGCAAGCGTTATGGTTGGGATGCAATGCTAGCGGCTGTTCAAGCAGGGTGACGTTGACCGGCATTAATGATTTGGCGGAATTTTCCGATTTGCAAAAACTACCCGGCGTGGCTTGGGTCGATCAAGTGGGGCAAATTTCTGCATTGTTTGAACGCTATAGAATCAGGATAAGCGCGTTGATCGCCGTCGCCTATGCTTTGGTTTTTGCCGGTTTGGGTTTTAGGTTAAGTTGGCGTAAGGCGTTAGCCATCATTTCTGTGCCGGTGTTGGCGGCGTTGGTGTCGCTGGCGATGTCGGGCTGGTTTCACCAATTGTTCAGTTTATTTAATCTGTTCGCGTTGCTGCTGGTATTAGGCATTGGCGTGGATGATGCGGTATTTTTTGCCATGACGGAGAATCCTGGCATTGCAAAAAACACCCATTATGAAAACAAGCGCGGCAGCACTTCCCTTGCCGTGACCTTGTCGGCGTTAACCACCTTGCTGGCTTTCGGGTTATTGGCGGTAAGCTCTACCGAGGTCGTCCATGCTTTCGGGTTTACCGTTGGCATCGGAATATTTACTGCTTTTTTATGTTCGCCTTTAGTGGGATTTCAACGAAAAACTGAAAACTCTTGAGAATTGCGAGGCTTCTAATTGGGTAGCTACAAAATATTCTGTCGTTAACTATTTAACCTGACCAAAGTTTCAAATTTTTCAACCGGTACCGGCTTGCTGAATAAATAACCCTGCCACATCGGGCAGCCGTGCTGCTCCAGAAAATAACGTTGGGACTCCGTCTCGACGCCTTCGGCAATAACTTCTATGCCGAGATTGCTCGCCATGCCGATGATGGTCTGCACGATGATCGCATCCCTTGATTTAACTCCGAGATTGCGTACAAACGACCGGTCAATTTTTAATTGATCCAGCGGTAGTTGGGTCAAATAAGAAAATGAAGAATATCCCGTGCCAAAATCATCCAGCGAAAAGCGCACGCCGATATCCCTGAGTTTGTGCATCTTAATAATTGTATCGTTGATATTTTCAAGCACCAGGCTTTCGGTAAGTTCAAGTTTGAGCAAGTCAGGCTTTATCTCATTGTCGTCCAATGTTTTCCGCACCTGCGCTACAAACTCGGGATGCCGGAATTGTTGTGCACTTACGTTAACCGCAAGCTGCAGGTTTTCGGTTTGTTCATTACCCTGCCAGTCCTTAAGTTGGGCGCAGGCGGTTTCCAGCACCCATTGGCCTATCGGATGGATTAAGCTGGTTTTTTCTGCCAGTTGGATAAATTCATGGGGCAACACCAGATTGCGCTCCGGATGTTGCCAGCGTATGAGCGCTTCAGCGGAGACAATTTGACCGCTCTCAGTGACTTGGGATTGGTAATAAAGTTTGAACTGATTGTGTTCCAAGGCGCTGCGCAGGTCTTTTTCCATGTTAACGCGGGCTGTCACCATCGTCTGCATGGTGGGGTCGAAGAAACACAAGGTATTACGGCCGGATGTCTTGGCTTGATACATCGCGAGGTCGGCATGGCGCAGCAATTTTTCTACTGTTTCTTGCTCGCGGAATAAGCGTATGCCGATGCTGGTCGAGCAATGGAATTCGTAGTCATCGAAAAAGTAGGGCTTGGCTAACGCACGCAGCAATTTTTCTGCTGACTGTTTAGCCAGAATAGCCGCTTCGTCGGCTTCCACGCTCAGGTTTTCCAGCAATACGACAAACTCGTCGCCGCCTAATCGCCCAACAATGTCGCCCTCGTTAACTTCGGCACGTAAACGTCGCGCAACTTCAATCAATAGTTGGTCGCCGGCATCATGACCGCGTGTATCATTGAGTGCCTTGAAATTGTCCAGATCTAAAAACAGGATTGCGCCATGCATGCCATTCCTGATGGAAGCCGCCAATTCCTGCTCCAGCCTGTCTTGCAGTAAACGGCGGTTAGGTAAATGGGTGAGCGGATCGTAATAAGCCAAACGATGTATTTCCGCAATGGCATCTTTGTTTTCGGTAATATCGGAAAAAGCGATGACATAATGGGATACATCGCCTTCCGGATTGTTAACCGCAGAAATAGTCAGCCATTCGGCATCGATCATGCCATTTTTGCGTCGGTTCCAAATCTCTCCCTGCCAATGCCCAGACTCACTCAAGATATTGATGATGCTTTTGAAAAACTCTTTGCCATGACGGCCTGATCTCAGCATGCGCGGAGTTTTACCGATCACTTCCTCAGTACTGTAACCGGTTAATTTGGAAAAAGCTGAATTCGCCCGCAATATTATAAAATTGGGGGTGGTGACAATCATCGCCGTTTGGGTTTCAAAAGCAATGGCGCTAATGCGGAGCATTTCGTCTTTTTGCCTGCTTTCGGTAATATCGCGAACGATGGCAATGCCGCCGACAATGTTACCGTCTAAATCCCGATAAGGCGCGCAGGTCATGTCAATCCAAAAGTTAACATCGCTGAATGTGGCGAGATATTCCCCTGCGTACTGTTCCGTTTTGCCTTGTAAGGCCATATTCAAAGATTTGAGAATGCTCTTGTCTTTCAAGGTTCCTAAATTCAAGCCGACTAGTTTTTCCAAAGAGCTATGAAATATATTTGCCAGTTGTTCGTTGCAGTAAGTAAGTGTTAGATTTGTGTTGTAATGAAAGATGCCAACCGGAGAATGATTTAGCAAATGACGATAACGTTCTTCACTGGTTTTTACAGCATCCTCCCGGCTTAAGGCATCCAATCGAAGGCGTATATTGTCGGTGAATGTCCGATTAATATGACGGGAGCTGATGATCATAAAATTGAGGTACAGCAGAGCCGCCAGGCTCATTGCTACCGATACGCTTTCGCCGGTGATAAATAAGCGTACGGTAAGCGGTAAAAGGATGGTAGAGCAAAATATGGCAGAACTTACTAAATCGGCGGAAAATGCAACGATGCTGCCTGCTGACAAGCCTGCCAACATGAAGATAAGGAACATCTGGTGCTGCAGGTTTTCAGCGGAAAACAGCAAAATACCGCCCGCTCCCCATGTTACGCTGTTAGCCAAAACCCCCAGTCGGTACTTGTTTAACCACATTTGAACAGTGGCATTGTCGTTGATGTCGGCTCTTTCGTATGCCCTTGTCAGAAACAAGCGGATAAGAGCAATCATGACAATCAGAAAGAACCAGATAGCGACTGTAGTGGTTGCAATGACTTCACGCTGAATAAACGAAAGAATGGCGGCAAGCGTAACACCTGTAAATACAGATAATCTGGAAGCTGAAAATAACTCTCTAAGTTGTGCAGATTTAATTGCTGATTGCTTGCTCAAGTTGTCCGTCATCTTGATGTAGGGATCAGGGCATTTCTGATAATTAATGGGTTTTTATAATGAATCTTTAAATAAAATCGTCAGTTTAAATAAGTTAAGTGACTTAAGCGTAGTCCAAAGGTTGGTATTTGGCTATTTCAAACCAAGCGATTCCGACGTTAAATTGATGCAAAGCCAGATAAATATGATTTAATTCGTTGTTAGGCTTAATAAATGATCAAAAAACATGACAAATCATCAGCCAAGTTCTATGATTTTGATTAACTATAGATTCGGCCTTTAAATGTTTGAACCGTTTGTGCTAAGCCCTTCGACTATGCTCAGGAGAGCCTTGTCGAAGTACACACGCCTTTCGACAGGCTCAAGACGAACGGTAGTTAAAACTTCACAAGGCCGAATCAATAAAATACCACGCAGAAAATTCCGGTTGAAATCAAATATGCTTACACGTAATCGTTCGTTTATAAATGTTTACCTAATATCAACTTTGCTGGTTGCAGGATGCACAGAAAGCCGGCAAATTGCGGTTGATTATCCCACTGCGGATGCGGCTGATAGCAAGTCTTCACAGACGACCATGCCCCGTGCCTTTCAAGCATTACCGGGCTATCAAGCAATAGATGGCGACGATTATTATGTCCGCTTGGTTTCGGAATTCAACTTCAAAGGCGAAAACATCCTGAAAAGCGGCTGCGACAGCATAACGCCGTCATTTAGCAAGAACGACCTGACGTCCGCCTTGGTGTTTACGGTGCGTAATGACGACCTTAAATTCAAAAACGAAACGGCGGGCTATACCTACCAAGCTAGCACCGGCAGGTGTAATTTCAAATTTGATGCGAAAAAACAGAACCTGACGCCTTGGGTTCGTCTGAATTTAGCCACTCAAACCACGGTCGATTACAGCGTTTACTCCAGCGCCAACAGCAATGTGGATGTTGCCGGTCTGGTTAACAAAATTACTGCGACCAGTAATCTGCTGGCGGTGACGGGTGTCGGCATGGGCGTGGCGGTACTGGGGCAATTCGCCGGACAATGGTTTAAGTACAACCAGCAAACCCAAACTGCACCCTCACCAACCGCCAATGTAAATACCGAATCCCATACGTTACCGGCGATCATAAGGTATTCCGGAAACAGCGGTACGTTGAATGAAACGGTATTTCCGGTGTATGCGGTGGCGGAAGGCGGGATGAACATTTTAAAAGCAGAAACCACGGCGCTGGGTGAGCTGCATTTGCATCCTGAAATTATTCCATCGCTTCTGTTAAAAACCGGCGCGAACGGCGTACCGGATGCGCGCGACTTGTCTTTATCGGAAATCAGCGTTGTTCCCATTAAATCACCGGCAGGCGACATTAATTTGCAGCAGTTGATTGAGCAGTCCAAACACCCTGAAAAACCCAACTTAAAGCCGGACTGGAATAATTACGAGGATGTGCAAACCCAGTGCCGCAAAGTCAAACTGGTCATGAAAGATTTAGGCTTCAACAAGTTCGACCGCAACGCCTATCTGTATTATTTCTTAAGTAACAGCATCGATTGGCAGAACTACAATGTAGACGCGCAACAAGCACAGATCGAGAGACTTAGTCTCACAGCTTTGGAAACTTATCGTAGTAGAAACTTCGACCGTTGCCTGGCGGCAGAGGACTATAGCGTTATGAAAGCGATGGGCTTGAAAGTTAATAATGATGCCCATTGGGCGCTGATAGGCGAAAGCAAACAGAAAAAAAATCAATTTTTCATGCCGCTGAAATCCATCGAACGGCAATTGCTCACGGTTTTGAAAAATCCCAGTAAAATCGAAATGGAAAGCCAGATTTTTCCGTTGTTAACCACAACCAAACAGGGCAGCGGTACGGTCTTGCTACAAAACCATTTAGGCGATTTCGGGCTGGAAAAATTATTACAACCCTCGCCTACTGCTCCGTTAGCGCCGATCATACCTTACGCCCAAAAACCTGTTGCCACAATGGAAATGCCATCCGTGCCTGGCGAAGGCACGATTGTTAACGCCAAGCAACTGGTGCAGGTTTTTTCCGGATTAAATTTCGACCAGCTAAGTTGCGCCCGCGTGATTCCTGAACAACTTAACCAACCGGCCGCCAATACGGGAATAATTTTATTCACCACCAAGGCGGGCAGTCCGCGCGCCAAAGGCGGAGCGATGGAGTTTGAATTTACTGGCGGCAAGATCAACCGCATTGCTTTCCAACTGCCTTCCTACCGGGATTATGAACAGCACGTCATCGATAATCCTGAAATTGGCGGCTGCCGGATTGAGGTTGGATTTTTAGAGAAACTGCATTAAGCGAATATTATTTCAATGCTTTGATTATGAATGGTTCCATTAGAATTCTTGACGTTTTTCACAAACGGATATTAATGCAGCTGTCAAAAAGCTTAGCTCCAGGTGCATAAGTTTTTAACAATAATTCAACTATTTCAGATTCTGCAATTGTCGCCCTAGGCCCTAATTGAACAATTATTTCTGATAATGCTGAAGGATCTAAACCTACATACAAGCTTTCAGAAGTAGGAATTTTTAAAAAAGGATCAAAATCTAACTTTCTCTTTATTCCTTCAAAAGGCATTCCAATTATTTTAAAGCGCCATTCTCTTTCAAATTCCCAAGCTAATCTTTTGCTTGAACCTAAATGCAGTAAATCGACTTCAACTGTATCATCATTTTCAATAAAGCAAGTTTTAGTGTTTAAGGCTTCCAGATCATAATCAACTCTATGAGGTCCAATTAATTGGCACTGATAACTAAAATTTTCACGTTTTACATATATGCCATGATCGACAGAAATAATAGGGTAAGAAACAACTTCACAATTAGGGAAGCGTCTACCTTTAAACATATTAACGGGCATCCGGATACGAACACCTTTCATATCTGAAGAATACATTTTCCACAAGGGTAAGGACTCGCTTTCGTCAGAAGTCCAGCAAGATACAAACACAAATGATTTTGCATATGGAAAATTTTTTGTCGCTGCTTCATCAAGGTCATTCACTTTATCTAAACGATTAAACTTAAGCGAACATGACCTTAAAATTAAGCAAAGGCTTTCTATCGATGTATAGTGAAAAAGATGTTTTGGAAGCTCATTCATTGCTAAAACCTAACTTCTGTAATCAGCATTAGATATTGCCAAATAAGGAACAGCGCCGCAACTCAAAACATATTTTCTCAATTTTTGCATCCAAAATCATAGAGTCGATTATTTCAATCAAATCCTTAGTTGCAAAATATTTTTAATCTCACCATCGGTTAACACAATTGGATTGGTTAACATACTGCTGCCGCGGCTGTTAGCGACGATGTGCGGGAAATCGCTTTCGGTGATGCCATAGCGGTTAAGTCTGGGTAATTCCAGGCGTTCGCTCCATTCGGTTAACAATTTTGTCAACATTAAGCGAGCAAATTCATCATCTAAATCCGGTTGATAGGTTAACATGCGCCCGACTTGGGCGTATTTGGCTAACGACGGATTTGCCGGTTCGCGCTCCTGCATCGCCTTGATGTTAACTTCGGTCGCGGCGGCGACCAACGTGCCGCAAACCACGCCATGTGGAATCGGGAAGTAAGCGCCCAGGGGCGAGGCCAGACCATGCACGGATCCCAATCCGACTTGCGCCAGCGTTATTCCAGACAACAACGAAGCATACGCCATCGCGCCCCGACCTTGACTGGCTTCAGGCTCTTTGCCTTCGTAGGCGTTAAAAAAACCTTCTTTCACCGCGCACATGCCGCTCCACGCCAAGGCATCGATAAACGGGTTCGCCTTGAGCGAAACGTAGGATTCCAAAAGTTGCGTGAAGGCGTCCATGCCATCGGCGGCGATTAATTCTTTGGGACAACTTGCCAGCAATTCAGGGTCGATGACGGCATATTCAGGAATGAGGCATTCGTCGCGGAACGATTTTTTGAAGCCGTCCTTGCCTTGTACGCTGAGCACCGAATTTTTGGTCGCTTCGCTGCCTGTGCCCGCTGTGGTTGGCACGGCGATAAAAGGGATGCTGGGGCCGTGATATGGGACATTTTTGCCCACGCCTTCCAGATGGTCCATCACTGAATTGCCATGCGGCAACAAACCGGCGATGGCTTTCGCCGCATCCAGCACGCTGCCGCCGCCAATCGCGATGACGACGTTAACCTCATCCTTGCGGTAATTGCAGACCGCTTCATCCACCAGCATGGGCGAGGGTTCGCCCGATACCGCCATGTGCAGCCAGCGCATGTTCTTGGCTTCTAGCGATTGTGTTAAGGCATCCCAACGCGGTGTTGAGCAAAACGAGTGTTTGCCCGTGACCAACAGCGCGGTGCGCCCATAAGCTGCCGCAAGGTTGGGGACGTCATTAATCCTGCCGCTGCCGTAAAGAATGCGGGGTAAACGTGAAATAGCAAATGGCGAAAACTGCATAAGGTTAACCTTGTGGGAATAAACCGTTGTAGCGGATGCCCTGCCGAGGTTCCGCCATCCAGTCGGTAACGGTATCCCGCCAGGTTTTGTAATGGTCTGTCTCTTTATGCGCGGCGACATCGTCCGCGGATAAGTAGGATTCATAAATAAGAAACTGGGTGGGGTCGTCCGGCGATTGCAGAACGTCAAAACGCCTGTTTCCCGCTTCTTTCACTGAAGCTTCATGGTTAAGTTTGATGGCTTGGATAAAATCTTCAACGTGTTCCGGCTTAACGTGGACATGAACTAGGGTGACGTGCATGGGAAGTACCTTTAAAAGTTGTAATGTGAAAGAGATGTTAATCCAAAAATAGCAACGATTGATTTTTGAATTTTAAAATAACAGGCTTATTTTACCTAAAGCATTGTAATTGTTTGTGCTTTACAATTTAAAAAGGTTAAGAAATTTCCCTGAGTTTGGTTTAAATTTTTCTGAATATCAAATCCCATACGCCATGCCCAAGCCGCAAACCGCGCTGCTCAAATTTGGTTAGCGGGCGATGTTCCGGTCGTTCTGAATAAGAATTTAATGGATTGATATTGGTTAACCTGTCATTCGCCGATAATACGGTTAACATCCATTCCGCGTAATGTTCCCAGTCGGTAGCGGCATGGAAATAACCTCCCGAGATGAGTTTCCTGGTGATCAGGTTAACAAATTCAGGCTGGACGATACGGCGCTTGTGGTGTTTCTTCTTAGGCCAAGGGTCGGCGAAGAATAGATGGATGGCGCTCAGGCTGTTGTCGGCAATGCAATGTTCCAGAATTTCTATCGCATCATGGCAGTAAATTCTGACATTGGTTAACTGCTGTTGCTTTAACTGAACGATTAAATGCCCGACGCCGGGTTTGTGGACTTCGATACCGATGTAATTCTTCTCAGGATTCGCTGCCGCCATCTGCGCCAGACAGTCGCCATTGCCAAAGCCGATTTCCAGCGTCAGCGGCGCATCCCTGTTAAAAACTTCACGTGGGTTAAGCGGTTGCCCAGGATTCAGGCAATAATCATCCCAATGCCGCTCAAGCGCGGCTTGCTGGCCTGGGGTAATGCGGCCTTGGCGACGAATGAAACTGCGGATTTTGCGGGTGTGTGAATGTTCTGCTTCTTCGGACATTACGTGCTGCATAAAGGGTGCATTACATACACCGCATAATCTTGATTTTGGATGATGACATGAAAACTAACAAACTATGTCAATTTAATACTTGGTGCATGGGATGCACCTTAATCGGCTTACAGTTGTCTCACATCAAAACCATAGTATCTTAATACTTTGGTTGTCCTTCCATTTATAACTGGTAATTCTTCTTTATTAATCCAGCCTACAAGCTCCTGTACATTAGATTGACCAAACTCATTCAGTTTATATGCGCTGTCATAAATCAAATCGGCCATGCGTTTTACTACATCAGCTTTCCCATACAACAAATGTATTATGCATTCTTTGGTGTGATTAATATCGTTGCTTGCTTTGAATGTACTCATTAGTGTGGTTATTCCGCCGGGGAAAAAACGTAGGCGATCATGGAATGAATGGAGTACAACCAATGCCTCAATGATTTCATCATAAGTAGCGCGATTAATACTTTCCTCAGACCCAAAGACATTAATTATTCGGGGGTAATTTTTGTGGCAAATTGTTGTATCGTAGTGTGGCCAATCTGTTTCAAGCCATTCATTGATGTGTTTTAGAATTAACACTTTTCTGGTATCGGACCATCCAATGGGTTGCTCTTTCCATGATTCTTGCGTTGCGTACACATCTCTAACAAAACTAAAAAACGAGTCGATTTCCAATCTTATTGGAATATTGTTGAAATTATTTTTTCTTCTACCTACTGACTCATACAAATTTTTGATCTTTTCAAATGCAGAGACAGACTCTTGGTATGTTTTGCGATAATTATCTAGAAATATATTCTCCTTTGATTTTCTTCCATTCCCCCTATCTATATTGGGGAATGAGGTTTTTACAATTTTAGATTGTGTTTCTTCGTCTATGCGATAAATATCATTGATTGATTTACTGTATTTCTTATAGATTGTTTCATAAGCGTCGATAGATTCAGACGTGAGAACTTGAGATTTATTCCAATAATCTGAAAATAAGGCAGTAAGTTCGTTGAATCTTGGGTCTTCTGTCGTGATTGACACAACGACCTCTGGGTTTGTACGGATTGCGTCTCGAGTTAAATTAGCCGAACCGACAAAAGCAATTTGATCTCCAAATATATAAAGCTTTGGATGAAAATGCGAATCAGAATAATACCTTATTTCAATATTTGGATTGTTATATAACGAACGTAATGCTTCAGGATTAGTAGGGAAGCCCAATCTCACCACCATCCTAATGTGGCAGTCGTTATCAAGAAATTCTTTAACGACTTCTTTCTCTGTAAAGAATGCTACGGCGATAAATATTTCAGAAACTTTAGTTTGGTATAGACGCAGAGCATTCTGAACAAAGTCTCTTAATGAACTTCTATTTGTCCACAATCCTTCCATTAGAAATTGTTATTTATTATTTAAAATTAGCCAAGTTGCTCGTGCACAGTACGCTATCTGTTGGTGAGCATAATAGTTTTTTTAAAAAAACAACCCATCAATCGGCGACGAAGCCGATGCAAACCGCTTTCTTGGCATCCTTCCGGCCAAAAATGCTTCCCGCCCCGCTTCAATGCCTTTTTTCATCGCGGAAGCCATGAGGATTGGATTTTTAGCTTCGGCGATGGCAGTATTCATCAATACACCCGCACAACCCAATTCCATAGCAATCGCCGCATCCGACGCCGTACCGACTCCGGCATCGACCAGGATCGGCACGCTGGCGTTTTCGACAATGGTTAAGATGTTGTAAGGGTTGCGGATGCCCAGTCCGGAACCGATCGGCGCCGCCAGCGGCATGACCGCGACGCAGCCGATGTCTTCAAGACGCTTGGCGGCAATGGGGTCGTCGTTGGTGTACACCATGACATCAAAGCCGTCCTTCACCAACAGCTCAGCGGCAATATAGGTTTGCGCGACATCGGGAAACAACGTCTTTTGGTCGGCAAGCACTTCCAGCTTAACCAGTTTGTGCCCCCCCAATAATTCCCTTGCCAGGCGGCAGGTGCGCACCGCTTCCTCGGCGGTATAACAACCGGCGGTATTGGGCAGGATGGTGTACTTGTCTGGCGAAATCACATCCAGCAAATTCGCTTCGCCCGGATTCTGGCCGATGTTGGTGCGGCGAATGGCAACCGTGACAATTTCCGCGCCGCTGGCTTCGATGGCCAGGCGGGTTTCTTCCATATCCTTGTATTTACCGGTGCCGACCAGAAGTCGCGATTTATAAGCCTTACCAGCTATGGTAAAAGTATCGTCACTTGTTTGAAACAAGCCTTCGGTTTGACCGCCGCCTATGGCATGAACGATTTCCAGCTTATCGCCATCATTTAACGGCTGTTGTTGGTATTGGTCGAAAGGCAAGATTTCCTGGTTAAGTTCTACGGCAATGCGTTTACCGGTTAAGCCCAGTTTTTCAATGACATCGGCTACTTTGCCATCGTTTGATATTTCCTGGCTTTCACCGTTGATAAATATCTTCATGGCGCAACCTCACGGCGTTTTTGTACGGCTTCTGCCAACGTTTTTAATAATGGGAAGGTTTCCTCCCAGCTCAAGCAGGCATCGGTAATGCTTTGCCCGTACGTGAGCGGCTGCCCATCAACAACATCCTGCCTTCCGGACTTGAGATGGCTTTCGATCATTGCGCCCATGATTCTATGGTCGCCGACCGCTATTTGTTCCGCGACATCTTCGCCGACCAGCGCTTGCCTGTGATATTGTTTCAGGCTGTTGGCATGGCTGAAATCGATCATGATATTGGGACGCAAGTTGGCTTTTTCCAGGCCTTCCGCCACTTTTTCCACATTAACGGCATCGTAATTCGGCGCATCATTGCCGCCGCGTAAAATTATATGCACGTCATTATTGCCGGTCGTAGAGAAAATTGCCGAATGTCCGTTTTTGGTTAACGACAGGAAGTGATGCGGACTCATGGCGGCGCCAATGGCGTCGATGGCGATTTTGATCGTGCCGTCGGTTGAATTCTTGAAGCCAATGGGACAAGATACGCCGGAAGCAAGTTCGCGGTGGCCCTGGCTTTCGGTCGTGCGCGCGCCGATTGCGCCCCAGGCGATCAAATCTGAAATATATTGGGGCGTGATAAGATCGAGATATTCGGTCGCCGCCGGTATACCCATTGTGTTAAGGTCGAGCAATAATTGCCGGGCAACCCTTAAACCTTTATTAATGTTGAAACTGGAATCGATATTGGGGTCGTTAATTAACCCTTTCCAGCCGACCGTAGTGCGCGGCTTTTCAAAGTACACCCGCATGACAATCAACAAATCGTCTTTCAGTTCGTCCTTGGCTGATTTTAGCAGCTTGGCATAATCTTTGGCGGCGTTGGTGTCGTGAATTGAGCACGGCCCAACCACTACCAGCAAGCGGTCATCATTTCCGCTCAGGATATTGTGGATCTCCTGCCTTGCCTCAAGGGTGGTTTGTGCGGCAATCTCGGTGATTGGCATTTCATCATGAACTTGCGCCGGTGCGATCACTTCCCTGATTTCGCAAATTCTTAGATCGTCCGTTCTGTAGGGTGTACCCATTTTTGGTTAGTACCTATTTCTTTTAAATAGTCAAAGGTTAACTTTATATTTTACTGTTTTTAATGATTGTTGTCAGTTCCAGAATTTTTAACTGTACACAATCCAATGCTAAGAATTAATCTTAACGGCACATAAATGTGTTTGAACTTGAGGTAAAGATTGGGTCGTGATTTTGGAGACAATCAATTAGCAGACTATATTTTTTAAGGCGGTGACGAAGGCAAGGTTTTCTTCAGGTTTGCCAACGGTCATTCTCAAGCAATCGGATAATAAACCCGCTTGCGGACTTAAGTTTTTGATCAGGATGCCATTTTGTTTGAGCTGGTTAAAAACAGCCGTTGCCTGATTGTTCGGAGTTTTAAACAAAATGAAGTTGGCGGCGCTGGGAAATACAGTTAACCCTTTGATGCTGCTAAGTTGCGCGAGCATTTTAGTTCTTTCCGCACAAATGCTTGCGGTTTGCTCGTCGAAAATATCATGATGATTCAAAGCAAACAAGGCGCTGGTTTGCGTCAGAATGTTAATGTTATAAGGTAGCCTTATCTTATGTAGTTGCTCGATGATACTTGGCTTTGCGACCAGATACCCCAGCCTTAACCCAGCCAGTCCCAGTTTTGAAACCGTGCGCATGACGACCAGATTGTCGTATTGCTCAATTTCATTCAGAAAAGTGGCATCAGCAAAAGGGGCATAGGCTTCATCGATGACAACCAAACCGGGAGCGGCTTTGATAATTTGATGAATCTGGTTGGCGTCAAAAAGATTGCCGGTGGGGTTGTTCGGGTAAGCCAGGAAAATTATGGAAGGCTGATGCTCACTAATCGCGGTTAGCATGGCGGGCAAATCCAGGGCAAAATCATCAGCCAATAAAGGTATGGCATGATAACTTAACCCTAACGACAGGCTGATTTGCTGGTACATGACGAAGCTGGGCTGCACAGATAAAACAGTTGAATCGGGCGGCAATGCCATTAACAGCATTTGGATGATTTCATCCGAACCGTTGCCAAGTAAAACGTCAAGAGAGCCAGGAATGCGGTTAACCTCTTTTATTTTATGGGTTAACTTTTTGGCGGCAGGATCGGGATAGCGGTTAATTTCACACTCTTTGAGCGCGGTTAACCAATCTTCTTTAACGTGATCCGGCCATTGATAGGGGTTTTCCATAGCATCTAACTTAACCAAACCGGTGGCATCGGCAACATGATACGCCGATAAAGCAAGTACTTCCTTGCGAAATACCTTTTTAATAGGATTTTGAACGGCCATTCTGTCAATGGTACTAATTAATGATTCGGTATTCAGCGGAACGAGCGTGGGCAGTGAGTTGCTCGCCTCTGGCCAGTATGGAAGCGGTTTTTGCCAATGTGCTTGAGCCTTCTTGCGAACAGTTAATTAGGCTGGTGCGTTTTTGGAAGTCGTAAACCCCTAATGGCGAGGAAAACCGGGCAGTGCCTGAGGTCGGCAATACATGATTGGGTCCCGCACAGTAATCGCCCAAGGCTTCCGCCGTATAACGACCCATGAAAATTGCACCGGCATGGTGGATATGTTGGCACAGGCTTTCTGGATCGGCGACAGAAAGTTCAAGATGTTCTGGCGCAATTCTGTTGGCGACTTCGGCGGCTTGTTGCAAGTCGTTGACCTTGATGAGGGCGCCACGGTTATTTAATGATGTCCTGATGATGTCAGCACGCTCCATTGTCGGCAGCAGCTTGACTATGCTTTTCTTGACGGATTCCAAATACTTTTCGTCCGGGCTGATAAGTATCGCTTGCGCATTTTCGTCATGTTCAGCCTGTGAGAACAAATCCATCGCGATCCAGTCTGGATCGGTGTTGCCGTCACAGATAATGAGGATTTCGGAAGGGCCGGCGATCATGTCGATGCCGACTTGGCCGAATACCAGTTTTTTTGCGGTGGCGACATAAATGTTGCCAGGGCCGACGATTTTGGCAACGGCAGGTATTGTTTCTGTGCCATACGCTAAGGCAGCGACAGCTTGAGCGCCGCCAATAGTAAATACGCGGTCAACTCCCGCCAGAAATGCGGCGGCAAGAACCAAATCATTGGTTTCGCCATTGGGCGTGGGTACGACCATGATTAATTCGGCAACACCGGCAACTTTGGCGGGGATCGCGTTCATCAGTACGGATGAAGGATAGGCGGCCTTGCCGCCGGGAACATACAGGCCAACGCGCTCTAAAGGGGTAACCCGTTGACCCAGGACGGTGCCGTCGGTTTCGGTAAACTGCCAGGATTCCATTTTTTGCCTTTCGGCGTATGCCCGGATCCTTTGGGCGGCTACTTGCAGGGCTTGCGTTTGCTCGGCAGGCAATTTTTGATAAGCGGATTGAAGAGTGTTTTTGTCTAATTCAAGTTCGGCAGCATCATTAATTTGCCTGCGATCAAAACGATTGGTGTAAGCAACTACGGCTTTATTACCTTGTTTTTTTACATCAGTAATAATTTCCAGAACTTGCTTATGAATCTCAAAATCTTCAGATTGATCCCAAGCCAACAATCCGTCTAAACGGTTGTTGAAGTCGGTATTTGCCGCATCAAGTTCGGTAATAGTGATATCTGGCATGGCTACCTCTTAGCCAAGGTTAACTCGAATTGATTTAATAAAGTAACGATCGCTTGATTTTTCATTTTCATTGCCGCTTTATTGACAATCAAACGCGAACTAATGTTCATAATCAATTCCCGGGGCTCAAGGTTGTTGGCTTTTAAAGTGTTGCCGGTGTCGACCAAATCGACAATACAGTCAGCGAGTCCAACCAAAGGGGCAAGTTCCATAGAGCCGTAAAGCTTGATAATTTCAGCCTGTATGCCTATGTCGGCAAAATAGCGTTGCGCGGTTTTGACGTATTTAGTCGCTACACGGATACGGCTCTTGGGTTGGGGTGCATCTTTGTGAGTCGCCGTCATCAATCGACATTTGGCAATGCCAAGGTCTAAAGGTTCGTACAGACTTTCCGCACCATGCTCCAGTAGCACATCTTTTCCCGCGATGCCCATGTCGGCGGCGCCGTATTCGACAAAAGTGGGGACATCGGTTGCACGGATGATAATGATCTGCACATCTTCGCGAGTAGTGGATAAAATTAATTTTCGCGAGGTCTTGGGATCATCAATCGGGGTAATACCAGCCTCTTCGAGAAAAGGCAGCGCCTCTTCGTAGATTCTGCCTTTGGATACAGCGATGGTTAACATATTGCCCATATCATCTCAGTTTGGGACGCGACGGATGGTCGCGCCGAGTTGCGACAATTTTTCTTCAATGTGGTCGTAACCGCGGTCGATATGATAAATGCGGTCTACCCGAGTGTCGCCATGCGCTGCAAGGGCAGCGATGACTAAACTTGCCGAAGCCCTTAAATCAGTCGCCATCACAGGAGCCGCGGTCAATTTGTCAACCCCTGTGCAGATTGCTGTATTTGATTCGAGCTTAATATTGGCGCCCATGCGTTGGAGTTCTTGAACATGCATAAAGCGATTTTCAAATATAGTCTCAGTAACTACGCCAGTGCCGTTCGCTATTGAATTCATGGCGATAAATTGCGCCTGCATATCAGTCGGGAACGCCGGGTACGGTGCGGTGCGCAAAGACACCGCTTTTGGTCGGTTGCCATGCATATCAAGGGAAATCCAATCGTCGCCGGTTTGGATTTCCGCACCCGCTTCGATCAATTTGTCTAGCACGGCATCAAGAATGTCGGGGCGGGTATTTTTAAGCTTAACCTTGCCGCCGGTAATCGCAGAAGCCACAAGATAAGTCCCTGTTTCGATGCGGTCAGGCAGGATATCGTATTTGATTGGGTTAACCCCTAATTTATCTACGCCTTCAATAACTAATACATCGGTGCCGATACCAGAAATTTTGGCGCCCATTTTATTAAGAAAATGCGCCAAATCCGTCACTTCAGGTTCGCGAGCGGCATTTTCCATAATGGTTGTGCCTTCCGCCAAGGCCGCCGCCATCATCAGGTTTTCAGTGCCGGTCACAGTGACCTGGCCGAGCACCAATCGACAACCTTTTAGTCTTTTTGCTTTGGCATGGATATAACCGCCTTCGACGTTAATATCGGCACCCATTTTAATAAGCCCATCAATATGGATATCTACCGGACGTGTGCCGATCGCACAACCACCGGGCAAAGAGACATGCGCTTCTCCGTAACGCGCTAGAAGTGGGCCTAATACCAGAATCGATGCCCGCATGGTCCTGACTAATTCATAGGGGGCTTCAAAACTATTGATAGTACTGGTGTCGACTTCGATATTCATCTTTTCATCGACCAGCAATTGCACACCCATACGGCCTAACAATTCCATCGTCGTAGTGATGTCATGCAGATGAGGGATATTTCCGATGGTGACAGGCGCTTCCGAAAGCAATGTGCCCGCTAAAATCGGTAATGCAGCATTTTTAGCGCCGGAGATGCGAAGCTCGCCGGAAAGTTGCTTTCCGCCAGTGATGATTAGTTTATCCATGATTCGGTAAGTGTTTCCTGTCTAAATAGGCTTGGTTTTTTAAGTCGATATAAGGGGCGCTGGAAATAAAATAACTGCTCAAATCCAAACTGCTTAATTTAGCTAAATTAAAAATTTGCTCAGGAATATTTCGGAATTGTAAGTTAACCCGTTTGTTGCGGGCGTTTTTAATCCACTCCACCAACAAAGCAAGGCCGGCGCTATCAGTTTTGCCTACGCCGCCCAAGTCCAATACAACATGCTTGCCCGTTGCCAAAAATGAAAAATTGCTGATCGATTTTTTATCCAATGATGAAAACGTCAGATCGCCGTCCACGATAAATCGCCCCGGGCTTTCTGAAACAATGGTCAACCCGTTCATTTTTTCTCTTCGGCGGATTTGAATAAAAATTGGCCGATAGCTTTTTCCAAAATTATTGCCGATTGGGTGATTTCGATTGTGCTGTTAGCTTTCAAATAGTCGCTGGAACCGCCGGGTTCAAGACTAACGTACTGTTCGCCGAGTAAGCCTGCAGTGAAAATGCTCGCCGTGGTGTCGTCGGGAATTTTATTATACTGGGAAAAAATTGATAGGGTGACCACAGATTCAAAAGTCTTGGGGTCGAGGCTGATGCCACTGACCTGGCCAATCTTAACGCCTGCGGCAGATACCGGCGATTTAATTTTCAATCCGCCTGAGTTTTCAAAATGTGCGGTAATCTGATAGCTATCCTGGTCGCTAAATGAACTAAGATTGCTCACTTTCATAGCCAGAAAAAACAGTCCGGCAATTCCGGCCGCGACGAATAGCCCGACCAATGTATCCTGCATATTGCTATGCTGCATTTTAATCGTCTCCAAACATAAGTGCGGTCAGGATGAAATCCAAACCTAAAATACTGAAAGCTGAATTTACCACTGTACGAGTGGTGGCGCGGCTAACGCCTTCTGAAGTGGGAACTGAGTCATAGCCTTCAAACAGAGCAATCCAACTGACGACAAAACCAAACACGATGCTTTTGATAACGCCGTTCACGATATCATCATAAAAATCCATTTTTGCTTGCATTTGCGACCAATACGAGCCTTCATCAACACCCAACAAACCCGAGCCGACTAATTCCCCGCCAATAACGCCAATCGCGCTGAATTGGGCGGCTAATAATGGCATGGTTAACAAGCCCGCCAGGAAACGTGGGGTAACGATGCGTTTGATAGGGTCGACCGCCATCATTTCCATGCCCGATAATTGCTCAGTGGCTTTCATCAAACCGATTTCAGCGGTTAATGCCGAACCTGCGCGTCCGGCAAACAAGAGGGCAGAGACCACTGGGCCGAGTTCGCGTACCAAGGATGCGGCAACCATGACTCCCAAAGTTTCTTCCGCCCCGAAATCCGAAAGAATGTAAAACCCTTGAAGACCTAACACCATGCCGACAAAAAGCCCGGAGATTGATATGATCCAGAAAGTTAAGACGCCGACCGAATAGAGCTGGTTAAGCAGTAGTCTTGGTCTTGGCAAGAGATCGATAATACCCTGAAGGGTGTGGAATAAAAAAAACGTACCACGCCCCAGTTTGGTAAAGCTCTTGCGAGTCGTTTGTCCAATTGCCTGAAAAATTTCCATCGTATATCGGCGTTATTTAGTAACGTTTCCCTGCGGAAAGTAAGTCGTCTTGAATTTCTCTTGCGGGATAGTGAAAATGTACGGGGCCATCCGCAGAGCCATTTAAAAATTGCCGCACCCATTCTGATGATGTATTTTGAATATCTGCCGGCGTACCTTCGCCAATAATCCTGCCATCCGAAACCACGTAAACATAATCGGCGATTTGCGAAGTCTCTTGTACATCATGAGAGACTATAATTGTCGTCAAGCCGAGCGCAGAATTCAGGGATTTGATTAAATGTACCAATACGCCTTTGGAGATAGGATCCTGTCCGGTAAAGGGTTCGTCATACATGATCATCATCGGATCCAGGGCAATCGCCCTTGCCAAAGCGATACGTCTGGCCATGCCGCCGGATAATTCATTGGGCATTAAATCCCTTGCTCCCCTTAAACCAACCGCTTCCAATTTCATCAATACAACAGTCCGAATCATCGATTCGGTAAGTTGGGTATGTTCCCGCAAAGGAAAAGCCACGTTATCGTAAACATTCATATCGGTTAACAATGCACCGCTTTGAAACAACATGCCCATGCGTTTGCGCAGTTCAAACAATTCGCGGCGGCGTAATTGATGCACATTTTTACCATCAACTACCACCGAACCCTGGTCTGGTTGCAGTTGCCCGCCGATCAGCTTTAATAAGGTCGTCTTGCCGGTTCCGCTTGGACCCATTATGGCGGTGATTTTGCCGCGCTCAAAGTCCAAGGAAACATCCTTGAAAATATTTTTTTTTCCACGTGCAAACGACAAGCCGCGAATAGCGACTAAGCTGTTTTGGGAACGTACACTGTCACCCATCTGGTGTGAAATATTACCTTAATATAAACAATATATTGTCTATGACTCTTCTTAATGAAGTCAAACAATTATCAAGAATTAAATAATTAACGATCATCGCAAGAGTCTTGCGAATTTCGTGAGCGACCCAGAACCAAGAATATAATGTTCTAATTTTAGGAGGGTGACTGTAGATATTTAACATTGCCTTAGCTAATGAAATAACCTATAAATCTGGTTAACTTCCAAATTTATCGTACCATTGTTGCTGCTTTAATGGAAATTAGTCAGATAACTAGCCTCGATCAGATCTCCGCTGACGTTTGGAACAGCTTGGTGCCGGTTGGATATCCGTTTCTGCGGCATGAGTTCCTGGTTGCGCTGGAAGAAAGTAATTGCGTGACTGAACAGAGCGGTTGGTCGCCAAGGCATATACTGGTTAACGATAATGATAGTATAGTCGCTATTGTACCGCTGTATTTGAAAACGCACTCCTGGGGTGAATTTGTCTTCGATAACCAGTGGGCGCATGCAGCAAGCCACTATGGTCATCGTTACTATCCAAAATGGTTGACGGCCATCCCCTTCACGCCCTGCCTAGGCCAGCGTTTTTTGGTCAAAACAGGGTATGATGATTTTTCTTTGTATGAATTGATATTCGATTTTGTAAAGCAAACATCAATTCAAGAGAATATTTGGTCCTGGCATTGTTTGTTTCCCGAGGACAGGCAACTGGATTCATTAAAGGAATTAGGGCTAATCATTCGGCAAGGGGTGCAGTTTCACTGGTTTAACAAAGGTTACAATTGTTTTGATGACTTTTTAGCTGAGCTTAATTCAAGCAAACGCAAAATGATAAAGCGCGAACGGCGAAAAGTTGGCGAGCAAAGTATTGAATTAATTCAGTTATCTGGCATTGAACTGGATGGCCTTCAGTGGCGGATTTTTTTCGATTTTTATCAGATGACATACTTAAAAAGAGGCATGACGCCTTATTTAAACCTGAATTTTTTCCTTGCTTGCGCCGCGTCAATGGGTGAAAAAATGTTGATGGTGTTTGCTAAAAAAGGGCGGGAATACGTTGGCGCAGCACTCAGTTTTATCGGTAAAGATACCTTATACGGCAGGTATTGGGGTTGTTTGGAAGACTATAACTTTCTCCATTTCGAAGCTTGTTATTACCAGGGGCTGGATTATTGTATTCAACATAATCTTCAACATTTCGATTCCGGCGCTCAGGGTGAGCACAAAATCGCGCGGGGGTTTGAGCCGACCGTTACTTATTCCGCTCACTGGCTTAGGGACCCGTTATTTTCCGAAGCCATTAACCGGTTTTTAGTTCGAGAAATAGATTCAATAGAGCAATACAAGAAAGATGCTTCGAGTTACTTGCCATTCAAAAAATGATAGCCTGCTGGGTTATGCTGCGTGATTATTTATTTTGTTGGCTTTATTGTAAGCGTAAGGGGACGATGCTTTGTTTGTGAAACGTAAAAGTTTCCCTGTAACTGCATGCATCCTGCCAACCCGATAGATTGATCGGGCGGTGTGTTTTATGCTTCCAGTCAATGTAGATGAATATTATTCGTGAATAAAATGATTTAGAGAGGTTAACCATGACTGAATATAGGAAATACGAATGTGCGGTTTGCGGTCATATATACGACGAAGCTAAAGGTGATCCTGATTCGGGGTTAGAGCCCGGAACGTTATGGGGAGATATTCCTGATGATTGGCGTTGTCCTGAATGCGGTGTCGACAAGGGCGATTTTGAGTTGATTAATTAATTTTTTGTTAACCATAAAAATGACTGAGAAGCTCAAGATTGTTATTGTCGGTTCGGGGGTTGGTGGCATCACATTTGCGGAGAAATTTCGATCTTTGGAAGCGAATGCCGAAATCACTCTGATTACCAGCGAAAAGTACGGGTATTATTCCAGGCCTTTATTGTCCCGCGGTTTTACCAAGGTTGATGTTGAGCAAACTATTATCCTAAAAAGCTTCGATAAACTTCGTGAGGCGGATATTAATATCCTTGCGGAATCTTTAGTTTCCAATGTTGACCGCCTCAAGAAAACATTGGAAGTTGATAGCCAAGGTCGTACAATTTCGTTGGCTTACGACATATTGGTTTTAGCGATGGGGTCAGCTGCATTTGTGCCGCCCCCGTTTTTGCCGTTTCAGGATCTGTTTTTCAGCTTGAATAGCTTGGCCGATTTAAAAGCCATACGTAAATTCCGGCAATCATTTTTAGATCAACAACAAACACCATACTGGGCGGTCATTGGTGGTGGTTTAATTGGTTGCGAAGTTGCCTCCGATTTGGCGGAAGCTGGCGATCAAGTCACTGTTTATCATGCAATGGACAGGTTGATGGAGCGGCAATTGGTCGAGCAGGATTCTGCAAAATTGCTGGGTGTTTTACAAGCATCAGGGGTCAACATTAAGTTAAACCAAAATGTTCGGGGTTTTGCCAAAGCAGGTGATAAAGTCACGGTGCAAGCAGAAATGGAAGATAAGTTCGATGGTCTTATCGTCGCTTGCGGATTTAAGCCACGCACAGAATTAGCAAAGCAGGCAGGCTTGGAGATAGGTCGGGGTATTAAGGTTAACTCGTTTCTGCAAACCAATGACGAGTCGATTTTTGCTTTAGGCGATGTTGCCGAATTACCTAGTGGTAAAATCTACGCTTACATCTTGCCTATTCGAAATCAGGGGTTGTGGTTAGCCAATTTTCTGGTGGGTAATACTCAATCCGCCTGGGCTCCGCCTGAATTTACCACTAAAGCCAAAGTGCATCATTTCGAAGCTGATCATCCTTATACTCTTTAATTTTCAAAAAATCGCGGCGGTTAATGCCATGTTAGCCTCCAAGAAATTACGCCGATGGATAAAACTTCTGTTAATCAATTAATTTGCGCTGTTCGCCAAACAAACGGCATGCTCCAGTTACTTGATGCGGAAAAGAGAATCCATCAATCACCTTAGGCGAACTTCATCAAAGGTTTGCTTCCCAATCCGGCATTGATCCATCGATAAAGGATTTCGCCTTCTATAACCAGCATCAGTTTTTAACTTCATTACTAGCGTATCTCTGTATGCCATCTGAAAAATTTTATGAAGATCTGCCAGAAATACAAATTGATTCGTTGGTTGCTGACTGGGGAACTGTAGGTTTGATTTACAAAGGTTCATTAAAGCAACTCGTGCGGCATTTGCGTAATTCAATTTCTCATGGACATCTTTCCGTATCGCATGAGTTAATGTTTGAGTTTCTTAACCGCGAGTCGGTAGTGGTTTTTAATCATTTAAACCTTCATCGTTTTTGTCAGGCGCTCGCATATTGGTGTCTCACAAAAGACGTTGCTCTCACGACACTGTGATGGATAGCATTACGTGCAAGCGGGACGCACCTTTTCGTGGCGGTTTTGAATTTTTGTTATTTTTCAGCTTTGGTGGCTTCGCCAATCTTACGAGACAGGCGTGCCCCTTAGCTTTACTCTAACGATCCATAAATAACTCTGGAAATGTCTGTGTCTTTAAATTTTGATATAAAATCTTTGTCAGGGCATTTATCAGGGATTTTACAAAACAAGATTGATCAAAAAACCAAACCATTAGGAGCTTTGGGGTTGCTTGAAAAAATCGCGCTCAAGATTGGGTTAATCCAAAATTCGCTCGAGCCGTGCCTAATGAATCCTGCATTGTTAATCTTTGCTGGCGATCATGGTATTGTTGAGTCAGGCGTCAGCGCGTATCCACAAACGGTTACTGCCCAGATGGTGGCGAATTTTTTGGCTGGCGGTGCGGCGATCAGCGTGTTTGCTAGGCAGCATGGGATTAAACTGTTGATTGTTGACGCTGGCGTTAATGCAGAATTGCCTCCAAATCCTAATTTGGTGAATGCTAAAATAGCAAAAAGCACAAAAAACTTCCTCAACCAGCCAGCCATGTCTGAACAACAATGCCTGAGCGCCATTAAAGAGGGAGCGGACTTGGTTTCTTTGCAGCAGCAAAACGGCTGTAATTGCATTGGTTTTGGCGAGATGGGTATTGCCAATACCTCCTCTGCCGCTTTACTCGTGCATTGCCTGTCCGATTTGAGCCTGGAACTGTGTGTGGGGCGCGGTGCAGGGCTAAATGATCATCAGCTCCAGCATAAACTGGCAGTTTTACAACAAGCGTTAACAAGGCATGACAAAATTAACCAGCCGCTTGATGTTCTTGCTACGTACGGCGGGTTTGAAATTGCCATGATGGTCGGCGCCTATCTCAAGGCGGCCGAGCTGGGTATGCTGATTATGGTTGATGGTTTTATAGCAAGCGCCGCGTTATTGGTTGCTTACAGGTTAACCCCTACCGTTTTGGACTACTGCGTATTTAGCCATTTATCTTCCGAGTCTGGCCATAAGGCATTGCTGCGTTTATTTGATGTAGAGCCATTGTTAAATCTGGAATTACGCTTAGGTGAAGGATCTGGCATTGCATTGGCGTTTCCTTTGATACAGTCTTCGGTTAATTTCTTAACCGAAATGTCCTCATTTTCCGAGGCTGGAGTCGATACCGCCAACTCATGAAGCAGATTGAGTTATTTTTTTTAGCGCTCAGCTTTTACACGCGGATACCCACGCCAAAAAACCTGAACTACCAGAACCTATCGGAGGCTGGCATCTATTTACCAGTCATTGGTTGGCTTGTGGGTGGTTTAAGCGGTTTAGGTTTTTATTTGGCAAATCTGGTGTGGCAACAAAATATCGCCGTCATTATCGCATTGATTGTCGGTGTTTTATTAACTGGGGCGTTTCATGAAGACGGGTTTGCCGATGTCTGCGATGGCTTCGGTGGAGGTTATGATAAGCAGCATATCCTCGAAATTATGAAAGACTCCCAAATTGGCGCGTACGGTGCGCTGGGATTAATTTTGTTACTGCTTCTAAAAATTAATTTGTTAAGCCAGTTGCCAGTAGATAAATTGCCGATAATTTTGCTGGCAGCTCATAGCCTGAGTCGATTCTCTCCTTTGTTAACCATGCACAAATATAATTACGCCCGTAATGAGGTAAGTAAAAGTGGTGCTGCCGTGTTTCGGCCAACGAAAGCTAAATTGGCTTTGGCATCTGTAGCTGGATGTTTGCCGTTAACGCTTTTGCCGTCAGTTTGCAGTGTATCGATTGTTTTCATTCTTGTAAGCAATTGGCAGTTGGGTCGTTATTTTGATAAGTATATTGGCGGATATACTGGCGACTGCCTGGGCGCTTGCCAGCAAATCGCAGAAGTGATCTTTTATCTAAGCCTTAGTGCATTGTGGACATTTACCTAATTCGCCATACCAAAACTGCCTCTGAAAAAGGGTTCTGTTATGGTCAAAGTGATGTGCCGTTAGCAGAAAGTTTTGATAAGGAGTTGATTGAAGTTAATGCAAAGCTTCCTGATTTAACCGAAGATTGTCTGGTTTTTAGCAGTCCATTGCAACGCTGTATCTCATTAGCAAAAGTTTTTTTGAAGCCGATAAAAATGGATGTAAGGTTACAAGAACTTAATTTTGGCGATTGGGAAAACCGTAAATTTGACGACATCGATGCTGAATTTTTAAAAAACTGGGCTGATAACTTCGTAACTTTGTCACCGCCAAACGGTGAGTCCTTCGGTGATTTATGCCATCGTGCGGGACAATTTTGGGATGAATTAATCGCAGCCGAGGCTTGCCAGCAAGTATTGATAGTCACTCATGCAGGTGTGATACGTGCATTGCTGGCGCATGTGCTGCAATTGCCGCTAGCCAATAGTTTTAAGTTTCAGATAAATACTGGATCAGTTCATAAATTTCAGCATGTTAACAATTACACTTATGTTCAATGGCTTAATCGTTAATGTTAAGCTTTCACCAATAATGTCATGAAAACGTTGTTTATTGGAGGCGTTAAAAGCGGTAAGTCGCGGCTTGCTGAAGCTTTCACTCTAAAACAGACGACTCAAAAACCATTTTACCTTGCCACTACCGAATTCATTGATGATGAAATGCAGAGTCGCATTGATATTCATCAACAACGCCGGCAGGATCTATTCAATCTTATTGAGGAACCGATTAACCTTGCAAACGCCATCGAAACCTGCTCCGGGCCAGTGCTAATAGAATGTATATCGATGTGGCTAAATAACATGCTTTATCGGGGGAATTCGGAAGAGTTAATTCTAAAAGAACTCAATAAATTTCTGGGTTTACCCAATGACTTGGTCATCGTGCAAAATGAAGTCGGAATGGGCGTAATCCCGGATAATCCGCTCGCTAGACAGTTCGTCGATATTTCCGGTAAAACCTCGCAATTGTTGGCTAATGCGTGTGATCAGGTATTTTTTTGTTGTGCCGGACTTTCATTAAGATTAAAGTAAAAACTGTTTATTTCGATATAGCCTAATGATTTTGGTCGTTATTTAAATTATCGGCTACACTTTGCATCTGGTAAAAATAGAAAGAAACTGGATTTAACGGATTTTTATTCTAGGCAATCTAGGGTTAAATCTAATAAAAACGAGGGGGATTCTTGTGTGCGTTTCGACGAATTTTTGTGCTGTCTTTTTTATAGGTATCTTACTCACGGGATGTAATTTGAACCCGGTGCCGATCAGCGATGACGAGCGCTTATCGGTGATGATGAAGGACCAGGAAGAGATGTACGCCAAGCAAGAGCCGATCAGCGGTCCGTTGACGTTCTATGATGCCCTGGCGCGCGCCCTGAAATACAACTACGACCACCGGTTAACCATGATGGAGGCCGTGCTCCAGGATACCCAACTGGAAGTGGCGACCCTGAACATGCTGCCCAAGCTCACTGCCAATGCCGGCTACGCGTTCCGAGACCGGAAGCTGGGCTCTAGCAGCGAAGACTATTATTCAGGCCAGCGTTCATTTCGGGGGGCTGGCCAGAGCGGTTTTGCGACCTCACAAGATGCTAGTCGCGGCATAGCCGACATCACCTTTGCCTGGAACATCCTCGACTTTGGCGTGAGCTACTTCCAGGCCAAACAACAGGCTGACCGCATCCTTATTGCGCAGGAACGCCGCCGCAAAGTCGTCAACAACCTCATCAAGGAAGTCCTGCAAGCCTACTGGACGGCCAATATCGCCGACCGTTTGCTGCCGACCCTAGAGCCGGTGCTGGTTGAGGCCGAGCACGCCCTGCAAGTGAGCCGGACGATCGAAGGCGACCGCCTGCAACCGGTGATCAGCGTGCTCGAATACCAACGCAGCTTGCTGCGCATCATCGACCAGCTGAGAAAGCTCAAGGCCGACCTCTCGATGGCCAAGCCCAAACTGGCCGGCTTGATCAATGCTCCCCTGCATGCCAACCTCAACCTGGCGTTGCCGATGAAAACACCTGAGCCGCCAGAGCTCAAAGTCAGCTCCGCTGAACTCGAAAACATCGGGCTGTTCTATCGTGGCGACCTGCGTGAAGAAATCTACCAGGAACGTATCAGCCGCGCCGATGTCTGGAAAGAAATGCTCAAAGTCCTGCCCGGCGTGACCATTCCTGTCGGTATGAACTGGGATTCCAATTCCTTCCTGGTGGAGCAGCTCTGGTTTGAAGCCGGCGCCCGCACCACCTTTAACCTGGTTAACCTGATCGCCGCGCCGAAAATGTGGAAATCCGCGGAAACTCAGGTCGAAGTCGCCAGGACCCGCCGCAAAGCGCTTAGCATAGCCGCATTAGTACAGATCAATCTGGGCTATCAGCAATATCTCAAAGCCGTGGACAGCTACAAAAACTCCAAGGAGCTGAACAAAGTCGACGAAGGCATTTACCAAGCCATGGCGAACAACGCCGCCAGCGATGCGGGGTCGGAGCTTGAGCGTATCCATGCCGCCACTGCCGCATTAGCGTCCCAGCTGGAAATGGAGCAAGGGCTGGCGGACATCTATGCTGCCTTGGGCAACATCTATGCCTCGACCGGGCTCGACCCGGTGACGGGCGGTATCGAGCATGTCACGGTACGTGCCTTGGCGGTTAAGCTGGAAAAAACCCTGGATAGCTGGTACAAAGGTTACCTGCCCAAAGTCCCGGAACTGCCCAAACCTCAAATTATGCAGGTTAAGGCAAGCAAGAGTTAATAAATACAATCATTTTGTACTGTCCTGAGATTGCATTTCCGGTTAATCAGGATGCTTTTGTTGTAATGTAAAATCGATTACAGGCTAAGTAGGGTCATTTACTTGTAATAACAAAAATTTGAACAAGGGTGCTACAGATATGAAAATTGAGCCTAAAAACAAGGTTAAATCAAACAAAGTCGCATGCGCAAGCTCAATGCGGCTATCTTTGGAAAGTAGGCTGTTATTTGATGGCGCTGTGGTCGCGATGGTCACCGAGGTCATGGATGACAAGGCATCTCAAGGTCAAACTCAGGATGTTGGTAAAGATGCCAATCCAGAGATTGGTTCATTAAATTTGTTAGACTCGCCAAAGAGCCAAACTGACTATGGGAACTTTGCAGATATCAAAAGTTTCGGGAAGCAACCCTTGGCTATCGCATCTGCAATTTCAATAGAAAACAAAGAAGCATCGCATTTGATTGTTGTCGATTCAAGGGCGACAGGTGTTCAAGAGTTAATAGCGCATCCACCTAAAGATACAGATATCAGGGTAATTGACTCAACTACCGACGGTTACCAAAAAATCACAGAAATTTTACAGGACAGAAGTAAAACCACTGATTTGCATATCTTAACCGCAAACATTGATGGAAAACCTTGGTTAGGTTCAAGTCAAATAGCATCAACTCTGGCTGTTGCTCAAAACGAATTCATCGTGGATTGGGGTGATAATTTTGCCGCCAATTCCCGTGTTACCTTTCATGGAGAACAAGTAGCTCCCCAACCTTCATGGCTTAACCAAATCCAATCATTGACTGGTAGTCGGGTAGCATGGGTTCAAAACGATAGGGAGGGCAATGGTTATGTTAAGTTAAATGACACATCACGTAACGCTGATGGATTATCTGCCAGAGAGCCAGTTAAAGGCTCTGTTAATTTGGTTTTTGTTGATGATCATGTTAACGATTATCAAGCATTGCTAAAAGGAATTGATCCAGATGCCACAGTGGTTTTATTAGACTCCGATAAAGATGGTGTGGACCAAATTGCTCAAACTGTAGCGCAATATGCTCATGTCGACGCTATTCACATAATTTCACACGGCGATCAAGGCACGCTTCATGTTGGTTCATCAGTTCTTGATAAAGCTAGCATGCAAGGGCAATATGCGGGCAGGTTCGCGCAAATCGGGCAACATCTTTCCCAAGACGCCGATATCCTGATTTACGGTTGTAACTTTGGTCGAGATGAAGTGGGAGAAGGTGTGATTCAACTATTATCTAAGCTAACCGGCGCCGATGTCGCCGCATCAAATAATTTTACAGGTGCGGCAAATTTGGGTGGCGATTGGGAACTAGAGAACAAGTTTGGGCAGATTGAGAGTCGAATCATTATCAATGATCAAGTCCAACAAAGTTACGGAGATGTTTTAAGATCTCCAAATACCCCAATTTCAGGTGTGAATAATCCGCCGAATAGCCGTTATACAGGGAAACTTGCCGATACATTCAAAGTTACCGGCTTACATGCATCGATTACAAGTGATGTGGTAGGTGGCAAACAAGTAATTCAGCTAACAACACCAGTAGCATCAGTAAACCCACCAGTTGATTATCAGGCAGGGAGCGCCTGGAGTAATTTTCAGATTGATTTATCAAAAAATTTCACCATAGATTTTGATGTGTATCTTGGTACGAAGGATGTTAATGGCGCAGATGGAATCGCTTTTGCCTTACAAAACAGTGGCCCAGACGTGACAGGAGGTTTTGGGGGTGGTCTGGGTGTTCGGAATATTTCCAATGCATTGGCGATAGAATTTGATACTTGGAAAAACAATGATGCGCTTCCAGTCGCTGATCTTAATAATGACCATATATCAATGTATTTACCCACGACGCCAACGTTTTCGGGAAGGTCGCTGGGTAGTTCCCAACAGAAAGATCTAGGGAATATTGAAGACGGTAGGTGGTATAACTGTGTTGTTAACTGGAATGCGGCAACCCACACTATTAGTTACACCTTTGCCGGGCCCGCAGGATCAGGCGCAGGGGGGGCTACGGGGATTGTTACTGACTCCGCCGTTATCGATCCTGATACGGTTTTTGGTGATAACAACGTTTATTTTGGATGGACTGCGGCAACAGGTGGGGCTGTAAACGATCAACGTGTTTCCATCAACAGCTTGACCAATTTATCGCCTACGATTGACCTCAATGGAAATGGTGGTGGTATAGATAAAACTATAACTTTTACCGAGAATGGTAGCGCAATCAGCATTGCTGACTCGGGCACGTTGGTAACCGATGCTGACAATGATGATATGCAGTCTGCGACTATCGTGTTAACGGATAAGAAAGCGCTGGATCAGCTTCTTGTTGGAGGCTCATCTGCGGTCAGTGGAACCATCAATGGTTTAAGTTACACAAAAGTGGATAACGGAGCGAGTATCACAATAAAATTGTCCGGTTCTGCTTCGAATGAGACTTATGCTACTGCAATTAAATCCATCACCTTTGTCAATACCTCGGAAAGACCTTCGGCCTCAGATCGGCATGTCAGGGTAACGGTGAATGACGGCAGTATTAACAGTAGTCCCGCAATCACAACGATAAAAGTACTTCCTGTGAACGATCCGCCAGCGGGTATCGATAAAACTATCTCGATTGATGAAGATGCGATTTATAAGGTTACAAAAAATGACTTCGGTTTTTCTGATCCGTTAGAAAATCCCGATAATGCATTTTCAAATGTCGTCATCACTAAATTACCACCCGCTTCGCAAGGTGTGTATAAACTTAATGGCATTGCAGTAACTCTTAACCAAGTTATATCAGTTGCAGATATAAGCGCCGGTCTGTTAACTTTTACACCTAAAGCGGAAGTCAGCGGTGCAAGCCTTGGTGCACTAAATTTTAAAGTACAAGACAATGGTGGGACTGCAAACGGCGGGATTAATACTGATCCTACAGCAAATACACTGAAATTTAGCATTACACCCATTAACGATCCGCCGTTAGCGATATCGAGTACATATACTGGCAATGAAGACAGCCCGATTCCTGTAAGGTTAACCGGTACTGACCCTGACGGCAGAGTGACAGCAGTGACCGTCAAGAGCCTGCCTCCAGCCACCCAAGGTATTCTATATCTGGCTGATGGCAAGACGCTAGTTGTTGCAGGGAAACCGTTAACCCCGGCGCAAGCGACGGGATTGATTTTCAAGCCAGCGCCCAATTTTAATGGCACGGTTAACATTCCATTTACCGTTACCGACAACCAGGGTGCGATCTCAGATCCCGCAACAGCCAAAGTCACCGTAACCCCGCTAAATGATCCGCCAGTGGCTATTTCTGGCAGTGTTAACACGCCTGAAGATACGCCAGTCAAAGTTAACCTGAAAGGCACGGATGTGGACGGAACGGTGACTGGTGTTACTGTTACTGCTTTACCGTCAGCCTCGCAAGGTGTGCTTTACCTTGCAGATGGCGCTACGCCGATAGCGGCGGGTGATGAGCTTACGCCAGCGCAAGCGGCTTCATTGGTCTTCAAGCCTGCGCTCAATTTTAATGGATTGGTCGATATTTCATTTACGGTTAAGGACAATACTGGCCTGGTCTCCGCTACAGGCAAATATGTGGTCGATGTTAACGAGGTTAACGATGATCCGGTTGCTACACCTACCGAAGTAAAGGGCAAAGAAGATACTCCGGTGTCTTTGGTTTTAACCGGAACTGATGTCGAAGGGCCAATCGCAGCAGTCACAGTCACGAAATTGCCGCCGGCATCCCAGGGGATCTTAACCAAGGCGGACGGTACGCCAGTGGTCGAAGGAATACCATTGACGCCAAAGGAAGCGGAAGGTTTGAAATTTGTGCCTGCACCCAATTTCACGGGGACACTCAAAATCCCTTTTACGGTGACCGATTCGGACGGACAGATTTCGTCGCCGCCTGCAGATGCAACCGTAACTATCACGCCCGAAAACGATCCGCCGGTGGCTTTGTCGACATCGCCGGCCGGCGATGAAGATAGCCCGATTCCAGTCAGGCTAACCGGCACGGATGTTGACGGCACGGTGACATCGGTAATCGTCAAGAGTTTACCTCCAGCATCGGAAGGAATTTTGTATCTTGCCGACGGGAAAACGCTTGTTGTTGCTGGTACGCCGTTGATCCCGGCGCAAGCGGCTGGATTGATTTTCAAACCTGCCCCCAATTTCAATGGCGTGGTCAACATACCTTTTACCGTGACTGACAACGAGGGCGCAATTTCCGAGCCTGCCAAGGCGGCGATTACCGTTTTGCCGGTAAACGATCCGCCGGTAGCGATTTCGGATAGCGTCAACACGCCTGAGGATACGCCGGTTAAGGTTAACCTGACCGGCACCGATGTGGACGGTCAGGTGACTGGAGTCACGGTGACCGCTTTGCCACCGGCTTCGCAAGGCGTGCTTTATCTTGCAGATGGCAAAACGCCGGTCGCGGCGGGAGTTGAATTGACTCCGGAACAAGCCGCGGTCTTAGTGTTCAAACCCGCACTAAACTTCAATGGCTTGGTTGATATACCGTTTACAGTCAAAGATGATGCCGGTTTGCAATCTAACCCCGCAACATTTGTGGTCGACGTAAGTCTTGTCGATGACGACCCTATCGCCATACCCACTATCGTGAATGGACTGAAAAATACTCCGGTACCAGTTACTTTAACCGGGATTGATGTGGAAGGGCCGATAACGGCAGTTACTGTTTCGAAATTGCCCCCAGCTTCCCAAGGCATCTTAACCAAAGCCGATGGCACGCCAGTAGTTGCAGGAATACCGTTGACGCCAACAGAAGCCGAAGGCTTGAAATTTGTGTCCGCGCCAAATTTTACCGGATCGCTTAACATACCCTTTACGGTGACCGATTATGTGGGTCAAGTCTCATCGCCCCCAGCAAATCTAACAATCAATATAAGCAACTCCGAAAATATCGGTCCGTTGATTTTATTGTCTAATCCAACTCCGCCTTTATTTCCTCCTGTAGTAAAAGAAATTAATCCTTTAATTCCGTTGCCAGATACAGGCGCCAACAGGATTAGCGATAATCCCTATCAATTACCACATTTAAGCTTATATCAAGGTTTACCGGAATGTGATCTGTATTTGACAGGTTCCCTTCGTAATCAGGTGGTTCAAGAAAAACAACATTTTTCATTCAGTATCCCGCCTGGTGCATTCAGGCATACGAATGGAACCGAAAACCTGGATTACGAAGCAACCAGATTAGATGGCAAGCCGCTCCCGAATTGGCTCAGCTTTCATTCAAACAGACTCAGATTTTCAGGCGTTCCCCCAAAAGGCGCACCCAACACGGACGTCCTTGTAACAGCTCGTGATCATTGCGGCAATAGAGTTTATGCCACATTTAGAGTTAAGGTGAATAAAGAGGGTCTTCATAATAGCAAAGCGTATTTGAAGAAAGATAAAGTACCTCATCGTCTGGACAAAATAAGCCAAGTTGGCACTCAGCAACCAATAATGATTGGAAAATCATCATTAAACGAGCAAGTCTGTAGCTCCGGTAAACTAAGTCGGTTAATGGAAAGCAGAAATCTGCTAAATAGTTTGGAAAATTTATAAAACACAAATCAAAGGGGACGCGTTGTGCATAGAATCAAAAATTGCGGGATTTTAAGTGTATTGGCTATCTTACTCACGGGATGTAATTTGAACCCGGTGCCGATCAGCGATGACGAGCGCTTATCGGTGATGATGAAGGACCAGGAAGAGATGTACGCCAAGCAAGAGCCGATCAGCGGTCCGTTGACGTTCTATGATGCCCTGGCGCGCGCCCTGAAATACAACTACGACCACCGGTTAACCATGATGGAGGCCGTGCTCCAGGATACCCAACTGGAAGTGGCGACCCTGAACATGCTGCCCAAGCTCACTGCCAATGCCGGCTACGCGTTCCGAGACCGGAAGCTGGGCTCTAGCAGCGAAGACTATTATTCAGGCCAGCGTTCATTTCGGGGGGCTGGCCAGAGCGGTTTTGCGACCTCACAAGATGCTAGTCGCGGCATAGCCGACATCACCTTTGCCTGGAACATCCTCGACTTTGGCGTGAGCTACTTCCAGGCCAAACAACAGGCTGACCGCATCCTTATTGCGCAGGAACGCCGCCGCAAAGTCGTCAACAACCTCATCAAGGAAGTCCTGCAAGCCTACTGGACGGCCAATATCGCCGACCGTTTGCTGCCGACCCTAGAGCCGGTGCTGGTTGAGGCCGAGCACGCCCTGCAAGTGAGCCGGACGATCGAAGGCGACCGCCTGCAACCGGTGATCAGCGTGCTCGAATACCAACGCAGCTTGCTGCGCATCATCGACCAGCTGAGAAAGCTCAAGGCCGACCTCTCGATGGCCAAGCCCAAACTGGCCGGCTTGATTAACGCCCCCCTGCACGCCAACCTCAACCTGGCGTTGCCGATGAAAACGCCTGAGCCGCCAGAACTCAAAGTCAGCTCCGCTGAACTCGAAAACATCGGGCTGTTCTATCGTGGCGACCTGCGTGAAGAAATCTACCAGGAACGTATCAGCCGCGCCGATGTCTGGAAAGAAATGCTCAAAGTCCTGCCCGGCGTCACCATTCCTGTCGGTATGAACTGGGATTCCAATTCCTTCCTGGTGGAGCAGCTCTGGTTTGAAGCCGGCGCCCGCACCACCTTTAACCTGGTTAACCTGATCGCCGCGCCGAAAATGTGGAAATCCGCGGAAACTCAGGTCGAAGTCGCCAGGACCCGCCGCAAAGCGCTTAGCATAGCCGCATTAGTACAGATCAATCTGGGCTATCAGCAATATCTCAAAGCCGTGGACAGCTACAAAAACTCCAAGGAGCTGAACAAAGTCGACGAAGGCATTTACCAAGCCATGGCGAACAACGCCGCCAGCGATGCGGGGTCGGAGCTTGAGCGCATCCATGCCGCCACTGCCGCATTAGCGTCCCAGCTGGAAATGGAGCAAGGGCTGGCGGACATCTATGCTGCCTTGGGCAACATCTATGCCTCGACCGGGCTCGACCCGGTGACGGGCGGTATCGAGCATGTCACGGTACGTGCCTTGGCGGTTAAGCTGGAAAAGACCCTGGATAGCTGGTACAAAGGTTACCTGCCCAAAGTCCCGGCACTGCCCAAACCTCAAATTATGCAGGTTAAGCAAGTTAGCCAACCGGTTTCTGCGTCAGCCGAACCCGCTGTTGCCGGGGCTACTGCTGACGGACAAGTTGCTAAATCCGTAGTCAACAAGGAATAAGTCTTAAAATAATAAAATGCGAAATTTGTCTGTTGCTTGTTTAGTGATATTAAGTGGCTTAGCCTATAGCTTCACTGCTAAAGCTGAGTCGCCTGAATTCACCCATGAAAATACAGTTAAGGCAAAAGTCGATACTGTTGCCCTGCCGATTTCCGAGCCGGTTAAATTGACATCAGAGACCGGTAAAATAGAAGATAATGAGCCTTTGTCGTTAGCTAACGAAAGCCAATTAATGAGGGCTCAGGTAAAAGCAAGGCAAAGTACCCAGATTGCCAGTGAAATGGCTGGACGAATTAGCCTACTAAAAATCAGGGATGGTGAAAGGTTTAGCGCAGGTGAGATATTGGTGGGATTTCATTGTTCGCTGGAGGAGGCGCAGTTATCAAAAGCCAAAGCGACATTGGAAAAAAAACGTAAGACTCACGAGGTTAATCAAAAGCTGGAAAATCTAAAGTCCATAAGTACGTTGCAACTCGATGTTTCAAGAACGGAACAAGATGAAGCAAAGGCCGATGTTAATGTCGCCCAGGCGATGCTGGAAAAGTGCGTGATCAAAGCTCCTTTTTCTGGAAAAGTAGTGGAGGTGACAGCAAGGGCGCATCAATCGGTTCGTCCTGGCGATCCATTGCTGGAAATTATTAGTGAGAAAGACCTGGAAATTGAATTTATCGCACCCTCTAAATCATTGCCGAAGCTCAAGCCGGGCAAAATCTTCAAAGTTAACCTAACCGAAACGAGTAAAGCCTACGACGCCAAGATTATTCGGTTGGGCGGAAAAGTCGACCCAGTAAGTCAAACTATTAAGGTTTATGGTCGTATTACCGGGAACACATCTGAGATACTGCCTGGTATGAGTGGCTCGATCGAACTTCCTCAATCTGAGTGAGCGAGCGCTTTAACCAACAACTCTTGCGGTTAACGCTGCTTCTTCAATTAGAACGAAGAGCAAGACAAGCGCCCGTAAGAGAATTGCCCTATGTTCTGGTTAACGAAACCGCAGAGCTTATTCCTTATCGTCAGGCAGTATTATGGCGTCAAGATATTGCTCGGATCGAAACAGTCTCCGGGGTTGCCAAGCCTGAGCAAAATAGTCCCTACGGCTTATGGTTAACATCAGTTTTAAAGAACATCGAGCCTAAAGAGAATATTTCTGAAATTATTCCTTTTGCTGCTGATAACTTACCGCCTGAACTTGCTAAAGACTGGGCGGAATGGTTACCTCAACATGCGTTATGGTTGCCTTTAACCTCACCAGCGGGGATTAAATATTCACTGGTTTTATTCCGCGAAGATAACTGGAGCGAGGCGGAAGTTCATCTTCTTACCTATATTGCTGAAGCGTATGGTCATGCTTTAGCCTTGGCGGATGCTTCTAGCCCGGCGGTTCGCTGGCAAGATCGTTTGAAGCAAAAAAGAAACCAGATGATCATCGGCGGGGTAATATTGCTACTTTTATTTTTTCCTGTCCGCCAATCCGTATTATCTGAAGCAGAGGTTATTCCTTATCAACCCAATCTGGTTCGCGCGCCTCTGGAAGGCGTTATTGAAACTTTTTATGTGCAGCCCAATGAGCCGGTTAAGGTTGGTCAAAAATTATTTTCGTTAGATCAGGCTGAATTACGCAGTCGCCTTGATGTCGCCCAAGAAAAACGGGATAGCGCTCAAACCGAGTATATGCAAACCATGCAACAAGCGATGCTCGATCCAACGGTTAAGCCTAAATTAGCTGGACTAAAAAGCAAATGGGAGCAGGAGTCAGCAGAGGTTGATTATGTCCGGACCCTGTTGCAACGTAGCGAGGTGACGGCGACTATAAACGGGGTGACAGTCTTTGATGATCCTAACGATTGGTTGGGGCGCCCCGTTAAACAGGGTGAAAAAATTTTGGCGGTTGCCGACCCTAAAGCGGTGGCGTTGGAAGTGCGTTTGCCGATGGAAGATCTGATCGCCCTGGAAACAGGCGCCGACGTGCTGTTTTTTTCCAATATTAATCCAAATCAGCCACTGGAAGCCAAGTTGAATTATTTCAGCTACCGGGCAACTGCAACGCCAGCCGATGTCATGGCTTACCGGATTAAAGCTACTTTCACCGACAAGCAGGCGTTACCTCGTCTGGGTTACCATGGCACCGCGAAATTATACGGAGCTCGCAAACCATTTATTCTGTGGTTATTGCGGAAGCCGATCCGAACTGTACGTTTATGGCTGACGTTGTAATCGAAGATTTAAAGTCAAAACCAAAGCCCTGGTTGTTTCTTCGTGAAGAATTATCCCTTTATCAGGGGCCACGTGCGTATGATGGTTCACCAACATGGACCTTATATGATCCTGCAGTGCATCGCTACTTTCGTATAGGCTGGCTGGAGTTCGAATGTTTGCATCGCTGGGACTTGGCTGATGCCGGACAGATTGCGGATGCCATCCATAATGAAACGCCTATCGATGCAGAGACTGCCGATATTGAGCAATTTGCCGAGTTTTTGACAAAAAATAACTTAACCCGGCCTGTTGGGCGTGAGGCTACGAAACAATTATCCTACCTTAAACATGCATCAAAGCCGGGTTTTTGGACATGGTTGTTGCATAACTATTTATTCTTCCGCGTTCCTTTAATCAAGCCTGATCGCTATTTAAAAAAAGTCAGGCCGATGATGGGGGGGCTTTTTAACCGTCATTTTTTAAGTTTGCTTTTTTTGGGTGCCTGTGTGGCAGCTTTCCTCGTTCTGGAACAGTGGACTCAGTTCAGCCATAGCTTCTTATATAACTTAACCCCGGAAGGCATATTAGCGACAGTTGGCATGATGTCTCTTTCGAAAGTAGTGCATGAACTGGGACATGCGCTTGCTGCCAACCATTTCGGTTGTCGGGTACCGGCGATGGGGGTGGCATTGCTTTTGGGAATGCCGGTGTTATGGACAGATGTAACCGATGCCTGGCGCTTGCCCAGACGTAGCGACAGGTTAATCATTGATGCGGCTGGCATGATTGCTGAGTTAACCTTGGCAGTGTTGGCGACATATCTATGGTCGGTGCTGCCTGATGGTCCGTTGCGGAGCGGGAGTTATTTACTGGCAAGCACCGCGTGGCTCATAACATTGGGAATCAACCTTAACCCTTTCATGCGCTTCGATGGCTATTATCTTCTTGTCGATGCGTTGGATACACCTAATTTGCAAGACCGCTCATTTGCATTGGCAAAATGGCAGCTCAGAGAAGCTTTGTTTGGTTTCGGAATAGAAGAGCCGGAACATTGGCCTGATTTCAGGCGCAAGTTTTTAATTGGTTATGCCTACAGTGTCTGGATATACCGGTTAATCCTGTTCACCGGGATTGCGTGGGCGGTGTATTACTTTTTTTTTAAAGCTTTAGGTTTATTCCTGTTCGCGGTGGAGATTGGCTGGTTCATAATCCGCCCCATTTGGAGTGAAATTTTAGTTTGGCGAAAATTAATCCAGTTGACAAAACTATCCATCAAGCCAAGGAAATCATGGTTGGTACCGCTTATTTTAATTGCTTTGCTTTTTATCCCTTGGCGATCTCATCTTATCGTTCCTGCATTGTTGCGGGCTGAGTCAGAATATACCTTTTATTGCGTTGAGGCCGCTCAGGTTAAGGAAGTCCTTGTTAAAGAGGGTGAGCAAGTTGCTCCCAATCAAGTGCTGGCAAAGTTAACTTCACCTGATTTAGACTACAAAATAATTTCAGCGGATTTGAAATGGAGAGAGTTAACTCAGCGTTTGGCATCGCAAAGTTTGGATCCGAGCCTGGCCAGAAATAACCCCAAAGATTTTGAAGATCTGCAATCAGCGCAAGCAGAGTTAGCCGGATATCGGGCTACGAAAGAAAAGTTAACCGTTCGTGCAACGTTTGCCGGCAGGATAAGGGATTTGTCGGACTCCCTTCGCGTTGGTGAATGGTTGGCGAAGGACGAGCCGATGGGGATCGTAGAGGGCGCTAAGAACATGGTTATCGGCTATGTGGAAGAAGCCGATTTACCCAAGCTCAAAGTCGGCTCTGAAGGCTCTTTTTATCCAGAAGGCGGTGATATCGCGCCGTTGCCCATTACTATCTCGACAATTGACGCCACCGGAACACGCGAACTTAAAGTAGAGGATTTAGCCTCCGTTTACGGCGGTGAAATCGCGGTCAGGCCAGACATAGAAAAAAGGTTGATTCCTGAGCAGGGTATTTATCGCATCGCCACCTTGGTTAACGATGGGAATCCAATCATGGACGACACCCTTAGGGGTAGAATGGCTCTTGCAACGGAGCCTGCCAGTATTGCCGTTAGGTTATTCAGGCTAACATCCATTGCGTTGATCAAAGAGAGTGGTTGGTAAATTCATCTCTTAGCTTAACAGCCGTAAAAGTTCAAGTATCATTAACAATATTTGTCACAAATTGACGAAAATGTTTGCACGTTTGGTAAGAAAAGTACTAGTTTTATTGGTGCGTTTTTTGCTTAATTAATATGGTTTTTTTAATAAATTTGCCAAGTTGGTCACTTATTTGAACTATGATGTCATTTTAAAGTTTAATATCGAAAAAGTTTTCCATGAACGCGTTAAAACGTAACACATATATTAAAAATATGGCGTAACATACTAAAATTAAAGTTAGAAACAATTGTTGTGTACTTTGATTGTGAATTTGTTGTTTTGGTAATGTGGTAATGAAAAAGCAGTTTGATAAGCAAACTAAAGCGAAGAAAAAAGCCTTAGCCAGTTCTATCCAGCTCGCTTTGGAGAGCCGGCTATTGTTTGACGGGGCTGTGGTGGCAACGGCAACCGACGTGCTGGATGATAAAGTCGCTACGCAGGACAAAGCTGGGGATAGTAATTCAGGGAGCGATAATCAAGTAGATTTATCCGCAAAAACCTTTGAAATACCTGCAGCTGTTAACGATGCTAATGAGCATAAAACCTTTGATCCCCAGCCGTTAGTTGATAACGCAGCGATGTCCGCCGGTTCTGATCGCTCGCCGAATCTTTTAGTGGTGGATTCTAGGGTCCGAGATGTCTATCAGCTAATCACACAGCCGCCGCACAACACCCAGGTTAAAATCATCGATTTTACTAAAGATGGTTATCAACAAGTCGCCCAAATTCTCCAAAATCGTGGGGATACTGAGCAACTTCACCTCTTAACCGCCGATATTGGCGGCAAACAATGGTTGGCTTCAAGTCCAATCAATTCTCATTTGGTTTCAAGTAGCAGTAATTACCTCTCTGATTGGGGTGACCATTTGCCGCCGAATGCGGAAATTGTTTTTCATGGCTTGCCAAACTTTGAAGCTAAGGACTGGCTTAACCAGGTGCAGGCATTAACCGGTATCAAAGTTAACTCGGAACCATATTTGGATTTTCAAAAAAATCTGGATATAAGAAATGTTAACCAAGTTGTCAAACCAACAGACTCAAAAGAGCTCACGGAAAAAGCAACATTATTGTTAAAGCCTAATACGGTTAAATCTTTGGTATTCATCGATACTTCGGTGGAAGACTACCAATCATTATTGAACGGAATAGATGGCAACGCAAAGATTATATTGTTAGATTCAAAATCTGATGAAATCCAGCAAATAGCTAATGTAGTTTCTCGTTATAACGACATTGAAGCAATCCATATTATCTCGCACGGAAGCTTAGGTCAGCTTAACTTAGGCTCATCGGTGCTCAACCTGTCGACCATGCGGGGCCAATATGCGGATGAATTGGCGTTGATCGGCCAGCACCTTTCAGCCAATGCCGATATTCTGGTTTATGGATGTAATTTTGGACAAGGGGAAGTTGGCTTGCGCGCCACCAACGAATTAGCGGTAAGAACTGGTGGTGATGTGGCTGATTCTACGAATGTTACAGGTTACATTGGTCTGGGTGGAGATTGGACGCTTGAGAGAAAAGTTGGAGCGATTGAGACGCAAAGCTTTTACATTAATGCTTATCGAGGGTTACTTGCTCAAAATAACACCGGAACCTGGAACGGAACCGGTTCTTCCAGTACCAGTGTAAATGACCCTACTGCTGGAGTAACTGTGTCATTTGGTAGTTATTCTACCGGGACTGTGCGGGTTGATACCAGTAATCAAACATTAAACAACATTGCGGCATTTAATCCCTCGACTATCCAAAATACAGCTTCACTGGGTATAGACTTTTTGTGGGATACAAATAAGGAAAGTACTAATACTCAGGCATCGACTGATGCTGGTACTGGGGTGATAACAATTTCTTTCAGTCAAGCTGTAACAGATCCTATTATCCATCTTGACCGTTTGGGGGGGCTTGCTGGAACAGTTCAAACGAGTATGTTATTTACTTTGTTAACCAGCGGTATAACACTGAATAGGCTCAGTGGTAGTCCTCATTTTAGCGTGTCAGGCAACAACATACAGGATAATCAGGTTGATCAAACTGTTGGTGGTTCTTATCCTACTTCAACCGGAGAGTCTAGCCTTACAGCGAATTCAGGCTCCGCTGCTGGTAGTGTTCAGTTAATTGGTACATTCACAACAGTGCAGTTTCAAATGTCGGCTGCGCCTAATAGTGACGAAGGTCCTGGCGGTGATGGTGTGGAAATCAAAATTACCTTCGATCCAACGCCAGTTGCAAACAACGATGCGGTAAACACTGATGAAGACACAACAAAAACAGGCAGTCTCTTTGGGAATAATGGTTTTGGGACGGATAGCGATGCAAATAACGATACGTTAACCATCACCAAAATTAATGGTGCAAACTATTCGGTTAACACTCCGATCACGTTAACGCATGGTACATTAACCATTACCAATGCCAGTACCGGCGCATTCACGTTTGCCCCATCTACTGATTACAATGGCACTGATTCGTTTAACTACACTATTGCCGATGCCAATGGCGGCGTATCTACAGCAACGGCCACAATAACGATTGCCGCGGTAAATGATGCTCCTGTACTGGATTTAGACGGCAATAATTCAAGCGGGGCAGGTTCAGACTACGCAACCAGTTACACGGAAAATGCGTCAGGAACACCCATAGCTGATACGGATATAAGCATAACGGATGTCGATAATACTACTTTTACCAGCGCTACCATTACCATTACCAACAAACAAGCAAATGATTTGTTAGCGGTGTTAAGTTCGCTTCCCGGAGGGATAACAGCCAGCAGCTACAATTCGTCGACGGGTGTGATCACGTTAAGTGGCAGCTCCAGTTTGGCGAATTATCAAACTGCAATCAGGAACATTGGCTTCAGCAATTCATCTGAAAACCCAAACACTACAGCTCGCACAATAACAGCCGTATTGAGCGATGGAACATCCAGTAGTAATACGGCGACGACAACGGTGAATGTTGCTGCGGTCAACGATGCGCCTACTGTTACGATGCCAGCGTCGCTGACGAAAAATGAGGATACGACGTTAACAATAGCTGGCATTGCTTTAGCTGATCCTGATTCCGGATCGTTTGGAGTAAGCGTGACGATAAGCATCCCTTCCGGTGCAGGTACTCTCAACTTTGCAGGTCATTCAGGCGTGGGCTTGGGTTCATCAACCGCGACATCGCTGACTTTAACCGGGGGGCGAGGAAATATTCAAAGCGCATTTGATAACGGAAAAATAACGTTTGTACCGAATCAGGACTTCAATGCTTCAATTACAGGGCCGTTAACCTTAAGTGTTTCAATTAATGACAACGGAAACACTGGTACGGGCGGCCCGTTGACTGCCAGCGGATCGACGACATTCACAGTAACGCCTGTAGCCGACATTAGCAATGACAGCATCACTACCAGCGAAGACGCTGCCAAAACCTTCAATGTGCTTACAGGCACGAACGGGGCCACAGCAGATAGTTTCGAAAATGCTGGTCGAGTTGTCACCTCAGTTACCCAAGGTAGCAATGGCAGTGTTAGCTTTGCTGCAGATGGTACGATTACCTATTCGCCAAATGCCAATTTTAGCGGCACGGATAATTTCACCTACACGGTTACATCGGGTGGGGTCACTGAGACGGCGACGGTCACCATGACGGTGAATGCTGTTAACGATGTGCCGGTGGCAACCATTAGCCAGGCGAGCTATGCAGCGACCGAACAAACCCCTTTATCCCTCAAAGGGGCAGAGTTATCGGTCAGCGATGCTGATGTAGGCAGCGGTACCGTGACGGTTACCTTGTCAGTGGGCGAAGGCGTACTGACTGTAACATCCGGCAGCAGCGGGGCGACGGTTAGCAATAGTGGCACGGGGACAGTTACGATTAGCGGAACGGTGGCGCAAGTCAACGCCCTTTTGGGCAGCGATGCAACCAGCACGGTCAATTATGTTAACAACAGCGACACGCCCAGCGCCAGCACCATTTTAACATTGAGCATCAACGACGGTGGAAATACCGGCGGCGGAGCTTTGACTAGTTCAGATACTGCCACCATTAACCTGACCAGTGTCAACGATGCGCCTGTCAATACCTTGCCGACACTATACAATAGCAATGGTGCAACACTCGCTTTAACGGGATTATCGATTACTGATGCCGATGCCGCTTTGTCGCCGGTTGTGGTTACGCTTTCCGTGCCAGTGGGTACGCTGACGGCGACTACTGCCGGGGGGGTAACCGTAGGCGGCAGCGGTACAGAAGTATTAACGCTGACGGGAACAGTGGCAAACATCAATGCGTTTTTAGCTGGAACGCAGCCAAGTTTTGTCGCGCCCTCTGGAGCGTTTACTTCTACTATCCTGACGATGAATACTAATGACCAGGGCAATACCGGTACGGACCCTGGTTTAACCGGTACAGCAACAAATGAACAAGATACTGATACGATTGTAATAACCGATTCCCGCCCAAGCGTCGCTTCGGTTAGTAGCCCAGCTGTGGCCGAAGGTGGCAACCTCGATTTTATTATCAGCTTAAGTAACAGTAGCAGCACAGCGACGACGGTTACCTTAGCTCCTGCTTCGGGCACTGGCACTCTTGGCGCTGATATTTCGTCACCTTTACAGGTCAGCTTTGACGGTGGGTTGAATTTTACCAGCATTGTAGGCTCTACTGTATCCGTTCCGTCAGGAACTGTTAACTTCACCGTGCGTGTAGTTACGGTGGATGATGCCCTGGATGAGCCAAGCGAGTCAATTTCGCTCAGCGCAAGCACGGAACAGAATTTGTCGGCCGTGACCGGTACTGGCACGATCACCGACAACGACCTGGCGCCGGGCATCAGCATCAATGACGTCACGGTGAACGAAGCGGCCGGCACGGCGACGTTCACGGTGAGCTTAAGTGCGGCGAGCGGGCAGGCGGTCAGTGTCGATTACAGCACCAGTGACGGCACGGCGGTTGCCGGGGCCGACTACACGGCGGCGTCGGGGACATTAAGCTTTGCGGCGGGGGAGACGGCCAAGACAATCATCATCAACCTGATCGAGGACAGCGTGTTTGAAGGCAACGAGGGCTTCACTGTTAACCTGTCGAATGCGGCCAACGGCAGCCTCAGCGACGCCTTAGGCCAAGGCACGATTGTTGACAACGACGCGGCGCCTTCGGTCAGCAGTGTGGGTGCGGCGGCGGCAGCCGAAGGCGGCAACCTGGTGCATACCGTCACCCTGAGCAATGCCTCCAGTACCGCGTCGAGCTTCGCATTCAGCTTGACCGGCGCCAGCGCCACGGCGGGCACGGATTTTAACGATGCTGTCATCACCTTCAGCAACGGCGTCACCTTGAGCGGGGGTAACATCACCGTACCGGCGGGGGTGACCAGCTTTACCGTCAGCTACGCGACCACCGATGACGCCCTGGATGAACTCAATGAAACCACCTCGCTGACCATTGGCGGGCAGACTGGGGTGGGCACGATCACCGACAACGACTTGGCGCCGGGCATCAGCATCAATGACGTCACGGTGAACGAAGCGGCCGGCACGGCGACGTTCACGGTGAGCTTAAGTGCGGCGAGCGGGCAGGCGGTCAGTGTCGATTACAGCACCAGTGACGGCACGGCGGTTGCCGGGGCCGACTACACGGCGGCGTCGGGGACATTAAGCTTTGCGGCGGGGGAGACGGCCAAGACAATCATCATCAACCTGATCGAGGACAGCGTGTATGAAGGCAACGAGGGCTTCACTGTTAACCTGTCGAATGCGGCCAACGGCAGCCTCAGCGACGCCTTAAGTACGGCACGGCGGTAGCGAATGACGACACGGCATCGACGGGAAGCTTAAGTTTTTGCGCGGGAGACCAGCAAGACTGTCACTATCAACTTGAGCGAAGACGCATCGTTTGAAGGCAACGAAAGCTTCACTGTTAACCTGTCGAATGCGGTTAACGCACTATCACTGGGCCAAGGCACGATTGTTGACAACGACGCGGCGCCTTCGGTCAGCAGTGTGGGTGCGGCGGCGGCAGCCGAAGGCGGCAACCTGGTGCATACCGTCACCCTGAGCAATGCCTCCAGTACCGCGTCGAGCTTCGCATTCAGCTTGACCGGCGCCAGCGCCACGGCGGGCACGGATTTTAACGATGCTGTCATCACCTTCAGCAACGGCGTCACCTTGAGCGGGGGTAACATCACCGTACCGGCGGGGGTGACCAGCTTTACCGTCAGCTACGCGACCACCGATGACGCCCTGGATGAACTCAATGAAACCACCTCGCTGACCATTGGCGGGCAGACTGGGGTGGGCACGATCACCGACAACGACTTGGCGCCGGGCATCAGCATCAATGACGTCACGGTGAACGAAGCGGCCGGCATGGCGACGTTCACGGTGAGCTTAAGTGCGGCGAGCGGGCAGGCGGTCAGTGTCGATTACAGCACCAGTGACGGCACGGCGGTTGCCGGGGCCGACTACACGGCGGCGTCGGGGACATTAAGCTTTGCGGCGGGGGAGACGGCCAAGACAATCATCATCAACCTGAGCGAAGACAGCGTGTTTGAAGGCAACGAGGGCTTCACTGTTAACCTGTCGAATGCGGCCAACGGCAGCCTCAGCGACGCCTTAGGCCAAGGCACGATTGTCGACAACGATTCTTTAAACATTTCAATCAGCAATTCCCCGGCAGTCGATGAGGACGGAAACTTGGTGTATGCCGTCATCCTAAGCGGTGTTTCGGCTACCGATATTACTATTCCTTTAAGCTATGCAGGTTCAGCGGCCCCTAATCTAGATTATGACAGCGTTCCTCTCTCTATTACGATTCCTGCAGGCGCGACTAGCGCCACGATAACGATACGTACGTTTTCTGACAATCTAGTTGAAGGAAATGAGATGCTAACAGTCAGCCTAGGAGCGCCAGGTAACGCTAATCTCAATATAGATGATGGCTCAGGCACAGGATTAATTATCGACAATGATTCTGTTCCGATTGCTAAAGATGATGGACCATTTTTGGTTGAGGCAAATACTTCTGTGCGAGGCAATGTCCTACCCAATGATACTGATGCAGATGGAGGTACATTAAAAGTTACACAATTTTCTATCGCTGGAGTGGATGTTTTCGGGGCAGGTACTTACGCCGTTATTCCTGGTGTAGGCGCCTTGGTAATTAATGCTACGGGCGAGTTTGTTTTTTCACCGTTGCCTGATTATCACGGTCCAGTGCCTCAGATCACTTATACTGTTTCTGATGGCGATAACTCCAGTGTGGCTGTTTTATCTTTTTCAGATGTGCGGGATACTAAGCCAGTCGCTGTTGACGATGGAACATTCACGGTATCGCCTGGGTCATCGACAAGTGGAAATGTTTTGCTTAACGATTCTGATCCGAATCATGATCCGTTGCATATTACCCGATTCAGCATAGCCGGTGTTGGTATTTTTTCGTCAGGAACCTTGGTTAATATACCAGGGGTCGGTTTTTTTATTATGTTTTCGACAGGTGAATTTACCTTTACGCCGAATCCTGATTATGAAGGATCAGTGCCAACTATTATCTATACTGTATCTGATGGCGAGACATTTGATACGGGTGATCTTAAGCTGGAGATAGCTGCAAATAATCCAAATATCGGCCCCTTGATAATGCTTTCAAATCCAAATCCAAGTTTGATGCAACCCAATACAAGAGAAGGCGGTTCATTTTCACCGTTCATTGAGCCAGGGCGCAAATGGATTAAAGAAGGAGAGTATAATCTTTTAATACCCAGGTTGTATGGCAATCTTCAGGATTATGATTTATATCTGTCGGGATGGCTTCATGACCAGTATGTCGTGGAATTGGAGGTGTATGGCTTCTATGTGCCTTATGGGACTTTCGAACACTCAAATCCAAATGAGCAACTGGAATATGCTGCGACTCAAATTAATAGTGCGCCATTACCCTCATGGTTAGATTTTGATCCAAAGCTGCTTAAATTTTCAGGAATCCCACCAAAAGGGGCTTTGGATGTGGAGGTAATGGTCAAAGCGTGGGATCGATATGGCAATAAAGCATCCGCGACTTTTAAAGTCATTGTGAGTCATGAGCGAACTCAAGTCGGTAAGGGAATTGCTAAAATCAAAACCGAGCGTGCTCGGATTAATTCCGCAAATGAAATTAATGTGCATCATCCGATTAAAAACATGAGTTTAAACGAACAGGTAGGACGAATGAGCAAGCTATCCCGCGTCATGGAAAGTAGGGCGCTTTTGAATAGCTTAAGCGATTTGAGCAAACAGCATATCGGGTCATAAAATAATCACTTACTAGATGAAACTTTCAGGCAAGCTATACTGAAATTTAGCTAGACTACTATATTATTAATATTATTTTTTATAAATTCTCATGGAATCGAAAGAAAAAACAGCTAATACAGTGTGGCATCATGCTACGGTTAGCCGAAAACGCCGAGAGGAAAAAAACAAACACAAATCTGTAGTGCTGTGGTTTACTGGTTTGTCTGGTGCAGGCAAATCCACGCTTGCACATGCAGTGGAAGAAGAGTTATATAATTTTGGTTTTAATACGTTTGTTTTGGATGGCGACAATATCCGGCATGGGCTCTGTGGGGATTTGAGCTTTAGCGAAACAGACCGTAAAGAAAACATTCGACGCATTGGGGAGGTCGCAAAACTCATGCTAGAGGCTGGCGTAATTACCTTAACCGCGTTTATTTCGCCGTTTCGGGCGGAAAGAGCATTGGCAAGAAATTTAATGCCGCATGGGGATTTCATTGAAATCTTTTGTTATTGCCCGCTTACGGTTTGCGAGCAACGTGATGTGAAAGGGCTTTATAAAAAAGCTCGCAAAGGGGAAATTAAAGATTTTACTGGCATATCCTCGCCTTACGAGGAGCCGGAAAAGCCTGAATTGCGCATAGATACCAGTGCGCAAAATCTTGATGAAAGCGTTCAGATAGTCATTAATTTATTGCGTTCTCGAAATATTCTTCCTTACCCCACAGAACAATAATGCATTTTGACGTATTTAATGGTGATGCGGATGGCATCTGTGCCCTCATTCAGCTTAGGTTAGCTCAGCCCCTTGAGTCAACATTGGTGACAGGGGTTAAGCGTGATATCCAGTTGCTAGATAAAATCACTGTTAGCCTAGGTGATACGTTAACCGTACTGGATATTTCTTTGCAGAAAAACAGCCGTCGTGTCGTGGATTTTCTAAACTCCGGGGCAGCAATTTTTTATGTTGATCATCATTTGGCAGGAGATATCCCAAGTCATCCAGGCTTAACTGCAATTATTAATACTGATACTACGGTATGTACCAGCCTGCTGGTGAATAAGTACTTAGAGGGTAAATTTCCGCTTTGGGCGATTACTGCCGCATTTGGCGATAACTTGAATGGCAGCGCTGAGCAATTGGCCTCCACGCTAGGGGTTAATAATAAAAATTTGGAGTCTTTAAATAATTTAGGCGTTTACATAAATTATAACGGTTACGGAAGTAGCATCGAGGATTTACATTTTCAGCCGGATGTTTTGTATCGGGAAATGGTTTCGTATGTATCTCCTTTTGAATTTATTGCTAGTAATCGTACTGCTTATGAGAAATTGGAAAACGGTTATCAGCAAGACATGATAAATGCCAAAAATATCAAGCCAGAATTTCAGAATGAAACAGTAGCTATTTATCTGTTGCCAGACGCAGCTTGGGCGAGGCGCGTCAGCGGGGTGTTCAGTAATGACTTGACTAATGTCAATCCTTCAATAGCTCATGCCGTGCTTACGTATAATCAAGAAGGCGGCTACTTGGTAAGTGTGCGAGCGCCTTTATCCAATAAGGTTGGTGCTGATGAGTTTTGTTCTGGTTTTCCTTCGGGCGGAGGCAGAAAATCTGCTGCAGGCATAAATCACTTGCCGAAAGATCAGTTAGGCTTTTTTGTCGACAAATTCGCTAAATTCTATGCCCGAATTTCTGGTTAGCTTTATCAATAATGTCTCACATCCGTTAAGAGAAGCTAACCTTTATGTAAACTTAATAATTTCTTTGGACTGAAAATGAGGCGAGAGCAATCAATGCCTCTTTATACTCGCTTTCAGGCAAGGAATTTAATGAGGCGATCGCTTTCTCCGCCTCGTCGTATGCTCTTTGTTCGGTGTATTCAATGGCTTTGCTAGCTTTTACTATCTTATACACTTGGTTAAAAACGTCACGGTTACCATTTTTTATGGCTTCGATGACGACATTTGCATCCGTTTGATTGCTGTGTTGTATCGCATAGATTAATGGTAAGGTCGGTTTCCCTTCGGCTAAGTCGTCACCAAGGTTTTTCCCTAATTGTTCTTTATCGGCTTTGTAATCCAAAGCATCATCAATAAGTTGGAAAGCGATGCCTAGATGTTGCCCATAATCAGCAAGCTGATTTTCAATTTTGCTATCTTGATCAGAAATAATTGCAGCTAATCGGGTTGCCGCGCTGAATAAAATCGCAGTTTTTCTGGAGATGACATCTAGGTATTTTGTCTCACTGGTTTCCGGATTATTGCAATTCAATAATTGTAGTACTTCGCCTTCTGCGATCGCTGTTGTGGTTTTTGAAAGAATTTCCATCACGCGCATTTTGTTGGTGCGCACCATCATTTCAAACGCACTGGAATAGAGATAATCGCCAACTAATACGCTAGCGGCGTTTCCCCAAACCGCATTGGCGGATTCTTTTCCGCGGCGTAAGTCAGATTCATCAACTACATCGTCATGCAATAATGTTGCTGTGTGGATAAACTCGATGACTGCGGCGAGTAAAATATGATTTTTATCGATTTCACCTAATGCTTTTGCCGCCAGTAAAAGTAGCATAGGTCGTAAGCGTTTGCCGCCATTGCTGACAATGTAATGCCCCATTTGATTAATAAGGACGACATCGGAGCTAAGTTGCTCTATGATTAAGAAGTCGACCGCTTTAGTTTCATTGGCAACTAAACGCTTGATCGAATCAAAATCGACGGGGTTGGGTGCACTGGCAAGTAAGTTCAAAGCCATTATTTTTTACAATTTACTAAACCAAAATGCATTTTAAAAACAAATCTTGCAAAAAAAGAACATGTATTATAACCGATGACAGTGCTAATAACTCAATCTTATTGAAACAATGATGTAATAGTTAAGTTGTAAACCGTTTTTAAATTTGACGTTTTGGACAATAAAAAATACAATTAGAAGTTATTTTTCGTTAGCATGAGCTTTATGGAGTCTTGACCGATGTATGCGGTTATACAAACAGGTGGAAAACAGTACCGAGTTGAAGAAGGTACTTACTTAAAAATCGAGAAGCTTGAGTTAGGCGTTGGCGACAGCGTTGAGTTCGATAAAGTTCTCATGTATCAATCTGATAGTGCTGTCAAAGTCGGTGTGCCTTATGTCGATGGAGCAAAAGTGACTGCTACGGTTAAGTCTCAAGGCAGGCATGATAAAATCAGGATCATTAAATTTAGAAGGCGTAAGCACCATATGAAACACATGGGTCATCGTCAGTATTATACGGAAGTCCAGATTACTGGCATTTCCGCTTAAAGATTAGGAGAGTTAACAATGGCTCATAAGAAAGCGGGTGGTAGTACCCGAAATGGACGCGATTCACAATCCAAGCGTTTAGGAGTGAAACGTTATGGTGGCGAGCAGGTGCTGGCAGGTAATATTATAGTAAGACAGCGTGGCACCCATTTTCATGCGGGTACAAACGTAGGTCTTGGAAAAGATCATACTCTTTTTGCTACTTCGGACGGAAAGGTTATTTTCGAAACCAAAGGTCCTAAAAGCCGCAAATTTGTTAGCATTGTAGCAGGGTAATCTCTCTGCTGTGTAGTGCAGCAGATTAATGTATCGCAAAAGCTCCGTTCACTCAGTGGCGGAGCTTTTTTTGTTTTTACCGATTAGTCGGCTGCTGCAAAAGTTAAATTATGAAATTTGTTGATGAAGTTATAGTTCGCGTAGAAGCCGGAGATGGCGGCAATGGTGCAATTGGTTTTCGCCGTGAAAAATATATTCCTATGGGTGGTCCCGACGGTGGTGATGGTGGCGATGGTGGCAGTGTTTATTTGATTGCGGCAGAAAATGTAAACACATTGGCTGATTTTCGTTTTCATACTGTTCACCGCGCTGAGCGTGGGCAAAATGGCATGAGCAGGAATTGTACCGGCAGAAAGGGTGAAGATTGTTATGTATCAGTACCTTTGGGAACAAAAGTATCCGATGCTGATACGGGCGAATTTATGGGTGATTTAACCAAGACCGGAGATACATTACTGGTTGCTAAAGGCGGCTTTCACGGTTTGGGCAACACACGGTTTAAAAGCAGCATAAATCGGGCGCCGCAAAAAGCGACTAAAGGCACCGAGGGTGAGCATCGAATGCTCAATCTTGAGTTAACTTTGATCGCTGATGTTGGTTTGCTGGGCATGCCGAATGCCGGCAAATCCAGCTTAATTCGCGCGGTGTCGTCAGCAACGCCCAAAGTAGCCGATTATCCATTTACTACCTTACACCCCAATTTGGGGGTAGTCAGGATTGACGACCAGCGCAGCTTTGTTATTGCCGACATTCCCGGTGTGATTGAAGGCGCGGCGGAGGGTGCCGGCCTGGGGTTGCAATTTCTTAAGCATCTGTCTAGGACGGGATTATTGCTTCATGTGCTTGATGTTAAGCCTTATGAAAGTGCGGAATCGCCTGTTGAATCTGCCCAAAAAATCATTCATGAATTGGAAAAATGGAGCGATGACCTAGTTAATAAACCACGATGGCTGGTGCTGAACAAAATAGACCGCTTACCGCCTGAAGAAAAGGAATCTTATTGCCAGGCGATCGTCAATGAATTGGGATGGACGGGGCCGGTATATCAAATATCGGCGATAAACGGCGAAGGGACAAAAGAGCTCATGTTCGCCATCATGAATTTTTTAGAAGAACAACATCAGCAGAGAGTCAGTGAGCAGAGTTAACTTTACCAAAGCCAAGCGTGTCGTCGTAAAAATAGGAAGTTCCCTGTTAACCAAGGGGGGGCAAGGTCTTGATAAATCATCAATCGCTGCATGGGTTCAGCAAATGGTGGGTTTGAAGCGAAAAGGTGTTGATATTGTGCTGGTGTCTTCCGGTTCAGTGGCTGAGGGTATGTCCAGGCTCGGCTTGAAAGTCCGCCCGAAAACCTTGCATGAATTACAAGCCGCTGCGGCGGTAGGGCAAATGGGTTTGGTTCGGGTGTTTGATGACAATTTTCAGCAACACGGACTGCATGCCGCCCAGGTATTGTTAACCCACGATGATCTTTCTGATAGACAGCGCTACCTTAATGCCCGTAGCACTTTGTTAACCTTGCTGAATTTTGGCGTGGTGCCGGTGATCAACGAAAATGATACCGTTGCGACCGAGGAAATCCGTTTTGGTGATAACGATACCTTGGCGGCGTTGGTTGCCAATCTGGTTGAAGCCGAGTTGTTGATTATCTTAACCGACCAGTTAGGTCTGTTTACCGCAGATCCCAGCATCCATCATGATGCCGAATTGATTTCACAAATCAGCGTCAACGACAACCGTCTTGAAGTCATGGCCGGAGAAAGCCGGAGCGGACTGGGTCGTGGAGGGATGTTTACCAAAGTAAAAGCGGCGCGGCTGGCGGCGCGTTCCGGCGCATCAACTGTGATTGCCGCAGGCGCATTGAACGATGCGATTAGCAGGGCGTTTGCCGGAGATGAAGTCGGCACGCATTTCCTGCCCGATGTTGAGCCGCTCTTGGCCAGAAAGCGTTGGCTTGCCGGCCAATTGCAGGTCAAAGGTTGCCTAACCTTGGATGCTGGCGCCGTTAAAGTTTTAAAAAAAGAGGGTAAAAGCTTGCTGGCAGTTGGCGTTAAGTCGGTTTTCGGCAGGTTTGAGCGCGGCGATTTGGTGGCTTGTGTGGACGAAAATCAAGTAGAAATCGCGCGCGGATTAATTAATTACGGCAGCAAGGACGCTGAACTGATTGTGGGCAAAAACAGTTCCGAGTTTGAAAAGATTATCGGCTTTTACGACGATGCCGAATTAATTCATCGAGATAATATGGTGGTCATTTAAAAAATACCGTTTATAGCAAGTCGTAATTTATGACTTTTCGTTGACGCGACCAATGCCCAACGATTCTGCCAGCATCAATATCACACCCAATGTAATTGCAGAGTCAGCAATATTAAATGCAGGCCAGTGCCAAGTTTTGTAATGCACATCCAGAAAGTCGATGACATAACCATAAATTAGGCGGTCGATGAGGTTGCCGACCGCACCGCCCAGGATCAAAGCCAACGCTGCAGCCAGTAAAGGCTCATGTTTTTGCAGGCGGGTTAACCATACGCCTAAAATGCTGCTGATTATTAACGCTAATGCTGCAAAAAACCAACGTTGCCAGCCGCCCGCCTCGCTCAGAAAGCTGAATGCCGCGCCTGTGTTATGGACATAAGTGAGGTTAAAATAAGGTGCGAGCGGAATAGATTCATAAAGATACATCGATTTATCGACAGCAATTTTGCTCGCTTGATCAAGAATCACCGCTAATAAAGACAACCAAAGCCATTTCAACATAAAGTTATACAAAGTGTCGGTTTTCGCCAGCGCCATCCACGTTTCCCACGCAGCGGCCACACAATTCTGGATGTTCGGCGTGTTCGCCGACATCATAACGATGATGCCAACAACGAACGCATTTTGCATGTTCGGAAACCAAGACCTTCAGTTTGATGCCTTCAATTTCGGTTTGGATGGCGTTGGCAGGCGCGAATTGCTCGTCAATGACTGAGGCGTTTGAGGTGATAAAGACGAAATGGAGTTCCTTTTCGAGCCGGTTAAGCAATTCAAAAAACTTGGCATTGCAATAGAGCTCTAGTTCAGCATTCAAAGCAGAGCCGATATCGCCTTTAGTTCGGCTTTTTTCTAGTTCTTTGCTGACTGCCGAACGTACCATTATCAGCTGTTGCCAGAATTCTCGGTTAAGATTTGAATCAACGTCAAGCTCAACCAAGCTATCGTACCAAGTTTCCAAAAATACCGATTCGCTATGTTTTCCAGGGAGGTATGACCAGATTTCATCAGCGGTAAAACTGGTGATGGGGGCAAACCAACGGACCAATGCCTCTGCGACATGATATAAAGCAGATTGTGTTGATCGTCGCGCAAGTCCATCGGTTTTGGCGGTATATTGCCGGTCTTTAATGACATCAAGATAAAATCCACCCAAATCAATCACGCAGAATTGCAGCACTTTCTGATAAATTTGCTGGAATTGATAGTTCTCGTAGTGACCGATAATCTCTTCCTGTAATTGATGCGCCCTGTCCATCACCCAACGATCCAGTGCTAGCAAGTTGTTGGTTGGTACTAAATGTTGCTCAGGGTCAAAGTCGTTCAGGTTGGCTAATAAAAACCGTGCGGTATTTCTTAACCGGCGATAACCGTCCGAGGTGCGTGTCAGGATTTCGTTGGAAACAGACATTTCTCCGCGATAATCAGTCGAAGCGACCCATAAACGCAACACATCTGCGCCGAGTTCTTTCATGACCGATTGTGGCGCGACCACGTTGCCTTTGGATTTTGACATCTTTTTGCCTTCGGCATCGACGGTAAAGCCATGCGTTAACACCGCTTTATAAGGCGCAACGCCATTTTTACCTACCGAAGCTAACAAAGAAGATTGAAACCAGCCGCGGTGCTGGTCAGAGCCTTCCAGATACAAATCAGCCGGAAACAGGAGTTCTTCGCGCTTATCCAGCACGCAGGCATGGGTAACGCCGGAATCAAACCAGACATCCAAGGTATCGCTAATTTTTTCGTATTTAGCCGCCTCGGCACCCAACAGGTCGGCAGGCTCAAGTTCAAACCATGCGTCGATGCCTTTTTGTTCGATGCGTTGGGCGACTTGTTCGATTAATTCAGCTGTGCGCGGGTGGAGTTCGCCAGTTTCCTTGTCGACGAAAAAAGCAATTGGAACGCCCCAAGTTCGTTGCCTGGATATGCACCAATCAGGTCGGCCTTCCAGCATGCTTTCGATGCGGGCTTGTCCCCAGTCGGGAACCCATTGCACCTGCTTTATTTCGTCCAAGGCTTGATCGCGCAGTCCGTTTTGCTCCATCGAAATAAACCATTGCGGGGTTGCCCGGAAAATTATCGGCGTTTTATGCCGCCAGCAATGGGGATAGCTGTGTTCGATCGCTTGATGGCGGACGAGTTTGCCCTTTTCTTCCAGTACTTCCAGTACGTGGGCGTTGGCATTAAACACATGTTCACCAGCAAACAATTCAGTTGTCGGCAAAAATACGCCGTTGCTGCCGACAGGGTTGTCCACCGGAAGGTTATATTTTAGGCCCACCACATAATCGTCCTGGCCGTGTCCAGGCGCGGTATGCACAGCTCCCGTACCTGCTTCAATCGTGACATGGTCGCCCAAGATGATTGGTACTTGCCGGTCGTAAAATGGATGCTGTAACAGCTGATGTTCCAGTGCGGTGCCTTTGCAATAAGCAATGACGCGATAATCACTGATTTCATAACGCGCCATCACATCTTTTAGCAAGGCTTCCGCCAGTACCAGGCGTTCATTTTGGCCGTCTTTATTGCACTGAACTACCGCATACTCCAGGTCGGCATTTAGCGCAACTCCCTGATTGGCGGGCAACGTCCAAGGTGTGGTCGTCCAGATCACGACCGACAGTCCTCCTGAGCCTTCGTGTTCAGGGACGTGATGGCAGGCGGCCATAAAGCTGGCTTCATCTACCACCTCAAAGCGGACATCGATAGCCGGTGAGTGTTTGTCTTCATATTCTACCTCGGCTTCAGCGAGGGCGGAGCCGCAATCGGTACACCAGTGTACCGGTTTGAAGCCTTTGGTAATGTGTCCGCGCTGTGCGATGGCGCCTAATGTGCGGACGATGTTAGCTTCAAACTTGAAGTCCATGGTTAAGTATGGGTTTTCCCAGTCGCCCAATATGCCAAGCCGGATAAACGCCTCTTTCTGTACGGACACTTGTTTGTGGGCGTATTCACGGCAGGCTTTACGGAATGCTTCGGGCGATACCTTTGTCCCCGCTTTGCCGATTTTTTTCTCGACCTGCAACTCGATAGGCAAGCCGTGGCAGTCCCAGCCTGGCACATAAGGTGCATCGTAACCGCTTAAAGTCTTGGCTTTAACAATAATGTCTTTTAATACTTTGTTAACCGCATGACCAATATGGATTTCGCCGTTGGCGTATGGCGGGCCATCATGCAGGATAAATTTTGGCCGCCCGGTGTTAGCGCTTCTAATTTTTTGGTACAACGCCAACTCCAGCCATTTTTTTAACAGTTCCGGCTCGCGTTGCGCCAGATTGGCTTTCATAGGAAATGCCGTTGTTGGCAAGTTAAGTGTGTGTTTGTAATCCATTATTTTAATCTGTTAAAGCAAAAATTTTACGCGCCTGAGTCACGTCGGCGCTAATTTGCGCTTGTAATTCCTCAATGGAATTAAAGCGTTGTTCATCCCTGATTTTACGGATGAAATGTACGTTAACATGGCAACCGTAGATGTCGCTATTAAAATCGAATAAGTGCGTTTCCAGGACAACTTTATTGCTGCCGTCTACTGTAGGTCGAACACCAATGTTAGCGATACCCTTAAGTTCTGAATTTTCCACGCCAGTCATGGTTACCGCAAACACGCCGCTAATGGGTGTGTTTTTTCGCGACAGATTAATATTGGCCGTCGGAAAGCCAAACTCCCTGCCGCGTTTGTTGCCGTGGACCACGCGTCCGCAAACCGAATAACGATGTCCCAGCATGGTTTCTGCCGTAGGCAAATCGTCCTGTGCTAGCGCATTTCTGATGGCGGTGCTGCTAACTCGTTGACCGTTAACCTTGAGCGTAGCGGAGTCGGCGACGATAAAACCATGCTTCTCTCCGCTGTTTTTCAGCAATGAATAATCGCCTTGCCGGTTTTTGCCAAAGCGAAAGTCATCGCCTACGACTAAATACTTAACATTAAAGCGGTTAACCAGAATTTCGTTAACAAACAGCTCCGCTTCAAGTGCGGCAAACGAGTTATTAAAACGCACTACGACCAAATCATCAACGGGAAGATTTTTTAAGGTGATTGCTTTTTCCCGTAAGCGGGTTATGCGCGCTGGCGCTTTGTCACCTAAAAAATATTCCATGGGTTGTGGCTCAAACGTCATCACCACGGTTGGCAAGCCAAGTTGAAGGCCTTGATGTGCCAGATTGTCAATCACCATTTTATGCCCCAAATGTATACCGTCGAAATTACCTATGGTCAACACGCAGCCATTCGGGAAGGTTGCGGGTAGGGGAAGTCCTTTTATTAAACGCATCTATGTTTGGTTAAATTACTAATCACTAATTTTAACATTGGTCATTAGCAAATGTCTCAAGCGCAAGCCGAAAAGCCAAAGGGAGGCAACATAAACCATACAGCCAATCAAAACCCATTTAAGGAGGTTTATCGCGCGCTGACTGGTTTCCCATTCAGGCCACCAGTCAGGGTTAACAAAATAATGTAAACAGCCCGCCATGGTTAAGCTTGCCATAAACACGCGAATTAAAAAAAGCCACCAGCCATGAACAGGTCGATATATGCGGTCTTTTAATAGCTTAATCAATAATATAGCGGCATTAAAAAAGGCGCCTAGGGAAGTCGCTAACGCCAGGCCTGCATGCGCTAAAGGAAAGACGAGGGCGGCATTTAACGCCAAGCTCACGATCATGGCATAAATTCCGAAGCGAACCGGTGTCTTTACATCAAGCCTGGAAGTGAATCCGGGTATTAGAATTTTGATGAACAAATAACCCAATAAGCCTATGGTATAAGCTTTCAGACTCATGCCAGCCATGTGAACATCATTGGCAGTAAATTCATTGTACTGGAAAAGGGTTGAAAGAAGCGGTTCTGCCAAAAGATATAAGCCAATCGTGGCGGGCATCCCCACCAGCAGCACAAGGCGTAATCCCCAGTCGAGCGTTGCCGAAAAGGCTTGCGGCTTAGACGTCACATGATTTTCTGCGAGACTAGGAAGAATGACAGTGGACAGACCTATGCCCAAAATACCCAGTGGAAATTCGACCAAGCGGTCGGAATAATAAAGCCAGGATACGCTGCCGATAGGCAAGAAAGATGCGACCAGTGAATCGAGTAGAAGATTGATTTGCGTAATGGACGCGCTGAAAATTACTGGTAGTAATAAATGGTTTAAGCGACTGACATCGGGGTCTTTTCGCTTTATGGTTAACCTTGGCAGTAATCCCAAACGCCGCAGGCCGGGAATTTGAATCATCACTTGTACCGCGCCGGCGGCGATTACTCCCCAGGCCAGTGCCGTAATTGGGGAGGTTAGTATCGGCGTTAACCAAACAGCGGCTGCAATCATGCAAATATTAAGGAATACCGGAGTTAATGCGGGAATGAAATAATGGTTATGTGCATTGAGTAGCGCTCCTGAAAAAGCCACGATAGCCATGCATAAGCCGTAAGGCAGGGTGATTTGTAATAATTCTACAGCGACATCGAATTGTGGCCCTTGGCCGGCAAATCCAGGTGCCAATCCGAACACAATTAAAGGCGCCAGCACGGTTGCGATGACGGTTAACAATGTTGCCCAAGCGATTAATGTGCCCGCTGCTTTGGAGATAAAATGTTTGAGGGCATTTTGATCCTCATTTTGCTTAAAACTTGCCAGCATCGGAATCAAGGCATGCGAGACCGCGCCTTCGGTAAACAAGCGACGCAAAAGATTGGGAATTTTAAAAGCCACGAAAAAGGCATCGGTAGCGATGTCTACGCCGAAAATCCGCGCAATTAATGCATCGCGGACAAACCCTAGTAGCCTGGAGAACAAAGTTAAACCGCTAACTAAAGCGGAGGATTTAAAAATTTGCTTGCTCAACAAAAAATGCCTGACAATGACGGTTAAAGGTTGACAATGATACCAGTTAAAAAGATAATGTGCGGTCTTGAAAACTCACTTAGAAACCGATTTACATTATGGCAAACTCACCACAAGCTAAGAAACGCGCTAAACAAGCAGAAAAGCGCCGTGTTCGCAATGCCGGCCAGCGCAGCAATTTACGTACTTTTATTAAAAAAGTGTTAGCTGCGGTTAAAGAAGGCGATAAAACTAAAGCTCAAGAGGCTTTTAAGCAAGCCACCCCGGTGATTGATTCGGCTGTAACCAAAGGTTTGATCCATAAAAACAAAGCGTCTCGTGGTAAAAGCCGGTTAAGTGCCAGAGTTAAAGCTTTAAGTTAAGTCTAGGGTTTTTCCAAATCTTATAAAGGTCGCTATCATTCGGTAGCGGCCTTTTTTTATGTCCGGTGTTTGCAAAATATGTTTAAATGTGAGCCCAAAGCAAATTAACCAGAAATACAATGGTTTTTATGTCCAAGCTGATCCAACGGAAATCCACTAGAAGAAATTTCATCAAGCGGCTTGGCGAGTGTTGTTTTTTGATGTTTGCCTATCCGCATTTAAAAATTGCAAAGGCGCAAATTTCTTCCCATCAAACGCAAGTCCTCAGCGGAAAAGAGTTCGACCTGACGATCGCCCGGACAAAAGTTAACATAACTGGCGAAGATCGTTTTGCCACCACCATTAACGGCACGCTACCCGGACCGACATTGCTTTGGAATGAAGGTGATGAGGTTGTCATCCGGGTTAAAAATCTTTTGGATGAGGAGACATCCTTGCATTGGCATGGGATTATCCTGCCCTACCAGATGGATGGCGCGCCTAAGATCAGTTTTAACGGTATCGCGCCGGGGGAAACCTTTACATACCGCTTTAAAGTCAAGCAATCTGGCACCTACTGGTATCATTCGCATTCGGAAATGCAGGAGCAGACAGGTTTATACGGCGCGATTGTGATCGCGCCCAAAATTCCCGAGGAAATTGCGGCTGACCGCGATTATATCGTGGTCATTTCGGACTGGACAGATGAAGATCCAATGAATGTTTTTGCCAAACTGAAAAAGGAGAGTGCTTATTACAATATTCATCAGCCTACATTGTTGGATTTTGTCGACGATGTCGCGAATGATGGGTTAACTTCCGCCATCGAGCGTCGTCACATGTGGAATGTGATGCGTATGAATCGCACGGATCTGGCCGATATCTCGGCATTAACTTATACTTATTTAATCAATGGGCAAACCAGCGCCGACAATTGGTTAAGCTTGTTCAAGCCGGGTGAAAAAGTCCGGTTAAGATTTATAAATGCATCGGCGCAATCGTTTTTTGATGTCAGGATTCCTGGCTTAAAAATGACGGTGGTAGCAGCGGACGGGCAGAATGTCGAGCCGGTCGAAGTAGATGAATTTCGTATCGGCTTGGCGGAAACGTACGATGTCATCGTATCGCCAGAACATGAGGCTTACACGATTTTTGCCCAATCGATGGACAGGACTGGCTTTGTGCGCGGTACTTTAGCGACTAGCGCCGCGCTAAGTGCCGCAGTACCCGCACTGGATAAACTGCAACAACTTGATATGACAGATATGATGGGCGAGATGCCGCATGAGACGTCGGGTATGGATCATGGCAATATGACCGGTCATGATATGGCGAATATGAATCATACGGAGATGTCGCATCAGCATATGAGCCATGGCTCGCACAAGATGGCGATCAGTGCTGATACAATCAACCAAAAGTGGGGCAAAATCCATCATGCCGACACCGAATTCGGCGCCAATGTCGATATGCGTGTCGATACGCCTAGGGTTAACCTGGACGATCCCGGCGTGGGGTTAAGAAATAACGGCAGGCGGGTGTTAACCTACGCTGATTTGCACACCATCGGCGGTGCGCTGGATAAACGCAAACCCAGCCGGGAGATTGAAATGCATTTAACCGGTAACATGCAGCGTTACATGTGGTCGTTTGATGGTGTGGAATATGTTGACGCTAAATCCATTCATTTCAATTACGGCGAACGCTTGCGGGTGATTCTGGTTAACGACACCATGATGGCGCACCCTGTCCATTTGCATGGAATGTGGAGTGAGCTGGAAAATCCACAAGGCGAATTTCAGGTACGCAAACACACAATCATCGTGCAGCCCGCACAAAAAGTGACATTTCTGGTGACAGCTGATGCACTGGGGCGTTGGCCTTGGCATTGCCATCTGTTTTATCACATGCATGCCGGGATGTTCAGGGATGTGGTGGTGTCTTGAAAAGTAGGCTCGAATTTCGATTTGGGTTAACCGTTAAGTTGAAATTGATAGTTAATTTTATTGGATTATGTTTGTTATTTGGATTAGGCGAAATAAGGGCGGAGTCAATGGAAATGACCGCGACCGATCATCAGCACATGCACCACCGTAATCAGGCGCATGAGCGTCGCTCAAATAATAAAAGCGAACAAAATCAAAAGGGGCGAATCTTAACCAATGCCTCTTCTGGATTGGTTAACCAGAAGTTAAAGGCTGATCATCAGGATTTTAGTTATTTGCCAAAGCCCAAAATGGGCGATAGCGAACACTTCGGATCGGTGATTGTGGATAGGTTGGAAATGGCCCATGCCAGAAGTGATTTTTCCATGACTTACGACTGGCAGGCATGGTTCGGTGGAGATTACAACAAGGTACTAATCAGGACGGAAGGCGAAATCGACCGAGGCAGTTTTAAAAATGCCCGCAATGAGCTGCTTTGGGCGCATGCGGTAGCCCCTTATTGGGATAGTCAAGTGGGTATCCGATATGATAGTGGTTTGGGTGCTGAGCGGACGTGGGGCGCTTTCGGTTTGCAAGGGTATGCGCCCTATTGGGTCTATGTGGAAGCCACAGCTTACATCGGTGAAGGCGCGCGCACCGCGTTTCGACTGGAGTTGGAGTATGACTTGCTCTTTACTCAAAAGCTGATTTTACAGCCCCGAATAGAAATGAATTTTTATAGCCGTCGTGATCGCTCTCGTCTGGTTAGCAGCGGCCTTTCGAATATTGAAGCGGGTTTGCGTTTACGATATGAATTGATCCGGGAATTCGCGCCCTATGTCGGTATAGAATGGGCGAGTACTTTCGGTTCGGCGGCGGACGATATTAGAGCAAACGGCAACAAAGCCGAAGAAACGCGGTTTGTTGCCGGTATCCATTTTTGGTTCTAAGGATTCAACTAAATCAAAAATCATGCACACTGAAACCATTAAGCGTTTACAACACGAGCATAATTTTGCTGTGGTCAATAAAAAAGGCGAGCGCAGAACCAAGCTGGTCCTGATCTTAACCTTTTTAACTATGATGCTTGAAATTGCTGCCGGTACGATCTTCGGCTCAATGGCCTTATTAGCGGATGGCTGGCACATGGGTACGCATGTAGCGGCCTTTATGATTACTTTGTTCGCCTACCGCTATTCCCGCTCGCACGCGTATGACCAAACTTTCGCTTTCAGTAGCGGTAAAGTCGGAGTTCTAGGAGGTTTTGCCAGTTCCGTCGCCTTGGCAGTGGTTGCCGTGCTGATGTTGATCGAGTCAGGGCAGCGTTTGTTAACCCCACGCCTGATTCAATTTGATGAAGCCTTGTTAGTCGCTGGATTTGGTTTGTGTGTCAATTTTGTGTCGGCATTATTGCTGAAAGATTCGCATCACCATCACCACCATGATCATAATCTTCGAGCGGCATATTTTCATGTCCTGGCTGATGCGTTAACCTCGGTCCTTGCGATAGCAGCGCTTTATTGCGGTAAGTTTTATAGTTTGAACTGGCTGGATCCAGCGATGGGGGTCGTAGGTTCATTAATTATTTCCAAATGGGCGTATTCATTAATGCGGGAAACCAGCCCTATTTTGCTGGATGAAAGTATCGAGCTAAAACACAAGATGACGATCAAGAATGTCATTGAAGAAGATGCCGATAATTGTGTTGCGGATCTACATGTTTGGCGGGTGGGTCCTCATCATTACGCGGCAATTGTATCTGTAGTGACGCACGAACCGAAACCGCCGGAATATTACAAGGCTCTGTTAACCCGCTATCAAAAACAAAAACATGGTGCCGGTTTTAAGCTTGCTCATGTGACGGTGGAAGTGCATAAATGCGCGGATGAATGCTAAAAATTGGCTATTTTGATTGTTATTTTCTATTTCCGAAGAAGAAAGGGAGATTTTGTGCTGGAATCTTTCCAAGTCCAAGTAGGTACTAAGTTATTCTGCTTTCAATTTAGTCTTTAGCTTGATTTTTACCTCCTCTGTCTTACCAACTTAATTTCCTGATTTTCGATTGCCGCGTCAGAAGAATCTGATAGTAGTTTGCATCGATTGAAATTGTTTAAAGTCCACTGCATTGTTTGGCGGTATTTATTCGCTTGATCATGAATATCAATTTTTTAGTTTTGTAAAGATGGCAGATTTGTACTTTTTATAAAACTGTGACATATTGCTCGGTTTTTTTGTAATTTTTGTGAAGTAGTCTATCCTTTTCCTTGCGCGTTCCGGAGAATTTTTTCAACAACTCGGCGAACACAAATTCTTTGTTTAAAAGCCCGACCCTTCAGGTAGGCGCCAATAAAATTTTCAACAAAAATTACGAGGACGAAGCGAATCATGTGGCTTTTTTATGCCCTGTTAGGACCGCCGTTTTGGGCGTTGATTCATATCATGGACAGTCATTGCGTTGGCAATGTGTTTGACAGGCCATGGATGGGAGTAATTACCAGTTCTCTGGCAACAGCGGTTTTGATGCTTTTTGCGCTGATGTTGCTGCCATTAGATGGCTTGGTCGTGCCAGAGTGGCACATTGTCGCAATGGCGGTATTGGCAGGAGGATTAATCCAGCTTGCCCAGGTTTTTTATTTTCAGGCCCTGGAAAAAACTGAAGCGGGTATTGTCGCCGCTTATGGCAATTTCACCCCGACATTGTTGCCATTGGCGAGTTACCTTGTATTGGGTGATGTCCTGGATTTTTGGCATTACATCAGTATCGGTGTTTTGGTGATCGCTTCGATTTGTTTTTGTCTAATAGACGTTTCCAGAAACGGCAACTGGAGTTCAATTATTTTGATGTTGTTAGCATCTGCCTCCCAAGTTTCGGCGATTTTGCTGGAAAAATATGTTTTTATGCATAGTCTGTTTTACGTGGGTTTTGGCTTTGTCATTTTGGGAGCTGTCCTGAGTGGGATATTGCCAGTTCTGTGTTTGCGAAAAATCAGGTTAACTTTTCGGGCTAATCTTCCTAAACTTAAGCCATTTGTGCCTTTATTTTTATGTATTGAGCTGGCAAATCTGATAGCTTTGTACATGAGCCAAAAAGCCGTGGATTTGGGTTCGCCGACATTGGCGGCCGCCATGGAAACTACCGTCCCGGGATATACATTCCTGTTATCAATGATTTTGATCGCTTTAAACCCTAAGCTAGGTAATCAGGAAGCTAAATATCGGCTCCGGACCAAATTAATTTTAGTGGGGATCATGACGGCTGGCGTGATGCAAATGGCTTGAACATCAAGCTTTTTAATTCATTAATCTAGTACATATGTCATCTGGGATTGACGGATAAATTTTGATGGTTATATTTTTCCTGACGCGCTGTTTGTATTCCTTTTCGATTTCTTTTCGCTTAATTCTTTTATTTGCTGGTATCGGAAACAATCTACGGTATGGTCGTTGACCATGCCTGTGGCTTGCATGTGGGCGTAAACGATCACACTGCCGACAAACTTGAAACCGCGTTTTTTTAAATCACGGCTGATCAGGTCGGATAGGTGGGTGGATGCAGGCAGTTCGTTGTGCTGCTGCCAGTTGTTTTGGAGTGGTTTGCCGTCTACAAACCCCCAGATATATCGATCGAAACTGCCAAACTCTTCCTGTACTTTGATAAAAGCGCGGGCATTGGTGACAGCAGAATTTATTTTCAGCTTGTTGCGTACGATTGCTTGATTGGTTAACAATTCAGCGATTTTATTATTTTCATAGCCTGCCACTTTTTCTACATCGAAATTATCGAAAGCTGTGCGGTAACCTTCGCGTTTGTTCAAAATCGTTGACCAGCTTAAACCTGCCTGAGCGCCTTCGAGTACCAGAAATTCAAACAGCAGACGATCGTCATGAACTGGAACTCCCCACTCAGTGTCATGGTAATGTTCTTCGTTGGTGCTATTGAGCGCCCATTTGCATTTTGTCATTTGTTAACTTTTCTTGGCTGTGTTAATTAAAACTAAAATTTCTATCTGCGATTTTGGATACGTTGTTTTTAAGTCAAAAGATGAGAGAGGAAAAATTAATTTCGTTAGATTAAGCTTTGGTATCAACAGAATATCCTGTCATTGCATATTAATCGAAATCAATCTATCCAAGATTTCTCAAGGGATAATCGTTTATCTGTAACTTCTAATAGAAAAATTTGACTTTATTGCTTAGAATTCTTACATAGAATCTCCAAACCAACCAGGAGTTTAGAATGAATGTTGCTGATGAAGCCCGCCCCCCGTTCCCGCCATTTACTCTCGAAACAGCAAAACAAAAAGTGCGCATGGCGGAGGATGCCTGGAATAATCGTGATCCCCAGCGCGTTGCCTTGGCGTACACCTCAGACAGCCAATGGCGTAATCGATCTGAATTTCCGGTTGGTCACGAGCAAATTGTCGCTTTTTTAACCAGGAAATGGGCAACAGAGCTGGATTATAGGTTAACCAAGGAGCTTTGGGCATTTGTCGACAAGCGGATCGCAGTGCGTTTTGCTTATGAATGGCATGATGCCGAAGGCAATTGGTTTCGATCCTACGGCAATGAGAATTGGGAGTTCGCCGAAAATGGTTTAATGAAAAAACGTCATGCCAGTATCAACGATTTGGCCATTTTGGAAGCCGAGAGGAAATTTAATTGGACTTTAGGTCGTCGGCCTGATGATCACCCTGGGTTAACTGAATTAGGACTTTAATTAATCGCTATTTTTTAATTTAATACATTCTTAATCAAATAACTAATAAACTTGAGCGTTGAGCTAAGCTGGGCACTTTAAAGTGAAAAAGTTTAGTTTTTTGTCGTAAATTTATGTTGTACATGGTGATAAATAAGTCATGCGTAAATCAAGAAGTTTGCTGTTGTTGGTTGGTTTTAGCTCCCTGCTTGTCCTAAGCGGCTGTCAGACGCTGGATATGTTCAAATTTGGGCGTAAACCTACTGAACAACAGCCCTCAATGCTTTCCAGTATTACTACCCATGAGTTCAATGCCCTCGTTGGGGAAGAGATGGTGGGTGATTTGGCGGCAGTGGAAACCACTGAGAATGACACGCTGCCAGATATTGCCCGGCATTTTGGCTTGGGTTACAACGATATCACCAATGCTAATCGGATAATTCCGCCGTGGACGCCAACAGCCCATAGTCGGGTGATTTTGCCATTGCAGTTTATTCTGCCAGATGCGCCGCGCAAAGGAATTGTCCTGAATCTTGCCAATATGCGGATGTTTTATTATCCAAAAAGTGAGCAGGGAAAAGTTTATACTTATCCTGTCGGGATAGGAAGAGATGGCTGGAATACCCCCATGGGTGTTACCAGCATAGCGGTTAAAACACCTAATCCGGTTTGGCATGTGCCGCCTTCCATTCACAAAGAACATGCTGAACGAGGACATTTTTTGCCAAGTGCAGTGCGCTCAGGTCCAGATAACCCATTGGGTGAGTATGCGATGCGCTTGGCTATTGGCAGTTATCTTATTCATGGAACGAACAAACCTTACGGAATAGGCATGCAAATCAGCCATGGGTGTGTGCAAATGTATCCTGAGGATGTCGAGGTATTATTTGGTAAGACATCTGTTGGTACACAAGTACGAATTATTAACCAGCCATATCTGACCGCTTGGCATGACAATATGCTTTACCTTGAAGCCAATGAACCAATTGGAAATTTGCAATTTGGCAGCTCCAGGCTTAAAAAAGAGGTTCTTAGGGATTTGCGGAAAATCAGCAAAAAAAATCATGTATCAGTAGATTGGGCTAAGGTCGACAGTGTCATACAGCGAGCAGATGGTATTCCGACTCCGGTGTTGGTTAACAGTGCCGATATATCCAGAATTGTTAAAAGTGTGAATGCTGTGCCACACCCCGGCAAACTTTATGGCCAGCCGGTGGTGCAAACACTTACCGACAGCGACTGGGCTATGCTGGTCGCAACCTTTTCATCCGAAAAGGAAGCCCAGGAAATGGCGGCGATGTTGAACCATCAAGGGCCACCAATTCCTTCAAGAAAAGTTCAGGTAGGTAACGCTTATCAAGTGGTTTCCGGACCATTCAAAAGTAAAAAAGAGGCGAGCGCGGTTGCCAGTCGTATTCGATTTGATTTTGAGATTGAAGCGAAGTTGCTAAAACCAATGACTGGAAGAGAATTAGCAAAAGCAGACCGATTTGACAGTTTGCAGTGACAAATACTTTTAGTGGCGGGTTTTTCAGACTGCAAGAACTATTAAATTTTGGAACGATTCTAACTTGGCAGGAGATTGATTATGGTTGAAGCTATCTTAATTCTAATCGCACTTGCATTCATTGGATTGCTCATTGTTGCTGCCATGCAACCAGCAGAGTTTTGCATAACTCGCTCTTGCTCAATGGACGCGCCGCCAACTGCAGTCTTTCAACACATTAATAATTTACATAATTGGGATGCTTGGTCGCCTTGGGCAAAATTAGATCCCAATGCTAAGAATTTATTTGAAGGTCCACCGGAGGGACAGGGAGCCAAGATGAGTTGGGCGGGAAATAATAAAGTAGGCGTTGGTTCCATGACGCTTCAAGAAAGTCGATCGCCCGAATTCATTAAATTCAAACTTGAGTTTCAAAAACCCATGCAAGCTACAAATACAGCGTAATTTACCTTGACATCTGATGGCGATAGGACGCTTGTAAATTGGTCAATGTATGGTACCAACAAATTTATGGGTAAGCTGGTCGGGCTTGTCATGAATTGCGATAAAATGGTTGGTGGGCAGTTTGAACAAGGCCTTGAGGGATTAAGAAAGATTGTTGAAATGAATCAAAAATCTGTCGAATGACTATTTATGTTTAATCCTGGGTTCGCGCTTACCTCTTTCTGGTAAAACAATTCTTTGAATTGTTTTAAGGCCTGATTGTATAATCGTTAGTTAAGGGAGTTATATTTTTTACTATATATTAATAGGTTACTGGTCACCTTTCCGGTTAACAAAACTTTAACTAACGACACCCTAAGCCATTCTACATGAAAACGTGCCTAGCTTGAGAACTGAACCCTAAACAATTTAATGCATCCTTTAGTTGAAGAGTTAGCGCAAACAGAATTATTCGAAGGTGTTCCCGATTCAATTCTTGAGATTATTCAAGCTAATAATAAAGCAATAGAGCTCCATGAAGGTGAGGTACTGCTCTCTCCTGAACAAGAAAATCACCATATTTATTTATTGCTTACCGGTACTTTGGGTTTGCACTTTGGCTCAGTTAACTCTCCGGAAATCAGGATTTTAAAACCAGGTGTGACTGTAGGCGAAATATCTATCATCGACTTTTGCATGCCCTCCGCTTTTGTCGTCGCTCGGGAAAACTGTCGAGTATTCCCTATACACCGCGAACTGATTCAACAGTTTGTCTCTGATGCTAACCCTGTCGTGCGAAATTTGTTAAAGGTATTAACCAATTGGATAAGGGTTAACACTGAATACATGGATAGTAATAATTCAAAAATTGGAGAATTGACTACTCATGCATCAACGGATGCACTTACTGGTTTATATAACCGTCGCTGGCTGGATAATGCTATTGTTCATTTTCTTGATGAAGCCATCGAAACGGGCAAATCGTTGTGTCTTTTGATGATAGATGTGGACCAATTTAAAAGGTATAACGATACCTTTGGTCACTCTGCAGGCGATCAAGCACTAACAGCTCTAGGATATACGCTGAAAAACGCCATTAGGCCGCAAGATTTTGCTTCTCGCTACGGCGGCGAAGAATTTTTGATCTTGTTGCCCCATACGACCATTGCCGAAAGTACATTTGTAGCTGAACGTATTCGCCATACCATTGAAACCAAACCTATCACCACATCAGACGGGGCAGCACTGCCTGGAGTTACGGTTTCAATTGGGTTGGCCGTCAGTAATCATGAATCTACGCCTCAAATATTAATTGATTGTGCTGACGCTAAATTATATGAGGCAAAACAGGATGGTAGAAATTGCGTTAGATTCTGACGGTTATTAGTTCTCTCGATTTATTAGCTTTTATACAGGTTGTTAGGTTAAGTTTTTTAGTACCTCGCCACCCTTAAAGATCCATCTTGTGTAGCTCAAGAACATACTTGATAGCATGGTGTATATTTTTTTCCAGGCAATTTCATGCGTTGTTGGTTAACAAATGCGGTTAATAGATCATCCATCAATTTCATAATTTGACAGTCGCCGCTTATTTCGAAATGACCGTATTGTTCGATGGCGCGAATGCCTGAGTCTTTAACATTCCCGGCGACAATCCCTGAGAATGCGCGACGTAGATTGGCCGCTAAATGGTGTGTGTCCTGATTATGATGTAGCTCCAAAGCTTTCATGTTTTCATGCGTTGGGTGAAAAGGTTTTTGAAAGATTGGGTCAATGGAAAGCAACCAATTAAAGTAATAAGCATCTTTATGGGCTTTTCGAAAGGCCCTGACTTGCTCGATTCCCAACAAAATCTCGCGGGCCACCGCAACCGGGTCGTCAATGATTATTTTATATCGGCTTTGTGCTGTTTTTCCTAAGGTTGCAGCGATAAAAATATCAATTTGCTCGAAGTAAGGCTTGGCTTTTTCTGGTCCTGTAAAGATTAACGGGAACGGCATATCCTGATTTGCCGGGTGCAACAAAATACCAAGGATATACAGAATCTCTTCCGTAGTGCCTGCTCCGCCGGGAAAAACAATGATGCCGTGGCCTAACCGAACAAAGGCCTCTAGACGTTTTTCGATGTCCGGCATAATGACAAGGTCATTGACAATCGGATTAGGCGATTCAGCGGCGATAATGCCCGGTTCAGTGATGCCAAGATATTTACCGTCGCCAATGCGTTGTTTGGCGTGCCCGATAGTGGCGCCTTTCATCGGGCCTTTCATGGCGCCTGCACCACAACCTGTGCATATGTTAAGCCCTCTTAACCCTAATTCGTGGCCGACTTGTTTGGTGTATTCATATTCGACGCGATCGATGGAATGTCCACCCCAGCAGACAACCAATTTCGGTTCAGCATTTGAGTGCAAAATATTAGCGTTACGCAGAATATGAAAAACAGCATTGCTGATTCCTGCAGAGTGATTTAAATCGAAACGTGGATTATTGTAAATTTCGTCGTTAACATAAATGATATCCCGGACAACGGAGAAAAGCTGTTCGTTAATGCCTTTAATAATTTGATTATCGACAAAAGCATGTGCCGGGGCATTTTTTAATTCCAACGTAATACCACGGCGTTCTTGTACCACCCTGATGCAAAAGTCGGGATATCGTTCCAATAACTCTTTGCCGTCGTCTAATTCGCTGTCCGTATTCAGCACCGCAAGAGCACAATTTCGGAATGTTTGATAAAGACCTCCCTGGCTGCTGTCAAGCAACTTGTTGACTTCCTGTCCTGATAAAACATCTAAACTGCCTTCCGGAGCGATTTCGGCATCAAATACAGTGAGCTGAAAGTTTTGAGTATCTATCTTTGTGTTTAACTCGTTCATTTGTAGTGACTAAATAATGAAACTTTAATCAGTATAATGACAGCATTTGAATGCTTGCGAAAGTGAAAAAATCAAAGGTATCCGGTATTTCAAATGATTAGTGGCATCAAAAAGTTATTTACTTTTTATTTTGTTCGCATTGTTCGTTTTAATTACATTTTTACCATTTTCATCAAAGATATCTTGGTTGACACTATTCAAAACATTATTATTTTCAATAATGTTGTCAGTAGACTCTTCCATCGTGATGCCGTATCCATACTTTTTATCTATGGGGTTTCCGCTGTTCATTATGGTGTTACCTTTTATGATATTGCTTTTGGAGCGATTAAGAATACCAATTCCGTCCTGATGATTGTTTATTACGATATTATTAGAAACAACAATTCCGGTTTGTTGGGAAAGTAAAATGCCGGCTGAATATCGACCTAGTTGACCGTTATTTACAACTAAATTACCCTCAATTAATCCGTTAAGGACAAAAGCCTTGCCTGTATTGGCATCAGGTACAGTGGATATAATTCCATACCCGTTGTTATTCAGAAATTTTGAGTTCAAGACCAGGTAATTTTTCACTGTTTGTCCTTGGTTAGGCTCAATATCCAGGCCGTGGCCGATCAAAGGTGCAGGGCTATTCCCACGCTGAAAGATAGAGTCTTTAACAATAATATCGTCCGCAGATACGATAGAAATACCGTTTCTTCGATTGTTGTCGCCGACAACAGAGCAGAGTTTAGTGTTTTTTGCATTGTTGGCGACATAAAAACCATCTCCCCAATGATCTTTAGATATTATATTTTCAATGACCACATTTCTTGAGCCATATAATTCAACCCCCATTCCCCATTCACCAGATTCGCCCAAGTGTTTATCGCGATCGCCCTGTATTATTCCACCAATAATATTTATGTTTTCTGCATCTTTTACATTTATAACTGCAAAGAGCTCTTTGTTGTTAGGAATGGTTTTTAATATGGTGCCGGGCTCCATTCTAAGTGTCATTTTGCTTCTGAGATTGAGGCGTGAAGTGGCATTAATCATATAGGTACCGGGTGGAATTAGTACAGTATCGCCAGAGCCGGCGATTTGATCAATTGCATCTTGAATGGCGCGAGTATCGTCAGTTATTCCATCTCCTTTTGCTCCTGTTTGTTTTACGTTCAGCGCGTAGGTTGAGGTCGGAGCGGTGGCGCATTTGAGCGGTGTTAAGGGTAAAGACTTTGTTGTATCAACAATTTCAGTTTGCTTGGCTAACAGGAGTGCATTATCGATAGTTAAGTTAGCTTGTAGAGGGGCAGTTATCGGGTCTGAATTGATTTTATCAGAGTCATTTTCTATTGCTAATAAGCTTTCAAGTAGGGGATTTATATGCGGCTGAAAAAAAACATAGATTGCAATGCCTGAAGCCAGGAATAGAGCGATAAAAAAGCTAGCCTTAAAGTTATTTATTTTCATAAAATTTCTTGTTAGAGAGATAAAAACTCAAAATTACAAAATAAAGTCTAGCAATATTCTCATATTAATTTTTTACCATAAGGTATGCATTAATCTTATTCAGTAATAAACATTATTGTTTTTATCAGAAGCCTTCTGAAAAATCTGGGTAATAATTAGCAAAGTGAAGATTTATTCAAGCCGGTTTAAAAATTGAAGAGATTTTATTTGCACCAATAAGTAGCAAGTATGTTGCTTATTTGGAACGGAATAACATTTTTGCGACACTACTTAATAATGGAAAAAATAATAATCCATTAAAAATCAGTTTGATGAGCTGTTTTTCATGAAGTTTTCTATTGGCATGTTATATGCTTAATTTTTATTTAAGAGAGTTGAGTTTGAATATCTTCAAACCCATCGAAGTTTATTTGCAACGTTTACTTGTCGGAATAGTCAATAAAAATATTGTGTTTAGTGATGACGAACCTCATAAGCAATTAAAAATTGATTGCTGTCATCAAAGCGTCATTAACCGTGAATAATCTAATTGGTATGAAACCAGTATGAATACTGGAGTAGGAGAAACTAAGATGTTAAGAGAATTATATGGATTGCATGCGCAGATTGAGCTTTTTATAGCGAAAACATCTTGGCCAGTTGAATTTACGGCTGAACTAGCTGCGTTTGTCTTGTTGTTGAGTTTTATCGGCTTGTTTAATTTAGAAAATCATTCGCCCAGATTAAAAAATTCGCTCAAAAATAATCGTCAATCATATAGAACAAACATTGGTTTGTTTATGTTCAACAGCATTCTGATGTCGTTATGCTCAGTTTCAACGTTATTTTTGATCGCGGAACGGTATTCGGGCTATGGTCTATTAAGTCATGTTAACAATCCGGTGTTGAAACTGGTATTAGCCTTTATAAGTATTGATGTAGCGCTATATGCTTGGCATTATCTTAGCCACAGATATGATACGCTTTGGCTTTTACACAGGGTTCACCACAACGATCCAAATGTAAATGTATCAACAGCGTTCCGATTGCATTTTGTTGAAATATTGCTAACCAACTTATTGAAAGCCTTGGTAATCGTAGGAATGGGTATCGATAAAAAGATGGTTTTGGTTATCGAAACCTTGGTCACCTTCAGTATCATGTTTCATCATACCAATATCAGTTTTTGGGGTGAACGGATCATAGGGCGAGTATTGATTGTGCCTTTTTTGCACCGATTGCACCATTCAACAGAGCGGGCGGAACATGATACGAACTATGGTGCAGTTTTATCCGTCTGGGACAGATTGTTTCAAACAATCAAGGAAGCTGAGCCGAAAGCTATTGGCATCAAAGGAGATTCTCCACAAGATGTTATCGGTTTGGTCAAATTTGGTTTTGGTGTATACAAGCCAATACCTGCTATACCGGCTGAAATAGATCTAATGATAGCCGAGGCAGCGTATTACCGCGCGCAAAAACGTAATTTTAATCCAGGTAACGATTTGGGTGATTGGTATGAGGCTAAAGCTGACATTTTGGCAAAGGTGGGCTGCGCGAAACAGCAAAAAAATGGTCTGATTAGCAATGCAATCGCTTGCCTTAATCAATATTTTCTCATTAAACATAATCCCCAGTTTGGGTTGTAATTGGTTGCTTCGGTAAGTTCAGCAAAAATTACCAAAACTCAAGGCTAGTTAACACCGTTAGTTATAAAAGGATTAAGGATATTCTTTGTGGCTAACGGTTTTTTTATCTAGCAAGAAGTCAGGAATCTAATTAAGATAGCAGCGTATTCATATTAAAGAGTTCGCCATGTTGCGTTTTGTTATTTTAATGTTGGTCGCGTTTCCGGTATTTGCCGTCGACGAAAGCCCACCTTCGCCTGATCCACTTCCTGAAGTTCCGAAACCTCCACCACCAGTAGAAAGTGGGGAAGAAATGGAGCCGGATATTACCATTACCCGAAAAGCCCATAATACTATTCAGGAATATCGCCGTGGGGGCAAGCTTTACATGATCAAAGTGATCCCTGATATCGGTCCGCCCTATTATTTTACTGATGATAACGGTGACGGTTATCTGGATGCGCGTGGCAATGACTTGGACAAAGGTGGTCGCGTCAATATGTGGAAAATTTTAGAATGGGATTGAGCTGATAAATACTGCTTTTACTAAAGGGGGCGGTTATTTTTATTTCAAAAACGGCTAAATTTTGACCCTGTACTGCTAAAGCAGTATGATGCTTGACTGGTAAGAAGTAGTATTCCATCAATCACTTAACTACGGGAAAATAATAATGGGTATTTTAGATGCGGTATTGGGCGCAATTAAAAGTAATACTGGCAATAATGCTGCCGCTGGCGGTACTGACAACACTCTTTTGGAATCAGTTATCGGTATGATCAGCGACCCCCAATCAGGCGGGTTAACCGGATTAATTGAAAAAATTTCACAAGGTGGGTTAGCCGAACAAGCAGCTTCCTGGGTAAGTACAGGCAACAATTTGCCTATCACTGCCGAGCAAATCCAGTCTGCCTTGGGTTCGCCGCTAGTTCAGGAATTAGCAACAAAACTTGGTATTAATACAGCTGATGTCTCCGGAAGTTTGGCAAGCATGTTGCCTCAAATCATTGATAAACTGACCCCGGATGGGCAGGTTCCTCAAGATAATGGTTTATTGGAAATTGGTTTGAAAGGCTTGCAAGCCATACTAAATAAATAAGATTGAAAGTGATTAAGGCTTGCTTTTTAGTAAGCCTTTTTATTATTTTATCGAGGTGAGATTATGTCAGAACCCAAAGTTGCTGCCGATCATCCCAATGTGTGTGAACTGGAAGCCGGTACTTACTACTGGTGCGCTTGCGGACGCAGCCAGAATAAAAGTTTTTGCGATGGTTCTCATAAGGTTACCAATATCACACCCATAAAATTCGAAGTCGCAGAAGCACAAAAAGTTGCCATATGCCAGTGCAAGCAAACTAAAACGCCGCCGTATTGCGATGGCAGCCATAAAAAACTAAGTCTTTAAATAATAAAACTCAAAGTCTTCATTTTTAGAAAAGAAGGCTTCTGATCTTTATTTCTTATCTGGTACAAAAATAGGTTTGGACGCGCCGGTTTCCTTAACATCTGCGGCATCCTTAAGATAATATTCTTTCAAGCGGTTAAATGCCGACCACAATGTTGTATCGAGTACCACCCGATCGCCCATAGACACGATCACCCGGCTGAGTTCGGGAATCCGGTTTTTGAGCGATGATATATAAATGGGCTGAACATAAAGAATAGTATTGCCCATCGGTAAAATAATCATACGCCCCATGTCCACCACCGAACCGCCTTGCCCCCAAAGCGTGAAATTCGATGAGATTTCAGGATCTTGGTTAATTAATGATTCTACCTGAGCGGGTCCATTGACCTGGACTTCCTTGCCGAATTTGTAAACCGTAATGCCAGGTTTATAGTCTTTTGTGCATTTTTCTTTATCCAACACACCCGCTAAGCCGATCATGCTTAAATTATCCCGGTTAACCGGAGTCATGGGATTAATCAAAACGAATTCTTCTCGATCGTCGCAATTGCCGAAATCCATCGTTTGATAATATGGCATCACCGGTTCGTTGCGCACAGTTGCAAACTGCCAGCTTTCACCCTGTTGATAGAATGCTTCCGGCGTATTTTGATGATATTTGGCAAATTCTTTCATTTGCACGAAATAGAGGTCGCGTGGATAGCGTAAATGTTTATAAAGATCTTCCGGCATATCGTTAAGATTTTTAAACAGTCCGGGATAAGCGCTGTCGTAAGCTTTGATAATCGCATCTGAAGGGTCGGAAATATAGAAATCAATATCGCCATCGTAGGCATCGACGACAACTTTTACCGAATTACGAATGTAATTAAAACGTTTTTTCTCCTTGGCAAATTCTAAATCTGCAAACCTGGAGACTGGATATTTACTTGATAAGGTATAGGCATCTTGAATCCAGTAAAATCTATCTTTACCTACGACGAGGTAAGGGTCTTTGTCTAAATACAAGAAAGGAGTAAGTTTTTTAATGCGGTCGACAATATTGCGGTTAATTTTAATTTTGCTTTCGTTAATCACATTGGTGGAAAAAAATACTTTTTCTTCTTTTAGATAAAAAGCAAATAACAACTTTTTAAATAGTGAGTCGACCGGAATGCCTCCTTCGCCATGATAGGCTTGCGTTAAGCCTGGATCTTCTTTGGGGCTGCTGCCAGGAAGGTCGACTCCGCTAAGCTTATTGGGGACAATTACATATTCATAGTCTCCTTCCCCGTAATAAATATCAGGGTATTGAACGGTTAACCCCGATGGAGAATTCATATTCAAGTCGCGCATATACCAAACCAATGGCTTGGCGGCATCTTGAGCAGCAGAAGTCATGACCGCGCCGTAGCCGTGGGTATAACGCAAATGGATGTTTTCCCAGTTTTGCGCTTCTTCAGGCAATTTTAGGGTATTGATTTCCCGGGCGGCGAGGTTAACTTGCCGTGTATGATCAAGGATATGATAACGATCCTCGTCAATATTGCCGATATGGTAGTAAGGACGGATTTCCTGTAATTGTTGGTAACTGCTTATCAGATGTTCCCTATCCCAAACCGGTATGTTTTCAAAGCGCTTCTGGCTGCTCCAGGTGCTGATATCCTCCGCTGCGTTTAGCTTAATGGGAAGGTCGACGATTTTAATGTTCTTTAAGTCGTATGCATCATAGGTCGCATCAATGTTGTTTTGGATAAAAGGCTTATCCGTACGAACCGGGTTAGGGTTAACTATATATTTTTGGATGGCATCCGGAATAAAAGTAATCTGAGGCAAGATCAGCACAAACAGGAAAGCCGTTGAAGAAATCAATACAAGAGTTTTGCTGCGATGCTTATCGGAAAAGATGAATAAGACAATTGAGGCTGCCGTAGCTAAAAACGTAACTATCGCTAACCAGATCAAAGGCAGATGATAGCGGATTTGCACCGTACCCGGGCCATAGAATATAGGTTCGTTAACATTGGTATAAAGGAGCGAAAAACGCTGCAACAAAAAGCCCCAAACGACAAATAGCACAACGAATCCCATTAGTACGCACAAATGGATTTTGGCGCCGACGTGAAACTCTTTATTCTGGTTAGGTACGAAAATATGTTCCAGCCAATAAAGCGCGCCAACCATCAAAAACACCAGAACGGCAGTCGTCAACAATTCGGGTTGAATTAGAGAATAAATTGGGTAAGAAAGTAAATAGAAACCAATGTCGTTACCGTAGACGTGATCGGCAACGCCCGACTTGCCGCCGAAAAAATAAAGTAAAGAGTTTTCCCAGTCGTCATAAAAAGGAACGGCTATAATGATGGCTAATATCAGTGAAATGGGTGTATAAATTTTTGCCGAGCCATATAGGAATTTTTCGGAAAACTTTTGAAAACTTGCGTTCTTGTCGAAATTGCTAAGTATTTCGTCCCGTGGATTCAAGCCCAGGTAACGCGAAGCAATCCAAAAATGTAAAAAGAAAACGATGAAAAAGAATAAGGTAACTCCACCGGAGAGAATGAATTTGTATAGTATTCTTAACCAAAAATAGTGGCTTAAATTTAGAGATTGATACCACCAGAAATCGACGAAGAGGTCGAGAAAAACAAAATGAAAAGCGACAAACAAAACCGCAGCCAAAATGATTGTGGTGATGATAATCGCCGGAACTGACATTAAATTCCGCATGAAATCCTCGTTTTTGTGAATTCAGTATTAAGTGAAAAAAATTTGAAAATCGTCGCTATTGTTATTTTTGGTATCTTATCTTAAAGCAACTACATTCCGCCAAATTAAGCTTTGTTAACCGGATGATAATTTAATTAAATGATGCGCAAGTGTCGCGCCCAATTCAAGAATAAGGTTTTGCTTGCTCTCGTCGTTAAGTTGCCCATCTTTGTCAAAAGCCTGGTTAGCCTGCGCAATGGCTTGCTGATCAGGCAATACATTGATTCCGATATTACTTAACAACAGGCGTAAAAACACTAGGCCGCGCAGGCCGCCCAATGCGCCAGGAGATGCGGACATGATAACCGCAGTCTTACCTTTGAAAGCCAGCAAAGACGGTTCGTTGTCTTCTCTCCTTGATGCCCAGTCAATGGCATTTTTAAGTAAAGGACTGAAGGCGCTGTTATATTCGGGTGAGGCAATCAAAAAACCGTCGTGTTGAATTAGCAGTTGCTTGAATGCTTTTGCGGGTTCAGGCAGGCCGTGCTCGGCTTCAAAATCCTGGTTAAAAATAGGCATGGGAAAATCAGCGAGATCAATCACAGTGGTTTCCACGCCCGCTTTTTTCGCACCTTGTGCGGCAATTCTTACCAGTTTTTGATTATAAGATTCTTTTCTGGCGCTGCCGGAAAAGACAAGGATTTTGGGCATGGTTAACCTCGTTAATTTATTTTAGGTGAGCCATTTCGGTAGCTTTACCGTAATCGACGCCAACGCTGACAATAAAACTGGTGGCGTCTTCGATATCCATTTCAGAATGAACTACTTTGCTTTTATCAACGATGACGGTGAATCCTGACGTTGGATTAGGTGAGGTCGGAATAAATAAAACGTATTTATTTTGATGACGGTTCGTTACGTAGGCAGGCACCCAAATACCGTCTTTGGGGTATTCGACATAGACAACTTCCTTGGCGATGGTTTGGTCGTCACTAAAAAACATTGAAATCACTTTGGTAATCACGCGATACACCGTATTTAACAATGGAATACGGTCGATGACTTTTTCAAATAGGGTAATAATTAATGGTCGGCTTTTTTTGACAATTTCGTGACCGAGAAAAACCAGGATAAAAAAACTTAAGACAAAGACCACTGTGGTATAAAAATAACTGTTGGCATAGCCATGAACCATGCCAAACAGCCCCATCAACAAGTTTTTGACAAAAAGGATGATTTGCAGGACTACCACTATGGGGATTACCGCAAGAATCCCGATAGAAAATTATTCAACAGTTTTGTGATTATAGTTTTCATTATTTCTCCGTTGATAAATTATTAGAATTGCTAGGCTAAACCTTCACTCATACTCCTAAGTTAAACCAACATATCGATCTATATTTTTCATGTGGATTTGATAGTTTTAGCGCTGTTTATTTTAGTTTAGCTTTTAATAGTTTGTTAACCTCTCCTGGGTTGGCCTTGCCCTGCATTTCTTTCATGACTTGGCCGACGAAGAAGCCGAAGACTTTTTCATTGCCGCCAAGGTATTGCTCGACCTGCTTGGCGTTGTTCGAAATAATCCTGTCGATGACGGC
>CAWBFT010000011.1:0-18395 GCA_963788135.1 uncultured Gammaproteobacteria bacterium
GCCAAATTGCACCCGATATTGGCAACCAGCTAATTAGTGCTTGCCCGAAAATAAAATAGGCAATAAAAATCAATAGTCTGCGCCCGTTTTTCAAAACGAAGATGGTGGCGTAATGAGGGAAACAGCGCTGCAAAAGGCGGTTTTGCGCCCTTTTGCATCTCTATGCGGGCAAAATCTTCGCGCGGCAGCACATCAAAAAGTTCCCAGTGGTAGAGCCGCTTGGTATCATTGCGCTATCATGTGAAAGCCAACCGGGAGAGCGACGATGCGCGTTGTGAAAGCGGAACAAATGACCCTGGGTGAAGTGAACATTGCCGACATTGTCTTCGATAAAAAATCACGGGACGACATTCCCAAGGTGTTATGCGGATTGCAGCACCTGTATCTAAACCAGCCACTGCGCGAAGCGCTGTTTGCGCTGCTGGAATCCGAACTGCTGCCGAAAATCGACAAGGCGTTGGGACGCCCCGGCATGCCGTTGTGGAATATTTTTGTCTGTGCGGTGCTGCGGCTGGATTTGAACGCGGATTACGATCGCCTGCACGAATTGGTCAACCAGCACGCGACGCTCAGGCAAATGCTCGGGCACGGGCCATTCAACGAGCATCAGTACAGTTATCAAAGCCTCGTGGACAACCTCAGTCTGTTCACGCCGGAATTGCTGGACAAAATCAACACGCTGGTGGTGCAGGAGGGCCACGTTCTGGTAAAAAAGGACGGCGCACCTGCCTGCGTGGGCGGTGCGACTCCTTTGTCGTTGAGACGAACGTGCATTATCCCACCGATATTACCTTATTGCTGGACGCGCTGCGTAAGCTATTGACCTTAATCGGACGCTGGTGTGAGGAGGTGGGCTTGAGCGACTTTCGACAATACCGGCACAACATCAGGGCCTTCAAGCGCCTGGTGCGCGCTGCACAAATGAAAAAGCGCTGCAAAACGAAGAAAGCCGAAGGATCCACCCTTGATCCTGCGCAACAAGCCCATCAAACGTTACTGGAAAGCGCCCAAAAACAGCTCCAGACAAAGTCGGCGTACCCTGATCCTCTTGCAGCAAGTTCAGCCTGATACGCAATACCGGAGGGAAATACAAGGCTTTGTCGCCCATGCCGAGCGCCAGATCGAGCAGATCGAGACGGCGGGTGATTCTTGGCGAAGTCATCGCGCATGCCGAAAAAGTGTTCTCGGTGTTCGAGACGCATACCGAGTGGATCAGTAAAGGGAAGGCCGGCGTGCCTGTCGAACTGGGCGTGCGGGTGGGCGTCATGGAAGACCAGCATCGCTTCGTCCTGCACCATCGGGTGATGGCCGGTGAAACGGACGACAAAGTTGCGGTCGTCATCGTCAGGGATACCAAGCATCGATTTGCGGATCTTGGGCCTGCAGCTTTGACAAAGGATTCCATTCACCGGCCAACCAGCAGGACCTCGCTGAGCAGTTGGAGCAGGTGGTGCTGCCGCGCAAAGGCAAGCTTTCCCAAGAACGCCGCGCTATCGAACACAGTGCGGCGTTCGAACAAGCGCGCCGCAACCATGCTGCCGTCGAATCCGCCATCAATGCCTGAGACTTACACGGACTGGACCAATGCCGCGACCACGGCATCGCCGGTTTTAAACGCTATGTTGCCTTTAGCCGTTGTGGCGCGCGACATCCACCGCATCGGCGACATTCTCTGGCAGCAAGAGCAAGCGCGCGAAAAACGGCGGCGAGCGGCGAAACAAGGTTGGCAGAATAAATCAGCTGCGTAACCGATTTGGTAACCGGAACAACCCTGGGCAGCCATGCTCAGGGGGAAGTATGCAAAAAATACAGGTAATTGCGCTGTTTTCACCTCAAACACCGGAAAACCGGCTCCATTTGAGGACGATGTCGCACAGAGCCGGATTGCCCAAAATTATCCGGATGGCACAGCTGAAAATGTGACTTTTCGGGCTAGCACTAATTACCTCACTGGCTAATCAAGCCAAGTTGTTGAAATCGACGAACTAACCAGACGTATTGAAACATCGGAGAGAAACAAATGAATACCAAACAAAGAGTGGCAAAAACACAAACTCGTCCGGCTGTTTTAGATGACCAGCAATTCAGTCAATTTGACGAGCAAGACGAAGAAACAGTCATGCCGTTGAAAGAAATAAATCTTTAAGTACAGAACTAGCCTGGGACGCTTATCAGATAAGCCAAACGCTTCATGCCACTCGCGAATATGAGTCATGTCATTGCGGGGTTACACATTGAAGGCAGTTTATTTAAACTTTAACACATAACACAACATAGGCAATTCCAAAATGAACACGAATAATGAAATAAGTACCATGACAAAATCAAATGTAATTAAATTCCCGACAATGACAGCACCCTGTCTATCTATTAATGATGGAGTTGGCAAACTAGCTGTTTTGACGGCGTATCTCGGAGCCAAAGAAGGTTATCCAGGACGATGTATTGGTTATGATGCTCGGCCAATTAATCCAAAATTACTGGATGAGCTTGATGTAGCACCAACAGTTATGCATATTGGAATTGGATTCTATCTTTGGGAAAGCAATCCCAATTTTCCAGCGAGTGTGCTCTACGATATCGTTGATTATTTAGCCTCGATAGGTCGTACCCAAGCACAATAATCGGCAATCAGGCAAAGATTATTGAGACAAGCGAATTAACCAAATGAATCTTGGAGTTAGAAAAAGGCATTACAAAATAGAATACGCAAACTTGAAGATATTCATGCCGCACAGGCTAAGCAGCAAGTGACGTACCAAAACAGCGATGACGCTCGGCAATGGCTGAATAATGCAATTCAAAGACATAACGAAAGAAGGCGATTGATTGATGAAGGCATTATCGAGGATACCTATAGGCACCAACTAAGAGCGCCACTACCGCCCGATGCTAATAGCAAAAAGATATGCTTGGAGGGATTTTGAATGAATTGGAGATGAGGCATGAGCATTAAAAATAGAGTGAGCAAATTGGAGTCATTGTTATGTCGTGATTCCACAGGGATCGGTGAATGGGCTGGGATAATTCCTATGGAGCCTGGTGAAACCCTGCTTGCGTATGAAAATCGCTGTAAAAAAGCCATGAGGGAAGCAATCAGTAATGCTCGAACCTTTTTCGATTTGGTGAAGGATGTAAAACTTCAGACTTGATCTGAGAGGTTTAGAAATTTGTCTCAATTCAATCTGATAATTGACTGGCTGGACTCGACCCCTTGCTGCCATTCGCCTATGTCAGTCAACTATGTCTGCAGTAATTCAATTAGCAGCCACTCCACATTGTTATTTATTTATCTCCAATCAAATCATACGTCGCAGCGGTTGTAAAAAGGTCCTGTTGCCCAATAGTGAAACGGCAAAACCCAAAGCCTGGGATGACAAGGCAACCCCGCTGCAATTGCTGCCTCTGGCCATCAGTGGTTGGCCATGCTGGAGTCGGGCGAGGTCAAAACGTTCATGGAAATTGCTGATCGCGAGAAAATCGATAACATTTACGTGAGCCGGATGGTCGACCTGACCTGTCTGTCGCCAGACATTGTGGCAGCCATTCCCCAAGACGGGTTGCCGAACCATATTACGGTGTTTGAGTCGGCGGTTGATCCGCCTATCCTTTGGATTGAACAGAGTGATAATTTGAAATCGAAAGGAAAAGACAGAAAGCAGGATAACAAGTTTAGTAGTTAAATATAGCAAAGGTTATCCCCTTACACTATAGAAGGATGGATTGAATTTATTCCGGACTAGCTCTGCTCCCCTCCGTACTCCGTCGATACACATTTCGAACGGATGAAATTACTGCCAATTTTATACGGCGTCGATCATCATCCGCTAATCGAAGAAGAATCTCAACCGCTTCAGAAGGATGCACGCCCACCCAATGCTTGACTGAAAGCTTTTGCAACATTAGCTCGAACATTCAAATCGGCAGAGTTAGCTTGCTCATGAAGCCATGGCAATGTCAGAGAAGGGTATGTGTAGCCCAAATAACCAACCACATATGGCCCACAACATCGTCTTACATATTCATCGTCGTCCATCATCAAGTGAGACAGTCTGCCAAGAACGAGCATGACTCTGGTGTTGTTTGTCAGTTTTTTTCGTTGCATACAGGCCAAGCACACTGCCCTGCGTACGCGAGGCGAAGTGTCAAAAACCCATGATTCAGTTAGCTCAAATCCTTTATCAAAATCATTTTCCAGGATATCACGCAATCTAAATCCTGCATCTTCCCGTTCTTCCCACGAATTTGAATCAGCCTGCGTTTTTAGGCATGAGATAACATAGGCTATATCTTCGCTTGTATTCAAAATTACACCTTTGTTGTTAAACCTCCGCATTTATAATGCAGCTTGTTTATGAATATACTTAATTAATAATTTAATATCTCGCGCGTACACTGAGCAATCTATAACACACTAATAAACCATTCAGCGGTATAGATAGATAAATTACAGAGTTTAATCGCGATAATAATCATTCACAGTTACTATTATTTTTTTCATAAAACTCAACTAACACATCAATGGCTTTTTTAACATCCGCCGATATATTTAAACTATCCTCATTCACATACATCCTTACAAACTCATCAGTTAATTTCTCATTAACTCCCCTTGAATATTGCATGCTATACCGAATTGCATTTTTTCGTTCAGACATCGCAAACTTAATAGAATCGCGATATGCGACAGTAATGGCTGATCTAAGTCCACTGTCAAGATCAAGACGAATAGCATTGACACCCAAAGGCGATGGAAGTCCACCATATCTATCAGAAAATAGCTTGCCAAGATCACAAACCAAATTCAAGCCTAAATTATGAAATGTTAACTGTGCTTCGTGTATTACAACCCCTGCATCAACTTGACCTGTTTTCACCAATTCAGGGATAAGATCGAATCTAGTATATATTGGTTGAAATGGTGGAAGTAGCATAGTCGCAACAAGGACTTTTGCCGTTGTACTCCGACCAGGTAAGGCAATTTTTTTTTCGCGCAGTTCATTTATGGTTAGTGCATCAGTAGAAATTACTCTAGGTCCGTACTCCCGACCAACGCTTGCCCCACTGGCATCATTTCATATCTGTCTCTAACACCAAGATATGCATTCAGGGAAAGTGCTGTACACTCGAGAGGATCTTTGCCACAAGCTCGCAAATTGAGACTCTCAATATCTTCGATAATATGCTTGATTTCGAAACCATCTACCTGACTAGCGCCTGTTTGGAATCCGTAGAACATAAATGCATCATCAGCATCGGGAGTATGTCCAATTCGTACTTGGATTTTGTTCATTTTTCATTCCTAAATGTCAATTCAGTCCAATCTGTCTCTGCTTTAATTCAATAGACCTTTTAGTATCATTATTTCGCTCGAATACTTCTACGCGCTGATATAGGGTGCTGCGCTGTACAGCCGAGAATCCAGCGTTATGTATCATTGAAATGATATCTAGTTTTGAACTGGCTACCTTGTGTTCAGCGGAAAACAGCACATTTTCCTCTAGTAGTACGCTCCACCAAAGTCGTCGGCACCAGCATGAAGTGCCAACTGGCCTAATCGCACGCCTTCTCCAAACCAAGACGCCTGTATATGTTGCACGTCAGTCAATAATAGCCTAGCAACAGCAATCACACCGTAAGTACTTGTCTGGTCCAGCATACTCTTTAACTATACGTGAAAGCGGTGATGAACATGGCTTGAAGCTCCATGGTATAAATGCGTATAACCCACCAGTCTCCGATTGCAAATTCTGAATCAGCTGCATATGCTCAATGATGTCGCTTGGAGATTCCAGATGGCCAAACATCATAGTTGCAGTTGTCTTGAACCCAACAGAGTGTGCCAGACGCATAATTTCCATCCAAGATTTACTGTCAATTTTCTTTGGCGATATTCGCTTCCTAATTTTATCAACTAATATTTCAGCTCCTCCTCCGGGAATCGTTTGAAGCCCGGCTTCTCGAAGCCTAAGCAGAACATCTAGCCATGACATCTTGGATGCTCGTGAAATTTGATCTATCTCGGGTGGAGAGAAGAAATGCATGTGCATGTCTGGAACCGACACACTAATTGCCTGATCAATGACAAGTAATACTCGAGTGGAATGTTCGGATTGTGTCCGCCCTGCAACAGCATTGTAGTTGTGCCAAGAGCTCTAGCTGCGATCGCCTTATCAGTGAGCTCTTGAATGGTAAGAACATACCCGTTTTGATCTCCGGGTTTCTTATGAAAAACTACTGAATCTCAGTCAGTAACAGGGATTCTCATTATAGTTTGGGTTAAAGTCACATACGAACGTAACATCCTTATCACCGTAGCGCCTTACTCGTTCTGCATGAGCCGGTGCTATAACCTCAATAAGTGGTGCTGTGGTCAAGAATTCAATAGCTTCATTCTTTGTTATTAATCCGATACTCATATATAAATCCACAATTCTTTCATCCACAATTCAAGGAGCTAAATTAAGCCATAAAATTTTGGGTGATGCGTTAAAGTTATTTCAGTCAATTGGTAGAATAACTATATGCAAATTACTCCTGCTAAAAATAGGTTGAAAGATAAGGTCTATTTATCCAGTGACCTGCGCAGCATCTAAATGATCCCAGAGGATGTTAATCGATTGCCTATCTTCTCGCGTTAATTTATAACGCAATCCGTATATAAATTCTTTGGCTATTTCAATATCGATTGAGCCGTGTGAAATCTCATTAGCCCATAGTTTAATTCCTATATTTGAATCACACAGCTCTACAATTTCGTTGAGCCATTCATTCACTTGAGAAAATAATTTAGGTTCCAAATTGGTATTAACTACCCATATAGCAAATACTGCAGGAAGTCCAAATTCAGAAAACCACCACTGTCCAATGTCTAATATCTGACTGCCAAAGTCATTTCGAGAACGTCGCAATCCAGCCCAAAATTCTAAGCCAGAATTACCAATTAGTAGTTCTGCGGTTGAATCGCGTCTGCAACCAACTTCCAGGCACTGTTTGCCAAAAGTACGTTGAAACAAAATTTTACACATCAGTGCAGAAGACACAGTTCATTGCCAAAATAGGTTAACAAATCTTGAGATCCAATTTCGTTAGTCGGAGTATGAATGTTTAGTATTACACTACGAACTAATCTATCTGATGCGATCCCGTAATCAAGCGAAATGTAGTTGCTAGGTAAGCAGTTAATTATCCCTACTGGAATTAAAGCAACATCCCAAGTATTACAATAAAGAAATTGTGCTAGGTAGGCTGGTGAGCCATACGTTAATTCGTGTGGCCATTTGGGAGCAACGAGTTGATATCCTTTAGTCGATACGTTATCAATGAATTAGAATTTTAAGAGGTCGCTCCATAATTTAATGGTAGATGGAAATGGAAAAGTCGCCGAATCATAGGCCGGGGAGTTTGACCAGCAGATTTTATTAGGCTTTGGCAATCTTCTGGCCGAAGCTAGTAGCATCAGCTCCTGCGAAATGCATTATCCTTTCCGCCCAATAGTTCCCTCTAGATCATCAGCGCCAAGAGGACATACCTAGAACTGCAGTTTCAATTCCAATAGAAGGCCAGTACGCTTTAATGTGAGGAATGTTGTCCAATAGCAGTCTGCTAACAGCTATCACCCGTAAGCAAAATTGAGGGCTTGCCATAGTAGAGACTACAGAGCTACGACCCACTCGATAAGCGAGAGGAATAAAGCTTACGAATCCAGGAACTTCTTCTTGCGAATTCCGTAACAACAAGAGATGATCGACAATCTCATCGGGTGCTTCAATATGCCCAAAAAGAAGTGATGCATTAGTTGGAATCCCCATATCATGGGCCGTAGCATGAATTTCGAGCCAAGCCTTATGGCCAATTTTATCTGGAAAAAGCTCTTGATGAATTCTGGTGTTAAGAACTTCTGCTCCCCCACCTGGCATTGCATTTAAGCCGGGGCTGCCCTAAGCTGATCAATAACTTCTGATACAGGTTTGCGTTCTTGGTGAGCAAAATAAGCCATCTCTACGGCAGTAAACGCCTTGATCCATATTCTAGGATGACGCGATCTAATATTTGTTACAAGCTCTAAGGCCTGACTAAAACCCCATTTAGGCCATAATCCACCAACAATATGAACCTCATCCAAATCTGGTAACTTGCCTATAGAGTTTAATATTTCAGAGGTATCAAGCATATAAGCATGTTGACTATTTGGCTTTGCTGCGAAGTCACAAAATCTACATGAATATATGCACAGATTTGTTGGATTTATTTGAAGATTATTTGCATATGTAATAGAGCTTCCAAAACGAGAATTTTTTTCCTTAAATCCAGCGCTTAGTACGTCAATGAGCGGCGCATTCGTTAACATATCTATTGCTTCACTTCTAGTAATTTGCGTCATATTTTTATAAAAATCCAATAGAAACCAAATTATTGCAAGGCTTATAATTAATAAGATTGTACTCAATGCAACATTGACAGCGGAACGTTGTTTGACAAAACTTTTATACAAATAAATTATGTCGAAAACTGTGTCAATTACATTGAGCTATAAGATTGAAGATATTTTGTCCGCATGCCTGGATCTAGTTAGAATCCTTACACTATTAATCAGTTAATAATCAAAGCTTAAATGAGATATCCTACGAAACCGTATGACTACGATATATTATTTTTTCAGCCGCACGAATCTCTGCCTCTTCAGGGTGATTTACTCCCATTTCATTGCTAGAGAAGAACTGTGAGCTCACTGTATCTACAAATAAACGACCTAGCTCAGTAAGCTTCATCCTATCATAATATATCTCAACAAAATTCCATTTCTTGAGCTGTTCTAATTCATTGTAAAATAATTTGGTTGGATCAACACAAAACTGCCTTCTAAAACTTTCAAATTCTACTTCAAGTGTTTTCACTCCTAGCACGAAGTAACGCCTCATCAATTCTTCATGGCTTCCAGTTGTAATTGATACCAGCGGTAAAGAATTGCGTTCAAGCTCCGTATTGTATCTATGTATATTTAAGCAGTTTACAGTTACTGAATCGCCTAAGAAACCAAGCGCCCCGGGTCCAATACCAAGAAACTCAGCCTGAGGAGCCTGCCAATGACGAAGTTCATATTTGCATGGGTGGCTCCCCTCTCTTATCAAATCGAATCCACCCGTAGCGCATGAAGCATAGTGAATGAATCCAGCTATCTTAAGTTCATTCAAAGCTTCGATTGTCATCTCGGCTTCAACTAAACTCGAAGGTTGATCAGCTCCCATGGGAAGTACCAAACTGTAAAGGCTAATATGATTGATGTGATCTATTGCGATTGCTCGCCTTATATCACTTAGAAAATCTGAAACAGATTGTCCTTGGCAACGAAATAATAGATCTATTGCTACCTCTCCAAAATCACGCTTAGCGTTCCTTATAGCTTGCCATGCCTCTTCAGACGTATGAGTGGCTCCAACTGCCTTAAGGATTCGGTCATCAAAAGATTGGATCCCTGTGCTAATCCGATTTACTCCAATATTTCGCAAACTTGATGCGTAGTTTGAGGCAAGATGACGAGGATGATTTCCATCGTCACTTCGCACAACGGATCAATATTGAAGGATCGATGCACACTATGTAGTATCGTATCAATTTGCTGATGGCTAAGAACCGATGGCGTTCCTCCTCCAAAATATATAAACCCTATATTGGATTTTTCTGTTCTATGCGAATATAAATTAATTTCTAGTAGTAACGATTGCAAAAAATTTGATATATCTTCCTTATTAGAGCTTCTCTTATTAAATGGGCAGAATGAACACAATTCATCACAGAAGGGAACATGAATATATATACCCGACAACATTCTTGCCTGGAGAGTTGACTTACGAATATATTGATCTTCGGTTATCGGAGTCAATGACTTTGGATACCACCTAACGTAGGAACTTTCTCGACATGGAAATTGTGGGTGATTTACAAGATTATTGAAAAGGCTCATATGATAGATTCCTAAATTTCCACGACTAATGGGAGCTTTCCTCGCGCGGTGACAATCCATGAATACTCCGCCGAGTCGAAGATTACGTCTTTCACCACCCCCTTTTCTAAACTGTCTGCTAAGTCAACATTTACTGCCTTAAGTGTATTGAGAATGTGTGCTTCAGAAACGGGATGAATTACATCAGAATTACGATAAACAATGCGTAATATTTCATTTGATTCTTCGCGAACAACTTGAACTTGTAGCTGTGATAACCCTGGAATTACATCAAGTAATTGCTCAATATGAATAGCCCCAAGAACTGACCCGTCGCTTAAAACAACACTCAGATCAGATCGCCCTTTTACTTTGATCGATTGAACTGGTGTCCAATCGTACAAATCAATTGCCAGGGAATCGATAACTTCAACGTAATCATTAGTTGCGTGCCAATCCATTGAGCAATTTTCGCGAACCAATAACTCTCCATTAACCCCAGGCGATAATTTCTGACTAAGTCCTGCTTCATCTTGCACCATATATTCAAATTCTGGCATCAGCACCAGCCCTTTAAGACCAGGAAATTCTGAGGCAATAGTGTCAAATTCTGCCATTCCATATACGTTTACCACTTCTCCTCCCCATTCTTGATGAAGTAGCAACCTAATAGATTCGGATAACCGTTCGCCTGCCACAAATAACTTTTGAATACCTAAACTACGAGGATCAAGGAAAAGTTTTTCTCGAATTTCTCGAGCCACTCGAAGTAGCGTTCTAGCGCTACCGCAAATATGTGTGGGGGACTCATTTACCAGAATAGCTTGAATGCCTTCTTGCAGGACACTGAGCCCTAACGGCAAGACCCTTGCTCCGCATGCTAAAGCACCCTCGACATGTACTGGACCAATCGCCCATGGAGCCATTGGATGACAACAAACAAATGTTGCATGTTGATTGAGCCCATGAGCAACAAAAACACGCCGCATAATATAAACTGATCGAAACCAACGCTCCTGAGAATAACGAATCAGTCTAGGTTGTCTCGCTGTCCCGCCGGTTATATATTCAATACAACCAATTGAAAATTTATCAGCGAGTCCAGCGGGCTGCATATGGAAAATCCCGCATCAGTTCGACTGTAAAAGTGCCATCAATACAAGCACCAATCTGCTTGTGATAATCTGGCATCCCTGGATTGTCTAGCAAAAGGTTTGTGGCCGTTTCGTAGTGAGAAAGGTCACGAAATTGATAGATATCAAGGAACCTTCCGTAGCGTCCAATATCAGTCAATAGGAGTAGCATTGGTTTAATTCCACATTCGGCCATCATTGGCAGTAAAACCTCATCGTGAAGTCGAAAAAATTCGGACCTTTTACTTAATAATATTTGACCCGTTACCACTTCATATATTGGTCCATTTTCCATCAATGCCTCCGCCTAAAAAATACTAAACTGTGATTATTTATAGATAAAAAAATAAGTAGCTTGAGTAGTCATAGCCACATACACTTTCACTTATATTATACCCTTTGTTCTGCAGACAGCTTCAATGTTATTGCCATCCAGATCAAATACATATGCGGCATAGTAATTTGGGCGATATTGTTTCCTATAGCCTGGTTCTCCATTTCCTTTTCCACCATGAGCCAAGGCCGACTCGTAGAATCTGTTCACCTCCTCAATATCGGCAGCCGAAAACGCAATATGGATTGGAGAGTTGAATCCCACCCATTCAAAGAGCCATAGAAAAATCCTGTCATTTTTCCCAAATCCCACACAATCAGACTCATTATGCATCTCTATGTATCCTAGAGGTGCTAAGGAAGCACTGTAAAATGATCGGGCGATTAATAGGTCGTTAACTGGTATTGAAATATGATCAATCATAATTAAATAGGGGGTTATAGATAACCAGTATCTGATATTTATGAAACTTGTATTAAACTTTGCTCGTTATCTAATAATTTCTCGATTATAGATAAATTGAATCTAACACGGTCTTGAAGATTTTTAATATCAATATCCGCCCCGACTGTCGCCGAAAAATCAGTTGTTTGACAATGAATACACTCACCAGAGTCCGTTAATAGCTTATCGACGTCCCTATTTAAATTCCACGAATTAATTGCACGTTGAAGCCTTGATGAGCATACTGAGCATCCAGTACTGGCAACTAATGGTTGAGTCTCATCTTTATCTATTCCTTTAATTGAAACTTTTTCTCTAATCCCGCTAGGCAGACGTTTCAGTACCTCTATACCCCTCCAAATAGATGGAGGGCTATAAATATTATGTTTCCACAAAAAATGGGGAAGAGTGTTTGGCTGAATATTAATTAATCTGAGAACAACCATTTCTGCGCCAATCTCAAACGATTTCCTAATTGAGATAACTGTGTCGTCAATATCCTCATCACTAGTAAGAAATGGCTTCCCTAGTAAATGGTAATGATAAAATTTTATTTGACAATCCTGTAAAACATTTACTGCGCGCAACATTACTTCGATTGGTAATTTTTTATTTAAACATATATTTCGGATATACTCATCAAATGACTCAACTCCTGTCCCTATAGAAATTGAACCCGTAAATGGTAATAACATTTCGCGCAAGGAGGACGCATCTGAGCAATATTGCGCCTCACTTTCAATCGAAATGCATTTTAATCCTGCCAGCTCCAGCTGGGTGAGAATGAGAGATACTCGTTTCTGGATCCAATTCAAAGTTGCTTAGAAACGATCCAGCTGTTGTAAATAAGATATACGGTAATTTAGAAATATCGCCAAGACTGGATAATGCGATGTTTACCTGCTCAAGCAGATTTGACCTTGTAACATCGGTTTTTACATGCGCAGCTTCCAGCATAAAATTGCACATGGTGCACCCCCCAAGTACAAATGTCTTGCAAGGTTTGGTTCGTAATATTACTAACGGCACCATAATGCTACTTCCTTTATAATTTGCTTCCTCCCAATATATAACTGGTCTATCAAGGGAGGGGGGGTGCTCAGCTTGTAATTTCCAATGTGATTTTCGGATCCTTCGCATTATATGCTCCACTCTAGCAGCATCTTTAGACCACTCAGAATCTAAACTCGATATGCCAATGGTGTCGTTCATGCTATAGGCTCCTTAAAGCATTTTAAATTACAAATACATAATCGCTAATCTCTGCCTAACGCAACGAGGTGTAATTTTGCAGCTGCTCTAGCTTGAGGAATCGTGCTGAGTTTAATATACTTGACCTTTGTATCTGGAAATATCTCGGTCTTTTCGACTGGAGCACGTGCCTCAGAAATATGGCTAACTTTTGAAACATGTACGCCAATTGACGAACCTACTGGGTTGACATCTGAGATCTCTATCTCTGTCTCGTGGGCACGTTGCGACGTAATTGTTCTGCGGAGAATATCTAGCTGAATATCCTCCCCAAGAAGAGGGCTAAATGGTGGCTGCCATTTGTGAACAAGAATGTAGCTTGCAGTATCGTCTACTTCTACTGCTCGCGCCTCCATCCGTTTAAGCTCAATCTCAGAAAAATACTTCTCTCCTAAGTAGCCCTGCGCCTCTTCTATGAGATCGCGAGTACTGATTACTGGATTAACTGAATATTGTAGATAAGGAAGTAACGGATCTGCCTTCAGTATTCGGTCCAATTCCTGAGCGCTGTCCCCTTCATATAACATGAATATTTGCCGTCCGTCCTGGGAACGGAAGTAATAATTTACTCCACTCATTTCCCGCCATAATGACCAATACTCCAATGACCTCATACGATGTCGCAACATTGCGATTTCCTCCTGAGGGTCATGCCATTTCCTTTCTTCACCAGTGACTAAAAATCGCATCAACTTTTTAGTATGTCTTTTAAAGCATGTTTTTAAAGTGTCGCCATGAAAGACTTGATCTCGTTAAGAACATGATCTGCAGAAACAAGCGGTTGTATATTGATTTTGAGGAGAGGAAAAACCGGCAACCCCTTGACCATCAGATCAACTTCTTCAGCTGAATCAGCTTCTACGATCCAAAATGACGATGATGATCCAGCTACTATGCCGTGATATATAATTTTACCTTTCGCCTCTAATTCTTTTGTGTATTCCATTGATGATACATTTTGTTCAAGGAAACTCTTATACTGCTGGTTATCTAACCAATTAGTAGTTCTGGCATCCAATACTTTCGAAATTAAATAACGCATGATGGTCTCCGTTTACATAATTAAAAAACGTTAATTGAGCTTAATTTATCTACTAATTTGCTATGGTAAATTAGTTTTTTGCCTTCAAAAAACTACCCCAGTTCCCGTGCTTTGTCAACAATCATTAGTGCTAATAATTCCCTGCTCAATTGTTTGCTGATGCTACAATCAAAGCCATTGATTGGTTCGCTTTCAACCAATTGAAATTTAAGGTATAAAATTTAGGCCAACACAGACTTCGGTCATTTTTGTATATAGGATTGGAGAGAACTTCCTCCGGAGAAAGGGTAATAGGATCAGAGATGCACCTAAATTGCTGATACCGAGGTCCGCAAGAACCCTCGCTAACCCGCGCCAGCTCTAAAGAACAGGCAAATACAAAGACCAACCGGATAACCGATTGGTCTTTGTATTTGGTGGTGAGGTCGGGATGTGAACTCAAGTCCATGCATTTACGGAACGGATGCGAACATAGAAGTCAGCTTCGCAACCAAAACCAGCCACTGGTGAACAATGTTTTTCAGCTATCTGAATGTCGCAAATTGGCCGTTATGGAAAGCTTTGCATAACGGCCAAAACCAGCTGATCTTGACAGGCAGCTTTATGGCAATAAATTCGACAGAATGAACTTCAACAATTACCACTTTGCGACATTCAAAGATTTCAGCGAGTGGAAATGAAAAAACGAAAGCTGTCGTTCAATGCAAAAGCACACTGGCGGCAATAGATCGCTGCGGAATTGCCGTCCGGAGCAGCGCCAAGTTATATCAGCGCCTGCATTTCTTGACATAAGCTTGCGGAGAGAATAGAGCCGCTTCCTATTTATAGCCTCAAGGCAGCGGCGGCAAGCCAAGTTCCATGAGAAATTGGTTATGTCTTTCAGTGCTTGTGACTATTCTTTTTTCTAATTCCACCAATTCAGCATTTTTCGCATGCAAATCAATCGTCTCTTCTGTTTTGGCGGTACTGACATAACGTGAAATATTCAGGTTGTAATCGTTTTTCTCAATTTCTTCCATTGAAACGCGACGGGAATAGCGCTCTTCTTCCTTGCGGTATTGATACGTATCTACAATTTTTTGAATATCATTTGGTTCGCCGTTTTTCCCGTCACGCAAACGGTTTTGACGTTTGCCTTTTTCAAAGTGTTCGCTGGCGTTGATAAACAGCACATCATCGGATTTTTTGCATTTTTTCAATACCAAAATACACACAGGAATACCGGTTGAGAAAAACAGATTGGCGGGCAAACCAATCACCGTATCGATATTGCCATCTTTTAACAGTTTGGTGCGAATTCGTTCTTCGGCACCGCCACGGAACAAAACGCCGTGGGGCAGGATAATCGCCATAGTGCCTTCATCGCTTAAAAAGTGAAAACCGTGTAACAAAAAGGCAAAATCGGCTGCGGATTTTGGCGCAAGACCATAGCTTTTAAAACGGAAATCTTCGCCCATGGCTTCGTTGGGTTCCCAGCGGTAGCTAAAAGGCGGATTGGCGACTACGGCGTCAAACTCCAGCTTTTTAGCGGGGTTCATTTCGTTCAGAATATCCCAATCGTTCAGCAATGAATCGCCGTGATGGATTTCAAATTCGGAATCTTTTACACCGTGCAGCAACATGTTCATGCGTGCCAAGTTGTAGGTGGTGATGTTTTTTTCCTGACCGTAAATTTTACCAATACCGTGCGGAGCCAAGTTGCTTACGCACATTCAGCAACAGTGAGCCAGAACCACAGGCAAAATCCAGCACTTTATCCAGTTTTTTCTTTTTCCCGTGCTGGGTTCCTGGCTGTCGAGCGTGACAATTTCGGAAAGAATGTTGGAAATTTGTTGCGGTGTATAAAACTCACCTGCTTTTTTACCCGAACCTGCGGCAAACTGGCCAATCAGGTATTCATAGGCATCGCCCAGTATATCGCTGTTAGTGGAAAACTCGGCAATGCCTTCGGCAATTTTGGTGATAATGGTGCAGAGCTTGGCATTACGGTCTTCGTATTTTTTGCCGAGCTTTTCGGAATTCAGGTTAATTTCAGAGAACAGGCCTTGAAAGGTACTTTCAAACGATTGGTTTTCGATGTATTTAAAACCCTTTTGCAAGGTCAGCAATAAATCGCCGTTTTGCGTTCTCGCCAGTTCGGCAATACTGCTCCACAAGTAGTGCGGTTCAATCACATAATGCACTTTACGGCGCATTTGTTTTTCAAAATCCGCCACATCCGCCGCATTTGCGGCATACCAAACCGACAAAGTGGCGTGCGTTTATCATCGTCATTCAGTTTCGGATAATCTTTCCCCAGTTCTTTTTTGGCGGCTGTTTCATAGTTATCTGACAAATAGCGCAAAAACAGAAACGACAGCATATAATCGCGAAAATCATCGGCATTCATCGCGCCGCGCAATTGGTCGGCTATTCCCCAGAGGGTGTTGCCTAATTGTTTTTGATTCTTGTTCGGTCATCAGATTCTCAATTAAAAATTAAAGCTATATTTAGAAACAAGCTTATCCAATATCTCGTTAAAAAATACTGATCAGCTTCACTCATTAATTCAGTTTGATGGTAGTAGATATTCTTGTGTGAATGGGTATTAATAACATGCATTGACGCCTCAACATCTGACACACCAATTTCACTTAGAGTATGACCTGGTCTACCAGTGCCAATAAATGAAGCAACATTCTCTAAAAGCTGCCTGAGCATTGAAAAATGATAGGTGTATAGGTTTTGACTTTTACTTTCGTCTAACATCTGCAATAGATGCAAATGGTAGAGAAAGTTTTTTATTTAACTTTTGTAATTTCAACTCACCATTAACTCTTCTCATAAACTGAGTAGATGTAAGATGTTTATAACGACCACTCTTTTCGCCCTTCGTCAGCCGATTATCTAAGATAGACAGCAACCCAATATGGTGTGTGGTGATGATAATTCGTTTTTTCTCGTAGTGCGATTCGATTTGCTGAAATAAAGTGTCAGCAGTAATAAAAATATTATGCTCATCAAGACTAGACACTGGATCATCAATAAATATATGGGAGTCTTGCACATCAGCCCATCCATCAACGTCTAACAAAGCTAAGAAAAAACACCAGACAAAAATTCTTTCTTCTCCGCGAGAAATTTTTATCGCATTATCTTCATCATCCTCTAAAAAGAATGTAATGGATTTGATTCCTTCCTCAATGTTCTTGTAAAGGTTAAATCTAAAACGGTACCCTGGTGAATATAAAGCCAGTTTATCCATAACCATATTTTGGTTATCATATAGAAAGCTATGAAATCTATTTAAGCTGCTTGGCAATATATTTAGCTGTATATTGATGCCTTTATTTTCTTCGTCGTTATCCCAAACAAATAAGTCTTCGCTGAAAGCGTTGTAATAAACCCCTGCATGTTTGCAAGTTTCAGAATCTTTTGTCGCTTCTTTGTAGGCGACGGATAATCGTGTCTTTCCTGTAGCGTTAAAGGCATAAATGAGGACAATATTCTCGTCCATGTTTTTAAGTTGATTGGCAATAGCATCTAAACTCATACATCCACCTCATCCATAGCCGGGAAGCTGCTGCATCAAGCCTTTTTTGTGGGCCTTGAGAGCGGTGAGCTTTTGGGTTTGGACGGCAATCAGGTCGTCGATGGAAGACAGGAAATTGGCAATTTTTTGTTGTTCGGAAATATTAGGTAATTTAACTATAAAATCACTAAGCGCTTCTTTTGTGATAGTCTTAATTATCCCGCCCGGTGCTTTTTCTTTTTCAATTTCAAATAAATTTTGAATAACATAAGCGAAAAAGTAATTTTCAGTAGGCTGAAAAAACTCCTCAAAAATTAGTAATGTTCTATCAATATAAGCATCATATTGCGTGATTGCGACTCTCCCAATCGATCCTTGCAAGGTAATTATTAAGGTACCTTTTGCAATAAATACGCTTTGTACTGCACCAAGTTTGCTGATTTTATTTTTAGTTTTTTTCTTTAAACGCAAATCATCGCCTACATCGAAAACTTGAACAAACGGCATACCATTAACCTCGTCATACCATTCAGGTAAACCATAAGGCTGCGGAGAAGCGACCCCTCCGAAATTTAGCCAATTTAACTAGGGAGCATCGATCCACTCCCCCGCATCCCAAAACTCAGGGAAGCGCAGTTTGGGGACGTTTTCGCCTTCGGCGGGGAATAGTTGCTGCATCAGGCCTTTTTTATGGGCTTTGAGTGCTTCGATTTTTTGAGTTTGTGCAGTGACCAGTT
>CAWBFT010000012.1:0-10058 GCA_963788135.1 uncultured Gammaproteobacteria bacterium
CAAATAAGCGAAACGCAAAGTGAGCTTAGTGAAGCCGTGGAATCTGCTGCCGAAGCAGCCAACTTTGAAGCCGATGACAGTGAAGAAGGCGAGGAAAAATTAACTGCCACCAGTATCAAGAAAATTCTCAAGGATTTGATCGATGATTTGGCCGAAGTCGATTCTGCCTCAGCCATCAAGGAGCGCGAAAACTATAAAAAGCTGAATGATGATATTACTACCCTTGAGAACAGCATCAAGACTCAGAAAGCAGCGCTTAAACTCAAACAAGACGAGTTGATGCTAAAGCTTAAACTCAAACGCATCGGCGGCGATGAAGCCAAAGCCGAAACCCAGGAATTGATTAACCAAAATGCTACGGCAATGGTGGGCTTAAATCCTGACAAAAAGGAAGACAAGAAAAAAATTAACGCTCTCACTAAAGACAAAGCAGCGTTGGAACTGCGTCTGGCGAGAATTGACAGCTTGCTTATGGCTATCGGTGGGCAAATCACTGAAGCCGATGCCAAGCGTTTGATTTTGAAAAAGCTGCATGACATCGCCAACAAAGAATTACTGCGTTATTTGAATGCCGAGAAACGCCACCTGATTACAGTAGTTGAAAACCTGTGGGATAAATATGCAGTTTCTAGTCAGGTATTAGAACAACAGCGCGAACAAACCATATCAACGTTCAGTCAATTTATGACCCAGCTCAAGTATTTACCAACAACAACACAATGAGGAGTATTGTTCATGCAGGCCATTGAATTAGAAACACAGATTCAAAATGACGGGCAAATATGTTTGCCTGAGATTTATAAAAACTGGTTTGGAAAACACGCAAAATTAATTTTGTTGGAATCGACCGAACCCGTTACCTCAGAAAATACCGCTTTTGCCATTTATTCGCAATTGGATTTAGGCGAAGGTGATGAAACATTGGTTTCTTCTGCTGAGGCAAAACAAGGGCTTAAGGCTATTTTACAACGGAAAACAAAGCCATGATTTTAGTGGATACCGGACCGTTAGTGGCTTTATTTAATCCTAAAGACAATTATCACCCGCGTTGTCTGGATATTTTGCAATCGTTGCGTGAACCTTTATTAACCACGATTCCGGTTTTAACTGAAGCGTTTCATTTGTTAGTGCCGGGTAGTAAAAGAGCCTTGGCATTGGGCGCATTTGTGCAAAAAAAAGGCCTAACGGTTTGGTCACTTGATGATGACAGTTTAACAACGGCTTTGATATTGATGGAAAAATATGCCGATAAACCGATGGATTTTGCTGATGCGTCTTTAGTCACTGCGGCTCAACTGTTAGATGTTCAGCGTATTTTTACCATAGACCGTAATGATTTTTTATCGTACCGAATCGCTTCGGGGCATACGTTTAAAAGTTTTGAGTTGGTTAATTGAAAGAGTAGCTGAATGATGCATCTATCAGATACTGGGCAGACTTTAGTGCGGTTAAGTGGTTACTTTGAGCGTTTGGGGTATTCAGGATGAGTGCAGTTGAGAGTTGGAAGGTTATTCAATTAAGCCAGTTATTTACTCCAAAAAACGATAAATCTAAACAAGTAAAATCTAGCGAATATCAAATCATAGGAACTTACCCGGTAATAGATCAAAGTTCAAAATTTATATGTGGTTATCATGACAATCAAAAATATGTAATTAAGTCTGAATTGCCTTATATAGTTTTTGGAGACCATACAAGACATACAAAATATATAGATTTTCCTTTTATAGCTGGTGCGGATGGAACACAAATATTAAAAGCAGATCCCAATAATTACGCTAAATTTCTTTATTATGTAGTTTCTGATGCCAGCGAAAAAATTGGCAATTTTGGGTATGACAGGCATTTTAAACATTTAAAGGAATTTTATTGTTATATTCCTGAATCAATCGAAGAACAAATCAAAATTGCAGAAATCCTCTCCACACTCGATCAAGCCATCGAACAAACCGAAGCCATCATTGCCAAACAGCAACGCATCAAAACCGGACTGATGCAGGATTTGCTCACCAAAGGCATCGACGAAAACGGTAACATTCGCTCAGAAGCAACGCATGAATTCAAGGATTCATCATTGGGACGAATTCCTGTGGAGTGGGACGATATGCCGTTATCGGCAGTGGCAGACCTTCAGGTCGGCTATGCTTTTAAAAGTACTAAGTTTGCGGAGGACGGTATCAAATTGCTACGAGGTGAAAATGTTGGAGTTGGTCACCCAGATTGGAAAGATACAAAGTTTTTATCGACAGCTCTGGCACACCATTATGATGAGTTTCAATTGGTTGAAGGTGACTTGATTATTGGGATGGATCGTACTTTCACTAAACAAGGATGCAAAATTAGTGTCATTTCTTCAAGCGATATACCGAGTCTTTTGGTTCAGCGTGTAGGGAAATTTGTTCAGATTTCAGTCACAAATGATTACCTTGCAATATTGGTTAACTCTGAGCTATACCAACAACAACTACTTCTACAACAAAAAGGAATGGATATTCCACATCTATCCAAAGGAGAGATTTTGTCAGTTCTAGTACCTACTCCTGACAAATGCGAACAAGATCGGATATCGCATTCATATAAAAACTTAAGAAAATTTACCTCTATTCAGGAAGAATCTCTCTTGAAGCTTAATAGACTAAAGAAAGGTCTTATGCACGACCTTCTCACAGGCAAAGTCCGAGTGGCCGATACAAATAACACAACCTCAACCCCGGAGTCTTTATGAACGCCATTGAATTAGATGCCATTGCCCACGATGGCAAAGTCATTGTTAGCATCCCCGAAGCTTACCATGAACAATGGAATGACAAAGCGGTGCGGGTGATTATCCTGGCTTCGGATGAGCCCGCTGCCAAGCCTAAACAAACGCTGCTGTCCTCGTTAAAGCAGATCAAAATATCAGGGCCGGAAGATTTTCCGGAAAATCTGACCGCGTTATGATGACGCTGGATTGGATTAAGCACTGCATAACGGCGCAACGCTACCGATATTCTCGTCATGGCGACAAGGAGCGGCAAAACGATGCGTTGACATTGAGCGATGTAGAGCAAGCACTGTTAAATGGCCGTCTGATTGAACACTATGCGGATAGCGGACGCGGCGAGAGTTGTCTACTGGCCGGCTTTACCGATGCCGGGAAACCGGTGCATGTGGTTTGTGGCGGTATGGGCGAATACCTGGTGATTATTACTGTCTATATTCCTACCCCCCCAAAATTTATTAATCCTTATGAGCGAGGCAGCAAAACATGACCGAGCAATGCGTTTTTTGTGGCAATAAAAACCTCACCGCCAAAATGACCCGTTATCTTTATCAATGCCAGGACGATATGCTCTTAGTGGAGCAGGTGCCATGCATTGAATGTGATTTTTGTGGTGAACAATATTTTGACATTCAGGTATTAAAAAAAATCGAAGCCGATCACAACGACATCAACGCACATCGCAAGCAACCCAGCCGATTTATTCGGGTTGCTGTGGAGGAATTCCATCCCGCAGAATCGCCAGCATTATAGAAATCCGTTTATGGCATACCAGGATAAAATCCCGCCACATATCAAACTCGACGAACGTAATCACGTCGAAAAGCCCTTATTGGATCAGCTTGCCGGTTTGGGCTGGGAAGTACTCGATCTGGATGCCAAGCAATCACCAAAAGACACGGGACGCGACAACTTTTCCGAAGTGGTTATGGGATCGGTATTACGTGAGCAGTTAAAAATTATTAATCCGTGGTTGGAATTTGATCAAATCGAGGAAGTAGTCAAACAACTCACTGCAAATTTTCCGGGTAATAACTTGCTGGAAAATAATCGCCATGCCTTTAATTTACTGCTGGAAAATACCAGTGTCTCGGAGAACCGTATAACCGGGGAGAAAAGCCCAACGGTGCGATTTATCGACTTTGAACAGCATAAAAATAACCGCTTTATCGCCGTCTGCCAAGTCAAGGTGCGCGTTCTGGGCACGGAGAACCATGTTATTCCCGATATCGTGCTGTTCCTGAACGGTTTGCCGGTGGTGGTGATCGAGTGTAAATCACCGAAGGTGAAAGAACCGATTCCGGAAGCCATTGACCAGATGTTGCGCTACAGTGAACAACGGGGAGCAAAAGGTGAAGGTAGCCAGTCGTTGTTTTTCTATAATCAATTTGTGATAGCCACCTGCCGCAATGAGGCAAAATTCGGCACCATCACCACGCACAACGAGAAGCATTTTTATCGCTGGTCTGATCCATTCCCGCGCTCAATTGAGGATTTGGATCATGGCAGCGGCGCACCCAACGATCAACAACGATTGGTAGCGGGTATGCTGGATAAGCAAAACCTGCTGGATATTATTCGCACCTTTACCCTTTTCTCGACCTCCGACAAAGGCGAGTTGATCAAAATTGTTGGACGCTATCAACAATTCAGAGCGGTAAAGCTGGCGACCAAGGGCTTACTGGAAGGTACTACACCCCGCCAACGCAGCGGCATTATTTGGCATACCCAAGGGTCGGGTAAATCACTGACCATGATGTTCATGGTGCGAGAGATGTATCGTCATGCCAGCCTATCCAAATGGAAAGTGGTGTTTGTCACTGACCGCACGCAACTGGAACAGCAATTGGGGGAAACCGGACAGAGTATTGGTTTTACCGTAAAAGTGGCGGACAGCGTTGTTAAATTGAAAGAACTACTGCGCAGTAATTCATCGGATTTGGTGATGGCGATGATTCACAAATTCCGGGAAACCGACTTGACTGAAACCTTCCCGGAACTGAATAAAAGCCCGCATATTCTGGTAATGACCGATGAGGCGCATCGTTCGCAATATTCTGTATTGGGTGCGAATCTTGATAAAGCCATTCCAAATGCAGCCAGGATTGGCTATACCGGCACGCCCATCGATAAAACCGAACGGGTATTCGGCGATTACATTGACAAGTACACCATGCGTCAGGCCATTGAAGACAAGGTGACGCTGGAAATCGTTTATGAAGGCCGTACCCATAATGCTGAAATTGAAAAGCAGGGTGAAATGGATACTGCTTTTGCCGATGTGTTAAGCGATTACAATTTAAAGCAACGTTTGGAGATTCTGGGCTATGGCTCACGCGATGCTTACCTGGAAGCCATGCCGACGATTACCGCCAAAGCAGCGGATATGGTCCATCATTATTTGACGCATGTATTTCCGAACGGGTTAAAAGCGCAAGTCGTCGCCACCTCTCGTGAAGCCGCCGTTCGCTATAAAACTGCGATTGATGCCGCGCTCAATAATAATATCGAGAAATTGGAGCAAGACAACCCGCTGAATATTGATCTATCCCTGTTAAAGACGTTAAAAACCGATGTGGTCATTTCCGGCAACCACAATGATTTGCCGCATATCAAAGCCTTTACCGACAGTCGTAAACATGAACGTACCATTAAAAGCTTCAAACTGCCTTTTGACGGCAAAGACGAAGGTATTAACGGTGAGATTGGCATTATTATTGTCAATAACATGCTCTTAACCGGTTTTGATGCCCCTATCGAGCAGGTCATGTATCTGGACAAGGTGATTATTGCCCACAATCTATTGCAAGCCATCACTCGTGTGAATCGGGTCGGTAATGCGGCAAAAGAGAAAGGCTTTATTGTCGATTATGTCGGTATCGGCCACCATTTGAAAAAAGCCATCGATAATTATGATGAGCGGGAGCAAAAAGAAGTTCTGGACACATTGAGCTTCCCGGAGGACGAACTGCGAACCTTGCAGGCTGATTATAACGCGCTGATGGGGCTGTTAAAAAAGCATGGATTGACCGATTTAACCGACCATGATGCATTCTTTGATTTGTTCTATGACGAGGATGTGCGCTTTGAATTCATGTTAGCTTTCAAGAAACTGACTCGCAGCATGGACTTGGTGCTTCCCGCCCGCCAGGCACTGGATTATTTGCCCCGTTATAATGCGTTGATGGAAATTAATATCTTGGCAGCCAAGCATTTAAATGACGAGCGGCTGAGCATGAAAGGTATACCGCCCAAGCTACGGGCGTTGACCGATGTGTATTTGAAATCTAAAGGTATTGATCAAAAAATCAAACCGATTTCCATTCTGGATGAAGATTTTGAACGGAAGGTCGGCCAGCGTAAGCGAACCAAAACTAAAGCCGCCGAAGTGGAGCATGCGATTCGTCACCATCTTGATGTGGAACTGGATGATGACCCGGAATTGCAAGCCTCTTTCGCTGAGGCGTTGGCTGCAATTCTGCTAGAATTCAAAAATAATTGGCAGGCAATTTATGATGAGCTGGAAAAACTTAGGCAGCATATCAAGGATGCGGAAAAAGAGCCGACCTATGGCTTGCACAAAAAAAAGCAGATGCCATTTTTCCGTATGTTGAAAGGCGAAGTGTTTGCTAACGCCGATATGACAGAAGATGACATTAGTTCATTAGTAGCGCTCACCCAGGATATTTTTCAGGCAGTTGAACGAGAGTTGAAACTGGCCAGCTTTTGGGAAAGCGTTCCAGCCAGGAACAAGTTGAAGGCGGAAATTCAACAAATTTTGCTGTCACCAAGCTTTAATAAGCTCCCCAATCTTGTTAAAAATCGAACTCAAATTATTTCGCGGATCATGGAAATCGCCGAGAAGAATAACGATCGTATCCTTTACGCCGATTGATATGGAACTGAATTACAACGTCGTTTTTTCTCAACGTAAAAAACTAACGATTACCGTGGAGCGAGATCGCTCAGTCAAGGTGTATGCACCGGAAGGTACTTCAGCAGAGAAGATTAAATCGATTGTCGAGTCCAAGAAGCTTTGGATTTATGAAAAGACCAGACACAAACAAAAATACGATCCTTTACCTCATGCGCCTGGGAAAGAGTTAGTGGCTGGTGAGTCCTTGCCTTATCTAGGCAAAAACTACCGGATTGAGTTGGTTGATACCAATGAAGGGATTCATTTCACGCAAAAGTTTTTGGTACCGAAAAGTTTGCTTGGAAACAAGCTAGTTTTCCAGGAGTGGTACCAAGAAAAAGCTAAAGAAAAGATATTGCCCAGAGTATTAATTCATGCGAAAAACTTAGGCGTCGCCTTTAAAGAGGCCAAGATCAGTGATAGTAAATTACGCTGGGGATCATGCACCCCCAATGACAACGTGATATTTAATTGGCGGCTAATCAAAGCGCCTATGTTTGTCATCGACTATGTGATCGTGCATGAATTAGCTCACCTGTTAGAGCAAAATCACACGCCAAGATTTTGGAATATCGTGAAGGCGCAAATCGCGGATATGGAAAAATCCAAAGAGTGGCTTAAAGCGCACGGGGCGGAGTTGGAAGAGGAATTGTGATTGTGTATTTAATTTGAGACAGAACAAGCCCCCTATGCCGATTTTACCTGGTTTTGTACCTGGGAAAATACTGGATCGGAAAATAATTTAGTTATCCCACTATAGTCGATGATGCTATGAAAGAAACAGGCTAGATAGAAGCCTGCCGCCCACCTTGGTGAACTCAGACGAGATTATAACGAGTAAAAGGAATGACCTAATATGCAGCATCGAACCAACACTGCCAATCCTGCCAAGGCATGGCTGATCGAACGGTTACTATACCGCAGTATGTTTAAGGGACCCAACGGAAAACCCCTGTATAGCTACCAGATCACACAAAGTGAGTTCAATGATTTAAGCCAACTGCTTACGGACAACCGCAGACACGCCAGTCACCCTGTACTCGGTGACCATTGGGCTGCATGTTTTTGCTTGTTTGTAGCGGAATGTTTTCGCCGATATTACGATGCGCATTTAGTTGACTGGGCGTGGGCCAGTTATGAAAATCGTGTGCAATGCAGTTTTTCACCCCAGCAGCGTGCAAATATAGTAGAGAAAGGCCTAAAATATTGGATAAGACCAATCCGTCAGGGGGAGCGAGGGCGTGATCTTCTCGGTTCTTTGTTCGCCGAAGGTGGTCTACCTTGGCCGCTTGTGCAAAGTGATTCACATGGTTTTGGAAAAGCAGTGCGTAATGGGCTAAAGTACTTCTACCGTACTGAGGGTGCCCGCCGCACAACCAGCGATTTGATGGCAGATTTTGAACACTATCTTCCTCAAGCTTTCCAAACATTAGAGACGCGGCAACTGTTAGCTGGCATCGTTGAGCAACTTATGTACTTGGTAGAGCATTATCCGCTCAAAGACCAGATCGATCCAGCGGCTTACCTAGATCAACACAACCCAGATTGGCGCTCGACTTTCCCCATTCCGCTAGATGAAGGAAATGCCAGGAGCCTAGTCAATGAATGGCTTAAGGATGCCGGAAAGCGCAGACAGGAGATTAAGGCAGCCGAAGAAAAAGCTCTCGCTTTCACCTGCAGGCATCGGCTGCTGGGTGAGCTACCTGCTTGGCGGATCAATACTGTGCTAACCTTGCCACAAAAAGAAACACTAAAGCTGGATATCAGCAAGCTGAACAGTACACGTCTTGAGCTAGGCTTTTACGAAGGTGAGCGGTTGTTGGCTAAAGGAGGTGTCATTTACGGACAGATCGATGGAGACGTTCTTTCAGTGCGTTTTCCGAATACTCAAATCACCCTTGAAAGGCGAGAGTTACACGAACCAATAAGTATGCGTCTGCTGGAATATGGTCATCCAGTACATGTCATTCATTTCGAACACAGTGCACTTGACTATGACGATCAACCCCTTATTTTTGAACCTATTGCAGAGCACTGGTGGTTTGCTGCCGATGCTTCCGTCTCACTGTCTAACACAAAAGCTCGTCTGCGTTTGCCACCAAACTTCACATTAATTACAGGTAAAGCCGCTGAGCTAACCAGGGAATTAGATGGTAGTCTATGGCTCGAAACCACTGATGACTTAAGCTTTAGAAATGACAGGGATGTGTTTTCCATAAGCCTAAATCTGCCTGACGAAGCGATCCTTAAACCAAGCTTAGCCGGAATCATTGCATTATATGAGTCACGGCCGTCGAGCGTGTTTCTCGGGTGGCCTCGGCTGGAATTTCCGGAAGGACACAGTGTGAGTAATGAACAACTAATGCATTATGCTAACGGCAGTCCTCTGAATTCACTCCGGCAGAGCGAGCGATTCGGACTAATTCGCTACAGTGTCAAAAACACTCGAGGTGAAACTTTCCTTCAGCGACGTTTCGGTGTACTACCAAAAGACTTCAAGCTGTCTCTTTATCCAGCCATTTACAGCGTTCCCGCTCATCTGGAAATTCCTAATGGCCAGAATCTTCAATTGAAGGTTGTCAGCCAGGACTTAATATCCACAACAAAGGAAACTGACGAAAGCACTGTTATTTTTTTACAACCAAAAAACGAGATTGCGCCTGCGTCATTCGAACTACAGATCGGGAGCATCGGTTCCAGTGAGCCGATTACGTTGCGCTTGCAATATCCCTATCAGGGAGCGCGCCTGATAGGTAGTGATGGTCTACTTCTAACCAAGCCAGAGTTAATTCTTGATGAACTAATTGGCCTGAGAGTTGCTCTGTCAGCCGGAGTGCAGCAAGGGGAAAATTTCTATCTACAGATGGAACTGGTCAGTCACGCAGAGCATCGCCTGAGAAGACGATATGTGGTGAATGTAGGGCAAGCACCATTAACGCTGAATCTCTTCAGTTATCAGAATGATATAGCTCAAATGCTTGGCGCAGTGAGTGAGCAGGATGCCTACATCCGTTTTACTGTAGAGACCTCACAACGCCTGCTTACACTTAACATCCGGCGATACAACGGCTGCATTCAGTGGGAGGGGCGCTCATTGTTTACAGTGAGAGAAATCGACAGTTCGAAGCTGAGGTCAGATGTAAAAATTGCTGTGATGTTGCTGTCAGATCCGAAGCAAGCACCCATTGCTATACCGGAAAAAACCACCGAAGGCATCGGTACTGGTTGGTTCGAATCCTTGTCAGCCATGGAGCGCAAGGGACCATGGTTGATTTACCCGGATAACGATTCACGGACTTTGTTCCGGCCGGCGCTATGGATACCGGCCGACAATCACATTGAAGCGACAGTAGGGGATGTTCACTCACTGCATCAGGCTAC
>CAWBFT010000013.1:0-6985 GCA_963788135.1 uncultured Gammaproteobacteria bacterium
TGAGGGCGTAGGAGCGCTGCTTAATGTGATTGCAGAGATTTCCAATAACGGAGAGATATTCCGGATCTACATAGCCTTTAGGTTGTGACATTGTTATCCTTCGCGGTTTAATTAAGTTAGCTTTCAAGACATTCAACAATTGAACTGCTTATCCGCATGGTAGCGAATAATTTTACTGCATTTCAAGAATATTTACCCCGGAGGGTTAGGGATATAAAAACCGTCAATGATATGCAAACGCTCTAAACGCCCCCAATCTTACCGCAGCCAAGAATTTTGTCTAACCCTAACATTTTCCAATGCTTCTTTCCTGGGATAACAAGCGTTACCATTATATTAGTGGATTAAACGATGCGAGGCGACTAAAGCCGCCTCACAATTTTTTTCGTTAATATGACCCAAATTTGAACATTCCAAAATCCATTCGCACTGAGCGCAGCAAAACGGCTCAGACACGCCTCAGATACGATTTTAAATCACATGTCTTAGTAGCAAGCAAGGCTTGACCATGATGAGTTCGACATCACCAGTTTACAGACCAAACTTATACCCCACTGACAACAAGTCTCAATGACAACCCCATTGGCTATATCGCTGGCAGCGAAACATTAGTTTTTACTCATGATTTCAATGTGTTATATTATCATCCCTGATGAGTCGGCTATTAAAAAACATAGCCCATAACTCTATAGCTTTTTTGCCTAACAAAATAATTATAATACCTTGCAATTTCAAGGAAAAAAAACAAATAGTGGTTTTTTTCTCATCATGATGATACAAATTTGCTTTAGTTATGGGAAAATCGAAGAATTTCAGATTATGTGACTGCCACATGACTCACTTCATAATCCCAATGACATTCATGAAAGTTATGTAGTTTAACTTTATATATTCCCACCTCCTTTTTTTAATAAGAGATAACTGCTTGAATAATAATGATATTTTTGATCATTTTGATCAATATTTTGAGATGGTACCCGCGACTTCTGATGAACTTAAAAATGAGGTATATAAACTACGTTATCAAGTATATTGCATTGAAAATCAGGTATTTAATTTTAAACACTATCCTGATAATCTGGAATTTGACGACTTTGACCAGCAATCGGTTCATTACCTGATTCGTCACCGCAAGTCTGGAGATTATGCCGCGACAACTCGCCTTATCCTTCCTGATGCCAATAACCCGGAAAAATTATTTCCACTTGAACTACATTGTGAGATTGATAATTTTGCAGTGATGCAGCCTATTAATCGAGAGCACTTGGGAGAAATATCACGGTTTTGTGTATCGAAAGCGTTTAAAAAAAGAAAAAATGAAGCGAATACCTTAGCGGCTATCGGTTCTGATTGGCAGGATTATTTTACACTAAACGAGCGACGGACTTTCCCCCATATTAGTCTTGCTTTAATCGCTTGTGTTATTAAAGCAAGCTATGAAAACGATATTCACTATTTATATGCCGGCATGGAGCCGCCGTGGTTACGTTTTGTATCAACATTGGGCATCAATTTAATAAAAATTGGTCCAATGGCAGATTATCACGGCGAACGATGGCCGACCGTGATAAAAATAACGGATCTGCTTGATTGCGTAGCTGAAAAAAACCTGGATATATGGAATTTACTCACTAATAAAGGATGTTTTTGGCAAGCCAAGCCTTGCAGAAGCTGGTCAACCCTGAAATCACAAAAGCCGTAGGGCGGATTAACAATAGTAATCCGCCGATTGGAGCATAACATAATACAAGCTTTAGCGCCCAGTCAGAGAGCACGATATCAATCGATGGACGGCTAAAGCCACACCTCCAACATCATCTACTCCGCTTTAGTGGCAGCGCTCCTTCAGAAAGGGCTTTAAGTCAACAACATCGGGAAGCATCAAAAGTTAACCGATGCTTCAAGATAAAAGCTTCTTCCCGGCATAGGCAGATTTTCAGGCAATTGGAGAGCAGCCGGTTCATAATAATTTGTATCGAACGCATTGCGTAAAGAGGCAGCGAGATTGAGATGTCCGAACAACTTTTTACCCCGTAACGTGAAGTCGATTGTTTCATAATCTCTCAACTTCCGGTTATCCCCTAATAAACTGGTTCTGCCGCCTATCCAGTTAATCTGAGGCTGTAATTGCCAGTTCGGCATAAATTGCCACTGAAAAGCAACATAAACATGATGTTCGGGCACACCAGCCACCTGTTGATTGGTTTGTTCATTCGTTGAATGTTGCCATGCGTAATTACCCATCACATTCCATTGTTCAACGACTTGCCAGTTCCATTCAAGTTCGCTTCCATAGCCGTTTTGATCGCCACTATTCTGATAGATGTTTGTTTATATGTTTGAATCAGGCACTGCCGATATAAGATTATTAATTTGATAATAATACAGATTGACAGCAGTTCTCAGTGATGAAAATGGCCGGTAATCCAAAGCCCATTCAAAGGTATTGATGGTTTCGGGATTTAAATTTTTATTGCCCAGCACTACCGGATTATTCTGGGTACACTGTTCTGCAAAATTGGGCGCTCTAAACGCCTTTCCATACAAAAGCTTGCTGGTGATTTGTTCATTAATATCCCAAACCAGAGCAACACGCGGATTGACGGTTCCGCCAAAATCGGAATAATCGTCATAACGCACACCGGCAGTCAACTGCCAATCGTCAGCGATCTGCCATTCATCCTGCGCTACCAAAGACCAGATGGTTCGATGAGTATTCGGCAAATAGACAAAAGGTGTACCCGTTACATTCGTTAATGTGCCATCAACAACATTCTGGCGGTGCCATCGATCACACCAGAGCCGAAATTTCTACTCTCACTTGGTGGTAATTTCTTCATATCGAAAACCGGCGCTAAAGCGCAGTAGATGATTGTTCAGTCCCTTGTAGAACTGAGCTCAATTCAATTGAGGGAATCTTCTCTACTCGACCTAAATTATCATTGACTCCATCAGGAAACCTTAACCAATGGACTAGTCTCTGAGGAGGATTTGCAATATTCCCATCAGAACCTATGGGTAACAGAGCGTTATCCGGGAAAAGCTGTGAATTGTGCCTGAAAATCAGCTCGCATGATAACTGGCATGAGCCATCAGTTCCCAGTTATCAAGCCAGTCTTCTGTGGAAAACCGCACATCGCCTAAATATTGTTCACCGTCGGCATTACCATTTGGATCCAATGCTCCAGCAGCACCCGCACGGATGCCCGCGTTAATTGAATTAAATGCCCAGAAACCAATATCCCAATGCTTGCGCTGTAGATTAAGATGTCCGTTGAGAGTTTCATAGCGTGTATTCAGTGGGCCTGGGGCATGAGAGGCATGAGTTCCAAACACGTTATCAAAACCAGTTTGAGCTATCGGCATTAACAATACGCCCATTATCGCCATTGGTATGCTGATATTGCAGACTGGTCGCAACATCCCAGCCTGCCCACTGAGCGCCATACTGTCCCCATCCACTCTGAGTGCTATGATCACCTACACGAGCCCCCAGGACCTTACCATTGATATCTTTGGCTTTTTTTGTAATGATATTGATAACGCCGGCAAAAGCATCCGCGCCATACAATGCAGAGCCTGGCCCCCGAATAACCTCCACTCGCTGAATAGCCTCGATAGGTAACTCCGTACCTGACATTAATGTGCCATAGAAAGGAGTGGTAATACGGGTGCCGTTTAACAGCATCAAAACTTGAGAGTTTTGCGTATTACGGATACCGCGCATACTGTAATTATAATCATAGATATTCTCCTGGAGACTGGCATGAACCCCCGGCACTGTTTCCAGAACCTCATGCAGCTCAGTAGCGCCCATGGATTTAATTTGGTCGGCAGTAATCACACTGGTCACTGCAGCAGACTGAAAAATCGGTTTTGACGTTCCGGTAGCAATAGTAGTAACAGGAATTGCACCCAATTCATCCAGAGACAGATCCATTAAGTCTTCAGCACTGGCAGCACCTGGACTAAACGAGCTAATAGACATTAACCAGCTAATTGTTAAGGCAAATTTAACATTCATTTCGAAGCCACTGTAAAGGGTTTTATTAACACAAGCTCATCCAGCGGTACGGGCTTACCAATACCATATCCTTGTGCATAATCGACGCCCAGCTCATTGAGTAAGTTGAAGATTTGTTCGTTTTCAACAAATTCGGCAATCGTCTTTTTATCCATAATATGCCCGACTTCGTTAATGGCTCTCACCATAGCAAGATCAACTTCATCATCGACAATATCCTTTACGAATAAGCCGTCAATTTTAAGAAAATCTACGGGCAGGTTTTTTAAATAGGCAAAAGAAGACAAGCCGCTGCCGAAATCATCCAGTGAAAATAAACAACCCCGATCCCTTAATTGATTAATAAATTTAGTCGCGTAGGTTAAATTGGCTATGGCGGCCGTTTCGGTGATCTCAAAACAGATTTTATCCGTTGGGATGGCCCACGCATTGAATTGTTCTGAGATAAACGCCAACATGGATTCATCCGAAATGGACAAGCCGGACAAGTTGATGGAACAAAGCGATAGCCTGTCTATGAAACCCGGCTTATTGGCAATCCACTCAAATAGATGACTGATGACCCATTGATCCAGCGCAGAAGCGAGGTTATAACGTTCGGCGGCCGGTAAAAATGCCCCGGGCGGGATAATTCGTCCGTTATCGTCGCTATAACGAACCAGGGTTTCAAAATGCAACCTATCATCATTATGGGCAACCGGAACTATCGGCTGTCCGTATAGACAAAAACGATTTTGTTCCAGACCCTGCTTTATTTTTGACACCCATTGCATTTCTCCATGCCTCATGGCCAATGCTTCATCATCAGGACGAAAAACATGCACCCGGTTTCGACCTTTATCTTTTGCTGCGTAGCAGGCGGCATCAGCGTCTTTAAGCAGGTCAACAGCATTGCCACTGGTTTCATTGATAGACGAAACCCCAATACTTACACCTATAGTAAAACTTTTGCCTTCCCAAGCAAACTGAAAATCCTTAATCATATCGCGTATCTTTTCGCAGGCTAGAAATGCTTCACCTAAAGAACAGTCGTACATCAACACACCAAACTCGTCACCCCCTAAACGAGCCACGAAATCATGTCTCCGTAAATTTTTTCTTAATAAATCGCCCAGTTGCCTGAGCAATTCATCTCCAGCCATATGACCACAGGTGTCGTTGACCACCTTGAATTGATCCAGATCCAGATAACACAAGGCATGCTCAGAGCTATCGGCACAAGCCTGGGTTACCGCTTCCTTAATATACCTATCAAACTCACAGCGATTTGCAAGGCCCGTCAACGCATCATGACTGGCTTGATAAGCAATTTGCTCGCTTAAATCATGCGCTTCAGTTACATCTTCACACACCAGCAATAAACTGCTTTGCTGGTTTTCATTTTCAAATAATCGGGCGGTTGCCCTGACCCAAATAATCCGGCCATTATGACAAATCTGCCTAAGCTCCTGTTTATGGACAAACAAGGGGCTCGCCAAACAATGCTCGACCAAAGCATGCATTAAGGGTAAATCATCCGGATGAATAAAATGATAAATCGAGCAACCCTGTAAGGCTTCAACAGTCAAGCCCAATTGTTTAGCACCGGTACGGTTTGCCGATAAGATAAGGCCACGTTCGGAAAGGTTAAATACCATGGTCGGGTTATCATCGTAAAGTGCGAGATAACGGTCTTTTGCCCGTGTTAACGACTGGTTTTGAGTTTCAACGGTACCAATCAAATCATTGAAGGCATCAACCAGAACACCCAGTTCATCATTATTGACTTTAACAGCTCGCAATGAATAATCTTTTGTGTCACTGATCGCTTTAACGGTATTCACAAGCCGTTTAATGGGTGATGAAATGAGCCTTAACAGGGGCGCTGATAAAAAGAAAGCCAGTATCGTTACACCGACTAATACTGAAAACAGCAAACCGGTAAATTGTATTTTTCGCCAATACGACTGGGTAAAATCAGCATTGATATAAACTGTTCCCTGCATTTCAGCATCAACAATAATCGGCTGAACCACGTGTAAATGAACATTTTCAAACCGGGTATATTCGTCCTTAATAGAGAGCGGACACGTTAATCCTTGCTTGCTATTTTTTAATAATTGCGCAAAAACAGCACCACTTCCATCATAAAGACAGGCCACTTGCACTGCAGGCAGCGTATTCAGTACACCCAAATTTTCATTGGCTAACTCCATGTCCTGAAACAGCAATGCTGCGGTACTACGGTTACCTATAATAGTTGCCAGGGTCGACAAATCATCACGGGTATTTTTCTGGAACTCTGAGATTTCAAGCAATATCAAAAACAAGCCGGCAAACAATAACGAAATCACGCTGGGTAAGATGATCGTCAACAACAGCTTATGCTTGATTGAAAGATTACCAACGAATTTATTCATTGTTATCTCCTTTAATAACATCAGCCACTTCCAATAATTTTGCGCTAACTTTCAACCCGCTCTCTTTAATGGCTTTCAGATTAATCTGTAATTTTATTTTGCTCTGTTTGTTGACGAATCCGATCATTCCGCCTTTTGCTAAAAAATCTCCGCTTTCACCCACCACTAATGTGTTGTAAACACCTTGAGCAATTGTCTTGTCTTCAATAGAAGGGCTGACAAAAAGAATGTGGCAATGTGGATGTTTTTCTGAGCTTTTAAGACTATCAAATCGGAATAGTTTAATAGGCCGCCCGATGACTGACCGGCTTTCAATGGGATCAATTAATTCGCCAAAAGGATCGTCACCCACAATACAAAGATTAAAGGATTCAGCATTATCATCAGACCAAGTGATAAACTTGGTAAAGTTATACAAATAACCCGCTTTTATTTTATATTCGACAGAAGAATCATCCGCGCACAACAACTGCGAAAACAATAAGCAGCCTAAAATCCATACTACACTGATGAATTTCATTTCTTCATTTTGCGCAGGTTGTGGAATGAGTATAAAAACTGC
>CAWBFT010000014.1:0-25490 GCA_963788135.1 uncultured Gammaproteobacteria bacterium
CAGAGCTCTATATATTTCAAATCAGCTGCCATACCCTTTCCTTCTCCATAAGTTTTGGTTGGAGTATTTACACTGATAAAAATCATTTCAGCTTCAATGATTGCTGATTCAATATCAGTACTGAAAAACAGATTTCTTCCTCTTCCGTCACGTACAACTTCTAACAATCCTGGTTCAAATATTGGAAGTTCATCAGTTTTCCAGGCAGCAATACGCTCTGAATTAATATCAACAACATTTACTTTAATGTGAGGACATTTCTGAGCAATAACAGCCATTGTGGGGCCACCAACATAACCTGCTCCAATACAACATATGTTTTTTATTTCTTTCAATTCGCTTATTTAATAATTAAACAATTTTTTTCACAATAAAAGTTTCATGCTTTTTATATTAAAACAGATGATATCAATCTTTACGAATTAACATAAAAACAGACCTTACTGCAAATGAAGGCATCATCTTTATTGATCCAATAAAAAATGATAATATATAACTACTAACTGGTAACTTTAATGTCCTGTTCACCTCAAATCTTTTTAGAATATAATTCCATCCATACTTAAGTCCGGACCTTCTTTTATAAAAATCCTTATCTAATCTATATTTCGAAGATATTCAGGAATATTTGCAAATTTACATCCAACTGCAATAGCTCTACCCCATAACACATTATCTTCCATTAAAACCGTATCAACCGGATAATAACCTGCCTTATCTATCAAGCTTCTGTGATACATGACGGAAGGATGTATAAAAGGAGTTCTGGTAAAATACCTTTTTCTAAGAGTCTCATGATCAATAGGTAATTTACAATTATTTAAATGCTTCCCCAACTCATCAATTTCCAGATACCATGAACCTACAATTGAAATCTCTGGATTGGCTTTTAGGAAACTTCGCTGCTTTTCAAATCTCATTGGTAAAGATATGTCATCAGCATCCATCCTCGCAATAAACTCATACTTTGGCTCTTTTAGCACAATATCCAACAAGTAATTCAGTGCAACTGCTAATCCTGAATTTTTTCCCAACTTATAAATCCGGATCCGATCATCCTGTAATCCGTTTATGTATGAATCAACGTTTTCTTTTAAAGGTCCGTCAAAAATTATATAGTAGTGAAAATGTGAGAAGGTCTGATAAAGTAAGCTTTGGATAGATTCTCTTACAAATTCTAATCGGTCATTATGGTAAACCGACATTATAACTGCGAGATCAGGCATTAAAAGGCAAAGGTTGAAGGTTAAAGTAGAAAATGATAAATCCTATAACTATAATGAATTTACAAAGCAGATTTATATAATTCATAATATTTATGTACCATATAATTATTCAGTATAATTATTTATATATCTGCTATAAGCAAGTTCAACTTTTTGTTTGCCTATTTTTAAAGCGGTTTCTAATGCCTTCTTTAAAGAAATGGTATCATCTAACTTGAAAAAGGTAATTTCTTTCTCACTAAACAATTCCTTAAACACCTCAATATCTGAACAGATTACCGGGATTTTCTGTTGTATTGCTTCAATTAATGCCAGACCAAATCCTTCTGACCTGGATGGCATAATAAAATAATCAAAATATTTATAATAATTAACTGCATTACTTCTGAAGCCCAGGAAAAGACATCTGTCTTTTATTGCCAATTTTACAGTAAGCCGTTGTAAGAAAGCTAGCTGTTTTTCCATTTCCTAATATTACAAGTGCCAATTTTTCATTTGCAGCAATTGCATACAGGATCTGATCTATAGCTTTTCTTTTATTTAAAACACCAACACTTCCAAGAACAGTGAACCCTCTTTCACGAAGACCATAAATCCTTTCAATGGCATCATTATCAGGGGTAATAGATTCATCTGTGTCCGCAATTCCATTATAAACTACCTTGATTTTTGAATTGGAGAACCATCTTGAATAATGATTTTTCATGACTTTTGAGATACATACCAGCACATCAGCTCTGTTTCCAAAAAATCAACCATAAATTTCCAAAAATCCAGGAAACCAGTTTATTGTAGTTAAACTGAGAATATCATCGAAAACAAAATTATGAATCGTTGATATATGATACTTTATTTTCTTTCGATTAACAAAGGCAAAAAAATCCGGACGAATTCCATTAGTATGGATAATATCAAAATCATGAAAATTAAAATTTCTAAATCCTATACGTTCGACAGGAACGGATATTTTTACTCGTGTGTCAATTTTTTTATCAAAATAGAACACCCTGACTCTTACGCTATCAATAGTACTAAGCGAGTTTACTAAAGCCTGTATTACTTTAACTGGTCCAAGTTGAGAAATTCCTGAAACTATTATTGCAACTTTCAAACCATTAATTTTTAATCTGTTACTTCCTTCCAATTTCTGGTAAAGAGTAAATGAAATAATACCGGATAAATAAATAACATTAGAATAACATCAAGACGATTTAAAAAATTGGAAAAAATCATCAAAAAGGCTGTTGTTGTTAGAAGTGACAATGTAGTGGTACCAAATGCATTCCATCTTTTTATAATAAACAGGCACAAAACAATATAAACAGCTAAAAACAGAAACATTATAATCATTCCGGCCCATCCCATTGTATAATAACTGACCATAAAAAAGGTTCCAACTATTAATTCATGTGTAATCAGACTACAATCCGGATGTTTTAATCCTAATCGTTCTTCAAGTCTCATTGTTATACTTTCCGGTACAAGACTATAAAAAAAAAGGCCTTTAAGATCCCTTCTATTGTAGAAACTATCATCTTCATTAATGTTCTTTTGCAGATTTGCTAATGGTGAAGCAATATATAAATATGTCATATAGTGATTGTGATGTACTCCTGACCGTATAAAAGCATCACTTGCATCTAAATCATCAATAACAAACGTATCTGAAAGATTGCTTCGTATGTTACCATATAACCCAAAAAAAAATGAAAATATTGGTATGAAAATTATTCCGGCAAGTATATGCAGGAAAGTTATCTTTTGTTTATTAAGAATAAAGAGAAATACAGCAGAAGTAAGGATCCATACTATTGTTGACCTACGGAATATAAAAATTTGAAAAAGCAGAATTACAGAAAAATAAAGTAGTTTTATTTTATTCTTTTTACTCAGATAAGATTGGATAAAGTAAATAGAAAAAAAGATACTCATAGTATTAAACAGGGTATCAATAACAGGCATACCAAAATTTCTGTAATCATGTAACCTCTCTATTATTGGAAGATATCCCATATACCCAATATTGATAATACCAAGAACAAGAATCACAAAAAATATTATACCATCTAATAATCTTGCTTCTTCATTATGATATAAAAACACCCCATTCTTAGTTCCAAATTTGTATCCGGCAATAAGAAACAACACAAAAGAGACTATCAGGAAGCAGATGAGACCTATAGACAAATCAGGAAAGAGAGTTGTCGGCCCACAGGTTGGCCACAGGCCGCCCAGGCGGTCTCCCAGTCCGTCATCTCGGAGGGGAGGGGCATGAGCGACACCTTGGTGGAGAAGTCCTGACCGATGCTGGTGCCATAGCCGAAGGCATCTGCATACGCAACGAGCTTGTTGGCTCCCACCTGCACGCCCAACCGGCCGAAGACGGTGTTCGAGGAGAGCGCGAGTGCCTCCTTGAGCGTGGGTGTTCCGTAGTCGTAGTCGCCGTAGTTGGATACGGTGCCGTTGCCGATGGTGATGGTGCTCTCGGCGTCGCAGACGTCATCGAGTGTCGCGACGCCCGTATCGAGCGCGGCGGAGAGGGTTATGACCTTGAACGATGACCCAGGAGAATAGAGCGCCTGGGTGGTGCGGTCGACAAGCTGGCTTCCCGTACCTGCCGAGATGATGTCGGAAAGCTGGTCGTTGGAGTACGTGGGCGATGATGCCTTGGCGAGCACCGCTCCGGTCGTGGGGTTGAGTACCACGATCGCCCCGTATACCCTTCGAGTGCCTTCTCGGCGGCTGCCTGGATCTGCGAGTTGATGGTGAGCACCACGGTGGATCCCGAGGTCTGGATGCCGGCAAGCGAGTCAGAGCGCGTTCTTCCAGCTCGAGTAGTCCGAATGGCCGGTGAGCGTGCCGTTCATCGTCAGCTCGATGCCCGATGCACCGTATTGCGTGGACATGTAGCCCACGGTATGAGCGGCGAGCGACCCCTGTGGGTACGACCTCGCGTATGTGCCATCATCCTGCTTGGTGCTCTCGGCGAGCGTAACGCCGTCAGAGGTGATGATCGCTCCGCGCTGGATGTGGGAGCTCTTGGCGATGGTGTGATTGTTCGTGGGCATGTTCTGGATGGTCGATGCGTCGATTTCCATGTAGTAGGTGAGATTGCCGACAAGGACGGCAAAGAGCAGCGTGAACACGGTGATGAGCGCCCGTGTGTGTGATGCGCTTTAAAACAATTCCCCATCCCTCTCGGTAAAAAAACCATGCGGCCAACGGTCTATAAATTCTCCTTCCGGCGATATTCTCAAGGGAAAAATTTTACTGGAGCCATCTTCTAATTTATCAACATAAAGCACACTAACGTGCTCAGGAGACAAACTAAACAATTTGTTTTTAATATCACCTTTGTGAGTTTCACGAATTCGGCGTAATAAACGCAACAAAAAGTGTTCACTATGCGATTCGATAACAAAACAAGGATAACCAAGAGTTTTAATGTTTTTATAAACGTGCTCAACAAATGCATCAGCTAATTGAGCTTGTAATTTAGGATGCAAATGCAATTCCGGTTGCTGAATATAAACCTTTCGGGAACCGCTAACAATGGCGGAAAGCACCGGAATAATTTGCGATATGCCAACACCAACATCTTCAATCTCAATCAACTGACCATTAGATTTTTGTCTAAGTTGCAAATGTATTTCAGCATCCAATTTATGAAGCAACTCATGCATTTCATCATTTGTTCTGTCAGTGTTTTCATTAAATACATTAATTGGCGTTAAAAATAAGCATTCGCCACTGATTTCATAATCAGTATTTAAAAAAAGAGGATGTGAAAGAATCCGGTTTACCTCATCTAACGCTGAGTGTTCTGTATGATATGGAATTCCACCGAATGCAGCTGCTGCTTGATTTGCCTCATTTTTCTCTTTGGTATTTTTTTTGGGATAATTATCAAGAATAAATTTAGAGCATACATTGGATGCTAAATTAGACCAACAATTGAGTTCTGCTGTTTCGCCAGCTACTTTGTAACCCGACTTTCGAAAAATTAATGAATTCTTCGATGGTATTAGCCTTATGGGCGGCACTGAATTAAAATTTAAATTATCTGATGCTGCTAATGAAGTAGTCATGAATAAACTAGCCAATAGATTTTTAAATCGAATTTCATCATAGGTATGTTCCCTAACATGACCATCATATTCTCTCCAATCAACTGGTGCTTTCCATTCAAGAATATCAACTAATCCTAAAATTTCTAGATTAATCCAGCTATCATCGATTGAAGCTTCAATCGATGAATTTCTTATAATACTTTCAATACCATTTTCGAAACATGAGTCTATAAATGGATAGACAATATGTTTTTTATTTAACTTAACATTTTGTTTAACTTCATAATATATATTCTGATATCTTTTAGGCTTAATGAAATCGTCTTCTTCAAAGACTAGATCAACAAAAAGTTCATCCCCTAAATACAAGGATACTTTTCTTATAACCCATTTGCTATTATTGTGTTGTTGTAAACAGGTTGAGAAAAAAATATCTATTTGGAATGGTATAAAGTAATTATTAAACAATTCACGCGCTGGTTCACCCCGAATATTATTTTGATTTTTATAATGCAGCTCCTCCCAATTAAAATAATCAGAATCAGTTGTGAAAGAATTAATGCTTATTACCACATCATCAGGATTACCTAAATAGTTTTTAGTTAATGGTGTGGATCTTAGTTGGTTTGCCCATCGATCTAAATGTTCTTGTGTTGTTTTACTATCCCACTTCCCTCCCAAAAAACTATGAATAAATAGTAAGGCATCGTGAACGGTGCTTTTACCGGCTGAATTTTGTCCGTACAGTAGAGTAATTGGTGCTAAAGGTATTTTGGAATATTCCCTAACTCCTTGAAAGTTCTGTATACCTATCCAGAAGGGTTTATTCCAAAGATTAACAAAAAAATAATCTTCAAGTTGTTCAGTGATATCATCCGTCATTTGATTCCTTTATTTAGGTTTAATACCAGTAGAGTCAATGCCATAGCCTTGTAGGGTACGCTACGCGTACCTTAGGAGGTATAGTGCGCAATAACCAAGGATCAAACCTGCCGCACCGGTCCAGGGTACTTCGCCACCAAAGCATCCGCTGTTAGCAAGATGATTCCCTCTATGGTCGCCTGCGCAACAAGGATGCGGTCGAATGGGTCTTTATGGATGGGTGGCAAACTGTCGATGGAAACGGCGTGCTCAGCGGTAATTGCCAATTCCTGATAACCATTGTCCAGCAGTCACACGGCGTAACACCCTTGCGTTTACCTGATAATCGGAACGTCCAAGGCCCCGTTTGATGACGATTTCCCAAAGGCTGGCCGCGCTGAAAAGCAGCTCGTTCAACGGGTCTTCCAGCAATAGGCGTGCGGCAGCAGACAACCGGTCAGGCGAACCAGCCGCCCAAAGTGACAAGTGGGTGTCCAGTAACAGCTTCATTCTTCATAGCCAAAAAGCAGCTCGATTTCCTTAGCGCCCATGCTGTCGAAATCATCCGGGACGGTGATCTGCCCCGTCATGAAACCGAGCCTTCGGATTTGTGCGGCTGATGGCGCATCCAGCCGGATTACCTTCACAAGTGGCTTCCCAGCTTTGGCGATGATAAAAGGCTCACCCTTTACGGCCTGCTCTATCAAACGTGAAAGTTGGGTTTTAGCTTCGTGGATATTGACTGTCAGCATGATAAACCTCATTGAATTAGGTTCAGTTAGTCTAGTTTGACATACGCTATGTAAAAAAACCAGTGCATTCCATGGGCCTGGGTTTATAAGTCGCTATTTTGCGCCAGTCCCCAATCTCCAGGGCTAAAGTTAGCCATGGAAGCTAAACTATTTTTGATGTTTTATTGCCAAGTGACTATGCCATTTAAACTATTTGAGTTACCCACAGAAGCTGTGGATAACTCTGTGGGTAACCGGTTTGCAAGAAGCCTTACTGGCGGTTTTTATTGCAGTTTTGTTACTTTGAACAATTTTGAGCCAACAATTATATTTATTTTATTTTCAATGAGTTAACAAATAGTTGTTGACAAAAAAACCGCCACTATCGGCTTTCTTATCCTGTTGCAATTCTCTGCACTTAATTTGTGCATAAAGATAAGAGCGGGGACGTAGAGATAGACCTTAAATGGCTTAATCGGGTAATCCCTCAAGAAATGCCCAAGTCACGCTTACCAGTGATTCACAGATGATAAAGCAGGTTTAATCGGTGAACCCTTGGGTGTATATTTTTTGATCGATTACTTCATCGACACCGCGATTGGTTATCATGGCAGCAAGTAACTTCAGGGAGTGAAACGGGAATAAGGGAATTCGCTCTAAATGAACTCTCCCGCATTCCACGTTTCTTGGTGAGGGCTGCTTGCTTTTAATCACGTCCAATTGAGTGGGCTACTCAAATTCAACCTTGCCGCCATCCAAGTGATACATTGCGCCCACTATTTTAAGTTTGCCTGCTTTTTCCAGGGAGCTTAACACTTCACTGCCTTTGCGAATTTCATTGATGGTTTGCTGGACGTTCGTTTTGGCGACTGCGTCAACAAATTTATCATTTTTACCGGTTCTTTCCCCGGTAAAGGTGGTCGCGCTAATGGCGGGCTTGATTTTATCCAAGAGACCGGTCAGGCTGCCCAGTTCAACGTTGTCTATTGCGCCTTTAATCGCGCCACATGCGGTATGGCCCATCACGAGAATGACTTTTGCGCCAGCCGCTGCACAGGCAAACTCCAGGCTTCCGATTAAATCACTGTTTGAGACATTGCCGGCAATCCGCGCATTAAACGTTTCACCAATACCCACATCAAGAATAATTTCAGCGGGCGCACGGGAGTCAATGCAGCTCAGAATGACAACAGAAGGAAACTGTCCGGCTGCGCTTGCTTTTTTCTGAGCCAAATAATTATGCTTTTGCATTTTACCTGTGGTAAAACGAACATTCCCTTTCTTCAGCCCTGCAATGATCTGATCCGGCGTCAGCTTATCGCGTTGTTCTTTAGTTAAAGCCGCCGCATAAGAAATACCGGGCACACCTAACCCCACGCCCCCTACAATCCCCGCTACTGTCACCCCAAGAGCCGTTTTTAAAGCTGAACGCCTGTTACAACCGGCGTGCTCACTCTGTTCATCAGAAGAATGTTCGTTAATTGCTTTCATGTTTATCTCCGTAAGTAAAATTAATTTCATCAAATAACATGCACGAAACGCTTAACCCGTTACGATAAATCGCGCTATTGACTGCGCAATTGGCCCGTATGGAGTGAAATGGGATAAATGAGATTCGAACCCCAACAACAGATGACATCCTGTGGTGATGGGGTTCTCTTTACCCTAGTACAACATGTTATGAGATCAGGGTGCCATCTAACGCTGCCTGGAGCCTTGCTTCCCCTTCATTGGAAAGGGACGTTTTGAGGATTGTTCCGCCAGTGCCCTTTAACTCTTCCAGGACTTTGTCGGGTGCAGCAGTTTCACTTCTTAGCAGAACAAACAGTGACGAAGTATTGGGCGTCATAGTAGCTGCCAGTTCCTTCATGAACTGGTCAGAGATTCCGACATCGGTAAGGCTGCCTGAAACTGCGCCCGCTGATGCGCCCACGGCAAAACCCAGTAGCGGATTCAGGAACAGCATACCAATCAGTGCGCCCCACATACCCCCGCTCATCGCGCCAGTAGTCGTAAGATTGTAGGCTTGGTGCAATTTGATTTTTCCTTTGGCGTCTTTAACGACAACGACGGCATCTTCCATGTCCACCAGATAATCAAGTTGTAGTTTCCACAGTTTGATGCGGACTTCCTCTGCTTTATATATATCGTTGTAACCGACGACGACTAATGTACTCATATTCTATGCCCTTAATTTATTAATGGTTTAATTGCGACAGCGAGCAACTTGCCCGCCGGCGAAGATTATCATGAAAGCTTTCATTCCGCCATTTAAAAGGACGCCAGATAACGCGCTTAACAGGAACCCTGTGGCTACTGTAGGCAAATGATAAAGCCACTTGCCGACTGGGACTATTTTTCAGAAGGACTCTTGGGAATATCAGCGTCAATCCGCTGCAGCATATAAGGGAAGAAAGGATTTGAGGAAACGCGTAACAAGGTATCCAAATCGACAATCAACACTGAACGCTCCCCACGTACTGCCATATTTCCCAGATTGATACCATATTGGGTCGGATTTTGTGGTTGACTCCCATAAAGCGGATCAGTTACCGGAAAAGGCAGAGCAACATGGGATAACGAGAAAATTTCAGGCGGATAATCCAGACCTAAAGGCGCTACAGTCTCATTACGCGCGCCAGCATTAATGGATCTCGCAACCACGCTTTTTTCATTATCTGCGGTATTGGAAATCATTGTTGCCTGATAGGGACGTGGTGGTCTGGGTAATAGGTGGTCAATGGCAGTGATTGTTGAGGGTCTAAATAATTGTTCAATCTTGGTGTTACGGTTTATATCAAACAATACCAATTCACTACCGTTAGAGGGCAACAAATTATAGAGCGCCGTTATTATCGCCGACGTACTGACAGTAAAATCCACCACCGACTGGAAGGTCAGGATTGGCGGCAGGGCAGCCAGCTTTTTATCCTGCGCATCTTGATAAATCTGTTGCTGCAATACACTCGTTAGCAGGTAAGATTGGCGGGCGCCATTGACAGGAAACGAGTTGTATTTAAAGGGGTTAAATTCCGGGGTAACGCTCAACCAGGCCGCATTGGCAAACGGGGGGAATATCGCTGGCAAACCTGCTATGCCTGCAAAACGCGCAAAACTGGTCACGCCGATCATGGGTGAAATCAGTATCACCTGTTGTGGTTTTGCCAGATTGGGATCATCAAGCGTATCCAGGGTGTATTTCATCGCTAACGCGCCCCCGTTGGAAAAGCCAACCAAATGCAGCGGCGCTTCCGGAGTAGTTAGACGTTTGGCTTCCCGCACGGCTAATCGCGTTGCTGCCGTCCAGTCTCGCCAATGTACTTTGGATAATGCGCCGGGCACCGTACCGTGTGCAGGCAAACGGATGGCAATGACGACAAAACCGCGTTGTCGATACAGGTCGGCAACATGGCGAAGACTATAAGGTGTATCCGTTAATCCGTGCAGCAATACCACGGCACCTGTCGGTTTGCCCTCTGGCTGCAAGATGTAGGAATGGTTCCAGTTATGCTCGAAACGATCAGGATAGATCAGGCTAGCTTCGTAATAACGGTTAAGAGGGTTCTTTTGATCGCTTTCAAGTTGTTGTGTGACGTTGGTCTTAACCTCCTCAAACAGCTTGTTTTCGGCGGCGATGTAACCCGCCCAGTCCGTGCCGTCAATGGCTAGATCATCCATCTCATCCGGAACAAAAGTATGCCAAAGTTGAAGGCGTGGCCCACCTAAAGAGTCATAGATACGAATTGAAAAAAATGCGGCCACAAGCACTATTAATAGCATAGCGCAGCGTTTGAGCCAGGTTTTGATGAAGTTCGAGGGTACATTACCAGTCATGTTATGGCCTTATTTTTAATATAAAAAAGTTAAATAATATTAAGAATCCTTCGCCGGGCTGGCCGTGTGCAAACCAGTCCATTACTTTTCAAAACATTTACAAATTAAGCTGGAGCTTTCAAGGCCACATTCAATGAGAATATGAGTACGCAGATAATCTTCTGTGGCTGTTTTTAAATAATCATACTAACCGGATCTGAAAACCACTTCATCAGCAAAGTGTAAGTTAGCCATTAATATTAAACTATTTCTTATGTTTTATGGCTAAGTGATTCTATGTTCTAGACTATTTGAGTTACCCACAGAAGCTGTGGATAACTCTGTGGTTAACTGGTTTCCAAGAGGCCTTACTATCGGTTTTTATTACATTTTTGTTACATTGGATAATTTTAAGACAAAAATTTATTCTATTATATTTTCAATGAGTTAGAAAATAGTTATTGACAAAAATACCACCTGTACCGGATTTTCTAATCCCTTCACTAACACCCGGGCTTAATGTGTGTATAACGTTAAAGAGCAACCATTGAATTATGCGTTAAAAATTTGAATCGGGTCGTCATCCTTTAAGAAATGTCCCCTGTCCGGGTTACCGCAGACCCGCTGGTTATTATGTTTATTCAGTGATCTGTAACAGTTTATTTTTTGCGGGTTACTTGGGTTTAATAAATTTAATTGTCATCCTGTCGCTTTCACCGATAGCCTGGTATTTCTCACGGTCCTTATTCTTAAGCTTCAAGGTTGGCGGCAACGTCCAGACACCTGCGGGATAATTTTTGGTGTCCTTGCCATTGGCATTAATTTCAGATTTCGCCAAAAATTCAAAACCGGCTTTTCTTGCCAGCGCTATGACATAGTCCTCGCTGACATAACCGGATTCTGCACGGGTATCTTGTGGTTTTAACGGACTGTTTCTATGCTCTTCAACACCTAAAATACCCCCAGGTTTTAAAGCTTTATACATAGCGGTGAATACTGCTGCGGCCTGATCGTTTTTCATCCAGTTATGGACGTTACGAAACGTCACAACACGGTCTATGGAGCCATCCTGAGCAATTTGCAATGATACCGGAGGTTCTAGCTCAGTCAGCTCAACTTTGTTATATATCTTGGGCTGTTTGTGCATCTTATCAACAAATGCCCCCAAACTTTTTTTATGATAGGGCAGCTCCGTATTTGAGGAAAAATGTGCCGCATACAGCTTGCCTTTAACTTTTAAATAAGGGGCTAGAATTTCAGTGTACCAACCTTCACCGGGCCAAATTTCAACCACCTTCATGTTTTCTTTTATATCAAAAAATTCCAGCGTTTGCTGTGGATGCCGGTATTGATCACGGGCTTTATGTTCAGCAGATCTTTGTTTTCCTGAGATTGCCTTCTGTAAAGAAGTTATATCCCCGTCCGCTTGGACGGATGTAAAACCTAATGAAAGAAATACTAACCATAAAATCTTTATCATTTAAATATTCCGATTAAAAACACACTTAAAAACCATTGGTTAAAAACCTGATATTACTTTTTATCGCAGTTCCAGATTTGCAATAAACTCAATGTTGCCAACAATAAAAACGCGACCAATGTCCAGGCTGGCATACTAAAACCCAGTAATGTCCAGTCAACCTTGGCACAATCACCCGTTCCGCTTAACATCAATTTTAGAGTGTCGAACAAAGGAAAGTTTTGAAACATATACTCCAATCCAGGGCCGCATTCCGGCACGGTATCAGGCGGTAAATGTTGTATCCAGACATGTCGGGTTGAGATGGATGCGCCTAACAATGCCGTGACTGCGCCCAACACAGCATAACGGGTTACCCCCTTTTGCCCGGGGTTATGCAGCCCCGCAATCAAGAACACCAACCCCGTCAATAAAATAGCCAGACGCTGGGATACGCATAAGGGACAAGGCTCCAGACCATCAACCATTTGAAAATAAGCGCCCATACCCAACAAGCCCATGCATCCTGCAAAGCCTAATAAAAACCAGATTCTCGAATTAAACTTTAGCGCTCTAAACATAATTGACTTCTTAAATAAAAATTTACAACCCAAGCCGGGATCAATAAAACTAAAAATAACTGGCATGTTACCACTAACAATAAGACTACCGTCCAATTTGAAAAATTTTTATGGGGGCGTCTTTAATAAATGAAAAAACCGGCTAATGCCATTCCCGCCAAAATTTTAATTCTCAGATAGTTTTTTTAATCCTAAACCGTCTCAACTTCTTCTTTAAAATATCTGATTTCCCTGGATGGCCCCAACACAACCAATACATCACCTGCCTCCAGGGTATAGTCTTTTTCATCAATGGCAAAATGCAACGCTTCACCCGAGTCCTTATCCACCACGCCTATGAGAATTAAATTATGTTTTTCATCCAGTTTTAATTCACAAGTCCTGGTGTTTTCCAGAATAGACCCTTTGGGAATGACTATTTGCGCAATATTTAAATCATGCCGTCCAAACACCGTGGCGTCCAGAATATTAGTTATATCTGGCTTAGTGAGCATGTCATGAGTTTTTCTTCCGCAAATTTCATAGGGGTCGATGATCTTGTCTGCACCAGCAGCCAATAATTTTTCTGCGGACTCAGGGTCGTCAACAATAGCCACAATGGTAAGCGTTTTATCTATTGCACGCGCTGAAATAGTTAAAAATACATTGTCGGAGTCTCTTGGATAAAAACAAAAAATAATATTGACATCGGTGCCAATGCCAATTGATTTCAGCTCATCATCATTACGAAAATCAATGATTTTGATTTCAAAACCTTTCTCTTCAACCAGCGCGGCCTCGGACTCATCCTTCCCGATAAAAACGAAGCTGTATTGGTTTTGATTTAACCGGCTCATTACTTCTAATGACATGATACTGTAACCAAATACGGCAATTCGCTTCATTGTTTACGTCCGGCTTTCAATCGGCTATTTTCAATCTGGGTCCGAAAATAATCAATCCCGATCTCCCTGCCTAAAACCACGAGCAGATCACCGGCACGCAAGACAAAGTGGCGTTCCGGATTAAAATAGAAATGTTCATTTTTCAATTTATAGCTGTTCTTATGTTTCCGATGCACCGGATTTGTGCTGATTACGCCCACCAGCATTAATTTTCTGCGTTCAAAGCCAACCTCGAAAATAGTCATGCCATCAATGACCGATCCTGGATGTACACACAATGTTTCCATAATGAACTGCTTTTCTTCACGAAAAATACCCAAAATAGCCTCATAAGCCACGGGTTGACCAATATATTCAGCAACCACCATTGCAGCTATTTCAAAAGGCTGGATAACATTATCGGCCCCGGCCTGATAGAGTTTTTTGGCATTATCCTGATTATTTGCTCTGGAAATAATCCGAATAGCCGGATTAAGATGACGACTGGTCAAGGTAATATAGACATTAACCACATCATCGCCTGTCGTGCACAAGACAGCCGCCGCCCTGTTCTTAATGCCGGCATTGATTAATACTTCGTTTTTGCTGGCATCGGCATGAATAACAAGATAGCCAAGCCGCCTTGCTTTAGAGGCGTTAATTTCTTTGCTGTCAATAATAACAAATCGCTGTTGGTGCTTTTCAAGCTGCATGGCAATATGCCGCCCAACACGGCCAAAACCGCAAATGATAACAAAACTCGAATATCGCTTTAGCTCGGCATAAGTTCTGTGTTCCCGCAGATCCTGCATTCTGTCATTAAATGCCGAAACAATAATGGAAATGACAAATGATAAAACGCCCAAACCAGTCAAAATCAAGGCCATGGCAACCAGACGGCCACCGGTTGTTTTTGGGGCAATATCGCCATAACCGACGGATGAAACGGTTATAATCGACCAATAAGCCGCATCAAACAAGTTACCGACCTGTCCGCTGTTAGTGGGGTGTTCAAATAAATAAATGCCCGTGCTGCCAATAAATATCAGAAACCCCAGAAAAATAGCCAGGTTATAAAGCTCAAAGCGCTTGCTGCCCAGGACTTCGGCAAATAATTTTACACTTTTGAAATACCGGAATAACTTGAGCAACCGGAAAATAAGCAACACCCGCAGCACGCTTAATGGCCTGTAACTGGGCAAAATGGCGAGCAAATCAATTATCGCCAACGGTGTGAAAATATACTCGATTTTCTTGGCTAAAATTAGTCGGGCTACTTCGCCAATTCGAAAAGGGCTATTTAAATACTCCGCCTTTTCATAATGCTCCAAAATAATCTGATGAACATCATTATAAAGCCAGGCACGCAGCAGGTATTCAATGACAAACAGGATAATTAAAATATGTTCAAACAGCCTCTCAATAGGGGTGAATTGCGTGTCCACTTCGTAAATCAGCAAAAAAACGCTGAACAAAACCAAACAAATCATCACAACATCAAAGTGCGATTTAATCCGGCTATCCGGGTTGTCCAGTACGTTATAAAAAAACTGCTTGGCCTTTCTATAACGGGGTGATGTTTTCAGAAAGAAAGCAAAATATACAATCAGTCGGGTTAACATATATTGGGGATTTCTGTTGGCTGAAGCCTAAGCGTTTAAGAATGTTCATAAGATAACTCGAACATTCTACCCTCTGTCACTCCAGGAATGGATAGACTGTAGATATGGTTATCAGTTTTTGTTCATTATTGCGGATCACTCTGGCTAATAATCGCAATCTAGTATTGGCAAAAGTAAACTTAAACTAACCATCTTTAAAGCCAGAGTGAAACTCTCCAAGGTCAGCCCCATGAAAGTTAAACCCGCCCTTGCATCACTCTTTAGCCGGATCTTACGCACTGTCACTCTTTTAATACGCTATCACACAATGCAGGTAAAACCAGCGGCTTTGGCGGTGTTTTGGGGGGGATAGGGTGTTTGGCTTCTTCCGTAAACCACCAGGCTAGCCCCGCATCGCAACCATCGCCAGGTGGCAGGGGCTCTTGTCCATGACAGTATTTATTATCTTTTGGACACTTGAGCCGAACGTGAAAATGATCGTCATGCTTAAACCAGGGACGGATTTTTCTCAACCAATCATGAGAAGTTCTGCGGGTGCATAGTTCACGTTTGACGCTGGGATTAACAAAAATCCGCTCGACTTCAGGCATCCGTGCCGCTGCTTCAAGAATTTTTTCGTTGGCTTGCGACCACTGCCTGTAATCAATAGCATCGGAATTTGCTGCAAGGACTGAAGGCGCATTCCAGGTTTCGCGTTCATTAAAAGCCAGAGTGCGGCTTGCGGCCTGTTTGGACAGCAAAAACCAGATATCAACATCAAGCCCGGATTGATGGCTACGATGTCCGCTTAAAGTCGGGCCACCGCGCGGTTGCCCTAGATCGCCAATAAGCAGCGTTCCCAATTTCTGGTTGGCGGCGGTTTGTCCCAATTCTTCGATAAACTGCTTTAAGTCTGGATGACCAAAAGATCGTTTTCTTGATAACCGCATCATTTGATAACCGATGCCATTAGCCGGTACAGAAACCGCGCCGCTTATACAGCCTGCATTATAAGTTCCAATGCTCTGGGCACTATCGCCTGATTTTGTTGGTTGAGTGACCATTGACCACTTTTGCGCTAGAGATGACGCAAGGCATTCTGAAAAGAGTCCTGATAATAAGATACCGGTAAAAAATAGAGCTTTAATTTTTAACACACCATCACCTGATATAAGGCTACTGAAAAATAAATAGATCTGGTTTTTAATTTAGACAAGCATCGAGACATAAGTTTTATGCTGTTGTTTCACTAATAAAATACCGATAGTATTTTAACAAAAATTCAAAATAATAGATTTCTCATTCTACGCCATCATCTGGAAGAAAATACCGGGTTTTGCATCCTTCTTGGTGAACAAGTTTTAAATGACCTTTTGGTATCTTGCTAATCCAGACGCCAACTAAGCACAGTTGTTAACCGCCTAAAAGTTAAGTATAACAATCCAACCTGTCTTACCCGGCTATTTTCCTCAAAAACAAGACAAGCTCCACTTCCAGGCAATAGAATAGATCAACCATTACTTACGCTTACTTACTATTGTGCTAAATATCATCTGGATTAGCTTCTTCCTCGCCGCATTTTTTACCGCATTGTTTAAACTGGTTTTCCTCGGTGACCAGCAGGTTTTTGCACAAATTATGGAAGCCATGTTCAGCTTGGCAAAATCCGCCTTTGAAATTTCGCTTGGCTTAACCGGCGTACTGGCCTTATGGCTGGGGATTATGAAGATTGGCGAGAAGAGCGGGTTTATTCTGTTATTAACGCAAAGTCTTACCCCCTTATTTAGTCGCTTAATGCCCGAAGTGCCTAAAGGACACCCCGCGTTAGGGGCTATTGTGATGAATATTTCCGCTAATGCCTTAGGGCTGGACAATGCGGCAACCCCTTTGGGCATTAAGGCTATGAAGGAGCTGCAAACATTGAACCCAGATCCCGATACCGCAAGCGACGCGCAAATTCTGTTTCTGGTTATCAATACGTCAGGCGTTACGCTATTTCCGATAACGATTTTTACTTATCGTGCCCAACTCGGCGCGGCAAATCCGACTGACGTTTTTATTCCTATTTTAATCGCTACCTATATGTCAACAGTAGGCGGCTTGCTTGCTGTTGCCGCAGTGCAGAAAATTAATCTGCTTGATAAGGTCGTCATGGCTTATCTGGGCGGCTTTACCCTTATTGTCGGTGGTCTGCTGCTTTATTTTTCCAGTTTGCCGCAACAGCAAATGCTTCAACAATCCGCCATCATCAGCAACTTCATTCTGTTTTCATTAGTTATCAGCTTTATTTTTGGCGCTATTTACAAAGGCATCAATGCGTATGATGCCTTCATAGAAGGCGCTAAAGAAGGCTTCCAAACCGCCGTTCTCATCATTCCTTACTTGGTCGCTATGTTGGTGGCCATTGGCGTGTTCAGGGCCAGTGGCGCATTGGAATTACTGGCTGATTTTGCAAGGGCCATCGTGCATTATTTCATGCTTGATGACCGGTTTGTCGATGCTCTGCCGACTGCCCTTATGAAACCATTTAGTGGTAGCGGTGCCAGGGCTATGATGATAGATACCATGAAAACTCATGGCGCGGATTCGTTTGCCGGGCGTTTGGCGTCTATTGTCCAGGGCAGCACTGAAACCACCTTTTACGTGCTCGCTATCTACTTTGGCTCGGTCGGTATCAAACATATTCGTCATGCCGCCGCCTGTGGGATAATAGCCGACTTTGCCGGTATTATTGCGGCAATTTTTGTTGCTTACTGGTTCTTTGGATAATTGATGAAAGTTCACCTTAAAACACTCGGTTGCCGCCTTAATGAAGCGGAATTGGAAACCTGGGCGCAAGCGTTTCAAAAATCCGGGCATGCAATTACCAAGCATGCCGAAGCCGCGCAGCTGATTGTTATTAATTCCTGCGCGGTCACGACAGATGCCGCCAGAAAATCCCGCCAACTCATACGCCGCATACACCGCGATAATCCACAAGCCAAACTGGTGGTTAGCGGCTGCTACGCGACCTTAAATCAGGATGAAGCCGCTTCTTTGCTGGGTGTTGATCTGGTGGTCAGCAACAAAGACAAAGATCAATTGGTGGAAAAAACGTTAACAGAACTAAACATGGACGCCATGCCCGCCATGTCAACGGAACCCGGCGAAATATCATTATTCACGCGCGGGCGGCAGCGTGCTTTTGTTAAAGTACAGGATGGCTGCCGTTATCGCTGTACATTTTGCATTGTTACCATGGCGCGTGGCGACGAAGAAAGTCGCCCTGTGCAAGCCGTCATAGATGAAATCAATGCATTGCATAAACAAGGCATCAGTGAAGTTATCTTGACGGGCGTACACTTGGGCGGTTATGGCAGTGATTTAGGCAACAATTTATCCGATTTAATCAAAGCTATCCTGGCCGAAACAGACATCCCACGACTTCGTCTCGGTTCTTTAGAACCGTGGGAATTGCCGGATGATTTTTTTACACTGTTCCAAAATCCACGCCTGATGCCGCATTTACATTTGCCTTTGCAAAGCGGCTCGGACACCGTGCTGCGCAGAATGGCCCGGCGTTGTAAAACTAAAGAATTTGCCGCTATCGTCAGTCAATTGCGGTCTCAAATTCCGCACTTTAATATCACCACCGATATTATTGTCGGCTTTCCCGGTGAAACCGAAGAGGAATGGCAGGAGAGCTTTAACTTTATCAAACAAACGGGTTTTGGCCATATCCATATTTTCACTTATTCCAGCCGCGAAGGGACTAAAGCCGCTACCTTGCCAAATCAGGTTGCCAATGAGGTAAAAAAACAGCGCAGCCAGCAGCTGCACGAATTGGCTAATGCCATGAAGCTAAGGTTTTGTCAGGATAATATGGGCAATGAGTTTCCGGTATTGTGGGAGGGTTACCATGAGCTACTTGAAGGCGGAAAACAGCGGGTATTTGGCTACACCCCTAATTACCTAAAAGTGGGTTGCGTGATAAATAATGAAGAATCGGTTGAGAATCAGATTATTACAACGAGACTGACAGCGGCTGGGGAATTGTGTGTTATGGGCGAGATGGTGGGGTTAATTAACTGTCGCATAAACTAGCGGGGGGAAACCCCTGGGTAATCGCTAGCCACGTGCCTGGTATCGAGTCTTGCAAGCATATCGATAACGATGTGCTTGATAAGTGGACAAGAAAGGAAGCGAGGTGCAAAGGTAACAGGGGATGTTGACCCTAAAGGATAAAGCCCCGAAATAACTGTATTGGATATGGCTGATAGTTTGGTTATGCTGGCAGGCAATAGTTGTTATAGCCCTTAGGCGAGCCATGACATGCATCACCTGATCTTAGTTCGTATCGAACTTTATATTGAGTTAATGGCGTAACCAGGGAGATCCTCTCGTTGGCATCGAATAGTTGCACCTCTCGTTAAGTCTAACCAGCGAGGACGGAAGCAGTGGCGGGGGGGAGTCGGAGGTCTCTATAGTGTCCGCTGGGTAGCGTGTTATTCAGGCGGGCAAAGTGTCCGTCGTGAGGTGGAATCCAAAGTTGAATGACTGTTTTAAAGTTAACCAGACGTTCACCGGAAACTGGCGAATAATTCTGCTTGTTCGCTTTTCGCCGGTGGATCATTTTGGCAACCTCTGGAGAATCCGAATGTTCGAAGAAATATTTAGCTTGTCCTTAGCCTAAAACGACTAAGGCCGACAAAATATACGACATGCTGATGAATCATTCATGTCAGGTTCAATTTACTTCCAGCACAATACGTTTGAAAATGAATTTAACCAATTAAGAGATAGCCATGAAAACACTACTAACCGCCCTACTCATTACCCTGCCCTTAACAGCCAGTGGAGACTATTATAAGGATTACGCCAATTACCAGCGGCAAATGCTCATCCAACAGCAACAGTTGCTTAAAATACAGCAACAGAACGAGGCTCAGGTTCAAATGTACCGTCAACAAGAACAGTGGAACCGGCAGTATCAAAATCAGTATCATGACTCCTACAGGGGCGGTAATGAGCATCGTCACCATAACAACAATCGTTGGGGCTATAACAACTGGGACAGGGATTAACCCAAAACACAATGGCTAAAGGATTGAAGATGGCAACCAAAACTAAACCAGCAGACCCACTTCAAGATAATCGAGCTGTCGGCATGTTTCAGCCTGAGGGTGAAGACCGCAACAGCGAATGACATAACACAGTGTACTAATAAGCATTTTGGTGTATTTTTACGGGTACACAGTGGGGAGTATGACAAATCCAAGCGATAGTTAAATTAAAAGCTGGCCAAGTAAAGGTGAATGGTTTGGGCGCAATGGCGACGGGCTTGTATTATGCTAACGGAAAGACGTTGTTCTAATCGACTAGAGCTCTCCGCAAGTCACAAAATTACATATCCAATGCCGCAATTCTGCTATCAACCGGTGATGATTGCCTGAAATAATTACGCACGCCTTTAAAAATAGCATTAGCCATTTTCGATTGATAGCGGGCAGTCAGTAAGTTTTTTTCTTCAGACGGATTAGATATAAAAGCGGTTTCCACCAAGATAGACGGTATGTCGGGTGATTTCAACACAATAAAACCGGCCTTTTGTACTGAGTCTTTATGCAGTTCCTCAACGTTATCGAAGCACTTTAAAACATGTTTGGCAACATTAACGCTCGCTTCCTGAGTCGCTGTCTGCGATAAGTCCAATAAAACGGATGCCAAAACATCTTCCTTATCGTTAAGGCTAACCCCCACTAAATCTGAGGAGTTTTCATTGTCAGCCAACCAACGTGCCGCTTCACTTGAGGCTCCGCTGGTGGACAAGGTATAGACGGACGCGCCTTTGACTTGGGTATCCTGGAAAGCATCAGCATGTATTGAGACAAATAAATCCGCCTTGGCATCCCGGGCGATTTGCATCCTGTCTCTGAGACCAACGAAATAGTCACCTTTACGGACCATCACCGCTTTCATGCCAGGCTGTCCGTTGATTAGTGCTTCCAGTTTCTTGGCAATGGCGAAAGTGACTTTTTTCTCTTCAGTGCCTCGTGGCCCATGTGCGCCAGGATCGTCGCCTCCGTGCCCCGGATCGATTGCAACCACTATGGTGTTCCCCCTTGTTAGCTCGGTCGATTTGCCCGTCGCCAATTTTAGTGTTTCTTTATCTTCAGCTTTTGTGGCAACAATGGCTTCTTTATTAAACAAATCAATAACCAATTGATGTTCGTTCCCATTATTGGATTTTAATGAGAATTTTTTTGAACTGATGGGGGTTTTTAAATCAACAACAATTCTTAAATCGGTGTTGTTTTTTGTTCCCGCACGAACTCGGGTAAATAATGGATGTGTTGCTGACGGTTGATTTAGTGAGCGCTTGAGCTGGGCATTTTTAATATCGATGACCAAGCGTGACGGATTATCCATAAAGAAAACCCGATGTTCTGGTGATGCAGTCACATCGAACAGCATGCGATTTTGTTTTTGGGTGGTGGTATAGTGCAACGCATTTACATTGATTTGCTGTGCATAACTCGACACAGACATGATCTGTAATCCAAAGAAAAATACGATTTTCCAATAATTTTTCATAGCGACACCACACATACAACAATTTGGTTGAGATTATACCAATACGCCATTGTTTTAATAGATCTATTACAATTTTTTTTCAAATAAAAGATTCGGCGGTTGATTTTTATCTGTTTAGAAGCTTCGGGCCTAGATTAGAAGGGGCTAAAGCTGCATCAAGCCGGATTAAAATTCAGGGTTTGTATAGCTACTCATAAGCGATGATATCAGTAAAAGTGCAAGGTTTTTTTGGTATATTCAAATGACCATCCTGTAAACTCTACAATTCCAGATTTTAGCTTGAGGCATGAGTCGTAGAATATGTACCCAATGATATTGAAATTTTGGTTTGAGGAAATCGACCCATCACTATGGTGGTCGAAAAACGATGAGCTTGATCAGCAAATACGTGAAAGATTTGCGGAGATTCATGCAAAAGCAATTCGCTGTGAACTTTTTGATTGGAGAAAGGACGCAGAAGGAAGGTTGGCTGAAATTATTGTTTTGGATCAGTTCTCAAGAAATATGTTTAGGGATTCACCTTTATCTTTCGCTAATGATTCATTGGCTTTGGCGCTATCTCAAGAAGCAATTTCAGTTGGGGCCGATCAAAATTTAAGTCCAACTCAGAGAAGTTTTCTCTATATGCCTTTTATGCACAGCGAGTCTTTAATAATTCATGAGATCGCGATGGATTTATACCAAAAGAATGGCATCCAATCCAATCTTGATTTTGAAATAAAACACAAGGACATAATTAAAAGATTTGGGCGGTATCCGCATAGAAATAAAATCTTAGGCAGAGCATCAACTAAGGCAGAGATTGAATTTTTGAAACAACCGGGTTCCGGGTTTTAAGGAAATCAGAACCCTATAACGAGCTGACAATACGCATCGCTAACAGAATGAATGATAAAGGTTGCCTCATGACGATTCATCAACAAAACCGAATAAAAAGAGTTTGTATCCTCTGCTGTCTTTTAGTCACCCAAACAGTTTGGGGAAACCCTTTGGAAAACTACATTGATAAAACTGAGCCCGATTATCGCTGGCAACCTGCCAAAGTTTTAAATGAGCCCTGGGGAACCATCGGTCACTATGAACTGATAAGCCAAAACTGGCGAGGTCATACGTGGACGCATCATTTAGTCATCGTAAGGCCCCGTTTAGTCCGTAATCCGGACATTGCCTTCTTGGAAATTGCCGGCGATGGTGATGGCGAAAACCATATCAATAGTCTAAAAACCCTGGCGGAACGAAGCGGTGCGGTTGCCGCAGTGTTAATGAACGTGCCCAATCAACCGCTCTATGAAGATCGGCGTGAAGATGCTTTGATTGCCTATACCTTTAATCAATATTTAACAACCGGCGATGAAACCTGGCCTTTGCTCTTTCCTATGGTTAAAAGCGCTGTCAAAGCCATGGATGCCATTCAGGACATCGTCAAGCTAGAGCATAAGCAACAAATTAACCGTTTTGTCGTGAGCGGCGCCTCCAAAAGGGGCTGGACGACTTGGCTGGCAGCGGCTGTCGATAAACGTATAGCCGCGATTGCGCCAATGGTTATCGACACCCTCAACATGAAAGCGCAACTGCAATGGTCTGAGCAAATTTATGGTAAACAAAGCACCAAATTAAAAGATTACACGGAATTGAATCTGCACAGAAAAATCGACAACGAAGCGATGCAGAAACTGCGTAGCTGGATCGATCCTTATGCCTATATTCAACGGTTTACTATGCCGAAACTATTATTACTGGGCACTAACGACCCCTACTGGACGGTGGATTCATTACGCCATTACTGGAATGATTTACCGGAGCCCAAACTGATCTACCAGACACCCAATGCCGGTCATGATTTGAATGGCGGCGATCAAGCTTTGCAAACTTTAGCCGCTTTTTTTGAATTGATTGCAGACCAAAAGCCTTTACCTAAAATAACGTGGAAATTTAACAATGTCGCCAAAACCCGCATTAAGGCTCAGGTTTACAGCAATGAACAGGCCAGCACTATCAGCTTATGGACTGCCCATTCTGATGACCGGGACTTCCGGGATAATCAGTGGACAGCGCAAACACTAAAAATTACGCGTGGCAGCAGTCATGCCAAAGCATCTATCCCCAAACCCAAGTCAGGATACCAAGCTTATCTAATGGAGGTTGAACTGAAAACCGATACCGGCCACCCCTACAAACTATCGACCCAAGCCCAAGTGACGCCGGATACCAACCCTTGTAGTTGCTGGGCTTCAGAGAAAAAATAATCTGATAAGGAAGATGCTTCAGCTACTTAAAGGCTCGTCGTTCCTGTATAGATTGCCGGAACCCGGACGCCAGGATTATATCGATGCTGATTTCCAAGTCACTTACATTTAACTATCTTTTGGTTGAAAAATGCCTGATTCAATAGACAGGTACTCGACCACATATTTGGATCCGCATAGCATGGTTTTACGCATATTCAAATTGACTCTACGTTAACTGTTGTTGATCTTGATGCAGTGAATGCAGTCAATACACGGCCAGGAAACGCTGTATGCAGGCTACTTCTGAAAGGCTGCTCAAAACTTTAAAGCTGACATTTAGAGACCTAAACATTATGGATATTAAAAGGTACTCTTTTTGGAGTTGGTTTGACGGAAATAACCGGTTATTTATTGATGATTTTAAAGCGACAAACAGCGCCGCCTTTTGCCATGCACTCTACATGTTCAATTTCTTTATCCAGCAAAGTTGAAATAAGAGTTTTATCAAATTCGCAAATTTCTTCATGTTTTTGAGCCAGATCATGATAAATGCAATTACAGGCTTCAATAGTTCGCTCAGTACTGCCGGAACCAGTCATGTTTCTTACATTAAAACCCAACCCATCCATAACTTTCAATAATGCCTCAATCCGTTCGTCTGTCTGTTTTCCTTCAAATTGGGGCAACAGACTTTGAGACAAGTTACTACCCAGCTTATGCAGATAGCGCTGAAAAGCATCGGTACCGAGTTCGTTTTTTAGATCAGTAAGAATAAGATCAGAAAGCCAGGCATATTGCTTTGGAAAGCTGTTAATTCCCGCTTCGGTCAAAACATAGCTACGCACAGGACGTCCTGCTGTTTTATTAAGTACGCCAGACTGAATGTAACCGTCTCTTTCCAGCACAGTAAAATGCTGCTGTACAGCGTTGCGGGAAATATTTAATGCAGTGGCTATCTCATCAATACTGAGCCCTGCTTTTTTTTCAAGCAGTAGATTTAAAATTTGCTGCTGACGTGACCCAACCTTCTCAGCCATAAAGACTCCTTCTGCGATTGCACTTTATGGCTTAAAAGTATAACAAAAAAAATGTATTGATCCGACTTATTTAATATATATAACTTTTAACATTATATTTATTGTATAAGATTTATAAATTTGATATTATTTTTACGTAGTCAACTCTGTGTGGCTGCATTTTGGCTATAACTATTGAGGACATAATAATGACTGACACACTAAACAAACAGGAAGCGACCATGAGTAAATCACTTTATGAAAGAATTGGCGGTGAAGCCGCTGTTAATGCCGCAGTCGGACTTTTTTACCGAAAGGTTCTGAACGATTACCGCATAAATCGGTTTTTTGATGATTCCGATATGGACAAACAAATCGCCAAACAAAAAGCTTTCTTCACCATGGCATTTGGCCTTAACACTTATACTGCTGAGCAATACGTAATGTTGAAGCAAGTATACACACAAC
>CAWBFT010000015.1:0-7805 GCA_963788135.1 uncultured Gammaproteobacteria bacterium
AGTCTGAAGTTTCCTAAAAATTCATCAGGCCACCATGCGTAGTAACACAGCCACCAGAGAATTTTTCGTAGGATTGCCGGGTTTGGGGCAAACCCTATCAAAATCATCATTGAGGGCGGCCTCGGCGATAAGCCGCCGAACATCCGAAAAGGCAAAACGGGTTCGCCCCTTCACTTTATGCCGACGTTCCGGGTCGGCTTTCAAACGATCCGCATAAAGCCAAGTGATCGTTGACGCCATCATACAAAATTGCAGATGGTTGGTTACCGCTTGAGCGTTGTGGCACTGACTGGTCCGGCTGCCAAGGTCTTGTTTGAGCTCTTTAAAACCGGATTCAATTTTCCAGCGAGCCCCATAATACTCGATGATCTGTGTTACGGAAAGCTCCAGGTCAGTGGTGAACATTGCTATCCACTGTGTCTTACGGAACACCCAAACGACCCGAACAGGACATTTGAGTGTTTTCAGCATGACAACAGCGTCATCAGCGTAAACATCCCGGTGTTTACCGTAAAGGTTGACGGTATAAGTCTTGGCCTTTTGCCGAACCTCGGCCGCCATCTCGGTCACCGATCCCAAGCGTTTGCCGTACTTGCGGCGACGCCCTCGCTGTCCAGACTGCGATGCATCAGGCACGGCATACAACATATTATTGCAGCGTAGCCGGGATAAAATATGAAAGCGATCCCCCAATACCTTCCGAACCTGCCGCCACAGACTCTGATTCCCAAACCAACTATCCGTAACGGCCAGCAGTGGCGATGTGGGAAAATAATGACCGAGGCCTATCAACATCTGCCCTGCCAGTTCCAATTTAGGGGTCGACACAGAATTCGGAAAATAAACCCCGTTAAGGATTTTGCATAGTCCGTAATGGCCTGAATTTGCCTTGTTGTATTATTTTACTTTGATGCCAAATGTAATCACCCGTTAGGTTGATGTGCTCCCAACCTAATGGGGACAAATATTGATACCAATCGGGATTAACCTGTACACCTTGTTTTTTTAGGGCTTCGACGGCTCGTTCCATATAAACTGTATTCCATAATATGATTGCTGCTGTCAGCAGGGTTAATCCGCTGGCCCGATAACGTTGTTGCTCGTAACTACGATCCCGGATTTCGCCCAAGCGATTAAAGAATACTGCCCGCGCCAAGGCGTTACGAGCTTCGCCTTTGTTTAGCCCTGCGGTAACGCGGCGGCGTAACTCAACACTTTGTAGCCATTCCAAAATAAAAAGAGACCGTTCAATCCGTCCGAGTTCACGTAATGCAACCGCTAAACCATTCTGTCGTGGATAACTACTCAGTTTCCGTAATAGTAAGGAAGCTGTGGCAGTTCCTTGCTGAATGGATACGGCTAAACGCAGAATGTCATCCCAATGTGTTTTAATACAATTGATCTTTAACTCCTCACTTATCATTGTTTGCAATGCCGGGTAACTTTTTAGTTGTTTAGGCGGCGCAAACAACTTGGTTTCGCCCAAATCTTTAATTCTGGGTGCCAGCTTGAAGCCCAACAAGTGCATCATGCCAAAGACTTGATCGGTAAATCCCGCTGTGTCGGTGTAATGCTCCTCAATTCGTAAGTCTGACTCGTGGTAAAGCAGTCCATCAAGCACATAGGTTGAATCACGTACACCCACATTGATAGATCGTGTATGGTAAGGAGCGTATTGATCGGATAGGTGTGTGTAAAATTGGCGGCCTGGCTCTGTCCCATACTTGGGGTTGACTTGCCCTTTACCTTGACTGACACCGCCCGTGCGAAATCGCTGGCCATCCGATGAAGAGGTCGTACCATCGCCCCAATTGGCGGCAAAAGGATGTTTGAATTGGGCATTCGTCAGCTCTGCCAAGGCTGCGGAATATGTTTCATCGCGGATATGCCAGGCTTGTAGCCAAGCTAATTTGGAATAGGTCGTTCCAGGGCATGATTCCGACATTTTGCTCAAGCCAAGATTAATGCCATCAGCCAATATGGTTGTCAGCAGAAGATTTTTGTCTTTGGCAAGATCGCCGCTCTTTAGGTGAGTAAAATGCCGCGTGAAGTTAGTCCATTGATCAACTTCCAAGAGCAATTCGGTGATTTTGACATGAGGCAATATCGTGGTTGCCTGATCTATGAGTTTTTGTGCGTTTTCCGGGATGACCGCATCGAGTGGCGTAATTTTCAGACCAGATTCCGTAATCACCGCATCGGGCAGATCATCGATAGCGGCTATCAGGTTAACTTTTATAAATTCGCTTTCCAATAACGTCAGATGCTCATAAAGGTATTGGTCGCAATCCGTGGCGACCTTTAACGGTAATTCATTATTTTGTTTTAGTGTTGTATATTTTTCTGGCGTGATCAAATAGGTATTAAAGTCCTTAAACTGGCGGGAACCTTGGACCCATGCGTCACCTGAGCGCAACACGCCTTTCAGCTCGGACAGCAAACATAATTCATAATATCGCCGGTCAATACCTTTATCTTTAAACACTAAATCCTGCCAGCGTTTTTTGATAAAACTCGTTGGCGCATTTGGAGGTAGTTTGCGGCTATTGTCTGTATTTAGACTGCGTAAGATGGCAATGCCGTCCACGATGTCTTGAGAAGCCGGGGTTGCCTGGATTTTCAGGGCATCCAGAAAGGCTGGGGCATAACGGCGTAACGTACTATAACTGTCACCGATCAAAGCCAAGAAATCAAAGCTTTCAGGTTGTGCGAGCTTTTGCGCCTCCAATACGCTTGCCTCGAACTCATCCCATGAGATGACCGACTCAATTGCCTTGAATGGATCGGTGCCATCTTGTTTTGCACTGACTAAAGCTTGGCCTACTTTGCCGTATATTCGAATTTTGCTGTTAATGTCCTTGCCCGATTTCTGGAAGCGTTTGTGATGCTTATTTTTAGCGACATTGAATAATCTGCCGATGATGCGGTCATGCAGGTCAATGATTTCGTCCGTAATAGTTGCGGTGCTTTCGAGAACCAGCGTAACCAGGGTCGCATAGCGACGCACAGGCTCAAATTTTGATAAATCTTGGGGTGTCATCTGTCCGCCCTCCCGGGCAATTTTAAGTAGACGGTTTTGGTGAATGCCGGAACGATAAATCTGTTCAGGCATATTCAGTTTTTGCAGCACCTTAAGCCGTTCGATATGTTCCAGCATTTGTCTGGAACTGGGCTTGCTCGGCGATTGGCGTAACCAGACTAACCAGGTAAATTTACTTTCAGATTTCCGTTGGAGTAAGCCATCGAGATTTGTGTAATGCTCATCGGATAAAGTCTCAGTGAGTATTTGATAAATACGGCGATTGGCTTTGGTAATTGCTTCGGAACACAATCGCTCTATAACATTAATTGAGGGTAATAATAGGGTGCGACCTCAATTTAAAGCAGCCGCAACAGAAGGAACGCCAAAGAGATTTATTTTTTGCCAAAACTGAGTCCATCGTTGAGCCGTTAAAACTAATGCCCGTAAATTTAAAATGCCAGCAGCACCCGGTTGTTTCCAGCGCATACCGGCAAGACAAAATCGCTGTTTTATAAGCGTTTTACAAGCCGCTTCTGTCACACCCGAGCCAATCGGAATATTTTGCTCGGTGTAACTGATGTAGTCCATTTGGTGCCGATGATTTTTATAATAAGTAGGTGTTCAAAAGTCTTTTAACAAAAACCAATTAAAGTAATAAGTTATCATGCTAACATTTGAAGATACCTTATATTCCATGCCATGCTGGCTGTCAACACGCTCCCACCCGAAGAAATTCTAACCTTAGAAGAAATGCATAAGAATCATCCGTGTCATGCTCCTCGAATAAGAGCTCATGCTATTTTATTAAGTGATAATGGATTTAAGCTGGCGAAGATTGCCAGTATCTTTAATATTTGCCGACAAACGGCGGCAACATGGCTACATGCTTGGAAAGACGGCGGCATTTGTGCGCTATTTGATAAGCCACGCAGTGGTCGTCCGCCTATTTTGTGCAACGAAGCAGAAGCTGATGCGATTACACGTGTCAATCAATCGCCAAGATCATTAAAAAAAGTGCTGGCTGAATTAACTGCGAGCCTTGATTTAACAGTCACTCCCAGCACCTCAACACTTAAAAGGATTTGTAAACGGGCAGGGTTAACTTGGAAACGGGTTCGAAAATCATTGCGATCAAAACGTGATCCTGATTTATTTGAACAGTCTCGCCAGCAATTGGCCACGCTTATCGAACAATCCAAACAAAAAGAAATAGATTTGTTTTATTTTGATGAATCAGGTTTTACTTTGGAACCTTGCGTCCCATACGCCTGGCAACCACGAGGCGAAACCATTGAAGTCCCCTGCGCCAAAAGCAAGCGGCTTAATGTGTTAGGTTTTGTTAATCGAGAATGCTCGTTTACTTCCGTTGTATTTGAAGGCAGCGTAACCAGTGCGGTCGTTGTGGCCAGTATTGATCATTTTATCCCATCACTTCAAAGACAGACTGTACTGGTCATGGACAATGCTTCAATTCATAAGAGTTTCGAGTTTCAAGAAAATATTGAGCGGTGGCAACAACAAGGTTTAACTATAGTTAATATTGCCCCTTATTCGCCTGAACTTAATATTATTGAAATCGTCTGGCGAAAAATTAAATACGAATGGATGCCTTTTTCTGCCTATGAATCGTTTCGAAATCTGAAGGAATCGTTGTTCGATATCTTGGCTAATATCGGCAAATCTTATACCGTAAATTTCGCCTGAAAGTAAAATCCCGCTAAAAATGTTAAATAACTTTTGAACGGTTACTTAGGTAACGGCGGCTCCCAGCTTGTCTCGTAGATGTTGCGGTAATTTTTGGGTACATTTTCGTGCTTGTAGCGCCACCATTTCATCATAAAGCGTCTCGGCAGCCCCCGCTGTGTGTTTCAATTGATGGCAGCGATCTTCCAACCAGGCTTTGTGAGCACTTTTATCCTTTGGATATTTTGCATTAGCGACGGCGCCCAGATAACTGCTCGCATGATAAAAATCAAGAATCTGTGTCTGGGTGTGCGGCGTTAAGAATTGCCAGTTGCTTTCTGCGCCATCGGCTAGCCCGACCCTCTTTGCATTCGGAAAGTGTGCTTTTACGCGCTCAATCTCTGCGGTAAAGCGGCGCAAGAAATCCGCTTTACCATATTCAGGCGTAGCGCCCAGATAAACAGTATGTTGCCGTTCGCCTTTGGCATCATAAAAACTGATCGTGCCCGCCATGGCTTCCCGCCAACCTTCTTTGCTCAGGTGCATACAGGTGCCGTCCAGGCTGATCGCTATTGATACAATTGGCTGCTGGAAATTGGGCAGATCATAATGCCACTGGGTTTCCTGTTGCTCGGCTATGCCCGCTACTTTTTGAGACAAGTTTTGCAGGAACGAAGCAGATATTTTTCTTCCTTGGCATTCCAGGAAATCCTGTTGGACTTCGCGTGCCGCGTTACACGCCATTTTAATGCTCACCTGCTTGGCAAACCGGGGCGTTGAGCTCCCAATGATGCGCGCGGATTGCTCCAAAGGGCAGAACGTTTTTCCGCGTCCGTGGTGGTGATAAACATGCCTCGCACATTGAATTTCGCCATAAGGCGTTTGGTAGAACTTTTGTTCCTGCCCCTTGCTTCGCCATTGTTTGCCTTCTATTTCAATCGCTTCACCTTGGGTGTCGAATTGCTTCAAGGCTTCTTCAGTAGCGAGACTGCCGGCCTCATTGACGACGGCCTGAATCGCTTCCTCACTGTCCAGCATCGAATCTTCGAGATCAATTGTTATCTCTATAATGAGTTTTTTCCCTTCTTTTCTTATAATTTTTGCGGCCATGTCTGTTCTTGAGTTTTAAGGATTGAATCCGTTTAAGCTTCTATCTCAAAATATAGGCATAATGTCCATCTGTTTCTTTAGGCTGTCATAAAATTGAGGTCGCACCCAAATGAAATTGATTGTGCTATTCAAAAATTTATTCGTAGGGAAAAGGTAAGGAATAATCTTATGGGCGATAAATAATGGAAAAGTACGAGCATCTTAGATTTCCCCCTATTGCAGGAAACGTAGAGAGACAAACAAGAGGCGGGGGTGGCGGTTATACTTCACCATCCGGTAGAAACAAAGCTGATTTTGCACGGCAAGCTTTACAAAAAGCTGATTCAATTAAAAGCTCTTTTATCTCACTGAAAAATAGATTATCCAAAAGTATAAATCCATCTTTTATTTTTGAAATAAAAATAAATCAGTCCGTTTCACCTGATGGCTTTGAAAACGAATTAGCCAGAATGGGAATTCGTGTTTTATCGGTAGCAGAAAATAAGCAGGGCTATTGGATTGTTTTTGCTGACGATGTTGAATTAACACAATTTAAAAACAAACTAACAACATATGGACAACCAGATGGTTCTAACTACGATTTTTTTAACGCCATCGAATCTTTTCAGGATATTCCAGTCGATAAAAAAATTGGCAGGGCCTTACAGGATAGTCCACTCGATGAAACAGCAAATTTCATTGATATAGAATTGTGGCGAATGACTGACCCGCAAGAAAATGAACAATTTATTGCTGAATTAAAACAGACATATACAGATTGGGCACAATTCAGTATCACAGATACATTAATAACTAAAACATTCGTACTTTTGAGGATTAAATTAACCAAAAGTATATTTGATAAAATCATAGAACTTAAAGAAATTTCAAGAGCCGATAGACCGTCTATAACCCAATTTAACCCATTTGAATATACAAGCCCTGATATTTCAGATATTCAAATAAATGAACCTCAAGAAGATGCATCGGGTATATTGATCATTGATTCTGGCATTATTTCAAATCATCCGATGCTGGACAAATGTGTAGGTGGTGCAGAAAATTTTCAAACAGGCGAGATAGAAACGCATGATACCGTAGGACATGGCACTGCTGTTTCAGGTTGTGCAGCTTATGGTGATATTGAAGTCTGTCTTAGAAATAAAGAATTCACTCCGTCGAACTGGATATTTTCTGCCAAAGTTATGTATGCTGAAAAAAATGATTTTAACGGGACAGTTTCCGCAGCTTATGATCCTGAAAAGCTAATCGAGCATCAATTTAAAGATGCCGTAGAAAGTTTTTTATCGAATCCCGATTACCACATCCGTGTCGTCAATGTTTCCCTTGGTAACAGTAATGAAGTGAGGCATAAAAACTATCTCCGTCAGTTACCGCTTGCCGCGCTTATTGATGAGTTGGCATTTACTTATCCGAATGTGGTTTTTATAGTCTCAACAGGTAATCATCACCCATTGGCTGTGTTTGAAACAATTGCCGAGTTAAAAAGCAGTTACCCCGCCTACCTTACAGAAAATCCTGATTTTAAAATTATCAACCCTGCAAGTTCTGCATTAGCTTTAACGATTGGCTCTAAGTAACCGTTCAAAAGTTATTTAACATTTTTAGCGGGATTTTACTTTCAGGCGAAATTTACGGTATAAGATTTGCCGATATTAGCCAAGATATCGAACAACGATTCCTTCAGATTTCGAAACGATTCATAGGCAGAAAAAGGCATCCATTCGTATTTAATTTTTCGCCAGACGATTTCAATAATATTAAGTTCAGGCGAATAAGGGGCAATATTAACTATAGTTAAACCTTGTTGTTGCCACCGCTCAATATTTTCTTGAAACTCGAAACTCTTATGAATTGAAGCATTGTCCATGACCAGTACAGTCTGTCTTTGAAGTGATGGGGTAAAATGATCAATACTGGCCACAACGACCGCACTGGTTACGCTGCCTTCAAATACAACGGAAGTAAACGAGCATTCTCGATTAACAAA
>CAWBFT010000016.1:0-54315 GCA_963788135.1 uncultured Gammaproteobacteria bacterium
CTTTGCTGGATGGCATGAGTTTTAAGCAAGGCACGATGGGATTTTGAAGCATATTGGCTGCCACGGTCGGTATGCCAAATTAAGCCTTTAGAAGGCTTCCGTTGCCAGATTGCCATTTTCAAAGCATCATTGACCAGTGGTGTCCGCATATTGTCGGACATCGACCAGCCAACAATTTTGCGGGAGTACAAATCAATTACGGTCGCCAAATAAAACCACCCTTCATGAGTCCAAACATACGTGATATCGCCGACCCAAACGGTATTGGGTTTGTCGACGTTAAATCTTCTATTTAATAAGTTAGGTGATATTTGCTCGTTGTGTTTTGAGTTCGTAGTGGCCTTAAATTTTTTACGCGTTTTGCACCATAATCCCAATTTGGACATCAGTTTACCAATACGACGCTTGCTGACGTTTTCGCCCCAATCTTTTAAATCATCTTGGATTCGTTTTCTGCCGTAGGTATGACGGCCTTCATAAAATGATTTTTTGATCAACCCGCCCAATCGGATATCTTCTTTGTCACGGGCAGATTGAGGGGTTATTTTTCCACGCGTAATAGCCGCTCCGCAGTCACACCCAACATTTCGCACATCGCATTGACATTGAAGGTGCGCTGGTGATGCTGCGCTTTAATCCAGGCATACTTCATAGCGTTTGGGCAGCGAAGTATGCCGCCGCTTTTTTTAGGATTTCACGATGTGCCTCCGCCAATGCCAACTTCTTTTTCAGTTCAATTACTTCACTGCGTAACCGAATTAGCTCGTCATTCACCTTGATGCTTTTATTGTCCTTTTCACCCATTGCCTTCAGCCACCAATTTCACTGCGGCTGCCTTGAATTCTTCGGTATACGTTTTCCTGGTTTTGTTTGTCATCAGATTGCACTTTTTTCTCTGTAGAATACTTCAAAAAATGTGTCCTGATTAGTGTATATCGATCAACTTCGCAACCTAACCCACTTGAGGACGGCGTAGACCGTCGGCCTGGAGACCCGAAAGTGCTCCGCTAAATGCATCACTTTCCAAGTGCGGGTTTGGTAAAGCCGCCACATCTCCTGGTGGTCATGTGGCGTCAGCCGAATACGTTTGTGCATGTTCATTTTCCGTATTCCCCTGAATACTGTAAACAACGCTAGAAATTCTTACACTTAGTTATTTAAAAACAATATGTTTTTCGAATAATTGAGGCAAAATGTTCGTTTAAAACGTTACTTAATCTTCTTTTGAAATAGGTTAACCGCTTTATTATGATTAGCCAAAGAAACTGAAAACTGATGGCTGCCATCACCTTTAGCGACAAAATACAGGCTTTCTTCCTGATTGGGATTTAACGCCGCATGGATGGCTTCTCGTCCAGGCATGGCGATCGGCGTAGGCGGCAACCCTCTTATAACATAAGTATTATAAGCGGTTGCTGTATGCAAATCGGTCGCTCTAATATTGCCTTGGTATTTATCCCCCATACCATAAATCACCGTAGGATCGGTTTGTAGCAACATCCCTTTTCTTAACCGATTAACAAATACACTGGCTATTCTAGGCCGTTCACTTGTTACACCGGTCTCTTTTTCAACTATTGAAGCCATGATTAAGGCTTCGTAAGCAGACTTATAAGGTAAATTACCGGCTTTTTTTGCCCATTCTTCATTTAGGACCGCTTTCATTTTTTCAGAAGCTCTTTTCAAGATAGAAGTATCGGTCTCATTTTTTTCAAAATAATAGGTGTCTGGGAAAAGCCACCCTTCAGGATTTTTTTCTTTAATTCCAAGTTCTGCAGAAATATCGCTGATTGGTTTGTTTATCAAGGTTTTCGTCAAATTTGGCGTAGCCTCAATCTGTTTTAATACTTCCTTTAAACACCATCCTTCAGGAAAAGTTATAGAATATTTTTTCGCCTTGCCTTCGGCAAACATTACGAGAATTTGCGGAATAGTCGCACCTGCAGGTATCTCGTATTCACCTGCCTTCAATTTGTTGGCAACTCCTTTTTGATAAGCAATGAGCTTGAACCAGATCGAGCTGATATCGACACCACTCGCGATTAACTTAGTCGTGATGACTCCCAATGAATCACCCTTAGAAATTTCCAGGTTAACCAGCTTATCAACTACTGTTTTATTCATTGCATGTTGGTATGACAAGCCAAAACCGCCTAACATGAGCGCCATAACAATGCTGCTAGCTAAAATCACTTTACGAAACATCGGCAACATCCCTTGCTTTATATTCTGTTAACCAACGCTGTAATTTCAGGGTGAGGCCTCCAACCGAAAATTGCACTCCCGACAATTCTTTAATCGGCCAGATGCCAATAATCGAATTAGAAATAAAAATTTCATCGGCTTCCAGCAATACCCGTTTATCGTAATTATGTTCGATTATAGCCCAACCTTGGTCTTGGCAAATCTGCATAATGATTGCTCGAATGATTCCTGCGACTCCAGCCATTTCAATAGGCGAGGTGTAAATGACTCCATCTTTGCTGTAAAAAAGATTGCTCATTGTGCCTTCGACGACATGGCCATTGGTATCGAGCATAATGCCTTCCTGAATGAGAATGTCGTCCCATTCCGTCCGCGCCAAAATTTGCTCCAGACGATTCAGATGCTTGATTCCAGCCAAAGTTGGGTTAAGACCGAGCGAAGATTCGCAGAAACGGGCATTCACTCCCGTTTCTGCATACCATTCAGGAAAATCTGGGAAAGGATGAAGACTTAAAACTCGCGTAGGCATAATGTTTTCAGGAGCTTTATACCCCCGCCCGCCAGTTCCACGAGTGATGATTATTTTAAGTACCCCTAGCTTTGCAGATTCGCAAATTTGTTTAATTTCCGATGTTAACAAGTTAACATCGGGTTGTGGAAGCTTTAACCGGGCGCAACCTAAAGATAGTCGAGTGAGATGTTGATTTAGAAAAACTGGTCGGCTATTGATAACTTCAATTGTCTCGAATAACCCATCACCATATTGAAAACCTCGGTCATTAACTGGAATATGCTCGATATTTTCGCCATTGATTAAGATCATAGCTAAAAAATGACGGGCATTTTGAATTTATCGTTTAGTCGAAACGTTTAAACACCAATGACCCGTTAGTGCCGCCAAATCCAAATGAATTAGACATCGCCAAATTGATTTTTAAATCCCTGGCAACATTTGGCACATAATCCAAATCGCATTCAGGATCTTGATTTTCAAGATTGATAGTGGGTGGCGCAATTTGATTTTTAATGCTCAAGACAGTCAGCACTGCCTCAATGCCGCCGGCTGCGCCTAACATATGCCCGATCATGGATTTAGTCGAGCTAACGGCCACTTTATAAGCATGATGTCCTAATGCTGTTTTCATAGCCAGCGTTTCGCCTAAATCACCAGCAGGAGTGGACGTTCCATGGGCATTGATATATTCGATGCTTTCAGGGTTTAATCCCGCATCACGCAAAGCATTTTTCATACAACGTGCTGCACCCTCGCCTCCGGGCGCTGGAGTCGTCATATGATAAGCATCGCCACTCATGCCATAGCCAACTAATTCTGCATAAATCCTGGCACCGCGTGCCTTGGCATGTTCCAACTCTTCAAGCACAACCACACCAGCACCATCGCTTAAAACAAAGCCATCACGATCTCTATCCCAAGGTCGACTTGCACGTTGCGGCTCATCATTGCGCCTTGATAAAGCTTTTGCGGATATAAAACCGCCCATCGCAGTCGGCGAAGTGGTACATCGTTCAGCACCACCGGCAACCATGACATCGGCATCGCCATACTTAATTAATCTTGCCGCGTCCCCGATGTTATGCGTGCCTGTCGCACAAGCCGTAACAATCGAAAAATTCGGTCCCTTCATACCATATTTAATGGAGAGATTGCCGGAAATCATGTTAATGATGTTACCCGGGACGAAGAATGGAGAGATTCTTCTGGGACCGCTTCTCTCGTATAGACCATAACAATCTTCAATCCCAGTGATACCACCGATCCCCGCTCCGATTGCCACGCCAATTCGTTCCGCATTAGCTTCTGTCACTTCTATGCCGGAATCATCTATCGCTTGGCAACCAGCAGCCAAACCATAATGGATAAAACCATCCATCCTCTGAGCATCTTTACCCGAAATATATTGGGTAATATCGAGGTTTCTGATAACGCCGCCAAAAGTGGTCGCAAAAGGCGAAATATCAAATGAATCTATAGCACTAATACCGCTTTTACCCTTAACAATACCTTCCCATGTTTCGGAAACTGTATTTGCTAAAGGGGTAACTGCGCCTAATCCGGTGATGACAACTCGACGACTGCTCACTTATGAAGCCTGTAATGCAATAATGGTGGGAAAAAAGGATAGTGAATCTAGTGGATGAAAATTTCATCCACTGTACATCAAATCAGGATTAAGCGTTTTTTACAATGTAATCAATAGCTTGCTGAACAGTTGTGATTTTTTCTGCTTCGTCGTCTGGAATTTCGCATTCAAATTCTTCTTCAAGAGCCATGACGAGTTCAACTGTATCCAGAGAATCGGCACCTAAATCATCAACAAAAGAAGCATCATTTGCGATATCTTCTTTAACGCCTAACTGCTCTGCTACAATTTTTTTTACTCGCTCTTCAACATTACTCATAATTAGATCCTCGATCAATGTAAGTTTATTTTTCAGCCGCTTACAATGTAATTGTTATAAATTGATTTAGCCTTACCCTGTTGGTAATACTAGACGACGCGCAATTATACTTGAAATCGTAAAAATCTTACAATATTACGGCATAAATAGGCCACCGTTAACATGAAGGGTTTCTCCCGTAATGTAAGCTGCCCCTTCTGAAGCCAAAAATGAAACTGCATGGGCAATTTCTTTAGCCTCGCCAAGTCTAGCCAGCGGAATAGACGCCAATAAATTATTTCTTATATCCTCGTTTAATTCTTTGGTCATATCCGTATCTATAAAACCCGGAGCAACGGTATTGATGGTGATATTTCGTGAGCCGACTTCTTTTGCCATCGATTTGGCAAAGCCAATCATGCCTGCCTTAGCTGCCGCATAGTTGGCTTGGCCGGCGTTTCCGGTCGCACCGACAACGGATGAGATATTGATAATACGTCCCGCCCTTGATTTCATCATTCCCCGCAATACCGCTTTGCTCATCCGAAACACTGAAGTAAGGTTGGTATTGATAATGTCTTCCCATTCTTCATCTTTCATCCGCATTAGGAGATTATCGCGGGTAATCCCGGCATTGTTTACCAGTACAAATGGATTGCCGTATTTTTCATTTATCGACGATAACACTTCTTCAACTGACCGGGCATCAGCTACATTCAGTTTCATTCCAGCCCCTAGTTCGCCTAGATAGGTTGAAATCTCATCAGCCCCATTGTCTGACGTGGCGGTACCGATCACGAAAAAACCATCTTCCGCTAACCTTTCAGCAATAGCTTTACCGATTCCTCGACTTGCCCCGGTAACCAAAGCGACTAACTTAGTCATTTAATAGCTCCAGTACATTATTGAGTGTTTCTGCGTCATAAATAGATAAATGCTGGGCATCTTTGACTATCCTCTTGTTCAAGCCTGTTAACACTTTTCCTGGGCCACATTCGACAAAACAAGTTGCTCCACTATCCGCCATTTTTTGTATCGTCTCAACCCAACGGACAGGGCTGTAAAGTTGTTCTTTTAATGCACTTTTGATCAGCTCTGGAGCTGTATGACATTCTACATCCACATTATGGATAAGCTGCATTTTGGGCGAACCGATTACCATATCCTTTAAATATTTATCTAACTTTTCAGCGGCGGTTTGCATAAGTGCGCAATGCGATGGCACGCTAACGGGTAATAACACAGCACGCTTAGCACCCGCTTTTTTTGCAACTTCGATTGCCCGCTCCACGGCTGGGCCGTGACCAGCAATCACCACTTGTCCAGGCGAATTAAAGTTAACCGCAGAAACGGTTTCATTGTTGGCAACCTCAGCGCAAAGTTCGACGACCTGGTTGTCTTCAAGCCCTAAAATCGCCGCCATTGCTCCGACACCAGAAGGAACCGCCTGTTGCATAAAACGAGCCCGTTCTGCAACAAGCTTAACCGCATCTTCGAAAAATAGAGCCCCGGAACATACCAATGCGGTATATTCACCTAAACTATGCCCTGCCATCCAAACAGGACGTATTGGACTGCGCTTGCACCACAATTCCCAGAGAACTACACCTGCGACCAACATTGCGGGCTGTGTATTTTCTGTCTGGTTAAGCTCGCTCTCTGGACCACCATTTACCAATGCCCACAGATCTTTTCCTAAAACCAGTGAAGCCCTGTCAAATGTTTGCTTTATTTCGGGATAAGTAGTCGCCAACGGGGTTAACATACCTACAGACTGTGATCCTTGCCCGGGAAACACAAAGGCCAAATTACTCAATTGTTTTGTCATTATTGCAGAATTCTTTACTAATATTTAATAAGCGCCGATCCCCAAGTAAATCCTGCACCAAAAGCCTCTAATAACACGATATGCCCACGTTTAATGCGACCATCGTTGATGCCTTGATGTAATGCAAGCAATACCGATGCTGATGACGTATTGCCTTGCTCTTCGAGGGTTACCACTACTTGATCCATGGACATTTTCAGTTTTTTTGCCGTTGCCGCGATAATCCTGATATTGGCCTGATGCGGAACCAACCAATCCACATCAGATTTTTGCATGTTATTGGCTTCCAGTGTTTCATCGACTATCCGCTCCAAGGTGTTAACCGCCATCTTGAACACTTCATTGCCGCGCATATTGATAAAACCGGATTCATTCTTGTTGGTTAAAGTAGCGGCCTGAGGATTAGGGCAATAAAGTAAATCTTCGTAACCACCGTCGGAATGGATGTGTGTCGAAAGCACGCCTTGATTTTCAGACACGCCTAACAACAAAGCGCCTGCGCCGTCACCAAATAAAATACAGGTGCCTCGATCAGTCCAATCAACGACGCGAGAACAAATTTCCGTTCCAATCAAAAGTACAGTCTTGGCGACACCTGTTTTTATATACTGGTCAGCAATACTTAATCCAAACAAAGCTCCTGAACAAGCCGCTTGAATATCAAAACTTACACAATTTTTAATACCTAATCGTTCCTGCAACAAACAAGCCGTGCTTGGATAAACCCGATCAGGCGTACCGGTAGCAACGATTATTAAATCGATTTGATCAGGAGCAATCCGGGCATTATGGATAGCTTGCCTCGCAGCAATTTCAGCCATGCTGGATGCGGTTTCTTCAGGACCAGCAATCCGCCGATTTCTGATGCCTGTACGTTCAAAAATCCAGCCATCAGAGGTATCAACCACCTTGGCAATATCGTCATTGCTACGAATTTCTGATGGCAAGTAACCACCTGTACCCAAGACCTCTGAATAGCGCGTCATGCGCTTTTACTCATAGCTAATGATTTTTCAACTTGCTCGCTAATTTTCTTAATTACATTTTTCTTGACTTCAACTTCGGCCAGTTTTATTGCCGTTTTGAAAGCCAATACATCGGCACCGCCGTGACTTTTAATAACTAATCCCCTAAGACCTAAAAAACTGGCGCCGTTATACAAGCGGGGATCAATGCGACTTTTAAATGATTTAAGTACCGGGTAAGCTATTAAAGCAACCAGTTTGCTCAAGATATTTTGATTGAATGACTCTTTTAAAAAAGTGCCTATCATTTTTGCTGTGCCTTCAATCGATTTTAGCGCAATATTACCGACAAAACCGTCACAAACAATCAAATCAACTTTTACGTTACCCGCATTCAATGAGTTTCCCTCAACGTAGCCTATATAGTTTAGTGATGAACCTTCCAGCAGTTTAGCCGCTGATTTAACTTGGTCATTGCCTTTAACTTCTTCTTCGCCAACATTCAAGAGACCTATTTTAGGATTATCGATGCTTTCAACTGCTTTAACAAGCTCGTTCCCCATTACAGCAAATTGATACAAATGTTCAGCGCTACAATCGACATTCGCACCCAAGTCAAGAGCGTATGTATGCCCAAATATTGACGGGAGGGAGAAATAATGGCAGGCCGGTCAATACCAGGTATCATCTTAAGCACAAAACGGGCGGTCGCCATAAGTGCCCCCGTATTACCTGCACTCACGCAAGCGTCGGCATCGCCATCGTGAACTAAATTAATAGCCATCCGCATTGAAGAATCTTTTTTATTTTTTAATGCTTTTGATGGTGACTTCATGCATCTCAACTTGTTGCGATGCATGTTTAATCGTTAACCTGTCGGCAAATTCCGATAAATTTCCGCCCAAACGATCATTAAGGTTAACCGCATCGCCTACTAGGATTAACTTTAGTTCAGGATTGTCGTTTAAACATTCCAATGATGCTGGTATAGTAATTTCTGGACCAAAATCTCCGCCCATCGCATCAATAGCAATAGTTAAGCTCACGATTGGAATTTACCCCATATTCTGCTTTAAAGATTTTATGAAACCTATAAGTCAAGCGAAAACTATTAATCTTCAGTCTTCTTCGCTGGTGATAATTTGACGGCCTTTAAAATAACCATCTGGCGTAACATGATGACGCAAATGCGTTTCACCGGTGATAGGATCTTGTGATAACGTTTTTGCGGTTAATGCAGTCATGAGCACGACGTTGATCACGTCGCGAACGTGACACTTTACTTTTTTGTACTGCCATTAGAAATCTCCAGTTTTTTAAAATCGGCTAATATGGAAAAAGGATTTTTGGTTAAATTTGATTTTTCGGTTGCTACGCCAATATTTTGCTGTACTGCGTTAACTGCCGTGCAATCGCTTTTATGTTTTGGAATAGTAGGCAAACAAAGCAATAATTCATCTTCGACAATATCTTTGAGGTCAATTTTTTCTTCTTGATCAACCAATAAAGGCTCAAAGTCGTCAGGTAGTTTATGCACCTGATCCAAAGAATTAACTATACCCAGCTTAATGTTAGAATTTATATCCCACGATATAGATTCGAAGCATCGCTGACATTTAACTGCAGCACACCTGAAATATGTCCTTCAATTTTAGCAATATTCCCTTCTTTGAAAAAATTTAACCGAAACAAGATATCTCCGTTATTATCAAATAATAAGTCGGAAACTCTATTGAAATCAGCTAACGATAATTTTCCTTCGATTTTGGCATTTTTATCTGCTAATCATAGGGGATCAATAAACTTTGGCAATCTAGCTACCATAACCGATAATGATATAGATAATTGATATTATCGTCAAATTTGGTTTAATAAAACGCAAAGCCACAAGATATACTTAGTCAACCGTATTTAGCGAAGATTACAATATAAAAAAACCGATCTCGATTGCTCACTCGGTTTTTGCTAACCAGTAAAGACAGAAAGACTTGTATTAAAAATTAATTACCAACCTTAATATTCGATGACAGATCAACACGATATTTATCTATCTATAACGACTGGTTGTATCTTGCTAGTACCTGCCTAACATAATTCTGAGTTTCTGGATAAGGCGGAATACTATAATTGTATTTCATGACTGCCCCTTCACCCGCATTGTATGCGGCAACGGCAAGCCCCAGATTGTAATTAAACATTCCAAGCAGATCTTTTAGATAGCGAGTACCGCCATTCACATTTTGCGCAGGATCAGTCCGATTAATAACTCCATAACGCCTGGCCGTATCCGGCATTAATTGCATCAAGCCAACAGCCCCTGCCCTGGAAACCGCGCTCGGATTATATGCTGACTCCGTTTGAATAACAGCATGCACCAACCTTTCATCGACACGATTCCGATATGCAGCATCAGCCACGATGTTTGAAAATTTGCTCTTGTTAGGGCTCGAAGAGCCGTATCCACCAAAACCACCATAAATTGTCGGATAACCGCTTAAACCCCTATTGTTAAATCGGTAAGGACTATGCAAGGCAGTAGACTTATAAGGGCTATGCAAAGAAAAGGCTGTATTTGAATTATTATAGTAAGCGCCCCTCAGCTTGCTATAGTAACTTTCCCTGAGCTTTTGCCTGTAGGGACTTAATACATGGATTCTTTTATAGGAACTGCTTTGCTTTTCGTCTGTGTAAAAAACCCGGCCATTGGCGTCAACAAACTTAAATACATCAGCGTATGTTAACTGGGAAAAAAATAACATTAGAAGGCATATATTTTTTTTCATTTTGTACCTGTCATATAGAATCAATAGCTACCAGTTTTGCAGCTTTCATTGCTCTTGTTCTGGCTTCTTTCGTTGTTTCAGCGCTGGCTAACGCCACTCCCATTCGCCTATTCACTAATGCTTCAGGCTTGCCGAATAATCTAATGTCACTCTGCGGCACCTGTAGTGCTTCATCCAAATCGGTAAAAACAAAATTTTTTGCGTCTATATTCGATAAAATTACAGCACTAGCGCCATGTTTTTGCAAAGCAACCGAAAGCGGCAGACCTAAAATCGCCCGCACATGCAACTCAAATTCACTTTGCTGCTGAGTCGCCATTGTAACCATGCCTGTGTCATGAGGTCTGGGACTTACTTCACAAAACCAGACATTATCACCCTTGACAAATAGCTCAACACCGAATAAACCCAAACCACCCAACGCATCCGTCACTTTCTTTGCGATTTCTTGTGCCGTTTTCAATGCTGCTTCCGACATTGCTTGCGGCTGCCAACTTTCCCGATAATCGCCTTTTTCCTGAACATGACCTATCGGTTCGCAAAAACACGTCTCAATTGAACCATTTTTTAGCGCCCTGACCGTTAATAACGTGACTTCAAAATCAAATTCGACCTTAGCTTCAACGATCACTTTACCGGTGTCAACCCTGCCATTGACTTTAGCATATTTCCACGCTTCTTCAAGTTGGTCTTGAGATTTGACCATCGTTTGGCCCTTGCCCGATGAAGACATGGTCGGCTTAACAAAACAAGGGTAGCCGATGCCATTGTCGATAGCAGATTTTAACTGCTCATAATTCTCGGCGAAGGCGTATTTTGAGGTCGGTATTTTCAGCTCTTCGGAAACCAACGACCTGATCCGTTCCCGATTCATGGTTAACTGAATTGCTTTTGCATTAGGCACCACTTTGACGTTGCCTTGCGATTCTACTTCGAGCAACGCCTCAGTCGCAATCGCCTCGATTTCAGGGATGATGATATCAGGCTGCTCAAAAGCAATCAGTTGCTTCAACTCTTCAGCATCCGTCATGTTGATAACATGTGAACGATGCGATACCTGCTGAGCCGGTGCGTTAGCGTAGCGGTCCACACCGATCACTTCAATTCCATAACGCTGCAAGCAAATCGCAATTTCTTTCCCCAGCTCACCGCAGCCTAATAGCATGGCTTTGGTAGAGCCTTTGGTTAAAGCTGTACGTATTTTCATTCAGAATCAGCTAAATAATTATCGATATCTTCTTTTGAGAAACCGATTTTTTTCGCTACCCGATCAGCATGGCTTACTCTGGAAACGCCGGGAATTAATCGGTAGGTCGGGGCTTCTTTGGCAAATTCCACCTGTTTGGCAATCCCCGTCCCATCTGTAACAAACTGGTCAACCAATTGATGATTATGCGTAATTAAAACTGTGCTATTACCTTTTCGGTAAAAACCATTCAGCACATTCGCAGATGATTCCATTTTTTCCTCAAAGGTTGTGCCTTCGGAAAGCTCGTCCAAAACCACCAGGCTTTTTGATGTTGTACCAAGAAAAATATCTTTGGTGCGTTTTAATTCAGTTCCAAATCGGCCTTCCCCGTCGTCCAAATGGCTAATTTCAGGCACTTGATAGAACACTTTATCCGCCACCGTCAAAACCGCTTTTTTTGCAGTGACGCAACACCCGATTTGCGCCAAAACTTGGATTTGCGTCAATGTCTTGCAGAATGCTGTTTTGCCGCCACTATTGGGACCGGTTAACAATACCAGCTTATCATCGTCCAAAACAAAATCATTAGCGACGTAATCCGGATTTTCTTTACCCAGTACCGGATTCACCGCCCCGTTCAGGTTAACTCGATGATGTTCCGCTTTTTCAAGCTTTGGCATGGTTGTGCCATGTGGAAAAGTATCAGCAAACTTTATAAATGCCAACAATTCGTCTAACTGCCCCAAAGCATCCAAAAACTCGCCAACGGCTTCAGACTGTCGATAGATATTTCTTAACGGAATAATACAACTATCGCGGTCGTACCCGCCCACAATAGGTATGTAAAGCAACAGTAATGGGCCGAGAAAAATTGATGCTCCAGGTATGGCAAGCGCTATGCGAACCGGCTCAAAGAAAGTGAGCAGCCAGAAAAATAGCGCCAATACCGCAATTAATTTCGGCTTGAATAACTGGGGTTTAAAGGCCACCGGAATTGGGAAGATAGCGTTGCCTTTTTCCTCCTTGGATTTGATATTGCCTTCTACCACATAGGCCGGACCTTGCATGAGAGAAAATTCACGGCTTTTGGTAAATTCGGCAGTTTTATCGATAATATCCTGCAAATACTTGGATTTTGGCTTTTCAATAGCCTGAATCTGGTTAACCAAGTCTAAAATAAAACGAACCCCATTCCGATACTGATGATAACCAAAGCCGGCAATCTCGTGTTCTTCACGAGCCTGACCAAATGCTCCCAAAAATTGACCAAACAACAACAGATAAAAATGCTTTTCATCGACCGAGGCTTTCTCGACAATTTGTTCAATGGTTGCTTTCAGCTCCGGCTTGTCCTTCAGCTCTTTGACAGCCGCTTGTTTTGCTTGAATTTCTTTGATGTCGTTTAATGGCTGCGTCAACGAACGATACAAAACGCCCTGCCCGATAATTGATGAGGCATGGTTAACCGTTTCAAAAACCTTATCGATTTCAATGGTGTTAAACACATTATCATCGATCACGCCCTCGCCTTTGGGCAACGGCCTTGATGATTTGATTACCGGCCAGGATTCTTCCCGCCAACTTTGCAAAAGCGTTTCAGTCATGGTGATATTTTTATTAACCAGCATGTAAAATTTAAAACCCTAAGTTAACTCACACGTACTTAGCAAGTAAATCAGCAAAAAGATTAACCTGCGCATCGGAATCATTTAGTGCGGGAATATAACGGTACTCAGCCCCGCCAACCTCAAGAAATATTGATTTGTTTTCCATGGCGATTTCTTCCAACGTTTCAAGGCAATCCGTGGCAAAACCAGGACAGATGACATCCACTGATTTTACGCCCTGACTTGGCAGTTTCGCCAAGGTGTCCGCACAATAGGGCTTTAACCACTCTGCTTTACCAAAACGGGATTGGAATACCAAAAGCCATTCTTTCTCGGTTAACCCAAGTTTTTCTGCAATCAAGGCGGCCGTCCTCTGGCACTGCGAAAAATAAGGATCGCCCAGTTTGGTTAACAATTCAGGCAAGCCATGAAATGACATCACCAACAACTCATGCTTGCCCAGCTCTGCCCAAGTTAACTTAACCGATTCCACGACCGCAGAAATGTAAGGTTCGTAATCATGATAATCGCTGATAAAACTGAAACCGGGTAAATGCCGCCATTGGTTTAGCTCTTTAATTAAATCGTCGTAAATGGAAGCTGTCGTCGTTGATGAATATTGCGGGTACAAAGGTAATACGACCACATGGTTAACCCCGGCTTGTTTCAATTCATTCAATTGCTTGGCGATAGACGGTTCGCCGTAGCGCATGGCATACATCGTCGTAATATTTTTATCAGACAACTTCACCGCCAGTTTTTCGGTTAACTGGCGGGTTAACCAGGCCAAAGGTGAACCTTGTTCTGTCCAGATTTTTTTGTAGGCTTTTAACGACTTTGCCGGGCGAAATGGGAGCACGAATAGATTTAATATCAGCCACCATATTGGCCTGGGGATGTTAACCACACGCGGGTCGCCAAGAAAATCCCGCAAAAACCGCCTGACCGCAGGTACCGTCGGCGCAGCGGGCGAACCTAAATTTGCCAACAAGACACCAGTTTTCTTTCCAGACATCAATTGTGGTAACGGTTAATCAAGTTTAAAAACTCTGAACGAGTGCTGATTTCCTTACGAAATGCGCCCGTCATTACTGAAGTTGTCATCACAGAATTCTGCTTTTCCACCCCGCGCATCATCATACATAAATGTTTTGCCTCGATGACCACCGCAACGCCTCTCGCTCCAGTCGCTTTCTCGATGGCGTCGGCAATTTGCTTGGTTAACTTTTCCTGAATCTGCAGACGGCGGGCATACATATCAATGACGCGGGCGACTTTAGACAACCCAACGACTTTACCTCTCGGTAAATAACCAACATGGCACTTGCCGATAAACGGCAGCAAATGATGCTCGCATAACGAGTACAGCTCGATATCCTTAACGATGACCATATCCTCGGAATCGGCGGTAAAGATCGCATCATTCAGCACTTCATCCAATGTTTTTTGGTAGCCATTATTAAGAAATTTAAAAGCCTCAGCGGCGCGTTTTGGCGTATCCAGCAAGCCTTCACGCGTTAAATCTTCACCTACGCCTTCAATAATTTTTGCGAAATATTCTTCCATAGCAACATTTGAATCAATTTGTGGTTGGCAGTATACATCAAGCCCGAACAAAAGCTAACGCATCATTCAGCACTTCGATACCGGCATTATTTTGAGTCGCATTTTCACTCAGATGACGACGCCACGCCCGTGCGCCCGGTTGCCCATGGAACAGCCCGATGAGGTGACGGGTAATACTGTTTAAACGAACACCCTGATCTAGCTGTTCCTGAATGTAAATTGACATGGCTAGAATAACGTCATTCCTTGATTTTAGCGACTCGAAATTATTAAACAATTTTCGATCAACATCCGCCAGCATATAGGGATTATGATAAGCCTCACGACCGACCATCACGCCATCGACATGTTCAAGTAATTGTTCCGCTTGACTTAACTGGTTGACCCCGCCGTTGACAATAATCTCCAACGCGGGAAAATCCTTTTTGAGCTGGAACACCGTTTTATATTTTAATGGTGGAACTTCCCGGTTTTGTTTGGGCGACAAACCTTTCAACCAGGCTTTTCTGGCGTGAACGATGAACGTGTCGCAACCCGCCTTGGCGACTTTACTGATAAAGCCAGCCAATTCTTCATACGAATCCTGCTCATCCACTCCGATCCGGGTTTTCACTGTGATAGGAATACTTACTTCAGCGCACATCGCCGACACACAATCAGCCACCAAATCAGGTTCCAACATCAAGCAAGCACCAAAACGTCCGTTTTGCACCCGATCGCTGGGACAACCGACGTTCAGGTTAACTTCATCGTAACCGAAATCGTGGGCAAGTATGGCGCAACACGCCAATTCTCTTGGATTGCTTCCGCCAAGTTGCAAAGCCAACGGATGCTCGACGTCATTGAAGCGCAGAAACCGCTCATGACCGCCATGAAGCAAAGCGCCTGTCGTCACCATTTCAGTATACAAAACGGCATTCTTGGACAACACACGATGAAAATACCGGCAGTGGCGATCAGTCCAATCCATCATCGGGGCAACGCAAAACCGATGATTATGTAGTGCCCGTGATTTAGATGGCATCATGAGTTAATTTGGTTGATATTTTCTAAAGCTTAAAAAAGCTGCTTTAATTGAAGTAGGAAAATAATTAAAAGCGCTGGGATAAAACCAATAATAAAGCTAACTCTTGAAGTAAAAAATAAAACAAGTTAGATTGCTAAAAATGGATGCTCAATAGTTAACTTATTTTATTACTGATTAACACATAACTAAACTGAAGTGAGTACTTGAGGAAATAAAAAAACTAAGACCACTTTAAAAACAATAACAAAACTATATTTGCCAAAATTCCTGCTAGAACATCATCCAGCATAATGCCAAATCCACCTTGCACGCGCCGATCCGCCCATTTAATTGGCCAAGGCTTAAGAATATCAAAAAACCGGAACAGGATAAAACCGAACACAGCGTTCTGCCAACTCAACGGAATGAAGCACATTGTGATGAGATAGCCGGCAACCTCATCCCAAACGATGCCACCGAAATCATGCTCGCCGAGCTTATCTGCCGCTTTATCGCAAATCCAGATACCGGCGATGATCGAAATCAATGTAACAAGGCTGTAAACAATCGTTCCAGTCTGCGCCAGCAAAAAGTATAACGGCACGGCAGACAAGGTACCAAATGTACCCGGCGCTTTTTTCGCGAGCCCGGAACCGAATCCGAACGCCAGAAACAATACCGGATGGGTTAGGATTTGTTTCGGGGTCAACCTATTCTTTCCGTAATCTGAACTAAGAAAAATGCTCAAAACTTTTGCTCTCCAGAGGATGTATGTTGCCGTCTTTGTTGACGCGAAGCCCGGGATGGGATTCAATCACACCAATTTTGGTATAAGGAATGGTTAACATGCTCAGTTTGTCCGGATGAATGGTAAAGCACAACTCGTAATCGTCGCCAGCGGTTAACGGCATCAGCCAATCGCCCGTTGCATGAATATAATTCTTAACCTCTGCCGATATCGGCATGGCCTCCCATTCCAAAAACGCGCCAACCCGGCTTTGCTCAAGAATATGCCCCAAATCACCGCATAACCCGTCACTTAGATCGATACAGGCATTTGCCATGTTTAATAAAGATTGGCCTGACTCGACCTGCGGATCAGGACGGTTAAAGCGGGTTAACGCATTATCAGGATGATTACAGACGAAACCCTGTTTGATTTTTAAGCATAAACCCGCCTCGCCCAATAATCCGGTAACGCAGATATAGTCGCCCGGCTTGGCACCTGATCTTCTTAAAGCTTGACCGGAAGGCACTAAACCTAATGCCTGCACGGTTAAGGTTAACGGTCCGGACGTGGTATCGCCGCCGATCAAATCGACATGGTGATGATCTGCCAATGCAAAAAAACCTTCGGCAAATGCGGTTAACCAATCCTCATCTACTCCCGGCAAGGTTAACGCCAATGTTACCGCCAGCGGTTTTGCGCCCATCGCGGCAAGATCGCTCAGGTTAACCGCCAGCAGCTTATGACCTAAGTCGTAAGGGTTAACGTCAGGAAAAAAATGGACACTTTCCACCATCGTATCAGTGGTGATTGCCAGTTCATAGCTTTGTGGAATGGATAACAAGGCGCAGTCGTCGCCAATGCTTTGAGTTATATCTTTGTTAATCGTTTGTCGCTTAAAAAAGCGATCGATAAGAGAGAATTCGGAAATCAAGTTATTCAAATATAAAAAACGATGTGAGGCCGCATCTACGGTTTCGACCTAAGTTTCGCCTTATCATAAACAACACTGTTCTCCCGTTTGCCGACTGCGATGACGAAAACAACAATCTCTTGGTCATCAACCTCATAAACTAAGCGATAGCCGGACGAACGCAGCTTAATTTTGTAAGCAGAATCGAAATCGCGTAACTTATTGGCGGGAATATGCGGATTTTCCAGGCATTTTCCTAGCTTCTTTTTAAACTGGGTTTTAATGCTGTTATCCAGTTTATCCCACTCTTTCTTTGCGCTGGGCAGGAATTTCAGCTTATAGGTCATCAAGCGAAACTTCAATCGCCAATGGCTTTTCCGCTTGCCGTTCCTTTACAATTTTGCCGAGTTCATAATCTTCCAGTTTTTCCAGCAACTGTTCGTAAACGTCCGCAGGCACCAAATAAGCGGTCGGCGAATTATGGTTAAGAATAGCAATCGCTTCTCCTTCGGCCTTATTCAGCAAGGCAGAGGGATTTTTTTTGAGTTCGGAAATACTCGCGCTGAATGAAGCCAGGATTTGTTCCATTAGAAATCTAAATAAATACTAAATTAAGAGCTTATTTTAGTGCTTAATTGGTAAAAATAAAAGAACGTTAGCTATGCACGGTACTTTTTACATACCAATTAGTGGATGGAATCCACCCGATTGGAATAAATTCTTACTCCTAAAAAGGAAGTAATGAGCCAAGAATTTTTTGATCAAATGGTTTTGATACCAAGTTCAACAATAAGCTTTGCAAACTGTTCACCATCAACAAACTCTATCTTTATTCCCTTTTCTTCAGTCCATTTGTTAGCGAAAGATACAGCTTCCTCTGAAACTGTGCCTGAAGTAACAATCATGCCTAAATTTGCTGACTCAGCTTCAATACCACCGATAAGTTGTTCAACAACTTCTTTTCCAACAGGCGGTTCTGCCTGCCAATGTTTCGCTTGAACAGCTAAAATTTGTTGAAATGCCCCTGCAAACTTAAAAGAAACAACGATATCCGCTCCTTTATCTTCCATCCGAGGTACGATTCTCGCCTCATCAGCACCAAATCCTAACAGCACATCATGAATTAATTGCTCAAATTTATAACTTTCCATTCGTCCACTCCTGATTTCCTCAAGAGTTGTAACAATAAGTTTTGATTTTAAATCTTCTTTAAATGTAGGGTTATAACCTCTTTGGGCATCTTCAATACATTTTTCTATTTGTAAAATCAGATCAGATGCGTAAGCAGTTGTACCTTGAACTTTTAATCGCGAAAGCAGCGCAGCATTGGCTAAACTACGTGGAATCGGCTTTTTTCCATTTAACCATTCTACTTTACGCCGATATTCACCATCATCTGCATTTATCGGATAATATTTCGGCTCTCCAAGAATCCTAGCGATATAAAAATTTGTGAAATGAGGGATAACGACTAAGTCGTCTATATTCATTTCCCTTATAAATCGCCATAGATGACCTCCAGCAGCACCTGCTTTTCTTAAATTAGTTTCATCTTTGTAATAAGCAGTACTAACGATACTACGAAATGCTTCCCAACGTAATTCTTTATTTAACAATCCTTTAGCACAGCCCCAGCCAATAATGATCTCGTCATATTTCAAAGCTTCATCAACCAAGTCATCCCCGCCTGGTGAAACTCTTAGCACAAAGGCTTGTTTTAGCGCATGATCTTGCTGTTCCATCTGATCTCCAGTACCTTATTTAATTGCCGATTTCGCCTTGATCTCCACAGCCCTTTTATCCTGCGCTACCTTATCCAATATCCCATTCACATATTTATGGCTGCCATCCGCGCCGAACTCCTTCGCCAGATTGATGGCTTCGTTTAGGACGACGCGATAAGGCATTTCCGGTTTAAATAACAGCTCAAAAACACCCAGACGCAAAATGGCGCGCTCGACCGGGTCGATCATATCGACCGGGCGATCGACAATACCCTGCATTGCGCTATCTATTTCGTCCAGCTTTTTCGGGATTTCGTGCAGCAGGTCTTTAAAATAATTTTTTTGCGTGTCCTTTAAATGGCCTTCATCCTGAAAATATTTTTCAATATCGAGGGTGCTCTGGCCGGTCATTTGCCATTGGTAAAGCGCTTGAACTAGGGCTTTGCGAGCATTGGTTTTTGTGCTACTCATTATTTTGACAAACTATCCAGCAAGCTCATCATTTCAATCGCCGACATCGCCGCTTCCGCGCCTTTGTTGCCGGCTTTCGTGCCCGCTCGTTCAATGGCTTGCTCGATGGTATCCACGGTTAACACTCCGAAACTCACCGGAATATCATACTTTAACGAAACGCTGCTGATGCCCTTGACGCATTCCCCGGCAACATATTCAAAATGCGGCGTACCCCCACGAATCACCGCGCCGACGGCGATAATCGCATCGTATTTTTTGCTGGCGGCGACACGTTGTACAACCAACGGCAATTCGTATGCTCCCGGCACTTTTACAACATGGATATTGCCGCGATCCGCGCCATGACGCACCAGCGCATCGATCGCGCCAGCTTCGAGTTGATCGACGATAAAACTGTTGAACCGTGACGCCACAATACAAACAGTGCGGCCTTGGGCGCTTAAGTTTCCTTCAATGGTGTGTATAACAGACATGAGATTTCTCTTGGATAAATTGCGCTTATAGTAGCACAGACAGGCTTATTTTGGCTGCTCCGCGGCATCCCAGGCATCACAGTGGACATGCTCGATAACCTCCATATCAAAACCAGCTAGGCCGACATATTTTTTCTGCGCGCCCAGCACTTTTAGTTTATGTACGCCCAGATCAGTCAGGATACGCGCCCCCGTGCCCGTCATACGCCAGTCGGGCGGTTCCACCGCAGGCGGTGCCACGCCGTTGTCTTCCAGCTGATAACGATGGATTAACTCGACCAGGCTTTTATTGGTTTCGTTTTGACGAATCACCACCAGCACGCCACGGCCTTCTTCTGCGATTTTCTGCATGGCGACCCTCATTGGGATGCTGCGGTCACTGCGTTTGGACGAAAAAACATCGTCGATCATGTTGCGGGCATGCACCCTGACCAGCACCGGCTCGCCGTCAGCGACATTACCCTTAACCAGCGCCAAATGCAGGTTGTTGTCGTTGCGATCTTGATAAGCATATAAACGGAAGTCACCGAATTCGGTCGGAAATGAACATTCGCTGATGCGTTCCAGGGTGTTTTCGTGCTGGATGCGGTAATGGATCAAATCGGAAATGGTTCCGATCTTCAAATTATGCTGTTTTGCGAAAATTTCCAGATCAGGCTTCCGTGCCATCGAGCCGTCGTCGTTGAGGATTTCGACGATCACGGCGGCGGGTTCAACCCCCGCCAAGCGCGCTAGGTCACAACCCGCCTCGGTATGGCCTGCCCGGTTCAGTACCCCGCCGGATTTCGCCATTAGCGGAAAGATGTGACCGGGCTGCACTAAATCATCCGGCTTCGCCTCGGGAGCCACGGCACATTGTACCGTGCGCGCACGGTCGGCGGCAGATATACCGGTCGTAACGCCTGTCGCCGCTTCGATGGAAACGGTAAAATTGGTCGAATGCGCGGTTTTGTTTTCATTCGTCATCAATGGCAGGCGCAATTGCTGGCAACGCTCACTGGTTAGGGTCAGGCAGATTAACCCGCGGCCATACCTCGCCATGAAATTGATATCTTCAGCACGGGTAAATGCCGCCGCCATGACCAAGTCGCCCTCGTTCTCGCGGTCTTCATCATCCATGATGATGACCATCTTGCCCTGACGTAAATCTTCAATGATTTCTTCGATGGTATTCATTGCATTCTTATTTTTTTGAGAAAAAACCGCTGTTTTGGAGCAATTCTTCGGTAATGCCGGATTGTGGCAAGGCGGCTTTATCGCCCAAAAGCAAGCGTTCAAGATACCGGGCCAAAAGATCGACTTCCAGGTTCACTTTATCACCCAGCTTGATATCCGCCAACGTTGTTTCTTGCAGCGTATGCGGCACAATGTTAACACTGAATTCGGAACCGGTAACCGAGTTGACGGTTAAGCTGATCCCATTGATACAGATCGACCCTTTTTCGGCGATATATTTTACTAACTCGGCGGGTACTTTAAACGACAACCGCCAGGAACGTGCGTCCGGTTTCTGCTCGACCAGCTCGCCGATGCTATCGACATGACCGCTGACGATGTGGCCGCCCATGCGTGTCGTCGGGGTCAGCGCCAATTCCAGGTTAACCTTGGTGCCTACACCAGCGTTTTTTAAGGTTGTGCGTGACAAAGTCTCATTCGAGACATCCGCGCAAAAATGCTGATTGCCAAGCTCGATGGCAGTCAAACACACGCCATTGACGGCGATGCTGTCACCCAGTTGTGCATCGGTTAACGGTAATTTACTAGTATTTATAGTTAAGCGACAATCGCCGCCCTTACGTTCGATGTGGGTGATGTTGCCGATGGCGGCGATGATTCCGGTGAACATATAAATTAATATTTACTCTAGATTAAGAAATCCAAGGTCTTCATACAAAGCGCTGATACAGCAGCTAATTTTATCGACTATAGCTTCGTATCCATCAACTTTAGATGCCACTACTTCGCACACCGCCTCTGGCGATTCTAACCATAGTTCCATACTTGCACCCAAAGAAAATTGATCGCGTAATTGTTCAAAGGCTTTACGACACGGACTAGAAAGAAAAATTAAGCTTTCATCAAGTAACGTTTCAAGCTCTTCCCAATGAGTAAGTATGGTTTTGTTATCGGCAGAATCAAGATTATCAGGACGAATACCGAACTCGCCACCTCTTTCGCAATTTATGTGTGATTCGCAGTAACGCCGGACAGATACGAGTTTCTTTTGTAAAAGCTTAAAAATAACCATTCGCTCTGAAAATAAAATGTCAGTTCGCTTCCAGTCCGATTTAATCTTCTCTAACGATTTATCATATTCGTGCTTGATAGAACCTTCAATTCGAGTTTTAACCCAATAACCTAGTAGAGCGTTAACCGCACTCACCAATAATCCAACATTTACAAAATCCGTAATATCCATGTGATTTATTGTTTTGTTAGCCTTATTCTAAGGTCTTGTCTCACGTACGAAACATTCACAAACTTCAGTTTCTTGCAATCGTTAAGGCTATCTACCCTTGGCAAATGAAATAATCCTCTGCCCTGATCACCCAGAATAAGCGGCGCCATATAGATTATCCATTCGTCCACTAGGTTAGCCTCTAACAAAGCCCCATTCAATACCGCTCCGGCTTCGACGAGAACTTCGTTAATTTGCTGCCCACATAAAAATTTCATAACATCAACAAGATCGAGTCGGCCTTGTTTTTCTGGTAATTGATGAACCTCAGCATCAATCTTTTGTAACTTTCGGAGTTTTTCTTCATGTCCTTCGACAAGCTCAGGACGAACGGCAGTAGTTTGATTACAGGTTAAAATTATAGTCCTTCCCGGCAAGGTTAACATTTTCGCCAATGGCGGCATTTGCAGCTTTGAATCCAGAATAACTCGCACCGGTTGAACGACTTCTTGATCCATTCGCACCGTTAAGGAAGGGTCATCGGCAAGCACGGTATTGATGCCGGTCAAAATTGCCGAACTTTGCGCCCGTAAGCGCTGGACATCAGCACGGGATTCAGCCGAAGTAATCCATTTGCTTTCCCCAGACGCCATTGCGGTACGTCCATCCAGACTCATCGCCAGCTTGCTACGGACGAATGGTCGCCCCTGGGTCATGCGCATGATAAAGCCGCGATTCAATTCTCGTGCATCGGTTTCCAATACACCGGATGAAACACTGATACCCGCTTCCTCCAATCGCTTGAAGCCGTTACCCGCCACTTGTGGGTTGGGGTCTTGCATGGCGGCGACGACACGCTTGATGCCCGCTTTTATTAAAGCATCGCAGCAGGGTGGCGTTTTTCCGTGATGGCTGCACGGCTCCAACGTCACATAAGCGGTCGCGCCTTCGGGGGTTTCAGAAACATTATTTAAGGCATCGACTTCAGCATGGGCTTCACCTGCCCGTTTATGCCAACCTTCACCAATAATGTTGCTATTTTTAACCAGTACGCAGCCGACGCGAGGGTTAGGATCGGTGGTGAATAGTCCCTTCCTCGCTAAATACAGCGCGCGCGCCATGTAACGCGCATCTAAGATATCCTGTTCCGGCATGTCAGATTTTTTCCAGGTCCTTAATCATATCGGTAAATTCGCTGACATCCTGAAAACTGCGATAAACGGAAGCAAAGCGGACAAACGCGACATGATCGAGTTGATTTAATTCGTGCATGACTTTTTCGCCTAAGTCCTCGGTTGATACTTCCCGGTCGCCACGCGTCAATAGGTCTTTTTTAATGCGGTTAACCGCTGCTTCGATGGCGTCACTGCTGACAGGACGCTTTTCCAATGCCCTTAACATCCCGGAACGTAATTTGTTTTCATCGAATGGCTCGCGCACACCATTACGCTTCACTACGCGCGGCAAAGTGAGCTCGGCGGTTTCAAACGTGGTAAATCGCTCCTTACAAACAATGCATTCGCGACGACGCCTAACATGATCGCCTTCATTCGCCAATCTGGAATCTATCACCCGGGTATCCTGGGCTGCACAAAAAGGACATCTCATGTTTAAATCGCTGGTGAACTTAAGGCCAGAATAAAACCTCAAGTATATAAAGAAATGGAAAATACGGGGAAATAAATAGGCATTTCTACCTGCACTGATAAAAATTATTTGCCCAGAACATTACGTCGACAGGATGAGTTACTGCTCGATGTAAAAAGGTTAACAACAATAAAATGATGTTGTTGTTAACCTAATTGAGCTTTTTGATATCAATTTAACCCAAACTCGAGAGAATTTGGATTATTGCTTGTTTTGCTGCCTGATAGTGATATCGGCTTTAGCTTGCAAGGTATTGATCATCGAATTGAAATCGGTCTGACCAAAGGCTTTAGCAAGATTTTTTTTGGCAAGATCAAGTTTTTTCTTGTCTTCTTCGCTGACCACGCCCGGGCTAACCTTCTTCAATCTGACCACAACCTGCTCACCCGACGCTAATGGCACGACAAAACTAGACGGTTTGTCAGCAACCGGCTTTGCGGCTTTAAACACAGCATCGCTGAGTTCAAACGGCAATGTGGTATTGGTGCGGTTAACGTTGGCGGTTTTTACTTCCAGTTTGTTGTCGCCGGCAATCTTTTGAAGGGTTTCACCGGCTTGAAGCTGTTGCTTAAACTTATTGGCTTTATCCAGAACTTGCTGGCGCGCACGATCATTTAAAATAGCAGCCACGATTTCCGGTTTTACTCTATTCAGGTCACGCATGGCGCTTGGCTTATGCTCCAAAATACGTACAACGACGACTTTGTCCTGGCCCACCTCAATCGGCGAACTGTTGTTCCCCTTCAATACATCCTCAGAAAACGCCGCATCACGGATTTTTTGTTCTGCGGCAATTCCATCTCCTTTATCTTTGGTAAACAACGGCGATTTTTTTACCGTTAACGACAGTTTTTCCGCCACAGCTTGCAAACTGTCAGGGTTTTCAAAACTTAACGAAGATAGTTTTTCTCCATTTTCGTAGAATATATTTTCCGCCTGCGATTTTTGATAATTTTTGGTTAACTCAACTTTCACTGAATCAAAGGGTTTAACGTCGCCAGAGGTTAGTTCAGTCACTTTGATCAGATGGTATCCTGCAGAGGACTTAACGGGTTTGGAGACTTCATTTAATTTTAATTTACTGGCGGCCTCTTCAAACGGTTTATCCATTGCGCCGGCAATCAGCAGCCCCAAATCGCCACCCTTTTTGGCGCTTGGCTTGTCGTCGGAAATTTCGCCAGCCAACGCGGCAAAATCCTTGGTTTTTAAATCCTCTGCAGCTTTCTGGGCTTTTGCCAATGCTGTTTTGTCATCAGTTTTCGAATTTACAGCAAACAAAATATGGCTGATTTTACGACGTTCAGGCGTACTGTATTGATCTTTTTGTTCTTCATAATAGGCATGTAACTTGTCGTCGGTAACCTCAATTTTTTTCGAGATGTCATCCAATGACAATTCAACATATTCGATCGATGCCTGCTCTGGCGTTTTATAAGCCTCCTGATGCGATTGGTAATAATCGTTTATTTCTTTTTCAGTGGGCTGTGCCGTGACTTTTTCCAAAGGCAAGGTGACATAATCAATATCGCGCAGTTGATTTTGGATTTTGAAAAAACTATCCACTGTCGCTTGTGTCACGAAAGCGCTGTCGATAACGCTGCGCTGGAATTGTTCCATGACCAATGCGCTTTTAATTTTGCTGACAAATTCATTGGTTGATAACCGCTGAGAGGTCAATAAGGCTTTATATTTTTTTTCGTCGAATTTACCGTCCGTTTGGAAATAAGGTAAGGATTTTATAAAATCGCGGACACTGGAGTCTGTCGCAGAGAAGTTTTGTTTATTGACATATTGCAGCAACACTTCATCTTTAACCAACTTATCCATAGCCTGGGATTTTAGGAGCTGCTCATCTATGCCCATACCTTGAAAATTTTGGGCGTATTGTTCGTAGGCTTTATTGACATCACGCTGATAAAAATCTTTGCCGCCCACAGAAGCAACTGCCGCTTCCTTGCTCGTGTCCAGGTAGTTTTGGATGCCCCACAAGGCAAAGGGAACGCAAATAACAATCAATATTATCCAGGCAAAAGCGCCTTGGGCTTTTTCACGTATTCTTGTCAACATAAGTACAGTCCTGATGTTACAAATTTAACCTACTAAATAAAAAAAAAGCCCTGAACCGGTAGATTCAGAGCTTTTGATTTTGGCGGAGCGGACGGGGCTCGAACCCGCGACCCCCGGCGTGACAGGCCGGTATTCTGACCAACTGAACTACCGCTCCGAAGTCTGGTGGGTGCTGAGGGGTTCGAACCCCCGACCCTCGCCTTGTAAGGGCGATGCTCTCCCAGCTGAGCTAAGCACCCGACTAAAGCAGACTAGTTTACAGCATCTTTTAATGTTTTACCAGCCTTGAAATTTGGAATTTTTGCAGCACTGATTTTTATTTCATTTCCAGTTTGAGGATTGCGGCCAATGCGTTCTGCCCTTTCCTTTACTGAATAGGTACCAAAACCGACTAAAGTAACAGAATCCCCTTTGCTTAAAGCCCCAGTCACTGCGCTTATAAATCCATCCAAAGCACGACCTGCATCAGCCTTTGTTAAGCCAGAGGACGCAGCAATAGCATCAATTAGTTCCGATTTATTCATTTATTCCCCCTTAGGAAAGTGAGCGTGAAAGTGTGGTAGTTAAAAACGTACGCCATTACGTATGACTTGAATAATGCCAACATCCTTTCTTTATTCAAGTTTGGTGTATGACAAACGGGGTTATTTATAACAACTGCGTTTACATAGTGTCAAGCATTATAGGTAAGCGGCTTCCTACAAAAACCGGTTTAAAGCAATTATATTTTGAAGTTAAACATGAATAATTTGACTCCTTTCGCGGCTTGAATCATTAACCACAAAAGGAATCAACAAGTTATCAATACATTAGCAAAAAAACCAGTTAGTTAATGAGCTATAACATTTGAGCTAGATTTTAACTTGGCGGAGTCAGAATCGCTTTTGGTTTTCTCGTCAATCAGAGGCTTTTCAGTAGGTATAGGCATATATTGAAGCGCGACTTCCAAAACCTCATCAATCCAATGGACAGGTTTAATAAGTAAGTTTTGTTTAATATTTTCCGGTATCTCAGCAAGATCTTTCTCGTTTTCTAATGGAATTAATACCGTCGTAATTCCGCCACGATGTGCTGCCAATAATTTTTCTTTTAAGCCACCAATTGGCAGCACTTCACCACGCAAAGTAATCTCTCCGGTCATTGCCACATTGGCGCGCACTGGAATCTTAGTCAGGGCCGACACCACAGCGGTACACATCGCAATACCCGCACTTGGCCCGTCTTTGGGAGTTGCCCCTTCAGGTACATGAATATGAATGTCGTTCTTTTGAAAAATTTCACTATCCAAGCCAAGAACATCGGCACGGCTTCTTACCACAGTCATTGCCGCTTCAATAGACTCTTTCATGACCTCGCCAAGTTTTCCGGTCGCAGAATGCTTGCCTTTGCCAGGAATTACCGCTGTTTCGATAGTCAATAGCTCACCACCCACTTCAGTCCATGCCAAACCTGAGACGTGCCCTATCTGGTCATGCTCTTCCGCTAAACCATAGTGATAACGCTTGACCCCTAGATAATAGTCAAGATTTTTCGGAGAAATAATTGATTTTTTTGCTTTAGGATCTAATAGCAGATCTTTAACCACTTTTCGGCAAATCTTGGAAATATCACGTTCCAAGCTACGCACGCCAGCCTCACGGGAGTAATAACGAATCATATCCCTTACGGCAGTTTCAGTAATTTCCAGTTCACGTTCTTTAAGCCCGTTATTCTTGATTTGTTTTGGAATCAAGTAACGTAAAGCAATGTTGATCTTTTCATCTTCGGTATAACCAGCGATACGTATAACTTCCATTCTATCCAGCAATGCAGGCGGGATATTCATGGAGTTGGCAGTTGCGACAAACATTACGTCAGATAGATCGAAGTCTACTTCCAGATAGTGATCAGAGAAAGTATGATTTTGCTCAGGATCTAACACCTCTAACAATGCCGATGCCGGATCACCGCGAAAATCCTGCGCCATTTTGTCAATTTCATCTAATAAAAATAAAGGATTACGCGTCTTAACCTTGGCCAAGCTCTGTAGAATTTTTCCGGGCATGGAACCGATGTAAGTTCGGCGATGACCACGGATCTCAGCTTCATCACGGACACCACCCAAAGCCATCCGGACATATTTGCGGTTGGTTGCCCTAGCAATCGACTCACCTAACGATGTCTTGCCAACACCGGGAGGACCCACCAGACATAAAATAGGACCTTTAAGTTGCTTCACCCTCTGTTGCACAGCGAGATACTCAAGTATACGTTCCTTAACTTTTTCCAAACCATAATGCTCAGATTCCAAAACCTGTTCAGCCTGTTTCAGGAGCCGAGTCACCTTTGTCTTTTTCTTCCAAGGAACGTTAACCATCCAATCGATATAATTTCGAACTACAGTGGCCTCAGCTGACATAGGCGACATCATCTTAAGCTTGTTAAGCTCAGCCATCGCCTTAGACTTGGCTTCTTTAGACATGCCTGAGGTATCGATTTTATTTTCCAAATCTTCCAGTTCATTAGGTACATCTTCCATATCACCCAATTCTTTTTGGATGGCTTTCATTTGCTCGTTAAGATAATATTCGCGCTGGTTTTTCTCCATTTGCTGCTTAACTCGCACGCGAATTTTCTTTTCCATTTCAAGAATATCGACCTCTCCTTCCATCAACGCCATCAAAACCTCAAGACGTTGCTCTATATCGGCTGTTTCCAGAATCACCTGCTTTTCGTGGATTTTTATTGCGATATGAGCCGCCATGGTATCGGCTAGTCGGCTAGGATCATCAATGCCGTTCAACACATTTAATACTTCCGGTGGAATTTTGTTGTTGAACTTAACATACTGATCAAACGAACTCATGACCGTCCGCTTCAAGGCATCCAGCTTTTGCTCAGACACCAATAACACATCATGAATCTTGGTGACAGATGCTGAAAAATAGTTTTCCGTTTCCACATAATTTATGACACGATTACGCTCGCTGCCTTCGACCAGAACCTTTACCGTGCCATCCGGTAATTTTAGCAATTGTAAAATATTGGCCAATGTGCCGACTTCGTAAAGATCGTCGAAATTTGGCTCATCAACTGCAGCTTCACGTTGCGCCACAAGGAGAATCTGCTTGTTGTCTTGCATCGCAGCATTAAGCGCATCGATAGATTTTTCCCTGCCTACAAACAAAGGAATTACCATATGTGGATAAACTACAACGTCTCTAAGAGGCAACACCGGCACTAATGATTCGATTTCTGTCATTTCTTTAGTTTCCATCATTAAACTTTAACATAAACATTAGGATGATTATGGTGACATAACCTGAAATAACAAGTATGCAACATTTGTATTTATGACCCACTTCACTTATTTTCTCAAACATAGACTTATTTATTTTTGAGACAATAAAAAAGGAGCTTTGATTCAACCAAAGCCCCTTTTTGAAAAACTTTATATTTTTACTGGTTAAGCTTTAATTTTTTCAGTTTCATAAACAATATAAGGCTCAGACTCACCCTGGATAACTCCTTCATCAACCACAACCTTGCTTATGTTTTCAGCAGATGGCAAATCATACATGGTATTCAACAGGATATTTTCTACAATGGTTCGTAAACCTCTGGCTCCCGTTTTCCTTTCCATGGCTTTTCTGGCAATTGCACCCAGCGACTCTTCCCTGAACTCAAGCTCAACGCCTTCCATTTCAAAAAGGTGTTGATATTGCTTGATCAAAGCATTCTTAGGTTCGGATAAAATCTTGATTAATGCTTTTTCATCCAGTTCATCCAGGGTTGCCACCACCGGCAAACGTCCAACAAACTCTGGTATTAACCCATACTTGATAAGGTCTTCCGCCTCAACTTCGGCAAACAGTTGACCGACATTTTTTGAATCGTCAACGGTTTTAACATCCGCTGAAAACCCTATTCCACCTTTTTCAGAACGGGATTTTATGATTTTGTCTAAGCCGGCAAAAGCGCCACCAACAATAAATAGAATGTTGGCCGTGTTAACTTGTAAAAACTCTTGTTGTGGATGCTTGCGCCCACCTTGTGGAGGCACAGATGCGACAGTACCCTCGATTAATTTCAGCAAGGCTTGCTGAACACCTTCGCCCGAAACATCGCGAGTTATTGAAGGATTGTCTGATTTTCTGGAAATTTTATCAATTTCGTCAATGTAAACAATGCCAGTTTCCGCTTTTTCGACATCGTAATCGCATTTTTGCAGAATTTTCTGGATGATGTTTTCCACATCCTCACCTACATAACCTGCTTCGGTTAGGGTAGTCGCATCCGCAATAGTGAAAGGCACATCCAACAAGCGTGCTAACGTTTCAGCTAATAAGGTCTTACCAGAACCGGTAGGGCCAATTAACAATATGTTGCTTTTAGCAAGCTCAACGCCTTCCTTTTTGGATTTATTACGTAAGCGCTTGTAATGATTGTAAACAGCGACCGCCAAAATTTTCTTGGCGCGTTCCTGACCAATGACATAACTGTCGAGCTCTTCCTTGATTTGTTTGGGCTTGGGTAGCTCCGCACCATGAAACGAGGCGCCATGCTCTTGTAACTCATCTTTGATAATGTCGTTGCAAAGATCAACGCACTCATCACAAATATACACAGACGGCCCTGCAATGAGTTTTCTGACTTCTTGTTGACTTTTGCCGCAAAATGAACAGTACAAGACCTTATCGTCATCTTTGCTGTTTTTTTCGTTACTCATAAGCTTGGACTCCTGTAAAGAACCCGAACAAAGTTAACCGCGAATTTCAAGACTTTCATTATGAATTCGTACTCAATATAAATTAGCCGACAGCCGATATCCTATTGGTTAAAACTTTATCAATCAATCCATAATTGACGGCATCTTCAGGACTTAAAAAGTTATCCCTGTCAGTATCGACCTGAACTTTCTCAATCGGTTGACCTGTATGATACGCCAGCACTTTATTTAGTTTATCCCTAATTGACAGAATTTCACGTGCGTGAATGTCGATATCAGACGCTTGCCCCTGAAATCCACCCAAAGGCTGATGAATCATCATCCGTGAATGCGGCAAACAGTAACGTTTACCTTTGGTTCCGCCGGTTAACAACAATGCACCCATACTAGCAGCCTGACCGATACACATCGTACTCACGTCGGGTTTGATAAATTGCATCGTATCATAGATAGACATACCCGCAGTCACCGAACCGCCTGGTGAATTGATGTAAAGGTGGATGTCCTTGTCTGGATTTTCAGATTCCAAAAAAAGCAATTGTGCGACAACCAAGTTGGCCATGTAATCCTCGACTTGGCCAACTAAAAAAATTACTCGTTCTTTTAAGAGCCGAGAATAAATATCAAAACTTCGCTCACCCCTAGCAGTCTGCTCAATTACAATGGGCACCAACCCACCTGCCGCCTGTGGAGAAGGAATCGAGTTTAAGCGATCAAAATTATGCATATCTAGCTTGTTTACCTTGAGTTTGCATCCATAATATCATTAAAACCCATTGTTTTGTCGGATATTTTTGCTTTTGACACCAGAAAATCCACAGTTTGGTCTTCCAAAACCATTTGCTGAACACTATTTAAGCGACTTTTGTCACCGTAATACCAAGAAATTACTGCCTCCGGTTGTTCGTAACTTTTCGCCATGTTTTCGATGGTTTCTCTGACTTTACCCTCATCTACCTTGATATTATTGGCATGAATGATTTCGCCCAATATCAAACCTAATGCAACCCTTTTTTGCGCCTGATCTTTAAAGACCTCTTTCGGTAATTGCATGTCTTCGTGTTTTAATTTTTGACGTTTTGCCGATTCTAAATATGGCTTCATCAAATTCTCAATTTCTTCGTCAATCAGGGCGTTTGGAACAGTAAACTTAACCTTCTCAAACAATGAGTCCAGCACATTATTTTTCAAAGTATTATGCAAAGACTGTTCAAGCTCCCGTTCCATATTGGCCGTTACATCGGCGCGAAAACTTTCAAACGTGCCGTCTTTAGTACCATAACTTTTAATAAATTCCTCATTAACTTCAGGTAAAACAGCCTCTTCGACTTTTAAAACTTCAACGTCAAACTCGGCTACTTTTCCTGCCAGTTTGGCATTGTTGTACTGTTCTGGGAAAGTGACAGAAAAAGTTTTGCTTTCGCCTTTTTTGAGCCCGATAAGATTATCTTCAAAACCCGGAATCATTTGTTTGCCACCGATTTCCACAGGAAAATCGTTGACTTTGCCGTCGGTAAAGTTTTCACCCTCGGAAACACCTGAGAATGCAATTGTGATTCGATCCTTGTCTTGCGCGGCACGCTCTACTTCGCCCCAAGTTTTCTTTTGGCCGCGAAGCTTTTCGATCATTTCATCGATATCGCTTTGCTCAATTTTAGCGAGGGGGCGAGTTACTTCAATTTCATCAATCCCTGTCAAAGAAATTTCAGGATAGATTTCAAACTCAGCGGTATATTGAAAGCCTTCTTCCTGCTCATGGGGGTGAATATGCGGCTGTCCAGCCGGCTTTAAGTCACGGTCACGTAGCGCATCAATATACGTCGACTGAATAATATCGCCGGTTACTTCGCCACGCACCCGGTCGCCATACATTTTTTGGACAACATGCTGCGGCACTTTACCAGGACGGAATCCATCCATCTTAACTTGACGCGCTAAAGTTTTAAGGCGTTCGGCCATTTTTTCCTGAACCAGGGTTTCAGGAACAGTCACCGTCATTTTTCTGGTTAATTCGGATGTCTTCTCGACAGAAACTTGCATTATTTACCTCAATTAACGTGTGGGTTTGTTCGGGGGCTACCGGTGGTCGGCAATAGATATTGACTTAAAGTAAGAATCAAAAGTTAGTGACTTACTATTATAGTTTAAGGATATTGGTGCGAATGGGGAGACTCGAACTCCCACAGGCTGCCCTACTGGAACCTAAATCCAGCGCGTCTACCAATTTCGCCACATTCGCATTTCAAAACAATTTCGCATTATAATTGCTCGCCTCATGAACAACAAGCTTTTACTGCCTTGATCTGTCTTAACATCAGTAACTGACTGAAACCGTAAAACCCAGACATCGAACATCATCGGCGAATTCCTGTAAAACTTCACAAGGCAGTGGCTTAAGCTCTTTTGCCTCGGGCTGCAAAGACGGCCTGGCTAACGTGTACAACAACACTTCTTTAACATCAGTTGCAACTTTTACTTTAATCAGGAAATCTATAAAAGCGATTTTTTCATCATCCGTGAATCCACTTCGATACTCAAACAAACAAGTCTGCAATTTCGTGGCGCATAGGCTTGAAGACAAAACCAAGTTATTTAGGCAACTTTCAAGGCTTTGCACAGTATTATTTATTAGCGTGCGCCCTGTTTTTGTGGCACTATCAAACTTAAACCAGACTTCTCCGCCGAAGCTGTTAAGTCGCCTTAAGCCTTCTTGTACGTTGCTTTGATGTATCAAACTGCCATTCGTAATCAAAACGAATTTACTTGCTGGAAAAATGCCTTGTTCAGTAGCTATTGAACCAATTAACTCTAAAGCTTCGGCAAAATTTTTTGCGCTTGTCGGCTCGCCATTACCAGAAATTGCTATATCCTTTACCACAAAATTATTGCTATCCATTTGAAAGCGATTAAAAAAACCGCCACTCTTAACATCTGTCAAGAAAGCTCTCAACTCCTTTTCCAAGACTGGCAAATCGATATCCGGCGCTGCACCTTTTTTTAGTTCTGGCACCTGGCAATAAATACAACGCCAATTGCAGGCATTATTCGTATTAAAGTTAACGCCAATCGATACGCCGCCTGCACGTCTTGAAAGCACGGGGTAAACGTATGTTAAACCCGCCCTGTCACGGTCATGGTTAACAGTTGTGAGTGTTTGAGCCAAGATAAAATAAGCCAGTCAGCAAATAAAGTTGTTCACAGGATTATCTGGAACATTACCGTCCAAAACGATGATATTTGGTATTGCAATTTACCCATTAAAACCCTGATAAGCTTAAGGTTACTGGCAAGATTCAGCACTTTTCCATTCTTAACTTTACTGATGCGAACAGAACATGGAGATACATCGATCAAAAAGATATTCTCACACCCCAGCCAATCATTTAAGCCAATGTCAACGCTAACATAACCGCATCTTCCCGCCCGCTTTCGGAGGGATAATAAGCTTTGCGGGTTCCAATTTCTTTAAACCCCAACTTTTTGTAAAGGGCAATTGCGCCCGGATTGGACGGCCTGACTTCTAGATACATCGTCTCTGCTTCATTTTTAGCGATTTCAATCATTTGCTCCATCATTCTTCGACCCACGCCTTGACCTTGTTCTTCAGGCGCGATGGAGATATTGAGCAAATGCGCCTCGCCGACACCCAGCGTCATAATGCTATAGCCCAGGATTTTGCTATCTTCTTCACAAACCCAACAGCCGTACCCCACTTTGAAACAGTCTAGAAAGATATCCTTACTCCAGGGAAATTGATAATTTGTGGTTTCAATTGCCAGAACGGCAGATAAATCGCTATGCGTCATCGTCCGCAAACGCAGCAAATCGGTGCGGTTAAGCGATTCTGGAAAAATTTTGGCGTAAAACTCTTTGTCAGCATCGTAAACCAGAGCATTTCTTATTTTATCCATCAAACCACGCATAGTTAACCTTATCGTTCGCCAATTATTTGCCTTGCCAATTGTAAATCTTGCCATGCTTTACGCTTTTCCAGCAATGATCTTAGCAAGTATGCAGGATGATATACGACTACCAAGGGAATATCATTCAACTTATGCACTTTTCCGCGTAATTTGGCTAACGGTGCGTCGGTTTTCAATAACGTTTGCGCGGAAATACGCCCCACAGCCAGGATGATTTTTGGTTTAACCAAGACACATTGACGCCTCAAAAAATCATTGCAGCTTTCAGCTTCTTCGAGTTTCGGATCACGATTTCCCGGCGGCCTACATTTGAGAATATTGGTAATAAAAACATCATCCCGTTCCAAACCGACCGCCCTTAACATTTCGGTTAACAATTGCCCTGCCCGCCCGACAAAAGGTTTGCCTTGTTCATCTTCGTGCTGTCCGGGTGCCTCACCGATTATCATCCACTCCGCAAATTTATTGCCAACGCCAAAAACCGTGTTATTTCGAGTTTCACACAAAGTACATTTCCTGCAGGCAGATACTTCGGTTTCGAGCGATTCCCAATCACGGTTAACATTTTTAACGCTGTCGGCACATTGCAGAGAATCCCGACCATCCTCCTGATTTTCAGGCAATACTGCATTAACTGAATTGTTAACCCTGGGAACCCAAACTTGAATTCCCATGGTTTTAAGATATTGCAATCTGGCAGCTTCGTCCATTACCTGTTATCGATAAATCATTTAGGGATAATTATACATCCCCCTTTTGCGGATGCCTTCGTTGCTCAGGAACAAGCAATTTGTTAACCGCATTGATATACGCTTTGGCCGACGCGATTACGATATCGGTATCCGCACCTAAACCATTAACAATGCGTCCCGCTTTCTCCAAGCGGACAGTCACCTCGCCCTGGGAATCAGTGCCATTGGTAATATTGTTAACCGAATAAAGCGCCAACAATGCATTTGACATAACCAATTTTTCAATGGCCTTCAAACTGGCATCCACCGCACCACCGCCTTCGGCATTTCCGGTCACTTCCTTGTTATCGACTCTCAAAGTAACTTTTGCATTGGGGCTTTCGCCGGTTTCCGAACACACTTTTAATGCGACTAGTTTAACGTGCTCGTCTTCCGCTTCAAATCCAACTTCGGAAATTAAGGCCTGTAAATCTTCGTCAAAAATTTCATGTTTTTTATCGGCAAGTTGCTTGAACCGGGAAAACGCTTCATTCAACTCTTCCTCGGAGAGGAATTCGACGCCCAAATCAGTCATCCGGGTTTTGAACGCATTCCTGCCTGAATGCTTGCCCAATACCATCCGGTTAGCTGACCAGCCGACATCTTCCGCACGCATGATTTCGTAAGTTTCGCGACTTTTCAAGACACCGTCCTGATGAATACCGGCCTCGTGAGCAAAAGCATTCGCGCCAACAATCGCCTTATTTGGCTGCACAGGAAAACCGGTAATGGAAGACACCAGTTTCGAACAAGTCAATATTTCTCGCGTATCGATACGTGTTTGACATGAAAATACATCATGCCGCGTCTTAACCGACATGACTACTTCTTCCAATGAAGCATTGCCCGCACGCTCACCAAGACCGTTGATAGTGCATTCCACTTGTCTTGCGCCGTTCATCACGGCAGCCAATGAATTGGCCACCGCCAAGCCCAAATCGTTATGGCAATGAACTGAAAATATAGCTTTGTCTGAATTTGGGATACGCTTGATAAGATTGGCAATTGTGGCACCAAACTGTTGCGGAATGCTGTAACCGACGGTATCGGGTATATTCAACGTAGTCGCGCCCGCATCGATGACGGCTTCCAATATGCGACACAAAAAATCTTCCTCTGATCGTCCGGCATCTTCCGGTGAGAATTCAACATCATCGGTGAATTGCCGCGCCCGCTTAACCGCTCTAACTGCATACTCAATAACCTGCTCCGGCTGCATGTGCAACTTCATTTGCATGTGGATTGGCGATGTTGCAATAAACGTATGAATACGAGATCGACTTGCCCCTTTGAGCGCCGCGCCTGCCTGGTCGATGTCTTTATCCAATGCCCGCGATAATCCGCAAACAGTGCTGTCTTTTATGACGTTGGCGACTGCCTGGACAGATTCAAAGTCGCCTGGACTGGCAGCAGGGAACCCTGCTTCGATAACGTCAACCCGCAAACGTTCTAAAGCCTTCGCAATCCGTATCTTTTCTTCACGCGTCATGGACGCGCCAGGGCTCTGTTCACCATCCCGCAAGGTGGTGTCAAAAATAATCAATTGGTCTTTCATGATAACTCCATCAATGGATGGCTAACGGTTAGATGTAACCAGAAATGAAACTAAAAATTATATTGTATATAAAAAATAGGATGCCCGTCAGGGCAGGATGCTAAGGCATAGAGACAAGACGTGGCTTTGCTCAAAGCAAACAAAGCCGCCTTTAAATAATTGAGTTTTATGAAGGTGAAGATGTGTAAAAAACATGCTTCCAATATAACTGAAATAAACTGCAGTCACAAGCAGAACCTATGATTTACGCTCTTGTAATCGACGTTTACGCATTATCAAGGTGACGATAGGACCTGATATTGCATAACCCATAAATAATAAAAACAGCATAGTTTCTTTCTGAGCCATGACAAAAGCTATCCCCAACATTACTGATATCGCGACTATAAAAGGGACTTTTCCACGAAAATCTATCTCCTTGAAACTGGAATAACGGAAATTACTTACCATCAACAAACCAGTGCTGATGGTCAACACGACAGCAATGTACTTAACCACAGCCATGTCGTAATCGCGATCGAGACATACCCAAATAAACCCCGCCAAAATAGCCGCCGCTGCCGGACTTGGCAAACCCTGGAAATAACGCTTATCGGCGGTAGTCACCTGCGCATTAAACCTTGCTAACCGCAAAGCTCCGCCGGCCATGTGGACAAAAGCGGCGAATAAGCCAATTTTGCCAAGACTGGAAAATCCCCAAAGATACATAACCAGCGCTGGAGCCACTGCGAAAGAAGTCATATCAGAAAGACTATCGTATTGCACGCCAAACTCACTTTGCGTATTCGTTAAACGGGCGACACGACCATCCAGGCCATCGAGAATCATCGCAACAAAGATCGCAATTACTGCAGTTTCATAACGTCCGCCGATCGCTGAGGTAATGGCATAGAAACCGGAAAACAATGCGCCGGTGGTAAATAAATTGGGCAACAAATAAATACCACGACGACGATTAGCGCGAATTTCGGGTTTTTTCATTATGATTAGTAAATTGATTGATTATGAAATAATTATAACTTAAGGCTGGATGCCATCCATACGTATTATTACTACCTAAGATTTAAATTAAAATAGGAGATAATTTAAAAGCTTATTTTTCACGGCATTAAATTCTTAATTCAGCGAAATTATACTTAACTTAACTTATGGTAATATTTATCGAATTTGATGACCAAAGGAAGCATTCGATGATCGTTCTGTCCTTGTAACACTTTTATACCAGCAACGATTTTCATTAAATTGATATTTAACCATCACCTATCACATAAACCTATCAAGATTTTTCAATAACCTACACAACTAGCACTATGAATAAACCGAAAAAAGTTGCAATCCTAACCGCTGGCGGCCTTGCGCCTTGCCTTAACTCTGCAATCGGCAGTTTAATTGAACGCTACAATGAAATCGATCCAACCATAGAAATCATCTGTTATCGCAGTGGGTATAAAGGCTTGCTGGCTGGCGATTCTTACAAGGTGAATTCGATCATCCGGGAAAAAGCCGGTTTATTACAGAAGTTTGGCGGCTCTGTGATCGGTAATAGCCGCGTTAAGTTAACAAATGTTAAGGATTGCTTGAAGCGCGGACTTGTCAAAGAAGGCGAAGACCCGCAAAAAGTCGCAGCCGACCAATTGGTCAAAGATGGCGTGGATATCCTGCATACCATCGGCGGAGACGACACCAACACTGCGGCAGCCGATTTAGCGGCGTTCCTGGCAAAAAACAATTACGGGTTAACTGTTATCGGTTTACCGAAAACAGTCGATAACGATGTCTTTCCAATCAAGCAATCGCTGGGAGCATGGACAGCGGCAGAACAGGGCGCGCGCTATTTCTGGAACGTGGTCGCCGAAAATAATGCTAACCCCAGAATGTTGATCGTGCATGAAGTCATGGGACGCAGTTGCGGCTGGTTAACTGCAGCTACAGCTTTGGAATATCGTAAATTGCTGGATCGTGCAGAATGGCTGCCAGAGTTAGGTTTAAGCCGGGAAAGTTATGAAGTTCACGGTATTTTTATCCCGGAAATGGCAATCGATATTCAAGCCGAAGCTAAACGCTTGCGCGCCGTCATGGATAAAGTCGACTGTGTTAACATTTTCGTTTCTGAAGGCGCAGGCGTGGAATCCATCGTCGCTGAAATGCAAGCCAAAGGCCAGGAAGTGCCGCGCGATGCGTTCGGCCATGTCAAACTGGATGCGGTTAACCCCGGCAAATGGTTCGGCGAGCAATTCGCCGAAATGCTTGGCGCGGAAAAAACCCTCATTCAAAAATCCGGCTATTTCTCTCGTGCGGCGGCGGCCAATGCAGAAGATATCCGCCTGATAAAATCCTGCGCGGATTTGGCCGTCGAATGCGCATTCAAGCGTGAATCCGGTGTGATCGGACATGATGAAGATCGCGGCAATGTATTACGTGCGATTGAGTTCCCAAGAATCAAAGGCGGCAAACCTTTCAATATTGACTTGCCCTGGTTCAATGACGCCCTTTCAGCGATAGGACAATCGAAAGGTGCAAAAGTAGATACCAGCCATTAAGGTTGAAATAAACGTGGCTAAAGGTGTTTTTAGCCACGTTTCAATTCGCATTCTTTAACACCTTGATCGCACTCGGATGCCGCAGGGGCATAATCCAGGCACCACCATTTTTGTTAACCCAGCCCCTCACTTCAATAGTATTGCCTGCATATTTATCAATATCAGGAAAAAGCGACAACCATTTTTTCTCAATACGTGCTTGAAATTGACTGGAAAAATGAAGGTAAACGTATTTTCGGCTACTGCGTTTAGTTAACACTTTCCCCGATAACCTTACCCATCCGGATAAATCATTATCCGCGATTTGATCAATCGGTATAGCCGCGTATTCAGGAAGCCCCCAAATCCCTCTTTTCGCCTGCTCCGCCAATTTTTCTGCAGCTAATAATTGGTCAACATACAACAGATTTGGCGGATAGATGTTAACCTCGGCTAAACCCTGCTTGACCAATTCCAAATTGACATGTTCGTTTCTGTCTGTGAACAAATGCGCCAGCAATCTTTGATATTTATCAGTTTGTTCTACGTCTGTCATGACGCGTACTTTAGCATTTTGAAGTTTTGCTGTTAACCATGACTTGGCCGCTTCACCACCTGCCTCAGTCTCCTGGTTTTTATGTTGAACTTCCGGAGTATTTATCCCCAACAAACGAATTTTACGTCCATCCGATAGATTAACCGTATCACCATCATAGACATGTTCAACCCGATACCAGGAATACCCCGGTTTGATGTCGAGTTTTTTATCGTTAACATTGCCATGGTCTGAAAAATGGATTTTTCCATGGCTATCCTGCCATTGGTATACATCGGCGCAAGCGCAAACAGTGCTTCCCAAAAATAAAATCAACAATACCTGGGTTAACCACTGTTTATAATGACCCGCTTTCATCATTTATCCTAATTATCATGATTTCTGTTATCCAACGCGTAACTACTGCAAAAGTCGAAGTGAACAAACAACTTATTGGCAAAATTGAGACAGGGATTATGGCGCTGGTGGCAATTGAAAAAAACGACACAGAAAAAACCGCCCAACGATTGCTGGAACGAATTTTAAATTACCGTATTTTTACTGATGAGAACGAGCGTATGAATTTAAGCTTGCGTGACATAAACGGCGGGTTACTGCTCGTACCCCAATTTACGCTAGCCGCAGATACCAATAGCGGCAATCGCCCCAGTTTCACCCCCGCAGCATCTCCAGAGAAAGGTAAAGAATTATTCAGTTATTTACAAAACCTAGCATTAAAAATCTATACGAATGTGCAGTTCGGCGAATTTGGCGCCGATATGCAAGTCAGCCTAGTTAATAACGGTCCCGTGACGTTTATGTTAGCCACTGTGTAAACAGCGGTTAAATTCCTATTCAATCAGACGTAACCTTGTGGATTGTTAACCTGCCATTTCCAAGTGTCTGCGATCATATCCGCCAATTTTTTATCGGCTCTCCAGTTAAGCTCTCTCAATGCTAACGAAGGGTCAGCGAAATTTTCTGCGACATCGCCTGAACGTCTGGGCACTATCCGGTAGTTAACCTTGCGGCCAGTGATTTTTTCAAACATATTTACTATTTCTAAGACACTATATCCGGTACCTGTACCCAGGTTATACGCTTTGCAGCCGCCGTTTTCGAATAACGCACTCTCAAGGACTTCAATCGCTTTGAGATGGCCTTTGACCAAATCTACCACATGAATATAGTCCCGAATACCTGTACCGTCAGGAGTAGGATAATCATCGCCAAAGATCGATAACTGCGGTAATTTTCCGATGGCGACCTGGGTCACATAAGGCATCAGGTTATTCGGGATTCCATTGGGATCTTCCCCGATCGTACCACTCTCGTGAGCGCCAATCGGGTTAAAATAGCGTAATAAAGCAATCTTCCAAGGAGAACCGTCTGGTTTAAACTCATCTGCAGCGGACAAATCCCTGAGGATGTCTTCAATCATTTGTTTGGTGCGGCCATAAGGGTTAATCGCACCTAGAGGTAAATCTTCAGTAAACTTAACCGTATCGGCTATTCCATACACTGTGGCGGAAGAACTAAACACTAAGTTCCTAATATTAGTTTCGGCCATGATTTCAAGCAAAACCAGCGTCCCGTAGATATTATTATCGTAATATCTGAGTGGTTGTTGGCAGGATTCGCCAACTGCTTTTAATCCGGCAAAATGCATCACAGCGTCAATGGGCTCTTTCGCAAAAACTTCGGTCAAGGCAGCGCGATCGCGCAAATCGATTTGATAAAAAGTCAAGGTCTTGCCAGTAATTTCCTGCACCCGCTTTAATGATTCCAGCTTACTGTTGACCAAATTATCGACAACAATAACGTTATAACCGGATTGTAATAACTCTACGCAGGCATGACTGCCTATGTAACCCGCACCACCTGTCACCAGAATCGTTTTTGCCATGCTTATTATTACTCTTCAATAATTTTTAGTTTAACAAGATGTACCCGTCGGGTATCCGCCCGTATTACTTCAAACCGCATATTGTCGACAACCAGATTTTCCCCTTTTGTCGGCATATGCTCCAGCTGGCTGACGATAAAGCCGCCTACTGTATCGTATTCGTCCGTTGCTAACTGCGTATGAAAATAATCGTCGAACTCTTCCATGGGCGTTAACGCCTTGATCATGTATTCATGGTCGTTGCGGCGAAAAATATAACCCTCGTCTTCCTGTTCATCATGTTCGTCTTCAATATCGCCGACAATTTGCTCTAAAATATCTTCAATTGATACTAAACCGGCCGACTGACCGTATTCATCGACGACAATCGCCAAATGGTTCCCATTAGTGCGCAGCTCTTTCAACAAGACGTTAAGCCGCTTGCTTTCAGGTACCACATAAGCAGGCCGCATGATATCTTTGACCAGTAGTTTATTATCTCGCGAGAGTTGCGCCAGTAAATCTTTTGCCAGCAACACGCCGACTACCTTGCTGCGGTCACCTTCGATAACTGGATATCTGGAATGCCCGGTCTCAGTAACTAACGGCAGGATTGTTTCCAATTCCGCATCATTAGGCACGACTACCATTTGCACCCTGGGAATCATGATATCCCGCACCCGCAGTTGATTAACCTGGAGTACGCCTTCAATCATAGTCAACGTATCCGTATCCAGCAAACGATTGGCGCGCGCCTCACGAAGAACTTCCAACAAATCCTCAACATCTTGGGGTTCGCCGGTAAATAATTGACTAATTCTATCTACCCAGCGCTTACGCTGGGTGTTACTACTTGGAGGTTTGTCGTCGCTCATGTCTTTTAGATGGGGAGGTAAGGATTACTGATATTTAGTTTTTGCAGGATATTGATTTCCAGGGCTTCCATTGCTTCAGCCTCGTCTTGTTCAATATGATCATAGCCAATTAAATGCAAAACGCCATGAATAATGATGTGGGCCCAATGGTCGAGCGCTTCCTTGCCTTGGTTATGCGCTTCTTTTTCTACAACAGGAGCGCAAATCACCAAATCGCCCAACAGGTTAAGGTTAACTTCGGCAGGTAGCTCGTAAGGGAAACTAAGTATATTGGTGGGACCCTCTTTTTGCCGATACTGCTGGTTAAGTTCAGCGCTTTCCTGCTCATCCACGATGCGAACGACAATTTCCGTATCGCTCGGGAAGTCGAGAAGCGCTGCATCCACCCATTGCTGGATTTGTATTCCATCAGGCTGAAGTGGTGAAACATAAACCGCCTGAATTTCAACCTGGTTCATTGTTCGTTTTTAGCTCTTTTTTCGTAGGCTTCATAAGCGCTGACAATCCGCTGCACCAAAGGATGCCTGACGACGTCCCGAACGCCAAAAAAAGTAAAACTGATCCCTTCCACATCTTTAAGTACTTCCAAAACATGCTTTAATCCGGACAACTTTTCCGAAGGCAAATCGATTTGGGTGACATCGCCAGTAATTACGGCAGTCGAACCAAAGCCAACACGGGTTAAAAACATTTTAATCTGTTCGATAGTCGTATTCTGCGCCTCATCAAGGATGATAAACGCATCGTTCAGTGTTCGTCCGCGCATAAATGCCAGCGGTGCGACTTCGATAATGCCTCTATCGATTAATTTTTCAACTTTTTCCAGCCCCAGCATATCGTACAAAGCATCGTACAAAGGTCGCAGATAAGGGTCTACTTTTTGCGCCATATCGCCCGGCAAGAAACCCAGCTTTTCGCCTGCTTCAACCGCCGGCCGCACCAGAATGATTTTTCTCACTTTCTCGTTTTGCAACGCCTCAATCGCACAAGCGACCGCTAGGAAGGTTTTTCCTGTTCCCGCTGGACCTACGCCAAAATTTATATCATGCGTGACAATTTTTTTTAGGTAGCCCTGCTGGTTAGCGCCCCTGCCTTTGATCAAGCCATACTTGGTTTTTATGGCGACAGGGTCTTGCTCCGACAAGGGTGGACTAACTAATAAATCATCAATAGTAGAGTCTTGCATGGCAAGGTGAATGCTTTCAGACGTGAGCTGTTCATTTTCGGTCGTATCAAATAGTTTTTGCATGACTGCACAGGCCGCTTTAACCGAGTTTTCCACTCCAGTGACCTTAAACTGATTGCCTCTGTTGGCAATTTCAACTTGCAACCGGTTTTCGATTTGCTTTAAGTGACTGTTTAAATGACCACAAAAATTAGACAATCTGACGTTATCCGCCGGATTCAGGGCAATTTCCTCAGAAATCATGTAGGTATATTAAGCGTTGGCAACTATTTTGTTGATTGAAGTGTCTACTATACGGCCGCGAAGCGAATTGGGCAACGCTTCAGTAATGAATACATCGACAAATTGACCGGTTAACCTTGGATGACCGATAAAGTTAACCACACGGTTATTTTCTGTACGTCCTTGCATCTGCAACGGGTTTTTCTTTGCCGGCCCCTCTACCAAAACAGTTTGTACTGTATTAATCATTTGTCTTGAAATTTCCGCCGCCATTTCATTGATACGGCTTTGGAAACGATGCAAACGTTCTTTTTTGACTTCCGCAGGCACATCATCAGGCAATTCCGCCGCAGGCGTTCCCGGTCTTGGGCTGTAAATGAAGCTGAACGAATGATCGAAACCGATTTCCTCAAGTAAAGACATGGTTTCCTCGAAATCTTGTTCACTCTCACCCGGAAAACCAATAATAAAATCAGAAGATAAACAGATATTTGGCCTGACTTCGCGTAATTTGCGGATCGTTTCGACATAATCAGCTCGGACGTGACCTCGCTTCATCAGTTTTAGTATACGATCACTGCCGCTTTGCACGGGTAAATGCAAATGATCAACTAATTGCGGAATTTCAGCAAAAGCCTCGATCAAACTATCGGTAAATTCAACGGGATGTGAGGTAGTAAAACGAATCCGTTCAATACCAGCAACCGCCGCTACATAATGTAGCAACAAAGCAAAATCGGCTATGTCGCCATCTGCCATTTCGCCGCGGTAAGCATTCACATTCTGGCCTAATAAGTTAACCTCTTTAACGCCTTGCTGCGCCAGTGCGGTAATCTCTGCAATCACATCATTAAGCGGGCGGCTGATCTCCTCGCCACGCGTATAAGGCACCACACAGAAAGTACAATATTTGCTGCAACCCTCCATAACCGATACGAAAGCCTTAGGACCTTCCGCCCTCGGCTCTGGCATATTGTCGAATTTTTCGATCTCTGGAAAAGAAATATCTACAACGGGTTGATGCTTGCTTCGCGCCTCGTCCAATAACTGAGGCAAGCGATGTAATGTTTGCGGACCAAAAACAATATCAACATAGGGCGCACGTTTTTGAATCGCTTCCCCTTCCTGGCTTGCCACACAACCGCCAACGGCAATGACCACTTCAGGACGTTGAGCTTTTATCATGCGCCACTGGCCTAATGCGGAAAAAACCTTTTCCTGGGCTTTTTCCCGAATAGAGCAGGTATTCAGCAACAACACATCCGCTTGCCGAGGATCTTCAGTTAATTCAAAGCCATGCGAAGCATACAGGACATCACGCATTTTATCAGAGTCGTACTCGTTCATCTGACAGCCATTAGTTTGAATATAGAGCTTTTTCGTCATGTTTAAAGGGGGCGCTTATTGTTAGTTAAGCCTTGTGATAATTATTAATAATTTAATACTATTATAAACTGAATGATGGTAGGTATAAACTTAACCGCAGCAGTTCTTGGCTAATGTTAATTTCGAGCGAATCACCGTACCCTCAATTGAGTACCATTGCCAAAAAACTTAACCTACATTGGGCGATGCTTGTTAACATCAACAATTTGGGGATAGTCAATGAAAAATCAACCTTCATTAAGTACATTTGAATACGATTTCTTTTTTTTTCGTTCCTGTTTTTTCTCAGCTTTAAACTGTCTTAAACTTTCAACATCTACAAGCTCGGTTAACATCATTTCTGGAGTTTCCAGGCTGATATTCCCTAAAATACCGCCACGAAATTCAGTTAACAAAATTTTCGCAGCCTTATCAAGTTCCACTGCCCCGCCGACACACAGGCATCCCCTTTTTTTACCTATATGAGAAAGTAAATCCTTGGCATCTTCTCCCAAATTATCCAGTTTGAACCGGTTTTTCAAATTTTCTGGATAAAACGATGAGAGATATTCCAGAAAATAACAAGCAATTTCTTCATGGTTGATTGCCGTATCTTTAATGGCGCCGGTTGCAGCTAAGCGGTAACCGCTATGTTTATTTTCAACATTCGGCCAAAGCATACCCGGCGTATCAAATAAAACAACATTTTGGTTGATAGCAATGCGTTGTTGGTGCTTGGTCACTGCGGGCTCATCACCTGTTTTGGCGATCGCCCTACCCGCCAAGGCATTTATAAGCGTGGATTTACCTACGTTCGGAATTCCCATAATCAAGGCATTCACAATTTTGTCAGGCTGGTTAACCACTCCAGCTAGCTTTCGGCATAAATCAGTCAATTGCCTGGTTTTTTGCGATTGATCTTTGGATAATGCCAAGGTTTTTATACCTTTATCCTGTTCAAAGAACTCCTGCCATTTTTGAATAACGGCAACATCGGCAAGATCGGATTTATTCAATACCTTGATACACGGCTTATTACCTTGAAGGCCAGCTAACAGCGGATTTTGACTACTATATGGGATCCTGGCATCCAGAATTTCAATCGTCACATCGACTTTCTCGAGAGATTTTTTGATCTCCCGACTGGCCTTATGCATGTGGCCTGGATACCATTGTATTGACATGTTGAATTATTTAATCCTGGCAATTATCTGCCTGATGACCGCGCAAAGCTCAATAGCCAATATCGCGAGAAATGAAAAATTGAATGAAAACTGCGAAGCATTTAGGGCTGGAATCTTTATTCTATTGATTGATAGACACCCTAATTTATCGATTTTATATTGTCTCATATAAGCTTATTAATTGCTATTTAGGCTGTTTTTATTAGAGATTTCTTGCGCTATTTATAGTAATCGGAGCGCAATAAATTTCCAGTTAGTAGTTAAATTCATAATATTAAAGGTTGAGGAATAAATAGACCGATTTATGTGCTCATTAGAATTTAAATAGAAAATCGACAACTGTATCTTCCACTTAATTTCATGACCTAATTATGTTTTCATTGGCACCAATACTCCTCTCTACACCTCTCTGGATAACAACGAGACGTAAACTGACATCGAATAAACAAGAGCCGCCTAACTTAAGCGATCGCTTACCAAAAGATAAAAGTTATTTGCAAATTTGGCGATTGATTTAAAGTCCGGTGTCAACGGACCACGCAACAACATCAGTTCAACGTTGCTTCAGGATTTTTTCTTTAAACAACGGTTGGAATAGTTTCGGTTAAGATAAACTTAAATTCAGAGCTTTACTGGATAAACACTTAGATGGCAAGAGCAATTTAATGTGAGAATAAGAAAGCAAATTGCTGTAAGATACAGAACAAAAACCCCTAAAAGTATAACCTCTTGACTTAACATCCCACCTTTTGGAATAACGCTTTGATAACCTCCGCAAACATTACCATGCAGTTCGGGGCTAAGCCTCTGTTTGAAAACGTCTCTGTTAAATTTGGCGACGGCAATAGATATGGCCTGATTGGGGCTAACGGTTGCGGCAAATCCACATTTATGAAAATTTTGAGCGGCGACCTGGAGCCTTCCGCTGGCAACGTCAGTATCTCTCCTGGCGAACGCTTAGGAATATTAAGTCAGGATCAATTCGCCTATGAAGAATCTACTGTCATAGATACCGTTATTATGGGACATAAAGAGCTTTGGCAAATCAAGCAGGAACGCGACCGTATTTACTCGCTACCCGAAATGACAGAAGCAGAGGGGTTGCAAGTTGCCGACCTGGAAGTGGAGTTTGGAGAGATGGACGGCTACACTGCCGACGCCAGGGCCGGTGAATTGCTATTAGGCCTGGACATTCCACAAGAGCAGCATTACGGGCTGATGAGCGCCGTTGCGCCAGGTTGGAAACTTAGGGTATTGCTGGCGCAAGCTCTGTTTTCCAATCCCGACATTCTGTTGTTGGATGAGCCAACCAACAACCTGGACATCAACACTATCCGCTGGCTTGAAAATGTTCTTAATGAACGTAACAGTACCATGATTATCATTTCGCATGACCGGCATTTTTTAAACAGCGTCTGCACCCACATGGCGGATATGGATTATGGCGAATTACGTGTTTACCCTGGCAATTACGACGATTATATGACTGCTGTATCGCAGGCACGGGAGCAATTATTGGCGGGAAACGCCAAGAAGAAAACCCAGATTGCCGAACTACAAACTTTTGTCAGCCGCTTTTCAGCCAATGCGTCCAAGGCTAAGCAAGCCACATCACGTGCTCGACAATTGGAGAAAATCAAGCTCGATGAAGTAAAGCCATCCAGCCGGGTTAACCCTTTCATACGCTTTGATCAAGGCAAAAAGTTGTTCCGCTTAGTACTGGAAGTCGATGATTTAAGCAAGGGATACAGTGAAACCCCATTATTTAAAAACCTCAATTTGACGATTGCTGTCGGAGAAAAAGTGGCCATTATCGGTCCAAACGGAATTGGTAAATCGACATTGCTACGAACCTTGGTGGGAGATTTAAAGCCTGATTCAGGTCAGGTTAAATGGTCAGAAAACTCAGAGGTTGGTTATTATGCACAGGATCACGCCGAAGACTTTTCTGAAAACATCACCCTGATCGAATGGATGGGACAGTGGCGTAAGGAAAGTGATGATGACCAAGCGATACGCGGCACATTGGGTCGTTTGTTGTTTTCATCGGACGACATCAACAAGTCTATCAAAGTACTTTCAGGCGGCGAACAAGGCCGCATGCTGTTTGGCAAGCTGATCCTGCAAAAAAACAACATCATGGTCATGGACGAACCCACCAACCATCTTGATATGGAATCGATCGAATCGCTGAATACAGCATTGGAAAACTACCCCGGTACCTTGATATTTGTCAGCCATGACCGTGAGTTTGTATCGTCACTGGCGACAAGGATTATAGAACTGACGCCAACAAGCATTGTCGATTTTAATGGCAATTACGAAGATTATCTGGATAGTCAAAGCTTGCAGTAACGTAACCTTGAGGAGGAATGAGTACATAAAGGATCTATGAGCAAACAAATTGATAAAAAGGAGAAAAATTTCTGTGTTTATTTTAAATTTAACGGTAAACCGAAATTGTGAAATGCACTTTAGTAATCTTTAATTGACCGTCATTCACTTAAGCGTGATAATAGAATCAGCAATTTAGGTAAGAAGTGGATAAGCTAACCAAAATCTATCCGCCGAGCCAAAATTCATAATCTTATCAAAATCCTCAGCCCGTAAGCTTTCTCCAGTTTTTTATCTGGTTTTCTCTGTCGTTTAGGCTGAAATTTGAAAGCCTTTTTCCCCGCTACACGCTTCTCCAATTATCTCACTTACCATCGGTGTTTGGAAAATGGCGGCTTCCAGCGGTTTCATGAGTTTACTAATTAATGACATTTTCTGCTCTCGGCTTGTCCGAACCCCTTTTGCGCGCTGTAGGCGGGCAAGGTTACACAACCCCTACTCCTATCCAGCTACAAGCGATCCCGGCGGTATTATCCGGCCGGGACTTGATGGCGGCAGCCCAAACCGGCACCGGCAAAACTGCAGGTTTTACGCTACCGCTATTGCAGCATTTATCCGGCGGTGAAAAAGTTCGCGCTAATTCTGTACGCGCACTGGTATTGACGCCGACACGCGAATTAGCCGCGCAAGTGGGCGAAAGCGTCGCCACTTACGGCAAACATTTGCCTTTGCGTTCTGCGGTCATATTCGGCGGCGTTTCGATCAACCCGCAAATGATGGCTTTGCGTCGCGGCGTTGATGTGCTGGTTGCCACCCCAGGACGGTTAATGGACTTACATAGCCAGAATGCGGTTAAATTTTCGCAACTGGAAATACTGGTTTTGGATGAAGCGGACCGGATGCTGGATATGGGCTTTATCCGCGACATTCGTAAAATCATGGCGCTGCTACCCAAACGGCGGCAGACTTTAATGTTTTCGGCAACGTTTTCTGACGATATTCGGGGGCTGGGGAAGGACTTATTAAAAAATCCGGTTTACGTCGAAGCCAGCCCACGTAATGCGGCTGCAGATACGGTTAAGCAATGGGTTCATCCTGTAGACCAAAAACGCAAAACTGAATTGTTAAGCCATCTAGTCCAACACCACAGATGGGAACAGGTATTGGTCTTTACCAGAACTAAACACGGCGCAAACCGAGTTGCATCAAAGCTGGGACAGGATGGTATAACCGCCGCCGCAATCCACGGAAACAAAAGCCAAGGTGCCCGGACAAAGGCGTTGGCGGATTTCAAGAACGGTGATGTGCGAGTGCTGGTAGCGACTGACATTGCTTCTCGTGGCCTGGATATCGATCAACTTCCGCAAGTCGTTAACTTCGACCTTCCCAATGTCGCCGAGGATTATGTGCACCGCATCGGACGTACTGGCCGTGCAGGAGCCAACGGTCAAGCAGTTTCTTTGGTCAGTATCGACGAAAAACAAATGCTGTCGGGTATCGAAAAACTGATACGACTAGTATTACCACGAGAGATGGTAGAAGGCTTTGAGCCAGAAACCAATATTCCTCCTATCAATCCAGTTAAGCATCAGCCACGTTCTGGACCTAATCCAGCAGGAAAAACCGGGAGTGGTAATGGATTGGGTAAAAATGCATTAATGGTAAAACAGCGTTCAACAAAGACTAATAACCGTAAAAGAAATTTTTCCGATTAACAGCCAGCCGCCTCCTTTACCGAGTTAACACGAATTATTATGCTGAGGTGAATGCCGGTAATTGGAGTATCGTTGAAAACGGGGTAATGCCGCTAATTTTGCGAAAGATTTTTCGAACAAGATGTCCGGAGAATCAGCAAAAATAGCAGCAACTAACGCTGAAAATCTTGGAAGCGTAATGCTTTGCTATTTAACTCTACACACTTGGCTCGGCCTTGAAATCGCTCCCAGAAACTAAAATCTTCGCTACGTTTTTCTTCGTTTCCAATATTTTCAGGGGTTGCCTCTATAACGTTACGAACTGCAATGAGAATAGCCGCCTTGATTAATGCCGAAGGCATCGATGATCGACGGCCTTGAACGCACTCTTTACTACACCGTCATCTATACGTATTGCTGCTCCTGTTGTAACCGAAGCCAACGAACTTCTGCGTAAGGCATCACCAAGCGGGGAGCGTGATCGTTCGTTCAAACGATGAAATCCTTTATTGACGGTCACCGAGAAGCCTATGGGGCCAAGCCGGTCTGCAAAGTGTTGCCGCTTGTCCCATCGACTTATTACTTAAATACGGCGCCCAAAGCCAATCCGAATTAGCGGTCAGTGCGTGTGTCAAGGGTTATTGGGATTGGAATGGTCAAATACGCCGGATTTGGAATGAAAATTTTCACGCCTAGTGCGAGGCTGCAATTGCCGCGAGAAGAAAAAAAAGTTGTACCGTTGAACGCTTGATACCAGCGGCACAAGTGCGTAAACTGGGCTTAAAGTGGCAAAACGGTCAGCAGCCCTGATGATCCTTATCCATTGGATCAATGGTTAAACGGCAATTTACAGCCGTAGCCGAATGCCTTATGGGGTTGCCGATTTCACCTGCGTTTCAACTGGGTAAGGCTTTGTTTGTGCCGCCTTCGTAGTTGATGGCTTTTTCTGGTTCATCTTCGGCTGGCTGGAAAGTTTCCGTTTCAGCGCGTACGGATTTCGTGCTGCATGCGTTAGAACAGGCTTTATACTCCACAGGCGTTTTAATTCACCATAGTGACCGGGGCCGAACGCTTGACCGATCTAGGCATTGAAACGTCGGTAGGTAGTGTGGGTGATTCTTACGATAATGCGCTTGCACAAACCATTAATGGCCTGTATGAAACGGAAGTGATTATAATCAGCCCCGGAAAAACAGGGAAGCCATTGAACCAAAAACGCTAGAGTGGGTGGGCATTGGGTTAACCATCACCGATTATTGGAACCATAGGTAACATTCCACCGGTGGAAGCTGAAGAAAATTATTATCGACAACTTGCCGAATCTGCTCAGGCGGCAGGACTCACAACATTTAGCCTCCGAGAAATCCAGGGCGGTTCAGTATTTTCAACATATTATTGTTAACATCAAGCTAGAAATGATATCAGCCAACATATTACACAGCCAAGTAAAATAACGAAGTCTGTTTATTTATCCTCTTCGCTTAAAAAAGCAATAACACAGGTTTTTTTAACCTCTCTTTCTTGTAAATCGCTAGCACACGATATACTTCATCAGTCGATTCATAATTTCAATAAGTTTCTCGATGCCTCATGCTTAATTATTCTTGCGCTCAAGGACTGTAAGACCGGAAGGAAGGCAAATACTTCCCAACTGTGACTGGTTCTGATACCGAGAATCAAAGCTATTTTTTAACAAAATTTAATTTAAATTAAGTAATGATACTAATTTTCATTAATAATTTAAGACCTTATACTCTGACAAAACGTGGAGAGATTAGAGTTTTAATTTGAGTAAATGGGCAACAACACCATATATTCATTAACAGCAAAAACGACTAATTTATTCTTGCAGAATTTTTGATATACCATCAATAAACGGCTTACAAATCAGGATGAATTGATGCATTTACCATCGTTTTTTATTTTTAGCAAAGTGATAACTGCGTATTGATTAGAGGTATTAAAAAAATGATTATTGAAAAACGTAGACGTATTCGCAAATCAAAAGCTTACGAAATTGACTGGATACCTGAACGAAGCTTTGTTGAGATTGAAAACTGGGGTGAGATACGCTTACCTGAAACAACGCCGAAGTCAGTACTATTCTGCTTGGCATTAATTACAGCTATTTCTGGTTTTGTAATGGGAAGTTTATTAATTTGAACAGTATCGTTTTTTCTCAACAGATTTTTACGATCTTACTAAACGCGATATTAACAAAAAGACATAGCAAACCTTAACTTCGGCTGTCTTAAGTATTTTAAATATTCGCTAAATTTCTATGTTAAGGTAGTTGCGCCATTGTGTAATTACACCTCACATCGCGATAAACTTTCTTTTAAATCGTAACAAAACTCTATTACATCTAGAGAACTTTACAACTCGCACTGGAAGATTGAAATGGCACATCCATGTGTCAGAACATAATCTACTTATTTTTATTCCGTTCGCTAACTTCTTTAATTACTTCATCAGCGACATTTTTCGGGCACGGCATATAATGCGAGAACTCCATGGAGAACTGACCGCGACCAGAAGTCATGGTACGTAAATCACCAATATAACCAAACATTTCACTCAATGGCACATCTGATTTTACGCGCACCCCAGTGGCACTTGGATCTTGTGATTTAATCATGCCACGGCGACGATTAAGATCACCGATAACATCGCCCACGTGAGCATCTGGCGTAAAAGTATCCACTTTCATGATGGGTTCCAGCAACTGCGGACCCGCTTTCGGGATTGATTGACGGAATGCCGCTTTGGCAGCGATTTCGAAGGCAATCGCAGACGAGTCAACCGCATGAAAAGCACCATCGGTTAAGATAACCTTGAAATCCAAACAAGGAAAACCTGCCAATACCCCTTTATCCAACATGCTCCTGAAGCCTTTTTCGACCGCGGGCCAGAATTCACGGGGAACGTTGCCGCCAGTAACCGCAGATTCAAACACAAAGCCGCTGCCTGGCTCCATTGGCTCAATGATGTAATTAATTTTACCGTACTGACCTGAACCCCCTGATTGTTTCTTATGAGTGTATTCATCTTCAACACGTCTGGTAATCGTTTCGCGGTAAGCCACTTGCGGTTTACCAACGACAACATCAACGCCGTGGGTACGCTTCAAAATGTCTACTTTAATATCCAAATGCAACTCACCCATCCCTTTTAGGATAGTTTCGCCGCTGTCTTCATCAGTCATAACGTGGAAAGATGGGTCTTCTTTAACCATCTTACCCAGAGCAACGCCCATTTTTTCATTAGAACCTTTATCTTTTGGTGAAATTGACACTGAGATTACAGGATCAGGAAATACCATCGGCTCTAATGTTGCCGGTTTATCGGGGTCGCATAAGGTATGACCAGTTTGGACGTTCTTCAACCCAATCAAGGCAACGATATCACCAGCTTGCGCGGTTTCGATCTCTTTTGTATCGTCCGCATGCATTTCGACCATCCGACCAACACGCTCGGTCTTGCCGGTAAAGGTGTTTAATAAGGTATCACCCTTCTTCAAGCGGCCTGAGTAGATACGCACGAAGTTTAAGGCACCAAAACGGTCATCCATGATTTTAAAGACAAGGGCACGAACTGGGCGTTCTGGATCAACGATAGCTTTTTCGC
>CAWBFT010000017.1:0-47084 GCA_963788135.1 uncultured Gammaproteobacteria bacterium
GGGGCCGTAATGACGCGCTAAGATTCGAAGTCATAGGATAATAAACACTTGGCTGGAGTTTGTTGAATTGTACTGAACAACCAACTTTAAAAATCATTCGGTAGATAGCCAAGATTGAAAACATTAAGAAAAGCAATTCGATCTGAAATATCTAATATTAATATTTCCTGATTTAAAGCTTTGAAAGAAACCCTACTGCCTCGGCTGCACTGTCTGTATGGTTATCTATTAAGCCGTTTACAGGCAATTTCTCGTCAAAATTGCCTGACTAAATTAAACACCCAGCAAGAACTGTCTTGACTGAAACCGATATGAAAAGCGCAGTTTCCGCTTTGTACTGGTCATATCTTGATTCAGGTTGGGTTTGTAACCAGATATTCGGTTTCCAGTTAACGCCAACCATTATATTAAAAAAACCGTATTCATCTTCCGAATACCGAATGCCTTTTAGGCTCCCTACCCCATATATTTCTATGCACTGAACGAAAGAATAACAAAAAATTCCGTTATTCAAACTTTCATTCGTGCCGTCAGTTACCAAAAACCCGAACTAGGCGCTAATTTTACATTCTGATCGTGACGACAGCAAGCATGACTCTCTTTATAACTACCGAGCAATACCGACTCAGTTTGCCGTGCGACCTTCTATTAGCTAAATAGGAGGACTCCCCCGTGGAAATTTTTTAGGAAACACTGAGAGGTGAGCTGGTACATTCTCAGAATTACCAAATACATCACTAAACCAAGCAGGAATTACTGAATAACTTCTAAGTCTTTTGCTAGTGTCCCGTGAGCACAACCGACAACGCAAAGAAATAATACTGGGATTTTTGTCCCCTGTCGCATTTACCAAGCAAAATTTCATTAAGCTATCTGACACGGTCTCATGCTTTCGACTCCACAATTATCAGTAAACCTCGATCTTAATGGATTTTCACCGCTCAGAGTTTAAATATGGTAAAAGTCAAAATTCTTGAACGTTAAACAACCCACATACTTATCTTTAAGATAAGACACATAGAAATATTTCGCAAGTTACATTATATTTTAAGTATGTAACTGTAATCATGGTAATTTTTTATAAAAAATGTTATTTTTCAACTCCAGTTTTTTAGGTTGAAATTTTTCTGCTGTAGATCATTTTCTCTAGAATTTTTTTCTGCTAGAAAGATAATTAAAAACTCGTAAATATTGATTTGAGTCTAGCCCAACCAGCTAATTTTTAATCTTATAACATTAAAATCAACAGCTTGAATAGGTTTGAATTTGAAATGCCTTGACCTTCAGGATTTGCTAATCAAGCGCTTTTTTAATAATGATCTCTTTAGTTTTATGACAAGGATGTATTGTCATTCATGCCGAACTATACGAAAGGGCTAAAAACTTAAATCGTAAATAATTGGAGATACCGCTAGTTTTCGCTTCGATTGTTGGAATAAATTATCTTTTTTTGTTCAATGTTGCATCGCAAGATACTAACTAAGGTTAAATATTAAAATTAACGCCATGGAGAGTAACAAATTGTAATGGCAAGAAGCGACTATGTAGCTATCTAAATCAGTAAAATTAATCTTTTTAATTTGTAGTCATGTAACTTAGTTTTTATGGAGAGTAATGAGCATAAAAAGCCAGAATGAAATAGCAAAAGAACGGCAAATATTTGCGAATACATTAGGTTCAATTGTTACACCAATCTTTGTTTTTTATTATTGCTCGCAATAACCTACAAGGTTGATGAGGTATTTGATAAGCGTTATTTCATATTGGGAATTATGGCATCTGCCTTTATGTTTCATGGTGAATTGTATTTGAATGTCTCTATAATGTACGATGGTAAACAAGACCATACTGAAGTGGGCTCATGTTTCGATGTTGCTTACTGAATATATGAACTATTTTAATAATGAAATTCTTTTGAATTGGGTGATTTCCACGCCGTTTATTTTAATTGCGGTAAATGGCCGGATACGTATTTTAGTAAAAACTACTTATAGTTTGGAGCTAGGTCAAAAGAATGTAGTCATCTTGGGTTGCACCAGCGCCGGATTGAAATTGGGTGGCTATTTGAGTAAAAATGAATTTGTTGGGATGAAGTTTATAGGTTATTTCGAAGACAGGTCCGTTGACAGGATTATTGAAGGCAAAGGTAGTTTGCTTGGGACTTTTTCTGAGGTGGCTAACTATTGCAACAACAATAACCGATAAATCTAATGTTGCTGTCGGCATAACTGAAAAGTCAATAACTTATTTAAACCACATTGGATGTTAGAAGGGCAGATTTAGAATTCGCGTGGTTTCAAACCCTGAATTTCTAAAAAATAACGCCATAAGCGATTTTGTTAAGCCAGACCGCATATCGACAATCTTAGCTGTTGAAAGCGTTATATACGCCATTTGTCAGGAGTCTCGAACGTACTAGCGCTATCGATGTAAGCTCTTCGAAGCGCTGCAAACGCCATGTTGGCGATCAAAATTAAGTTTACGAATAAACTGGCTAATCTGGCTGAATATTTGGGCGCTGATATTGAACATGTGTGCTCTGGCATTGGCTCCGATAACTGTATTGGCTATAGTTTTACATACCACAGATTGTGGATATGGTGGTTCTTGCCTTCCAAAATTTGTTAAAGTACCAGAGAGCGGCCAATGAAACAGATTATCCGGTAGAAATTTACGGAACCGTAGAACAAGTGACCAATAGGAAGAAACATGTTGTTTTTGACAAGATTCATAAGCACTTCGGAGGTCAGCTTAAATTAGAGGGCTTTCAGGCCTAAAAAGTAGCGATATGCGGAAGCGCCGCCCAGTAGAGTTTTATCTGCGCCTTTGGCACGGACGTGAAATCGACTAGCCCTGACCGCTCCTGGGGACTAAAAATCGTCGCTCCGTTTCAATCCGCCTCCAAGATTTTCAGCAAGAGCAAATGTGCAGACTTATGATCATGAAATATTGACAGAAGTAAAAAGAATTTATGGCAACAAAGCGGGTCTTGTCTTGTGTAAAAACCAAGCTGGTAGCAACTATATCGAATAAAATCTGTTGGGACTAGCGACTCAAGTAATTTTTGTCACCAACCAAAATACATTGGCGAAGCTGGTTTTTCTATCATTCAGGTAATGGATACCATGCGTGCGGCATTTGAAATACGGAAGGTAAGCAACACACCACGATGAGTTCACAACGCATGGACTATACAATGGGTTTCAGTTGGTGAAAAAAGCCAAAGTTTTTGCTTTAACTGTTATTAACAGTTACTCATATCATTTTGTTTTTAAGCCCAAATTTAATTGCATCCTCCGCCTGGAAATGAACAACTTATTTTTTACCCTAAATGCAGCACTGTTGTAGTGATCAATTTATGTAGCATAATGTTGACCTAAGTCCGATTTAATAACTTGTGTGGAAAAGCTTATGAATAAGAAATCACAGATTAGATTACCCGGTAAAGTAGTTGTCGTTACAGGTGCAGGAAGAGGTATTGGAGAAGCCATTGCAAAGTTGTTTGCTATGGAGGGTGCTCTCGTTGTAATAAATGCCAAAACCGAAGCGCATGTTCAAAGCGTTGTTGATGACATTGTTAAGTCGAAAGGGATTGCACACGGTATTGTCGCTGACATTAGCTCTCAACAAGGTGTTAACGAATTGATTAAAAATACAATTAATCGGTTCAAAAGCATTGATATTCTTGTACACAATGCTGCAATATTTCCCTTTCAGACTTTGGAAACCATGGAAGATGATGACTGGTGTCGAGTCATTGAGACAAACTTGACAAGTGCCTTCCGGTTAACTAAAGCATGCCTCCCCTTCATGAAAGAAAAAGGCAAAGGACGAGTGTTGTTTACCTCTTCCGTAACAGGAAATCGTACTGGTGGTGCAGTTGGTCTTGCTCACTACTCAGCATCTAAAGCAGGACTAAATGGCTTCATCCGTGCTGCTGCAATGGAATTAGCGCCTTATGGAATTACGGTTAATGGCGTTGAGCCCGGACTTGTCCTTACATCCGGAGTTTTGGAGATGACTTCACAAGAAGAAAGAGATGCCATGGCTCATTTTATTCCTCTTAAGAAGTGGGGAACTCCTAACGATGTCGCCCATGCCATGCTTTACCTTGCCAGTGATGAAGCAAATTATGTTACCGGACAAACCATAATTATTGATGGAGGGGCTTTGCTTCCAGAAAATGGCGCACTGATGAACTAAATGTCTAATAAGCAAAAAAATAATAAACTTTTGATGTTACTTCATTGTTTACGAGATAATTTACTAAGTTTTATCCTATATTCTCATGCTACCTGCATAGCAGTAAAATCATTATAGATTTTTTCTCTATCTAGCTTGCCTTGGTTTTCCAAATCATCAATAATTTCAGCCATGGTAGATAATAAGTTTTCAATATCTTCAAAGGTATTATGAGTCGTGACAGAGATTCTTAACCCTGCATTTTTCTTAGGTACGACCGGATAATTACAGATTCCACTGAGAAAACCAGCATCAAATAGTTTTTTTACTATATGGTAGGCATTATTCTCATTACCAGCACCAAAGTAGAAAATTGGTGAAAACGTATGGTTAACCAATGGTAAGCCGTAAGCATACGTTTTTTCCCGAAAAAATTTGATCAAAGCATGCAAGGCATTTTGTCTTACATAAATCTCATCGGTTAAGTGCAGTTTTGCCGACGCAATACACGCACCAAGCACCGCGTTGGGGATCGGTCCGCTATAAATCAATGAAGACCCTAAGCTTCTAATCAACTGACGCGCCTCTGGATTTGGAAATACTAATACGCCTCCACAAGCGCCAAAACCCTTCGCTAAGGACATAACCAATACCATTTGTGAATGCAGCGGACGTTTATGCAAGGTGAGACCTTTACCATGCTCGCCAATCCAACTAATGCCATGGGCATCGTCCACGTAACAATGAAAATTTGGATAACGATCCATGAGATCATACATCCTCTCTATAGGGCATTCGTCGCCCAACATCGAATAAATGCCATCGGACATGTACCAGATCTTATCGTAGTGGTTTTGTTGTTTAACTATTACATCTTCAAGAGCAACCATGTTGCTATGCCGAATCATTCCCACCTTAGTGCCTTGGGTTTGCGCTATTTTCACTGCATTTTGTACGCTAGCATGAACTTGATGATCTAAAATAATCAGATCATTAGGAGAAATTATGACTGGAATAGCCGATAATGAGCCTAAGCTGGTGCTTTGAGTTACTAATGTATGGTAGCCGGTAATTTTGTTTAACAATGCCTCCAGTTTTTCATTTAAATCTAAACCAATATGAAGCCTAGAACTAGCAAAAAGGTTTCCATAACGAGTTACAGCATCGATTGCGCCAAGCTTTAGGGCGTCACATGTGTCTAATCCGACATAGCTGCAATTGCCAAAATTGATAATATCTTGACCTCCAATACGCAAAATTCTTCCGTCGTATATATCTGATTCAGAGACAAGTTGAAAAATACCTAATTCAGTCGAGTGGTTAACGTAATTTAGTATGCGGGAGTAATCAATGTCAGGCTTAGATAATTTCATCTTTTGGGTGTGGTATGACAATAAATTATTTAAGTGTAGCTTTAAAATTTCATTTTATTATTGATTTTATTTAACTTAGGATCAATGGTTTGATTGAGTCTTGCTGTTTTTATTCGTGATTTAGAGTTTTGAATTCGCGAACTGGAAGATTTATGGATTAGACGTCGTGTTAGTATTGTGTCGAATATCCGTTTTATAAGTAAAATTTCAAACTTGTTTGTCCATTCGAGCCGGCAATTATTCAATTTAATAGGAATATCATCTATATTTAAGTCATCAAATCATAACTATGATGTTTTCATGAAGTATTTAAAGTTTACGTTTCTTTTGGTCGGAGTCATCTCGCTAGTCTTGCTCCAGTCTCCGGTATATGCCCAAGATGATCTGATAGCGCCGTTGGATTCCCCAATAAATGAGGGCAATTCTGAGCTGTTTCCACATATACCTTCGGTGTTTAGCGCTTCAAAGTATGAGCAAAAAGTAACTAAAGCGCCAGCCTCCATTAGTATTGTAACTGCGGATGAAATTAAAAAATGGGGTTACCGTACTTTCGACCAAATTCTTGCAAGCCTTAAAGGTTTTTATACAACCAGGGATAGAAATAATGCTTATGTCGGTGCTAGAGGATTTGGTTTGCCATCCGATAATAATAGCCGTGTTTTGCTCTTGATTGACGGACATCGGTTTAATGATAATATTTTTGAAGCATTTGATGCTTCTGAGTTTTTCCCCATTGACATTGATGTTATTGAACGAGTTGAAGTAGTGCGGGGACCGAGTTCATCGCTTTATGGTACCAATGCCGTATTTGGTGTCATAAATGTGATAACAAAACGCGGTCGTGATCTAAACGGTGTTAATATAAAATCTTCGTATGGGACTAATGATGCCCTTAAAAACAGCATAAGTGTGGGAAAACGATTTAATAATGGAATCGAAGCCTTTGTAACGGGTACTTTTTATGAAAGTGAAGGGTTCAATCGTCTTTTTTATAAAGAATTTGAAAGTCAAAACAATGGGTTAAGCATTGGAAATGATGGCGAACAATCCAGAAAACTCATGGCGAAATTGGCGTATGGGGACTTTTCATTCCAAGGTCTGCATGTTGACCGAACCAAAGATATTCCTACAGCATCTTTTGGTAGAGCGTTTAATAGCCATGAGCAAACGTTCATCGATCAGGCTAATTTTTTTGAGCTGAAATACGATCATACCTTTGATAATCAATTAAACATTCAATCGCGAATTTCTTACAATAATTACCGGCTCAGAGGAGATATTCCTTTAGCGTTTTTAGCGCCAAATAAACAGCCGCCCGTAAATAATTTACTTTTTTACGGAGAGTGGTGGCGTGCTGAAATTGAGGCAAGTAAATTGATGTGGGATGATCACCACATAACATTTGGCGGACAATTTCAAGGTAACTTCAATCAAAATTTGATTAATTTTGATACCCAACAGACTTATTTAAATAAAGATGAAAAAACTTATCAATGGGCACTTTATATACAGGACGATTATGGAATCACAGATAATCTCACATTGAATGCGGGAGTGCGATTTGACTATTACAGTATCTTCGGGAGTACGATAAATCCTCGTGTAGGACTTATTTATAATCCATGGCTGAACACTACTTTTAAGTTACTTTATGGCGAGGCATTTAGAGCGCCTAATCAATTCGAATTAAATTATGAAGTACAAAATGTTCAAAACGCGAACCCTAAATTACAACCGGAAACGCTTGATACCCTAGAATTCATTATTGAGCACTATTTCACTCGGCAATTACGGGGGGAGTTCAATGTTTTTCGCACCAATATTCAAGATAATATTATTGCAACTGCAGTCGGTGGAGGCGTTGTAAAAAACCAGAATGCTAGAAATGTGGAATCAACAGGTGTAGAAGCACAAATCGAAAATAACTGGGAAAATGGATTTCAAGGTCGTCTAAGTTATTCTTGGCAGCAAACTATTAACAAGGATACTGGTGAACGCTTAAGCAATTCCCCCGAGCATATGGTTAAGTTAAATCTGATTGCACCGCTCTGGCAGGACAGAGTATTTCTAGGTTTCGAAACTCAATTTATGAGCAGCAGAAAAGTGCCACCAAAATTTCCTGGTGGATCAGTTGGCAGAGTTAACGATTATGTAGTTAGTAATCTTACATTTTTCACGCAGAATTGGTTAAAAGGTTTGGAATTATCGGCAGGCGCTTACAATATATTTGATGTGCGCTATTTTGATCCTGCTTCGGCAGATCATGATCAAAATGCCATACAACAGGATGGAATCACTTTTCGCGTTAAGGCAAGTTACGATTTTTAATTATCAGCTTACATAAGACTTCATTTTTTTTATAATTATTTGAGGATTTACATAAATACTCATGTGCTATCTTGCGCTGTTAGTATTTGTACTAATTGAAGAACTGAGGGGCAAATGGTTATGCTGAACGCTTAACTCGCTTTGCTTTAATAAATATTCACTATGAATTTTAAATTCGCGATTATCAGGTTTTTGTTTGTAATTGTCTCCGCATTTATTTGCTTTGGCGGCAGACCTGTGTTCGCTGAAAAATCAATTCAAATAGTAGTTATCTCCAATTCTAAAGATGAACCTTATCAGTTAGCATCAAATGGATTCAAGGAAAAATTCAAGCCTGCAACAAAATATCATTTTACCGATTTAACTCTGCCAGAAGTGAAATCGGATAAAGATGTTATCAGCCGAGTTAAGCCGGATTTAATTTTCGCTTTAGGTACAGAAGCCATTTCGTGGGCATCTACGCAAACTAATTCTGTTCCTATTATCGCCACGCTGGCGCTCAAAGAAAGCGATGTTACAAAATCAAAAAATATTACGGGTGTAAGCCTTAATTACTCGCTTAAATCTCAGTTTCAATGGTTAAAAAAGTTTTTCTCTCAGCAAAAAAACGTTGCCATCTTATTCAATCCTAAAGAGAACGCCAATACGATTCAATCAGCTCGTGAAGCGGCGTTGCAATATGGTTTTAATTTATCTGCAATTCCAGTCGAATCACCGAAAGAATTACCGTATGCACTTGGACAACTTGCCCATAACATTGAAATACTTTTAGCCATTCCAGATGATACAGTGATGTCGGTAAACACCGCCAAAGAAGTGTTGCTTGCGTCTTTCAGCAATAAAGTGCCATTGGTTGGATTATCGGATAACTGGGTTAAGTCCGGAGCCTTATATGCTTTATCTTGGGATTATGAAGATCTTGGGCAGCAATGTGCGGAGATGGCGCAAAAAGTTTTGGATGGCGTTGCGACACCATCGACAATTTCTCCTGAACGTCCGCGCAAAATCGCCTACACTATCAATACCAAGATTGCGGAACATATGAATATTGATATTCCTCCAGAAATTATGAAAAATGCAAAAAAAATATTTGATTAAAAAATAGTTTAATGAAATCAATAGCTTCAAAGTTTAATCTGCTAACTATTTTTTTGATTATGTTAACCGCTTTTCTGACTAGCGGTTACATCATTTGGCAACATCAACTTAACGCGTATCTAAATTTCACTAAGCACGGGGAAGAAATTGCCAGAATGCTCAGTAAAAATATCGTTTATGGTATTTATACTGAAAATCAGGAGGCTATCGAGCAATCACTACAGAGTTTGGATGAAAATAAAGATATAGCTTATATCATTGTTTACAACAAAAAAGGGACTGTCCTAACTTTAAAAAATCTGCATGCCTTGGCAAAACTCCCGGTAAAAACTGAAAGTGCCCTGCATTTTGAGTATTTAGAAACAAGTAAGTATTTTGATCCCAGTAAAATTGAATTCATCGAAATTATTATTCCTGTCCACATAAAGGCAGGAATGTCTGGTACCGGATTAGAAAGCGATTTTACATCCGACCAGGCTTCGCAGAGCAATAATCCAGAAATTATTGGTTATGTGCAACTTGGCATAAGTCAAGACAGCATTTATGCAAATTCCAAACAGTTTTTACTGCAAACATTAATGATCGCGTCCCTGACCATCATTTTTGGGATAGTTTTGACACTATGGCAAACACGACGAATAACCCAACCCATCAAGAAATTAGTTTTAGCTACCCATGACATCGCAAAGGGAAATTTCGGTAAGAAATTTTTTGTGGCATCGAAATCCGGTGAAATAGCCGAGCTAGCTCATTCTTTCAACAAAATGTCCGAAGAGTTGGCTACTTACGAACAACAAGTTTCAGCTCATCGCGATGTTTTGGAGGAACAAGTTCAACAAAGAACGTTGGATTTGCAGAAGAAAACTGATGAGGCCATAGAACTCGCCCATCGAGCCGAATCCGCCAGCCATGCAAAAAGCGAATTTTTAGCAACTATGAGCCACGAAATTAGAACGCCTATGAACGGCGTACTAGGCATGACAGAATTGTTGTTGAACTCCGAACTGGACAACCCGCAAAAAAAACTTGCGGAAACTGCATTTCGCTCCGCCAAATCATTACTCGGCATTATAAATAATATACTTGATTTTTCTAAAATTGAATCAGGAAAATTTCAATTATCCATCAGGGATTTTGACTTGAGGCAGTTGTTGGAAGAAATTGCCGAAATGTTATCTACCCAGATTGATTTGGACCATGTTGAACTTATATTAAATCTTCCTGAAGATCTGCATGGTTTTGTTAGCGGGGATGACGAAAGGTTGCGTCAAGTGCTTGTTAACCTGTTAGGTAATGCCTTGAAATTTACTCGACATGGGCAAATTGAGTTTAAGGTGAGTTGGAGCGATAAAGACGATTCTTCAGAGCCAGTAAAAGGTTTATTGTTTGAAGTCTTTGACACTGGTCCAGGTATTCCGGCTAATCAACTATCCAATATTTTTAACAGCTTTACCCAGGTTGATAATTCAATTACCCGGACTCATAGCGGCACAGGCTTAGGCTTAGCTATTGCCAAGGAATTAGCGGCAATGATGGGGGGCGAACTTAATGTTAACAGTAAGGTTGGCGAAGGTTCGTGCTTTTTCTTTTCTTTAAAATTTCAATTTTTAACCTCAATTATTCGGCAAGAACCCGACAAAAGTTTATTGGTTAATAAACGAATTTTGCTTGCAGATGATAATGAAACAATTCGAGCGATAATTTGTGCTCAACTTAACCAGTGGGGAATCGATTGTGACTCCGTATCGTCCGGCGAACAGGCTGTTAAGAGCTTATTGGACGCAGCCAAGCACAACACTCCTTATAGTTGCGTGCTACTGGATTATCGAATGCCGGGAATGAGCGGGTTAAATACTGCTTTAGCGATTCGGGCAGAACCCAACATTCCTCGCGTCGATGTTGTCATGCTGGGTTCGGGTAATAGCATTCTCGATAACTCACCCTACGAAAAATATGGAATCAATCATCAATTAAGCAAACCTGTCACGCAAAAAAATCTACTAAACATATTGCTGGATGTATATAAAGCTAAAGAAAAGCCAATTTTAACTCGCCCTGAAATATCGGCAAAAGAAGACGACTTCCGGTTGCAAGCAAAGATATTATTAGCCGAAGATAACCTTATTAACCAGGAAGTTGCCAAAGGGATTTTGAGAGTGATAGGTTGTGAAGTTCGAATTGCCAATAATGGCATGGAAGCAATTGAATTAGTAAAGAATGCTAAATTTGACCTGATTTTAATGGACTGCCATATGCCAGGCATGGATGGTTTTGGCGCTTCTGCAAAAATTAGAGAGTATGAGCTCGCTGAAAATCGACCGCGGATTCCGATTATTGCTCTTACTGCCGACGTCCAAAAGGGTGTAATTGAGCAATGCAATCTTGCCGGAATGGATGATTATCTAAGTAAACCCTACACGCGTAAGCAGTTACAACAAGTCTTGGTGCGGTGGATTCCGATTAAGGTTAACAAACCTAAGGAAATGATTAAGCCTGAGATAAAGATAGTTCTCGAAACAAAGGAAATAGCCGACTTAGACAGAGATGCTTTGGAAAATCTTAAGTCACTAACAACCGCTGACGGTGAGAGTTTGTTGGACAAAGCAATTAGTCTTTTTTTGGAGTCAGCGCCCAATGAAATTGATGAACTAAGCAAAGCAGTTGAGGAAAATAACCCTAAAAAGATTGCAAGTTTGGCGCACAATATAAAATCATCCTGCGCCAATTTAGGGGCTACCAACTTAGCGCGCTACGCTGCAAATTTAGAGGCTATTGGTAATCAAGGACATATTGATGGAGCCAGATCTGAAGTAGAAACCATGCTTAAAGAGCTGCCTTCTGTAATTGAAGCTTTAAAGAAAGAGATATTACCAATTGAAAATAAAAAAAACGATCACGTCAAAAAATCTAAGAATAAAAAAAGAATATTACTTATAGACGACGATCCGGGATTTCGTTTAATAACCAGTTCAGTATTAAGTGCGCAGGGATTTACTGTCGATGAAACGGATTCCGGCGCCGCAGGCATTGATTTTGTTAAAAGAGAGCTACCCGACCTAGTATTGCTCGATGCCATGATGCCTGGATTAGATGGTTTTGAAACGTGTAACATTCTAAAAAAAGATCCCGCCTTAACAGATATTCCAATCGTCATGGCGACTGGAATGGATGATGTCGAATCAATCAATAAAGCCTTCAATGCTGGAGCGACTGACTTTATTACCAAGCCAATTAATTATCTTATCCTTATTCAGCGGATTAATTTTGGATTGAGGGCTGGTCAGGCCACGGCTGAGCTTAGAAATAGCCAAATGCAATTAACCGCCGCACAAAGAATTGCTCGACTGGGTTATTGGACATGGGATACTCAACGCGATCAATTTACTATTTCAGATCAGCTTGCTGATTTATGCTGTATAAATTTGGATTCCTTTGATGGTTCGTTAGCAGGATTCATTAAACTGGTCCATCCCAAAGATCGCGAATTTGTCAAAGAAGTCATTAAAGCAGCCGCCCATAGTAAAGCCATCCAACATATAGAGTACCAAATTAATGTAAATTCATTAGAAGTTATCGAAGTTCAGCAAGAAATTGAAGCGATAACAACCAAAAATACACTATTTATCACTGGAATCGTGCAAGATATTTCACACAAAAAACAAGCTGAAAAACAAATTCATCGGTTAGCCTATTTTGATCACTTAACCGGCTTGGCAAATCGCTCGTACTATCAAGAGCGGATGGAAGATTTTATAAAATCGGCGATGCAGCGTAAATCTCAGTTTGCCTTCATGTTCATTGATCTTGATGGGTTTAAAAGTATTAATGATAATTTTGGTCATCACGCAGGTGATCAATTTTTACAAGAGATTGCGCAACGGCTTAAGGTTATTGCACGTGAGATTGATTTTATAGTCCGCCTTGGTGGCGATGAGTTCTGTATTTTATTGAATAACATAACTGATGAGTCGAGTGTTACTGAAATAGCGAAACGGTGTTTACAAAGGATCAATCAACCACTGATTATTGAAGATCGATATTTAACTCCCAAAGCAAGCATTGGCATTGCACTATTTCCTAAACACGGAACTACCGAGTCCGAGTTACTTAAAGCTGCGGATACGGCGATGTATTATGCAAAGCAAACAGGCAAACAGCGATATGTTTTTTATTCCCCACAGATGGCAAATCAAGCGCAGCAACGCTTTGAGCAAGAAAGTATGCTACGGGACGCCTTCAGCAAAGAAGAATTTATCGTAGTTTATCAACCTCAAGTTGATCTCGAAACAGGAAAAATAGTTGGTTTAGAGGCGCTGGCAAGGTGGCAACATCCTGATAAAGGCGTTATTTCACCACAAGACTTTATACCTCTGGCTGAACAAATGGGATTAATACCCCAATTAGGTTATTGGGTATTAAAAACAGTATGTGAACAACTTAAACAATGGCGAAATTCGGGATTGGCTTTTATTAAAGTAGGGATAAATATTTCTTCAACATATTTCCAAAATCCAGCCCTGTTAAAAAATATCAGAGAAATACTCAATGAAACTCGAGTACCCGCCGAATATTTACAGCTTGAGATCACCGAAACAGGATTACAAAGTGTAAACAACCCCCAAGTATTTAAGCAATTGCGGGAAATAGGTGTCAAAATAGTCATTGATGATTTTGGAAGTGGATTTTCTAGCTTAGCCTCCCTTAAGGAGCTTCCTTTAGATGGGCTAAAAATCGATAAAGTTTTTATCGAAGACCTATTAACCAATCCAAACACACCTCTATTATTGGGTACTATTATTGGGCTAGCCAACGCATTAAATTTCACCCTTGTGGCAGAGGGCGTAGAAACAAAAGATGAGGCTAGTGCAATGCAAAGTTTGGGATGTCACGTTATGCAAGGGTATCTGTTTAGCAGACCGGTTTTAGCCAGTCTAATACCTCTTCTTATCAACAAGGACTTTTCCATGGATAAGCACTTAATAGATAATTTGGAACAAACTAAAGATATGATCATTTAATTATAAAACCCCATTTTTCATGGCTTTTCTCATATCTCAAAAGAAATAATTGCTATATCATCAAAAAAGTTGTGGATATTCAGTCTCGATTAAACATTGAAGTTTAAACTCCATTTTGGAGGGGTATATTCATTTTTACGATTTTTCTTAAAGAATCTGTGCTATTCCTCCATTGAGGGCATTTGAAACTAACTATTTCACAATTTTCATGAACTCTAAAAAACCGCCTTATCAATCGCTTGGTTAAGTTTTTTATAAACACAACGAAATATAAGGTTAACTGCATTGCCCCATTTATTATTTCTCCAAACGAATTGATCATTAAAACTCGATCCACTCATCATTATTATGCTGAAATGGCTTAACCAAAGTAGTTGCTGGACGCGGTGAGGGTCTATGCTGGACAACAATCTGGCTGGCAGGTCGGTGTGGAGTAGAAATTTTGACATCGGATTTCAACCGAAAAGCAGCAACGGTTTCGCTTAAAGTTTCAGCCTGCTCTTCCAAAGATTCAGCCGCCGCTGCTGCCTGCTCAACCAGCGCTGCATTCTGCTGGGTGACTTCGTCCATTTGCGTAACTGCTTGGTTAACCTGATTGATACCGGAGCTTTGCTCCGCCGATGCCGCTGCAATTTCAGACATAATATCAGCGACCCGTTTAACCGATACTACGATTTCGCCCATGGTTTTGCCAGCTTCTCCAACCAGCTTGCTACCGTCCTCGACTTTTTCGACCGAATCCCCGATTAGTCCTTTGATTTCTTTCGCCGCCGCCGCCGAACGCTGCGCCAGATTGCGTACTTCGCTGGCAACTACGGCAAATCCACGTCCTTGCTCACCTGCCCTCGCAGCTTCAACTGCTGCGTTAAGTGCAAGTATGTTGGTTTGCAAGGCTATGCCGTCGATCACACTTATGATATCGACAATCTTGCGGGCGCTCTCGTTAATGGAATACATGGTATCCACGACTTGTTGCACCATGCTTCCGCCCTTAACCGCGACATCTGACGCGGTTAACGCCATTTGGTTGGCCTGGCGTGCATTATCTGCATTCTGTTTTACTGTGGCGGCCAGTTCTTCCATACTAGATGCTGTTTCTTCCAGACTCGCGGCCTGCTGTTCGGTGCGATGAGAAAGGTCTGCATTTCCGGCAGAGATTTCCTTGGCTGCGGTGCTTATAGAGTCAACTGCTGTCTTAACCGTAATAATCGGAGTAACGATAGTTTCCAAAGTAGCATTAATGCCTTCGATGATTTTACGGAAATCGCCTAAATGCCTCGTCGCATCCGCACGTGTTTGTATATTCCCATCAAGGGCGGCTTCAGCCAACATACTGGTATCAGATATCAGGGCTTTCAGATGGCAACGTACTTGTTCAATCGTGTCGTTGATATATGCTTTTTTTCCAGGGAATCGATCTAAGTGGGCATCGAAATTGCCCTCACCAAAGGCTTGGACACAAGCCATCGCTTTGTTGTTATCCTGAATATTACCGGTAACCATAAGGTTAACACCTTGGGCAATAGTTTGATAAAACCCTCTAAACCTTGAGTCATCAATTAAAGCATCAATATCGCCTTTAGTTTGTTCATTAGTCACGTACTGTAAGCTATCGACGAAACCTTTTAAGATATTGGTGGTACGGTTCATGTTTTTTTTGTAAACCTCATAATCACCTTTATATTCGTCAGAAATCCTCTCGGGCAAGATACCTTCCGCAATATTATGGAGATAGTTGCCAACCACATTAAACGGTGCGGTAATGGCATCCAGCATCTGGTTTATTTTTTCAGCGACATCGTAAGTAAAGCCAACCTTGCCATCAAGCGTAATCCGTTTAGTCAACTCGCCATTAATAGCCGCATCAACTAAGGCATTAACATCGTTCTGCGCCGCCACCTCGTCTGTGCGATCAGCCCATTCCACGACTGAACCTAAACGTTGTCCCTGGCTATTAACTATTGGATTGGCGATCAGCCGGAAAGTACGCACTCCCACCTGGATTTGTGCCCGATGGGTACTAGTGAAATTAGCCAATAAGTCTTTTTGGTGTGCCGGGTGCTTATGAAATTGGTCCATGTTTGAACCCAACAGGCGAGAAGCATCGAAATTGGGCAACACTTTGCGTACGTCAGCCTCTGCATTTGCGAGCATATCTGCCACCGATCTATTCATGTAAATGATATTGCGATCATTATCGGCAATCATGACATTGGTTGTCACATTATCCAGTGCGGCTTTCACACGTTGATTATCGTCAGCCAAACGCCTGGTTTCGCTTAACATGTCGAGGGTGGCGTTAAGATTATTTTTGACGGCAATAAATTCAGCTGGAAAATCACTGTTATCGGTCAACTTCGCAGGAATATCACCTTGAGCGATACGCTCGAGATAATTGTTTGTTAATTCAAGGCAGACCCTCATATCAAAATTATTGTCTGCTTCCCGGCGTCCTTCAGAAATCCGCCGCTCTTGCGTGACCAAGTTATTTTTTAGCGATCGCATGAGCCTTGCCACGACATCCGAGCCTGAAGTATCGATATTGACAGAATAATCGCCTGCCGCCATTTTATCGATAATATGAACGGCCTCTTCAATACGCGACTCAAATAATTTGTTATTACCAAAAAACACCATGGGTTATGTTCCTTTCTTAACTAACTGATTTCTAAAATTGGAGGGGGAGCTTTTGCAATTTAATTACAGGTTGTTTTTCCGTACGGAAAAACAACCTGTAACAAAAAAGAAAAACTATAAATCCAGAAAAATAAATTCCTCGATAATTACTAATCAACAGTGACTTATGCGAGGAAACTTGCAGTTAAGTAAAGCTGGGATTATTAGTAAATTCTATGAGTGCAAACACGCACCTATGTGACTTGATTCAAATTTTATGGAGGGTGAAATGTTTTATTCAACGAATCTTAACTTGTCAACAAACATAGCAAACAGGAATACTGCAATATTTCTTCTTAACTAACTTGCTAAGTTGTGCGTAGTCTATGACAAAATAAATTTTTTAAATTAAAAAAATCAAGATATTTTTGTCAAAGCAAAATTGTGATCTTCACATAACCGCGCCAACTCCAGGAAATTGATTGTCCCGGTTTTTCGCAAAATTCGAATTCGATGCGTTTCAACTGTACGGTAACTAATACCTAATTTCTGCGCAATCTCTTTGTTGGAAATGCCCGCTATAGCCAAAGGCAAGATCTCCTTTTCGCGAAAAGTAAGGCGATCAATAAGATTTCGAAAAACTTTCTCGTCCTTAATTTTTTTCGACAGCCGATTATCGTCTTCCAGTGCGCCCTGAATTCGTTCTATCAACAATTTACTTGGCACAGGTTTGGTTAAGAAATCGGTAGCGCCTGCTTTAATCGCCTTAACTGTCATAGGGATATCACCGTAAGCACTCAGGAATATTATAGGAATGTGTATATTACGTTGATTAAGTTCGTCTTGTAATTCGTAACCATTCAAGCCTGGTAAATTGACATCGAGCAGCAAACAGCCCGGTCTGTCGGATTGGATTGATTGAAGATAATCTTCCGCACTTTCAAATGCTTGACAAGCAAGACCGGCATTTTCAACAACAAGGGCGAGGCTTTTGCGCACCGCACCGTCATCATCAACAATAAAAACACAGGGTTCTGCATTCATGTTGCAAATGGTAAAGTAAAATGAACACTGATTCCTATATCCGGGTTTTGATCTGCCCACATTTTTCCGCCATAAGCTTCAATTAAGGCTTTACTAATCGCAAGCCCCATGCCTAAGCCGGATGACTTTGAAGTATAAAAAGGTTGGAAAATTTTGCTGAGCATTTTGCTATCCGTCACGCCTATTCCGCTATCACACACTGTAATTTGTACCATAGCCGGAGAGCTAGAGTAAAGACGAGTTGTAATCGTTAACATTCCGGTAGTATTTCCGGTTTCCTGCATGGCTTCCAAGCTATTGTTAACAAGTATAATAAGAATTTTTTGGATTTGCAGGCCATTGGCTAGTACTTTTGGAAGACCCGAAGCAAGTTTCAAATCAAAAACCAAAGAATTCAAATTATTATTTTTAATAATGTACTCATACACATAATTAACAATTTTATTGATATCCAAGGGTTCGCTAAGGAACTCACCTTTCTGCAATAAAGTCATCAATTGCCTAATAACATGACCCGCCCGCTGTGCTTGAACTGGAACAATTTTCTAAAATCTCGGTCACTTTTTCTGTATTCTGCTTACCGGATCGAATCATGTCCACGGCCACATCGGAAAAATAGGTGATTGCGGTAAGGGGTTGATTTAGTTCGTGAGCGATAGCCGCTACGGTCTGGCTGGCAACATTCAAACGGAATGCTTCTTCCATTTTATCGCGTTGCTGGTTCAGTATTTGCGCATTCTTTAAATCAGTAATGTCTAAATGGATTCCTGCCATACGAACAAGCTGATCATCTTGGTTGTAGGTTAACCCTGCACGGCTCTGAATCCATCGGTACGAACCATCTTTATGACACAGGCGGAATTCGACTGTATAACTTGGCATAAAGTTATTAAGATAGTGCTCAACCGTTTTGAATATATATTCTCTGTCGTCGGGATGGAGACGTTTTTCCCATTCTTCTTGCCGATTTGGCAATTCATGATCCTCATAGCCGAGTTGCATTTTCCATACAGGTGAAAAATAGGCCTTATTTCCCTCGCGTTCCCATTCCCAAAAGCCGGCATTTAAGGCTTCCATAGCTAAGCTGAGCCGAATTTCGGTAATACGCTGCATCTCCTCTGCGCGTTTTCGTTCGCTGATATCCTGGACAAAGCCGACAAGTCTAACAGGGCGATCTTGTTAAAAGTAGTGATGCCGTAAGCAGCTAACCAGAACATCTGGTTATCGGTAGGGCGAATAATACGATATTCGGCATGATATTCACCATTGCCTTGAGGATTCAATGAGCGCTTCACGGCGGCGTGAGACCTGTGCCCGATCATCTGGATGCACACTCGCCATACAGGTATCAGTAACGAGAAGTTCATCAGGCTTTACGCCCCAAAGCTCGCGTAGCCGTTCGTCCCATTGTATTTCACCGCTAATCAGGTTTTGGTCGAAGATTCCCAGATTTCCGGATTTTTGAGCCAGCCGAAACCGTTCTTCGCTGTTCTTTAAAGCTAATTCGGTTCTTTTCAGACTTGTAATATCCATAAAAGCGCCGATTGAACCACGCGGAATACCTTGTCCGTCGAATAAAGGCACGGCGCTTCCAACTACATTGATGAACTGGCCATCAGGTCGAATGATCTCCAAGCATCTGGTTAGTAATTGTTTCACCCCGGCCAGCGCGCTGCATCGGCAATTCCATGTCAGGCGGCTCGTGACCATCTATAATTACGCGTACCGGTGGAGGCACATCACTACTTAAGGAAAGTTCGCTATTTGAAGGTAAACCTAACATATGCTCCATAACAGGATTGCCACGAATATGCTTTAGCTTCCGGATCATCGGCGATCGCAATACCGATGGGTGCGGTATCAAAAATCGCCTGTAATTCTTCAACACGATGTAACAATGACTTGTTTAATTTTGCAATATCCATTTCGGCTTGCTTGATTTCCCCTATATCGACAATCAGGGCAACAATGCCTTTAACATTTCCATCGGTATCCTTATCAGGGACATAGTTGGCGTGAATCCAGCGTGGCGGAGCCGTTTTATATGGCATTTGAAGCTCGTAGTGAACCTGCTCACCTGACATCGCCTTTTCCATGTAGGGCTTTATTTTTTGCCAGGCAGCTTCACCAACAACATGGTTAACTTTCTGACCGACAATGTTTTCTGCAGGAATCCCCAACCAATGGAAATAAGTCGAATTTGCCCGCAAATAACGGAATTCAGGGTCGACATAGGCAATCAATGCTGGCATCGAATTTATAATCAGCTGTAATTCATTTTCACGGTCGATTAACACCAACTCGGTGGTTTTACGATCTGTGATATCAAGATTTGTCCCGATTAACCATTCGGTTTCGCCTTGCCCGTTTTTACGGGCAATTTCCACATTTTCAATATATCGCCAGTCTTTTTCTCCTGGTCGGCAAATACGGAATTGACGATTACCGCCGATGCCTGAACGGATGGATTTTTGCAAGCCCTGCTCCTGGTTCGGCAAATCTTCGGGCAGGACAGCGTTACTCCAGGCTTTGTATAATTCTAGACCCTCTAAATCTGGCGTAAACCCATAGATCCGAAACATCTGCTCATCCCAGCGAATTTCATTAGTTAAGACATTCCATGTCCAAATACCAACGCCTGTTGCTTCGGTAGCCAAACGCACCTGTTGTTTGGTTTCTTGCAAGACCCTTTCGGCCTGTTTACGTTCATCAATATCAATCACATGGATCACAATGCCTTTTACTTCACCTGTTGGGTCCATATCTGGTACAAAAGCAGCTTTAACCCATCGTGAGATATTGTTAGCATATAAAAGATTGTCTTCGTAACTAGCTGTCTCGCCCGCCAATGCTCGCTTAAGATATGGTTAGAGCCGTTACCCACATCCTTTCACCAATCACTTCCCTTACTTTTTTTCCGATAATATCTTCCTTGGAAATTCCGAACCAATCTTCATAAGTCTTATTAATCCTTAAATACATCAAATCGGCATTTACGTATGAAATCAACGCCGGCGTCAGGTTCATTATGAGATTTAACTGATTTTCCCGGTTGGATAATTCTATCTCCACCAATTTTCGAGCGGTAATGTCATTCTCCGAACCCGCCATTCGAACGACCCTGCCTGACAGGTCTTTTTTTGCAATTCCTCGATCTATTATCCATTTCCAGGAACCGTCCTTGCAACGCACCCTATATTCTTCATAAAAAACAGGGCTCTTGCCTTCAAAGTGAGACTGGACGGCGGCAATAACGTTTGCTTTATCTTCCGGATGAATATGATCAGCCCATTCTTCTTCGTCCGTTCCGATCTCGTCTTCATCATAACCACGCAACGCTTTCCAACGGGAAGAATAATGCACTTGTTTATTGATTACATCCCAATCCCAAATAGCATCCTGAGCGCCCTCGAGAACCAACTCATAGCGCTCAATAATGGCTTGCATTTGCGCTTCAGACTGTTTGCGCCCGGTTATATTCTGCGTGATGCCGAAGCCACCCAGTACGTTCCCATTATCATCAAACTGGAGAACGACTTTTTCTCGTATCCATTTCACCTTACCGCCAGCGACGATGATGCGGTGTTCTATATCATAAGGTTCCCCGCGCAGACAGGCCTGCCACTTCAGGTCCACATATTCCCGGTCTTCTGGATGGATGGCCGAAAAAAATGTGTCAATCGTGACTTCAGTGTCGCTTGTCGATTTCGAAGATGCGATATTTTTCATCAGTCCAGAAGACTTTTTTTTCGTCGGCTTTGAACCGCCAACTACCGACTTGCGCAACTGATTGGGCAAGATCCAAATCCTGCTTATTCTCTAATAATGCAATGGCTTCTAGATGATGAAAGCGGGATACGGCAATGATTACTGCGGTTATCAAACAAAAGCCGGAATTTAAAAATAACGCATCATAAGGATTCGAATGCCAAAGTGGGGCGAATAGATAATAATTTATGCCTATTAATAAGAATATTAACGCGAAAAAACTGGATTTCAGACCAATCCTGGACTCAATCAGGATAATTGCAAAAAAATACAGCAATAAACCACCACGCCCCCAGAATTCTATTGCTGGAAGATAAAGCAATGACAAACCAGCAAAAACAATACCATATCTGACCCATCGTGAAGATGAGCCATAATATTGAATAACTGATTTAGTGCTAAATGAATTACTCATCATCTATTTTTAACCACCGCAGAATAATAGAGATTAAAATCTTGTTTTAGCATTCATGAAACTTTAATGGGACGATATGTTAAGGCTAAACAAAGCACTGCCATGTTGAAAATTAGTTATATAGGTGCAATACAATTAAGAACAGTGGCTATCCCTATAGTTGTCGGCTTAAGGAGTTCATGAAAAATCAAAAATTCATTGGCAATTACAATCGTAATTAACTTTTAATGGAAGTCAGTCTGGGCGATGGATTTGTAGCTTCTTGTGAGTTATTTTGAAAATCCAGCAACATTTGTTCAATTTCATTTTTTGGGACTGGTTTGCTAAACAGATAGCCTTGGTATTGGTCGCAGCCATATTGACATAAACAGTTAAGCTGTTGTTGATTTTCCACACCTTCCGCGAGAACATCAAGCTTTAAGCTTTTTGCCATGGCAACAATGGTTGAGACGATCTCGTTGGCGTTGGTTTTTTCAGTAATATCGCTGACGAAACTTCGATCAATCTTTAATTTGTCGATAGGGAATCGCGTGAGGTAAGCAAGGGAAGAGTAACCGGTGCCAAAATCGTCGATAGCTAATCTTACGCCCAAGGCTTTTAACCCGTCCAAGGTAGAGATAGCCTGTTCAGCCTGGTCCATGACGATACTTTCTGTCAGTTCAAGTTCCAATTGATGTGCCGGTAATCCGGTTTCATTTAGCACATCTTTAACCAAAGCCACAATTTTTCCGGACTGGAACTGTCGTCCTGACAGGTTAACCGCCATAATTATAGGAGGAAGACCGGCATTCGTCCAAGCAAAGGCTTGAATACAAGCGGTGCGTAAAACCCATTCTCCCAAGGGTACAATTAGGCCGGTTTCTTCTGCGATTGGGATAAATTTGTTTGGAAACACCAAATTTTGGTCATCGGGTTGCCACCTCACTAAGGCCTCAACTCCGATAATGGCTCCGGTGAGTGCATTAATTAAGGGTTGATAATGCAGAACGAATTCCTCTCTCTCTAGCGCATATCGTAAGCTGGTTTCCAGTGCCAGTCTTTCGCTAGCGGCTAACGTAAGCTCTTGTGTGTGAAATTGATAGGTATTACGACCAACCTGTTTCGCCTGGTACATGGCCAAGTCGGCATATTGAATTAACTCGGTGACTGACTTTGCATCGTCTGGAAACAAACTAATACCTATGCTGATGCTGACAAAAACCTCATGCCCAGAGGGCAACCGAAATGGAGTTGTTAACATATCGATAAGTGATCGCGCGAGTGTGGAGCCGCACCTTCCGGCAAGGGCACAAACTCCATTACCAAAAGAAACTCATCGCCACCCAATCGTGCCAAAAAGTCATCATGACGCAAACGCGTACTTAAACGTTGTGATAAAGCAATGAGCAGTTCGTCGCCAACAGGATGGCCTAAACTGTCATTGACGGTCTTAAAGCGATCCAAGTCGATATACAATACTGCAATACGGTAATTATGACGTTCAGCGCGCTCGATAGCTTGCTCCAGCCGTGATTGAACCAGCAACCGGTTTGGTAGCTGGGTGAGCGGATCATAATGCGCCAGATATTCCAGACGGGCTTCGGATTGTTTAACCTGGCTAATATCCGTAAACACACCCACATAATGTCGCGGGCTGCCCAACTCATCCAGCACTGTGCTGATTGTCAGCCATTGCGCATAAATCTCGCCGCTCTTGCGACGGTTCCATATTTCACCCTGCCAATGCCCCGTGTCCTTAATGTTGCTCCATAGTTTTTTGTAAAAATCGGTATCATGTACACCGGATTTATGAATACTGGGATTTTTTCCTAACACTTCCATTTCGCTATACCCCGTGATTTCGGTGTAGGCACGGTTAATGGCAACAATTTGTGGAGCCAGATCAGTAATGATCACACCATCCCGGGTACTTTCGAAAACAGCAGCAGATTGCCGCAAAGCGTCAGCCGCATGCACTTTCTGAATAGCTAAGGCGGTGATACGGGTAAATTCTCCGATCAACTCCAATTCTGCTGGTAAAGGGGCGCGTTTGGTCGTGTAGTAAATTGCAAAAGTTCCAATAACCCGGTCGCTATCATCCTTAATGGGTACAGACCAACACGCATGAAGATTTGCCCTTTGGGTTAACTCCAGAAATGACATCCAATACGGATGATTATCAATATCCGTGACAATGACAGGTTCGCCTAGATAGACTGCTGTGCCGCAAGAGCCTCGTCCTTTTGACGGAACCAGACCCTCTATAGCAGTATTGTAAAAATCAGGTAAACTTGGCGCTGCGCCTATAAATAGTTGCCCTTTGGATCGGTCAAACAACAGAATAGAAACAATCATGTCCGGGTTGATATCCTCCAGACGATGGGCAATGTCTTCCAATATGCTGGTTAACTTTTGATTACCGACGATCTGGTCAAGAACTGCATTGCGAGCCATTTGGACTGCTTCAATTCGTTTACCTTGACTGATGTCAAGCCAAGTCCCGATAACTTCTAATGGCTTGCCTCGCTTGTCTTTTACCAGGCGAAGTTCTTCACGGAGCCACATTGCGTGACCATCGCGGTGCATAAAACGATACTCATGCGAAAGTCGACCTTCGGTTAAGATTCTGCTGGTTGCTGTTACCGCCCGCTCACGATCGTCCGGGTAGATATGGGAAACCCACCAGTTCGGTGTTAAGGCTTCGATGTGAGTAAAGCCAAACATGATTTCAATATTTTTGCTAACCCATACAGGTATCAGCTTACTGTCCACAACCCGCAAACAGAAAAGCATACAGGGGCTTGCAGTAATTAAATGGTTAAGTCGTTGATTAGCTTCTCTTAGGGATGCCCGCTCATGTTTAAGGTCAGCCTGACGTTTTACATTTTCCAGGGTTGCCGCCAGTTCATTCAGGTAGCCAGTACGCTTCATCAAATAATCATCGACACCCAATTGTAGCGCGCGAACGGCAAGTTCTTCACTTCCCTGGCTGGTGATGAGCACGATAGGAATACTAAGCCCTCGCTCCTGACGTATAATTCTGGCAAAATCCAACCCATCCATGCCCGGCAGGTGATAATTGACCAACAGCAAATCAAAGTTAACCGTAGCGTTAACCGAATCTGGAAGCTTTTCCAGGGCATCCTCCGCGCTTGCCACCGCGGTAATTTGAATGTGCGGTGATTTTAGTGCCAAATGGTGTTTTATCATATCCAGGTCAGCCCGGATATTCTCGACAAAAAGCACATGCAATATTTGATTTTTTCTTACTGAAGAATCACGAAAACGGTTGAGCGCAGTTCTTAAAGTATCCGGTAAACGGTCGAGATAATCGCTGCCTTTGGCAAGATAATCGTCAGCCCCCGCCTTGAGCGCGGCAATCGCCGATTCCTGGTCTCCGGAACTGGTAAGAATGATCATTGCCAGCGGTAAGCTACGTTCGCGGACGTAATTGAGGACTTCAAAACCAGAGCCATCCGGCAAATGAAGATCGATCAGCAGGATATCAAAGTTAAGCGGCAGCTCCAAAAGTGCAAAACCGGCATTCAATGTCGTAACGACCTGCAACTCAATCTCGGGAGCTGAGCGCTCGAGCGCCCGTCGGGTTAGATCGACATCACTGGGAGAATCTTCAATATAAAGCAGCTTCATGCTTTTTATTTGGGCAATTCGTTATAAACACACCAGTACAATTCAATTTGTTGCGCCACTTCCATGAAGTTGTCGAAATCCACCGGCTTAACGATATAGGAATTAACGCCCAATTCGTAAGCTTTACTGATATCTCGGTCTTCCTTGGATGTAGTTAGAACTACAACAGGAATTTCTTTAAATTCGGGGTGGGTTTTCAGCGTTTTTAGGACGGTTAAGCCATCGACGCGCGGCATGTTAAGATCAAGCAGAATCACAGCAGGCGTGGGTTCACCGGCTTCCCAGCGAGGAATCCATAATAACGCTTCTTCCCCGTCACGCGCAACTAGCACTTCGTTGCGAGCTTACGCCGTGGCAAATGCACGCAGGGTAAGATCCACATCCACGGGTTATCTTCGACCAGTAAGATAGGAGGATAGTTATTGGTTGTGGTCTGAGTCATTCACGATCTCCAAATTTATAATTATTATAGTCCATACTTAAGTCCGCATTTTCCAGCAGAAATTGCTCTTTTATTCCATGATTTTGAGCTATTTTTTTAGCGTCAAATAAAAGATGGCGCCCTGGCCGGGTTCACTTTCCGCCCAAACCTTGCCGCCCATACGTTCCATGGCGGTTTTGACTAGCGCCAAACCGATACCGGTGCCAGGATAATCTTCCAGCCGGTGTAAACGCTGAAAAATTTCGAAAATACGATCGCCATATTTCATGTCAAAACCGATACCGTTATCTTTTATCCACAAAGTCACTGTATTTTCGTCTTGATTAGCACCCGATCTCAATATGCGGATCCGCTTTATGTTGGGTGAATTTCAGTGCGTTTCCCAATAAGTTGCGCAGAACCAGCGCCAAACCTTCCTTATCAGCCTGAACAGTCGATGTGGGCAGGTTGATATCAACCTTTACCCCTCGCTTTTTTATTTCCGGAGAATTTTCAAGCAGGATATTTTTCAGTAGCAGCGCAGTATCAACCGTTTCTTCATCCAATTTTCGACGGTTCATGCGTGAATAGGCAAGCAGGTCATCGATTAATTCGTTCATCCGTGTGATGCCTTCACGAATATTTTTCAGGAATAACTTGCCTTCTCCGTCCAGTTTTCCACTGAAGTCTTCCTGCAAAAGGCGGCTATAGCCTTCGATACCACGTAATGGCGTTTTAAGATCATGGGAAACTGAATAAACAAAGGTTTCCAGTGACTGGTTAAGCGTTGCAAGTTCTTCCGTGCGCATTTCAACGCGTTGTTCCAATTCGGAATTAAGTTGTTGCAACTCTTCCCTGGCGCGTTTCTTTTCGGTGATATTTTGGATAGTGGCCACCCGGTAAAGAACTTTACCTTCGGCATTCTTAACACTCACTAAATCGACCTGAACATCAATGCTAACACCATCTTTGCGCTGATGGATCAGTTTCGTAATGGATTATGACCTACTTCATCGGATTGTTCAATATAAGCTTTTTGCATTTTTCTTCGTTCTGGATGGTAAAGCTCTAAAATGGCCATTCCTTGCAACTTCATTTGGGCTGTCATAACCCAACATTCGGGCAAATGCAGGATTACAAGTGAGGTAATTGTTTCAGATTGAGGATCGCCTAGAACAATGCCATGCGCACAATGAGTAAAGGCATCCACCCAGCGTTGCTTCTCATTGATAAGGTGCCGTTTGGTATCCGTAATATCTTGAATAACACCGGTGGCGACTTGTTTTTTACCATCCAACCTGTTTACGCGAAACCTCCCTGCACCCATAACCCAGCGAACCTCGCCATCGGTACGGCGTATTCGACATTCAAAACTCGTTTCGCTGCCTGTACGAAACGCATTCTCGACTAATGCAGCTATTTCTGGGCGGTCTTCCTCCAGCACATGATCCAGAAATATTTTTTGCGACCAAGGTGACTCTAAGTCAGGATAACCAAAAATACGCGCATGTTCTATCGAGCGATAAGCAGCGCGCGTTTCCAAGTCCACTTCCCAGGCGCCGGTATTTAACATCTCCAAAGCGTAATTTAACCGTGCTTCACTTTCGCGTATAGCGATATCCGCTTCTTTTAAATCTTGGATGTCGGTACACGTGCCATACCATTTTTCAATTTCACCGTTCTCATTCAACAGCGGCACGCCCCGGATCAGCCACCATCGATAAACCCCATCTACCCGCCGTAGGCGAAATTCTAGGGAATAGCTTTCATGTTGCCGCGTTGCGCGTTGCCATGCCTCCCATGCGCTTTGCTTATCGTCCGGGTGAACAGCATCTATCCAGCTATGGCCATAACTTTCCTCTAGCGTAAGCCCGGTATATTCGACCCAGCGCTGGTTGTGATAGACGTTCCAGCCGTCAGGCCGTGTGACCCAGACAATTTGCGGCATGGCCTCGGTTAGAACCCGAAATTCGCGCTCGCTCTCGCGCAGCGCCGTCTCTGCTTGTCTGCGTTCAGTAATATTGCGGCTGACAGTTGCCCAGCCGACGGGCACGCCGATGGCATCGTAGACACAGAACAGATAGTAGAACATCCAAATCGGCTCGCCGGTCTGAAAGTGTCGCAAGCGGATCTCCACGTCGCCGTGCCCCTCCCGCTGCACACGCGGGAAGAACTCCTCTGCGATGAAACGCTGATCCTCTGGAAAGTAGTAATCCTGTACCTTGACCCGGCAAGCGGCGGCCATATCCGGTAGGCCGACCATGCGCCGTCCCTCGGGATTGACATAGAGTGGATTCATGTCGAGGTCGCACATGCCAATAAATTCGCTGCTACTTTCAGCCAGCAGGAAGAACTTCTGCCGCTCAATCTCAAGCTCTTTAATTCGTTTCAAATCTCCGGTTGTGCGATTTAAACGTTCAAAAACAAGGCTGAACAAAAGCCCCATGCTCATAAATATTGCTATCGAATATAAATGATTGTTATTGCTCAACTTGCCAAGTGAATTGAGGTTGGATGAATATAAACACACCCAGGGCAGTAGCGATACAAGTGGCAAAAATACCCCCAATGAAGCCACCTATCCATGCACTTAAAAATACGGCAGGGTAGAGAAATATCCAGGTTCTTGGGCGATAATATCGGCCAAAGTTGCCACTGCAATAAAGACGCCAGTATTGGAATCAATACTGAAATGAAGAATTTTATGTAGGCGGAGTTAGTTGGCGCGAATTAGCCAAAACAAGTAGCCAATAGATTGAAATTAAGCCCTGATAGTTTTTTCAAAATTAATACACTCTAGATTTTTATATCTTGAAAGACTTTTATAAAAAATTCTGATGCTTGCTGATCACACTACCAGGAAACAATAACGATGAAAAAAGTTCAACAGTTTGTTTTTATAACATCGGTAACCTGCAATTTCCGACTGAAATATTTGCACGGGTAATTCATTTTTACGAATCGATACCACTTAACATAATAGACCCTATTTAGGTATTTTGTAATCAGATTACTAATTTTCGCCTCATGTTAAATGTAAGACAATACAAATAAACTTTTAATAACCGAGATTGTTGTTTCTTTTGTTTTGTAATTACTCATATGAATCTTTAATATCACTTTCCCTGTAGGACATTAAGCTTTTCTCTTAACCTTATGAATAAGTAAGACATTTTTTACATTAAAAGTTACTGACCAAGTAGGTATTTTCTATTTTGTAACTGATCTGTTTTTATTACGAATCCATTCGCTCCACGATCCAGGATACAGCTTCGAACCAGTTAACCCTGCAATTTCCATCGCCAATAAGTTATGGCATGCAGTCACGCCCGAACCGCACATATGGGCGACCTGATTTGAGCTCTTATTTCCAATAAGTTGATTAAATTGGGATTGCAATTTTTCCGAAGAAAAAAACAGCCCGTCCTTATCCAAGTTACTTTGAAAAGGCCGACTTAAAGCGCCTGGAATATGACCGGCTACCGAATCCATAGGCTCTTGTTGTCCGTGAAAACGCTCCGCCGCACGGGCATCGATCAGACAGAGTTGTTTTTGCGCCAGACCATTCTCCACTTGTATCGCTGTTAACCCTGAGTCTTCGCCTGGATAAGGTCGAAAAATCACCGGCTTCAAAATGGGCAATACCGTAGTTAAGGGGTAACCCAGTTTTTTCCAGTGTGTTAATCCTCCATCGAGAACAGCAACTTGGTAGTGGCCAAGCCAACGCAACAACCACCATAACCGGCTCGCAAATACACCACCTGCATCGTCATAAGCGACGACCTGAGTATGATTATCAATACCCCATTCCCCCAGTTTCCTGGCAAGTTGAGAAAAGTTCGGCAAGGGATGCCGTCCAGTGTAATCAGTAATTTGACCTGACAGATCCTTGTTTAAATCGGCATAACGGGCGCCTGGAAGATGCCCATGCCGATAAGCTTTAAATCCCGCCTCAGCATCTGCCAGCGAAAAGCGGCAATCAACCACAATCCAATCTTGCTTGTTAACATTTTGTAATAAACCTTGTGCGCTAATTAGTGTTTTGTATCTCATTGCGTTACCTTAAGAATGATTTTCCCCATATGTTGATTGCTTTCCATGAGTTGATGCGCCTCCATTGCCCTTTCAATCGGAAAAGTCGAGTGAATAATGGGTTTTATTGTTTTTGAAATAATCAACGGCCAGATATGTTTATGCAGTTTTGAAGCGATCTCCGCTTTGAAATCATCATCCCTAGCCCGCAAGGTAGACCCCGTAAGGGTTAACCTCTTTAACATGACTTGCAATAAGTTGACTTCCGCTTTAGGATTTTTCTGCACCGCGATTTGCACTAACCTGCCCTCATCAGCAAGGGATTTCAGATTTCGCGGTAAATAATCGCCGCCAATCATATCAAGGATTAAATCGACACCTTTTCCTTTTGTAAGATTACGTATTTCTTCAACAAAATCTTGATCTTGGTAATTAATTGCCGCATCGGCGCCTAAATCTTTACAAAAGTCACATTTTGCTTTGGAACCGCAGGTGACTAGAACTGTGGCATTGAAAGCCTTACCGAATTGAATTGCGGTAGTACCGATCCCGCTGCTGCCGCCGTGAACCAACATAGTTTCACCCCGTTTTAAGCCGCCACGGTCGAAAACATTGCTCCAAACTGTAAAATAAGTTTCAGGGATTCCGGCAGCTTCCACAAAACTTAAATTATCGGGAATTGGCAAACACAGTCGGCTTGAAGCCAGGCAATATTCAGCGTATCCACCGCCTGTTACCAAGGCACACAGCTTATCCCCAACAGCCCAATTGGCCTCGGTACCAACCGCAACAACAACACCGGCAACTTCTAGCCCAGGAATATCTGATGCTCCAGGCGGTGGCGGATACATTCCCTTGCGCTGCATAACATCAGGCCGGTTAACTCCCGCCGCGTCGACTTTAATCAACACTTGTCCAGGCCCTAGTTTCGGCACCGGGCGTTCTGTTAAGGTTAACCTTTGTTCGCGGATTTCAATCGTGCGCATAACGTCAGGAATTTGCATGAGTCAAGTAAGGGAATACGTTTGTTCTGGTTATTATATAATCGTATCTTTTTTATGACAGAGTTGAAAACAGAATGATTCGTGTGGGCATTGTCGGAGGTACCGGTTATACAGGCGTCGAATTACTCAGGATTTTAGCCACCCACTCCAAGGTTAACATCGCTGTGGTGACTTCCAGGGGAGATGCCGGGAAAAGAATAGACTCGATTTATCCCAGTTTGCGCGGCGTAATCGGCATTGATTTTTCTTTGCCCGATCTTGATGCGTTAACCCAATGCGATGTAGTATTTTTTGCCACACCCAATGGCACTGCTATGACGATGGCAAAGGCTTTATTGGCGCATGGCATTAAAGTCGTCGACTTATCTGCCGATTTTCGTCTTCAAGATGTCGCTGAATGGAGCCACTGGTATGGCATGGAACACGCTTGCCCTGAATTAATCAAAGAGGCCGTCTATGGATTGCCTGAAGTTAACCGAACAGAAATTGCCAAAGCAAATTTGATAGCTTGTCCCGGATGTTATCCAACTTCAGTACAATTAGGTTTTTTGCCTTTGATGGAAAACCATCTTCTAGCTGATAAGCATTTAATCGCCGATGTTAAATCGGGTGTGAGTGGCGCTGGTCGCAAAGCTGAATTACACACTCTAATGAGTGAAACCGGCGAGAGCTTTAAAGCCTATGCGGTTAACGGTCATCGGCATTTACCTGAAATTAAACAAGGGTTACAAAAAATTTCAGGGGAATCCATAGACTTAACTTTTGTACCTCATCTGACTCCGATGATTCGAGGCATTCACGCCACCTTATACGCCCAAACTAAATTAAGCCTACAAGAATTACAGTCCATTTACGAACTACGTTTTGCTAACGAAGCTTTTGTCGAGGTATTAACAGCAGGTTCGCACCCCGATACCCGCAACATAAGGGGATCCAACATGTGCCATATCGCCCTACATCAACCCCAGGGAGAAAAAATCACGGTCATTTTATCGGTAATCGACAACCTCGTTAAAGGTGCGGCAGGCCAAGCAGTGCAAAATATGAATTTAATGTTTGGACTTCAGGAAGAAGAAGGCTTGAAAACCATTGCATTGTACCCATAATTGTTGACTATCTTACTTGGTTAAGACCATAATGTTTTTTAATTTAAAATCTGAGTTATTGAAATGAGTACCCCAATTAATTTTACCGACAGCGCAGTTTCTAAAGTAAGCGAATTAATCGCTGAAGAAGGCAATGATAATCTTAAGTTAAGAGTCTATGTCACAGGCGGCGGCTGTTCTGGATTTCAATACGGTTTTACTTTTGATGAAGTAGTTAACGAAGATGACACCAGTATTGTTAAAGACGGCGTAACCGTGTTGATCGACGCCATGAGCATTCAATATTTAACAGGCGCAGAAGTCGATTACAAAGAAGATGTTAGCGGAGCACAGTTCGTGATCCGCAATCCGACTGCAAAAACGACTTGCGGTTGCGGTTCATCATTTTCCGTTTGAGTTTATATTTTCCCAATAAAAAAGCCGGTCAAACAATTGTTTGACCGGCTTTTTACTTTGCAATAAATAAATTAGTTAAAGCCGCTATTATTGTTGGCAAACAGGGATTTAGCCTTAACTAGGTTTAATTTCGCCAATGGATCTTGCACCTGTGATTTGAATTCAGCTAACTCGGTTGCCTTAACGGGTATCGAATTGGTTGTCGCTTGTGCAGTCAACGGATTTTGGTGAACGCCGTCAATACGGAATTCATAATGCAAATGTGGCCCAGTCGCCAATCCGGTTTGACCCACATAACCTATCACATCGCCTTGCCGAACGGTACTTCCTTCATTAAGACCATCCCTGTATTTGGACAAATGTGCATACACCGTTTCATAACGATCACCGTGCTGGATAATGATGACTTGTCCGTAACCACCCTTACGCCCAAGAAAACTTATCTGGCCATTGCCGGTCGCTTTAACTGGCGTACCTGTGCGGGCTGCGTAATCCACACCTTTATGCGCCCTGACCCTATGCAATACTGGATGACGACGGCTCAAATCAAACCCGGAACTGATACGGGCAAAATCAACCGGCGTGCTAAGAAATGCTTTCTGCAACGCTTTTCCGTCAGGTGTGTAGTAATTGGCAAATCCTTCCTTGTCGATGTATCTCACCGCTTTATAGGTTTTTCCGTGATTAGTGAATTCGGCAGCAACAATATCGTCAGCTCCATTAAAGCCGCCTCGTTCATAAACAACAGAAAAACGGTCGCCCTGATGTAAATTGGTGGCAAAATCAATATCCCATGCGAAAATCTGGGTGAGCTGGTTAAGCAATTCTTCAGACAATCCCACTTTCTTGCCTGCTTCAGAAAGTGTTGTTGTGATCACCCCTTGCGCTGTAGCCATCTGCATAAGATTAAATTTATGCGTGTAGCGGCTAAAACGACGACCAAAATTCGGATTACCAGCCAAACCTGAATGGCTGGAGTTGAACCCTTTGAATTCTCGGGGAGAGTCAGTTGAGATCGTGGTAAATTGGGTTCGATCATCATTTGCACTTACCACTTTTAGCGGCTCAGAGGATTTCAGTCTCGATAAGATTTGTGAAGCAGTCTCACCGGGCTTAACCTTGTGCATCATGATTTTGGTATGGGTTAGACCAGAATAATCTAACGACTCTTTAGATTCGGCAATACCGGAAAGGGATGTAGATATCAAAAATATCACTGCAAAAGTAGCAGACAAATTTTTATTACCTACAGCGGAATCTTTAAGTGTTTGAAACTTAATCAAAATAAATATCCTCTGTTTTCCAATTTGCAATTGTAAGGTGTTTTTTTAAATTTACCAAAACTTATTAGCCCAAATATAGTGCAATTAGTCATAAAAATAATTTTTTACTGACTGAATGCCATTAAATTTATAATAAGTGACAATTATTAAATCAGCCTTTATTCAATAAGTTTTGGAGAAAAAAATTGCAAGAAGACGTCATCAATGACCTGTTAAGAGGAAGCGAAGAAATCCTGGTTCGCCATGAGTTTATTAAAAAACTCAAAGAAAACCGTCCGCTTCGCATTAAGGCAGGATTCGACCCGACCGCGCCGGATTTGCATTTAGGACATACTGTTTTAATCAATAAGTTAAAGCAATTTCAGGATTATGGTCATGAAATCCTGTTTTTAATTGGTGATTTTACCGGGATGATCGGTGATCCAACCGGTAAAAACGTGACGCGAAAGCCGTTGACCCATGAGGAAGTGCAAGCCAACGCCATCACCTATCAAGAACAGATATTTAAAGTTCTCGACCCTGACAAAACGAAAATTCTTTTCAATTCGTCATGGTTGAATAGCATGACACCAGCTGAACTAATTCAACTGGCAGCCAAACATACGGTCGCGCGCATGTTGGAGCGGGACGACTTCAGCAAACGTTATAAATCCGGTCAAGCCATCGCCATCCATGAGTTTTTGTACCCATTAATACAAGGTTATGATTCTGTCGTCATGAAAGCAGATGTCGAACTTGGCGGCACGGACCAAAAATTCAATTTGCTGGTGGGGCGGCAATTGCAGGAAGTCTATGGGCAAACGCCACAAGTCGTGCTGACCATGCCTATATTGGAAGGTTTGGATGGTGTGCAAAAAATGTCGAAATCACTCAATAATTATATCGGCATTGCCGATGCACCCGATGATATGTTCGGCAAGATCATGTCGATTTCCGACACTTTAATGTGGCGATATTTTGAGTTATTAAGCTTCCAAAAAATGGAAGTTATAAAGGCAAATAAAGAAAAATGCGAATCTGGATTTGAAAACCCTCGCAACATAAAGTTTGAATTGGCTAAAGAAATCGTGAGCCGTTTTCATGGTGGCAATTCAGCAGGTGAACAGGCATTACAGAATTTTATCGCCAGATTCCAACAAGGTCAAACGCCCGAAGATATCCAGGAGGTCACTTTAAAGAGCGAATCAGGCAGTTATCCCATTGCCAATTTACTAAAAGATGCCGGATTATGTGGCAGCACCTCTGAATCAATCCGCATGATTAACCAAGGCGCTGTAAAGATCGATGGGGAGAAAATTTCCGACCTCAAACTTAACCTGGAAAAAGGCAGCAGTCACATTTACCAGGTTGGTAAACGAAAGTTTGCAAAAATAATCCTGCAATAAAATCCAGGTTAACTTTTCATGCAAAAGAACCAACAAGCGGGACAGTTAACCCGTCTGTTGGTTAACTTCTTTAGGCTGGTCAACTGACCATAATTTTTCTAACTGATAAAAATCGCGCGCTTGGGCAGTCATGGCGTGAACAATGACATCTCCCAAATCCAGCAAAACCCAATCAGAACCGGGGCCACCTTCAATTCCTAAAACATTTCCCCCACTCTCTTTTACTTTGGCGGTGACATAATCGCATAACGATTGCAAATGCCGGTCTGATGTACCGGTCACGAGCACCATGTAATCGGTGAAACTGGTTTTACCACGCACATCCAATGTAGTGATTTGTTGCCCCTTACGTTCGTCTAATTCCTTCTGGACAATCTTTAATAATTGTTCTGCTTGCATTCTTATTCCTGTTTTAATGCTCTTGAATTTGCATATAATTGAAGTTTGTTGATATAAGTTAACACAGGATCAGGCAATAAAAAGCGCGGATTTTTACCTGCGGCGATTATTGATCTAATCGCTGTCGCTGAAATATCAAGCGGGGTAATGGTTTGAAAATATAATTTACCGGCAATTTGCGATTTTAAATCAATGGGCTGATCAGTAATTTTATCAATAAAGAATTCATCAAAACGACACTTGGTATAGCCCGGCCTGGTTAACACTACGATATGGGCGAATTCAAACAAACGCTGCCATTGATACCAAGTATTGAGCTTATTAAACGCATCGTCGCCTACAAACAATAATATTGGTTGTACAGGAAACTCCTTCCGAAAAGATTCCAACGTGATAACCATGTAGGAATTTCCGGACCTGACGATCTCCCTGGTATCAACAATGAATCCGGGTTCATTGAGTATCGCCAACTGAAGCATTTCCAAACGATTGGCGACTGATGTATTTGGCGATGGACGATGAGGCGGCTTTGCGCTGAGAACCAATCTCACTTCATCAAGGCCGAAGATTTCTTTAACTTCAAGCGCGGCCCGAAGATGGCCGTAGTGAACCGGATCAAAGGTGCCGCCAAAAATACCGATCATTTATTGCCGAATATGCCCGTCACCCAAGACGATGAATTTTAACGATGTTAGTCCCTTTAAACCGACAGGCCCACGGGCATGCAGTTTATCGGTACTAATGCCTATTTCTGCTCCCAAGCCGTACTCAAAGCCATCGGCAAAACGGGTGGACGCATTCACCATCACAGAACTGGAATCGACTTCCCGTAAAAACCGGCGCGCCTTCGGGTAGTTTTCGGTAACAATGGCATCGGTATGTAGCGAACCATATACGTTAATGTGCTCAATTGCCTCATCCAAACCGTTGACAATTTTAATTGAAAGGATGGGCGCCAAATATTCGGTTAACCAGTCTTCTTCCGTCGCCCGGACACAAAACGGAATTAATGAACAGGCTTTTGGACACCCACGCAATTCCACGCCTTTCTGTAAATATTGTTCTGCCAGCAAAGGTAAAATTTTTCCCGCAATCGACTCTGCAACCAGCAAAGTTTCCATCGCATTGCAAACACCATAACGATGGGTTTTGGCATTGACCGCAATCAAAATGGCTTTGTCGAGATCGGCATCGGCATCGATGTACACATGGCATATTCCGTCCAGATGCTTAATGACGGGAATCGTCGATTCTTTGGAAATTCGCTCTATTAAGCCCTTACCACCTCTGGGCACAATCACATCAACATATTGGCTCATCGTAATCAGTTCGCCCACTGCTGCACGATCGGGGGTAGATACGATTTGCACCGCTTCTGTTGTTAACCCCGCTTCTTCCAGGCCTTTTTCTATACAAGCCGCAATTGCCTGATTGGAATGAATAGATTCCGATCCGCCTCGTAAAATACATGCATTTCCGGATTTTAAGCATAATGCAGCGGCATCGACTGTTACATTCGGACGCGATTCGTAAATAATGCCAATCACACCTAAAGGCACTCGCATCTGCCCAACCTGGATGCCACTTGGACGATAACTTAGATCGGTTATTTCGCCGATCGGATCGGGCAATGCCGCTACCTGTTTCAAGCCTTCAACCATCGTGCATATGCTTTTTGATGTGAGCGCTAACCTATCCAGCATCGCCGCATCCAGACCATTCGCTTTACCCGCCGCCAAATCCTTTGCGTTTTCAGCAATCAATTTTTCGGTATTTTGCTCGATTACCTCGGCAATCTTCAATAATGCCTGGTTCTTCTTATTTGTTTCAGTGCGGCTGATTTCCCGTCCAGCCTTGCGAGCTTTAACTCCCAGGCCAGTCATGTATTCTTTTATGTTCATTTCGCAAATACTCGTCATGTCTATGGGTTAATACAGAAGACCTTTCGAACTAAAATCAGGATCATATTGAAATATAAACAAAGGCGGGTTAACAGACAAGATTTTCAGGCAATAAAAAGCCCGCATATAGCGGGCATGTCGAGTCTTATTATTATTGTTGTACTGCGTACTGAACGTCGCCTGTATGACTCAACTTAAGCAGAATTACTTTTTAATTATTGTTATTTTTCAATAGCCTATTAGGCTATTTCCCCCTCTATACCGGATTGGAACCGGCATCGCTCCGAAAAGCTGGGGCTATTCTATATCTAAAAAAATGCTTCTGTCCAACAAAAAAAACCGATTTTTTGAATATTTTTTTGAACTCAGAAAATAGCTTTTATATACATAAGCTTATAAAACATCGAATGCAAAATAAATCAGTACTAATTTAAAGTTATTGCGTAATTTTTGATTTTATTAAGCTTATATTCAGGAAAGTTTTATATGAATTATTGATTGCTTCTTGCCAGAATCTGTTCACGTATAAAAAAATCATAGCGCTCTCGCAAAATAGATACTAAGTGAGGCTCCATTTTTTTTGACTTCAGCGCCAACCTGATTTGTTCGATCGCATCCTGAATCTCGCCCGTCGCATAATAATATTCAGCCAAATAACGGTGAGATTCGGCGGGTTGTTTTAAATCACTATACACTTGCGCTAATAGCTCATAATACACCGGCAATTTTTGCGTTTCGTAGGTTAAGGTGGTTAGCTGTTTGCGCGCTAATGCCGGTTCACCAGACTTAACCAATGCTTTGATATATTCGAGTTTGATCGATTGATTCTCGGGGAATATTTCTGTTAACTTTTGATAACGGCTTAACGCCAATTTGAAATCTTTGGCTTCCAAGGCAGTGCGCGCCAAAGCGGTTGCATAATGCGGCTGATTCGGAAATTGCTTGGATAATTCTTGAAAAATTTTTTCGGCTGAACTGAAATTTTGCGCCTTCAATGCCAATAAACCTAACCCATATTGCGCCACCATTTTTTGTTCGGCCGTACCTTGGGTTAACCTGACTTGAAAATATTTGGATGCCTCCACAATATCTTTACTCGCAATTACCTGCAGCTTGGCTTTTATCAACTGATAGCTTAACGAATCGGCATACTGTTTATATGGATAATTATCCGCCCTGCCTCGGGTATCCGAAATCCGCGATGCCGTCACCGGGTGAGTTCGCAAAAACTCAGGGATATCTTTGCCGTAATAACGGCTTGATTGCTGCAAACGCTCAAAAAATGTAGGCATACTGCGCGGATCGTATTTGGATTCATGCAACGTTTGCATACCTACACGGTCGGCTTCCATCTCGTTTTCGCGGGTGAAATCGATTTGAAATTGGATATTCGCGCCCATTCCCACCATCAATGCGGCTTGCCCCAAAGCAGGCGATTGCGACCCCAATAACACTGCGGCGGCAATGGTCGCCGCCATCACGGGAATCGACATCTGATTGGCTTTTTCGGCGGCACGATATAAATGCCGTTGAGTTACATGGGCAATTTCATGCGCCATAACCGACGCTAATTCGCTTTCTGCCTCGGTTAACACGATAAGCCCAGAGTTAACCCCGATATATCCGCCAGGACCGGCAAAGGCGTTGATATCGTTCTCCTGGACGACAAAAAAATGAAACGGTGCGCCTGGATTATCGCTGTTAACCACCAGCCTCCGCCCAATGTCCTGAATATATTCCAAAACCTCCGGATCCTGGCTAATTTCGACTTGCGCATGGAGACTTCTAAAAAAAGCTTCGCCTAATTCTTTCTCTTCCGCTGGAGAAATTATTGTGCCAGACGAATCCCCCATATCGGGCAAATTTATTTTTTTATCAAGAACTTCGGCATTAAATTTCAGCGGAAAAAACAGCAAGCCTAATGCAAGAAGGAAAACGGAAACATTCAATTTCATGCGTGTGGGACTGGAATTATTATGCTTTGTTCCTGAGAAATCGATAATTAATATCGTGTATTACTTGTTAATTCAACCAGAAAAGGAATAGGTTAACGCATCAATAACTATTAATATTTACCCGCTTCTGCCTTAGCTTTATCCGCACCGGCAAAGTTGCCTTGCAACTCCCTAGCGTTGGCAATCAGCAACCAGCAATGTTTTTTGAGCTTACTATCGTCCGCCGCCAGCAACGCCGCTTTCCGGGCAATATCTTCCGCCAGGCGCGGTTTGGATTGGTTCAATCGTAAAACAGCGAGCTTATAATACAAACCGGCATTTCTCGGTTCGATACGAATTGCCCGCTCAATTGACGAAACGGCGGAATCATAATTTCCGGACTGGCTGTTTTCATTCGCTGCCATCACCAAAGAATCGACAGCTGGAGTTTGTTGGCCGATAGATTCCAGCGGAGTATAGGCTTCCGGCTGCCTGGGCGGTTCAGGTGCCGGTGGAGCAACTTCTACCGGAGGGGTATCAACAGGCGGCGGAACCGGTTCTTCCGGTTTTAGTTCAGGCACCGCGCTTTCTTTAACCGTGTTTTCGACCTCAGAAAGCGGTGGCTCCAACGGCGGCAAGTTGGTTGAACTGTCGATAGGCGGAACCTCTTGCTGTACTGGCGGCACATAAGGCTGCGACGGCGGCAACTCCGGTTGCATTTCGATAATTTGCGGTGTTTTGTTTATATCCTCCAGCGGTTTAGTTTCAACTACTGGCGGTGGTTGCGGGATTGATTCGGTTGGAATTTGCTGACTGGGGTCTACCATCGGGCTGCCATCCGGATTTCTTCCCAAAATTGGCGCGGGCGATTGGCTTTCATACATTCCTGCGCAAGCAGTAAGCAGTGACGTAATGAAAACCAGGATTACTTTTTGTTCTAAGCGCATGTGCTGTTAGCCTTAATTGAAAAACAATACCCAAATGGTTAATGAATTTTTCGCGCTATTTTACTCCACAACTGTACTATTTGCTGTGTTGTGAATTTGATCGAAAAGCTAACTTGCTATGAGAACAACCGTATGCACTGATATACCCTCTTTGCGGCCTTCAAAGCCAAGTTTTTCGGTCGTCGTAGCCTTAACGTTGATACAGTCGATGTTAACCTTCAAATCTTCAGCAATATTGGCGCGCATGGCTTCTATGTGAGGCGCCATTTTGGGTGCTTGAGCAATTATCGTAATATCCGCATTCCCCAAGCTATAGCCTTTAGCCTGCACTATTCCATAGACGTGCCGCAATAACACACGGCTATCAGCACCCTTGAATTCAGGGTCGGTATCGGGAAAATGCTTGCCTATATCACCCAACGCCGCCGCGCCCAAGAGCGCATCGCATAAGGCATGCAACGCCACATCGCCGTCTGAATGCGCTTCCAGCCCTCTTTCATAAGGAATAGTCACGCCTCCCAGAATAATATGGTCGCCTTCGTTAAAGCGATGGACATCATAACCGTGACCAATTCGTATCATTGCTGCTCCAGGTAAAATTGCGCCAAGGCCAAATCCTCTGGCCGGGTGATTTTAATGTTGTCTGAACGGCCTTCGACGATTTTTGGGGTAAAACCGAGGATTTCCAGGGCGCTTGCTTCGTCGGTCACTGCCGGATTGCCCTGGGTTTCTTCCAGGGCAGACTTCAACATGCCGTAACGGAACATCTGCGGGGTTAACGCCCGCCAGATATGCCGTCTGTCCAAGGTGTCAAGAATCCGGTTACCGTCGACGTTTTTCAACGTGTCGTGCGATGACAGTGCCAAAATCCCGCCCACCTCATCGTCTTTTAACGTCTCTATCAATTTATGAATGTCTTCAGAAGTTAAACAAGGACGCGCGGCATCATGTACCAACACCCAATCCTCATCATTCGCTTTATTGTGTATCGATTTCAAGCCAGACAAAACGGAGTCCGCCCTTTCTTTCCCACCCGGCGCAGTGAAAACTTGAGGATGTTTTGAAACCTCGAGTTCCGGCCAATACGGATCTTCAGAGGAAATGGAAACCACTACCGCTGAGAACACATTCGCTTGTAACAACCGTGACAAGGTATGCTCAATGACAGTTTTGCCCACTAACTCCAGATATTGTTTGGGTCGGTCTGCTTTCATCCGTTTGCCCACGCCTGCTGCGGGAACGACCGCCCAGAATTTAATTTGATGATTCATTCAAGTTTTGTTGCGACTGATCTTAAGGTTGGATTCGACCTGAACCGTAACGTATTTTAAGATAACTTTTTCGGTGTCGGCTTGGTTTTTTGTGTCGATAAGGCAATTTCAAGCGCAGTTTCAAGGCGCACGACCCGCATGGTCAAATCCTCAATCCGCATTTGCTGGCCTTTTATGGTACCGGCCATCCGCTCCACCTTATCGTCCATTTTGATCACAGTAGTCAACACATCCCACACTTTCTCTGAAATGCCCATAGCCTTTTTTCTACTTAACCTATGCGGTTTGCTTGTAAGGTTTTGTTAACGGCATCCAACTCCGCTAGGCGCTGTTCCGATGCGGAAACGAAAGCCAAGGCATCGTCAATGGCCTGTTCGGTTTTGGCGGTAATTTTAACCACTTGATCCAACAACCCTTCCAACAAATCCTGGTCTTCCGATACGGAATAGCTTTCCCCCGCCCGACGCAGGAATTCGCCCGTGGAAAGCCCTGCCGCCTTAGCCTTGGCAGTTAATTGTTGCTTTTGGAATTTGGTTACCAGAACCGGAATACGTTCAGTGGCTGTTGTCATTGCGCCTCCTTATGGATATGGTCAGCACATGGTCATATTAACAGGGGGCAAATTTTTTGCAATAGGATTTTTGGATGCAAGGTGGATTTACACTAAAAGCATTCATAGCACACAAACAATACTTAAATCCAAGCAGTTTTACACGACTAACCCATCTTAATAGACGTTGGGCTTTCATCAGTCGTAATGCGTTTATTCCAAGAAAAAACCAATCCTTCTTAAATATTCGAGCGTTTTTAATTTCTCAATACCCTTAGTGTTTACAGAAATGCCGCATATTCCTTGAGGATTAGTAATTCCACCGTTTAAAAGATTTCGGGCTTGGGATATTTCTCCTTGTGACATACAGTATTGTGTAAATCCATATTGATTATCCCGGTATCTTGTACCATCAACATCTTTACCAAACAATTTATGGCGAGGCGACCCAGTAATACCGAGCCTACTTACATTTAATGGATCAAATCCAAAACCGATAAAACAAATTTTGTCTGCCCAATCAATCATATCCTTAGCTTTTTCAAACTGCTCACCGTTCGCTTCTCTAGCTTCTGGAATTACTTTAATACACTCAGCAACCTCTGAAAAATCGTCCGGTTTTATGCCATAAGGTCTTTTATCTAAATCTTGTAAGTTTCCATAGACATGAACTATTTCTATTGATTTCCTCAATTCAGTAGCTTCTAAAACGCTAAGGCCATAATGTGCCTCTATGGTTGCTTGAAAATATTGCTCTACGACTCGGTCGTAGTTGAATGAAATAATCTTAAGTTGATTGCTTGCAAAATCTGATTTTGGAAGATAATCAGCCGTCATTCGATCCCATACATGATCCAAACCAATGATCTCCATCAGACTTAAGTGATTTATTTAATTTTTCATTTTTGATTAATAGACTAGCAATTGCTAATTTTCCAAGTTCACCAAAAGTCAATGAAGATTTCCCTATATAGTGATTCCCCCTTTGCGCAAGAAAAGAATCAATAGATGTACTTCTGGCGTCGCTGAAAACACGGCAAAATTCTTCAATCTCAGCTTCATGAATTTTGCATCGTAAATCACTTAACTTATTTGGTTTACATAACTCATCTTTTAATTCCTTACCAGTAGGATACCCATAGGGCACACTCGCGCCCGCCCCAACAATCAGTAATGTTTTAACATTAATCATAGACCGTTAAACAATTGCTCCCTATATGTTCCACTTGAAAAAACAATTAACTGGTATGGTTAGACTAAATGAAATGATACCCAACAAAACTACTTTTCCTCAATCACCTGAAAAAAAGTCTCGTTTTCCTTAATCATCCCTAATTCATCCCGCGCCCTTTCTTCAATCGCTTCCTGGCCTTTTCTTAAGTCCTCGATTTCGGCGTACAGGGCTTCGTTACGCTCTTTTTTCTCTTTGGCTTTTTCTTTGACAGTTTCCAGACGCGCCTGGTATTCCTTGATTTGTTTGACGCTGCCATCGCCCACCCACAATCGATATTGCAGGTGAATGATCAGCAAGATGATGATGGCGATCAGGATTTTTATTAGCTTATCCTCGTAAAAAAATACATTTTGATTATAGAACATTTAAGTTGAATCCGTTTTAACCTAAAGGTCATTTATGCCCTATGGTACAAGTGGTTTGACAAGCCCACTACGAACGGCCTAATCTTCTACCAACTAGTGAGTAACTCTCTAATATTCCTTCTGCCGCGCCGAGTACCGGAAATTTTTTCGAGAACAGCCCGAAGGGATGCGACAGGGATGTCGCATGTTGCCGGAGGGATAGGAAATCCCTTCCGGTAATCCTCGATAAAATTGAGGAACGCAAGGAAAAAGCGGCGGAGGGTCGCCTTTTCTTTGGATACTTTCTTTTGGCGAAGCAAAAGAAAGTATTTCGCCCCCGGGTGCGAGAACCCGATTAAATCATTCGTCGCGGTAGCGACACAATTATGTTCATGGTTCGACAAGCTCACCACGAACGGGCTAATTAATACAACACAAATATAAATTACAGCATTTTAAAAGCAGAACGTCCCGCATATTTAGCCGCACCGCCCAATTCTTCCTCGATCTTCATCAAGCGGTTGTATTTGGCGACGCGGTCTGAACGGCTGAGTGAACCGGTCTTGATTTGACCAGTACCCGTAGCAACCGCCAAGTCGGCAATCGTGGTATCTTCAGTTTCGCCGGAACGGTGCGACATAACCGCGGTATAACCAGCTTTATGCGCCATATCGATCGCCGCCAATGTTTCGGTTAAGGTTCCGATTTGGTTAACTTTAATCAAGATGGAGTTGGCGATATTTTTATCGATGCCTTTCTTTAAAATGGCCGGATTGGTTACGAATAAATCGTCGCCGACCAACTGGATGCGTCCGCCCAATTTTTCAGTCATCACTTTCCAACCGTCCCAGTCGTTTTCGTCGAAACCGTCTTCAATACTTATGATTGGGTATTTGTTAACCCAATCGACAAAGAAATCCGCCATTTGTGCTGAGGTATAAGTTTTACTTTCTGAAGCCAGATCGTAAATACCATCGTGGTAGTATTCGGAAGCTGCTGCATCCAAACCTAAGTAGATGTCTTTGCCGGGTTTGTAACCCGCTTGTTCGATCGCTTGCAAGATAACGCTGATAGCTTCTTCATTCGATGATAGATTTGGTGCAAAACCGCCTTCATCACCGACAGTGGTCGCCAAGCCTTTGGATTTCAGGACTTTCGCCAGATTATGGAATACTTCTGCACCGTAACGGATGGCTTCGCGGAAATTTGGCGCGCCAACAGGCAAAATCATGAATTCTTGCAGGTCTACGCTGTTATCGGCATGGGAGCCGCCGTTGATGATGTTCATCATTGGAACCGGTAAAATGAATTCGCCGGATTTATTGAAATACTTATATAACGGTTGTCCGGCTTCTTTTGCCGATGCATGCGCTGCCGCCATCGATACCGCCAACATGGCGTTTGCGCCCAGGCGTGATTTCGTATCTGTGCCGTCGAGCGCAATCATTTTATTGTCGATGCCTGCTTGATCCGCCGCATCCATACCAACAACAGCGGATTTAATTTCGGTAAGGACATTATTAACCGCTTTAGTAACGCCTTTTCCCAAATAACGGGCTTTGTCACCGTCACGCAATTCGATGGCTTCGCGTTCGCCAGTGGATGCGCCGGACGGCACCATCGCGCTGCCAACCACACCAGAGGCTAATATAACTTCTGCTTCAACCGTTGGATTACCGCGTGAATCCAAAACTTCTCTTGCTTTGATATCTTTAATGACTGCCATTATGGTTCCTATAAGGTATTTTCTATGAGGGCAGTCGATTTAACTGCCTTGTCGATGGTTAATAAAACTTCTAATAATTCCTGCATTCTGTGTAACGGCCAGGAGTTAGGACCGTCACTTTTGGCTTCCGCCGGGTTTGGGTGCGTTTCCATAAACAGGCCGGCAATACCGACCGCCATTGCCGCCCGCGCCAGCACCGGCACAAATTCGCGTTGACCGCCGGAACAGGTGCCCTGCCCACCCGGCAATTGCACGGAATGGGTGGCATCGAACACGACCGGACAGCCGGTGTCACGCATCACGGATAAAGAACGCATATCGGATACCAGGTTATTATAGCCAAAAGATACTCCTCGTTCGCAGACCATGATCTGTTCGTTGCCGGTTGCCTTGGCCTTTTTTGCGACTTGCGCCATATCCCAGGGCGCTAAAAACTGGCCTTTTTTAATGTTAACCGGGATGCCCTGCCTAGCGACATTCTGGATAAAATTGGTTTGTCGACATAAAAATGCGGGCGTCTGCATCACATCCACCACATTGGCGACTTCCGCCAGCGGCGTATCTTCATGCACATCGGTTAACACCGGCACACCAATCTGCTGTTTGACTTTAGCCAAAATCTGCAAGCCAGTTTCCAACCCTAAGCCCCTGAATGTTTCGTGGGAAGAACGGTTAGCCTTGTCGAATGACGACTTGTAAATGAACGGGATGTTAAGTTTAGTGGTTAACTCTTTAAGATAACCCGCCGTATCCAGCGCCAACTGCTCGCTTTCAATAACACATGGTCCGGCGATTAAAAAAAATGGCTGGTCTAAACCCGCTTCAAATCCACATAACTTCATTGTACTGTTTCCTTTTTATGTTGTGCCGCCGCCGCGACAAATCCTGAAAATAAGGGATGGCCTCGTCTGGGCGTAGACGTGAATTCAGGGTGGAACTGGCATGCCAGGAACCAGGGATGATTCGGAATCTCGATCACTTCAACCAAGCGGCCATCAATGGACTTGCCGGAAAAACGCAAACCCGCCTGCTGCAGTTTTTCCAGATACTGATTATTGAATTCGTACCGATGACGATGGCGTTCAGTAATCACATCTTTTTGGTACAACTTATACGCTAAAGAATCCGGTTTCAATCGACACTGTTGTCCGCCCAAACGCATCGAACCACCCAAATCCGACTGCTCATCGCGTATTTCAATCTGGCCTTTATCATCCATCCACTCGGTAATCAAACCAATGACCGGATGCGGCGATTTGGGTAAAAACTCCGTACTGTGCGCGCCTTCAAGGTTAGCAACATCCCGGGCAAATTCAATTACAGCCACTTGCATACCGAGACAAATACCCAGATAGGGGATAAGATTTTCCCTGGCATATCTTGCAGTGGCGATTTTCCCCTCAATCCCACGCTCACCAAAACCGCCAGGAACCAGTATGGCATCGACCTCTTTCAATTTGGCAGTGCCTTCATCCTCAATGGTTTCCGAGTCGATATAAGTAATCTTAACCTTGTTTCGAGTAGAAATACCCGCGTGGATCAGCGCTTCATTTAATGATTTATACGCATCAGAATGATCAACATATTTACCCACGATAGCGACATTGACCTCGCAGGCGGCATGGCTTAAATCATCCATGACTTTATGCCATTCGCCAAGATTAGCGGGGGGAACATTC
>CAWBFT010000018.1:0-60207 GCA_963788135.1 uncultured Gammaproteobacteria bacterium
GTTTGCAGCGCTTCGAAGAGCTTACATCGATAGCGCTAGTACGTTCGAGACTCCTGACGAATGGCGTATATAACGCTTTCAACAGCTAAGATTGTCGATATGCGGTCTGGCTTAACAAAATCGCTTATGGCGTTATTTTTTAGAAATTCAGGGTTTGAAACCACGCGAATTCTAAATCTGCCCTTCTAACATCCAATGTGGTTTAAATAAGTTATTGACTTTTCAGTTATGCCGACAGCAACATTAGATTTATCGGTTATTGTTGTTGCAATAGTTAGCCACCTCAGAAAAAGTCCCAAGCAAACTACCTTTGCCTTCAATAATCCTGTCAACGGACCTGTCTTCGAAATAACCTATAAACTTCATCCCAACAAATTCATTTTTACTCAAATAGCCACCCAATTTCAATCCGGCGCTGGTGCAACCCAAGATGACTACATTCTTTTGACCTAGCTCCAAACTATAAGTAGTTTTTACTAAAATACGTATCCGGCCATTTACCGCAATTAAAATAAACGGCGTGGAAATCACCCAATTCAAAAGAATTTCATTATTAAAATAGTTCATATATTCAGTAAGCAACATCGAAACATGAGCCCACTTCAGTATGGTCTTGTTTACCATCGTACATTATAGAGACATTCAAATACAATTCACCATGAAACATAAAGGCAGATGCCATAATTCCCAATATGAAATAACGCTTATCAAATACCTCATCAACCTTGTAGGTTATTGCGAGCAATAATAAAAAACAAAGATTGGTGTAACAATTGAACCTAATGTATTCGCAAATATTTGCCGTTCTTTTGCTATTTCATTCTGGCTTTTTATGCTCATTACTCTCCATAAAAACTAAGTTACATGACTACAAATTAAAAAGATTAATTTTACTGATTTAGATAGCTACATAGTCGCTTCTTGCCATTACAATTTGTTACTCTCCATGGCGTTAATTTTAATATTTAACCTTAGTTAGTATCTTGCGATGCAACATTGAACAAAAAAAGATAATTTATTCCAACAATCGAAGCGAAAACTAGCGGTATCTCCAATTATTTACGATTTAAGTTTTTAGCCCTTTCGTATAGTTCGGCATGAATGACAATACATCCTTGTCATAAAACTAAAGAGATCATTATTAAAAAAGCGCTTGATTAGCAAATCCTGAAGGTCAAGGCATTTCAAATTCAAACCTATTCAAGCTGTTGATTTTAATGTTATAAGATTAAAAATTAGCTGGTTGGGCTAGACTCAAATCAATATTTACGAGTTTTTAATTATCTTTCTAGCAGAAAAAAATTCTAGAGAAAATGATCTACAGCAGAAAAATTTCAACCTAAAAAACTGGAGTTGAAAAATGACATTTTTTATAAAAAATTACCATGATTACAGTTACATACTTAAAATATAATGTAACTTGCGAAATATTTCTATGTGTCTTATCTTAAAGATAAGTATGTGGGTTGTTTAACGTTCAAGAATTTTGACTTTTACCATATTTAAACTCTGAGCGGTGAAAATCCATTAAGATCGAGGTTTACTGATAATTGTGGAGTCGAAAGCATGAGACCGTGTCAGATAGCTTAATGAAATTTTGCTTGGTAAATGCGACAGGGGACAAAAATCCCAGTATTATTTCTTTGCGTTGTCGGTTGTGCTCACGGGACACTAGCAAAAGACTTAGAAGTTATTCAGTAATTCCTGCTTGGTTTAGTGATGTATTTGGTAATTCTGAGAATGTACCAGCTCACCTCTCAGTGTTTCCTAAAAAATTTCCACGGGGGAGTCCTCCTATTTAGCTAATAGAAGGTCGCACGGCAAACTGAGTCGGTATTGCTCGGTAGTTATAAAGAGAGTCATGCTTGCTGTCGTCACGATCAGAATGTAAAATTAGCGCCTAGTTCGGGTTTTTGGTAACTGACGGCACGAATGAAAGTTTGAATAACGGAATTTTTTGTTATTCTTTCGTTCAGTGCATAGAAATATATGGGGTAGGGAGCCTAAAAGGCATTCGGTATTCGGAAGATGAATACGGTTTTTTTAATATAATGGTTGGCGTTAACTGGAAACCGAATATCTGGTTACAAACCCAACCTGAATCAAGATATGACCAGTACAAAGCGGAAACTGCGCTTTTCATATCGGTTTCAGTCAAGACAGTTCTTGCTGGGTGTTTAATTTAGTCAGGCAATTTTGACGAGAAATTGCCTGTAAACGGCTTAATAGATAACCATACAGACAGTGCAGCCGAGGCAGTAGGGTTTCTTTCAAAGCTTTAAATCAGGAAATATTAATATTAGATATTTCAGATCGAATTGCTTTTCTTAATGTTTTCAATCTTGGCTATCTACCGAATGATTTTTAAAGTTGGTTGTTCAGTACAATTCAACAAACTCCAGCCAAGTGTTTATTATCCTATGACTTCGAATCTTAGCGCGTCATTAAATCAAGTAGTTGCACGGGGCTTATCACATAGCGGTTGTGTCGAACATATTAGTGTGATTACGTTGGTTGAACTCATTACTAGCTATTTGATTTTTTCTGATTTCATAGCTGCATGCCAAGTAAAAACCTATTCAAATTTAGCGGCACTGTCGAAACAATCAACAACACGCTATTTTGTTTTCATTCCTGGCACCGCTCCCTGGTCCGGACTTAACAAAAAAATATCTTTACCGCCTGGCCCTGCTGCCAGCACCATACCTTCGGAGAGACCGAATTTCATTTTTCGCGGTGCAAGATTGACCAAAACTAAGGTTAACTTCCCTTCCAGTTGTTCTGGCTTGTAAGCTGATTTAATACCGGCAAACACCGTACGGCATTCGTCGCCGATATCGACGGTTAGCTTTAACAATTTGTCGGCTTCCGGCACGATTTCGGCCTTGATAATCTTGGCGATACGCAAATCCAGTTTGGCGAAATCGTCGATCTGTATGGTGTCGGCAATCGGTTCAAATTGTTTCGCTTTAGGTTTGTCGGTGGCCTTTTCCAGGCTTTCCTTGGAGGCATCGATAATTGCCGTTATCTTGTCAGGGTCGACGCGGGTCATCAGAGGTTTGAATTCATTAATGTTGTGATTAATGAGCGGCTGCATGTCGCTCACCCAGCCTTGCGGCGCGATATTCAAAAACTGCTCGGCTTCCTTAACCAGCGCGGGCATAACTGGCTTGAGATATGCCGTCAATATCCGGAACAGATTAAGTCCCATTGTGCAAACGGTATGTAATTCCTGGTCTTTGCCGTCTTCTTTCGCGAGCAGCCAAGGTTTCTTGTCATCGATATAGGCATTTGCCTTATCCGCCAGCGCCATAATTTCGCGCATGGCTTTACCAAATTCGCGGTATTCATAGTACTCAGCAATGATTTCATGGGCTTTGATGAATTCATCAAATAAAGCGGGTTCAGCATTGGTTGCTGATAATTTTCCGCTAAACCGTTTGTGGATAAAACCGCTACAACGGCTGGCGATGTTAACTACTTTCCCGACGACATCGGAATTTACCCGTTGGCTGAAATCATCGAAATTGAGATCAATATCGTCAACGCCGGAACTCAATTTGGCAGCGAAATAATAACGTAGATATTCCGGGTTAAGATGATCGAGATAGGTTCTGGCTTTAATAAATGTTCCGCGGGATTTGGACATTTTTTCGCCGTTCACCGTGAGAAAACCATGCGCGAAAATCGCACTGGGTGTTCTGAAATTTGCGCCGGTTAACATAGCAGGCCAGAACAACGCGTGGAAATAGATAATGTCCTTGCCGATAAAGTGGTACAACTCGGCCTTGCTGTTTTTACTCCAGAATTCGTCGAAATTTAAACTTTGCTTTTCGCATAGGTTAAGAAAACTGGCCATGTAACCAATCGGCGCATCCAGCCAGACATAAAAATATTTGTCAGGCGCATCGGGGATTTCAAAACCGAAATACGGCGCATCGCGGCTGATGTCCCATTGCTGCAAGCCGCCTTTCAGCCATTCCGACATTTTGTTGGTGACTTCCGGCTGCAAATGCCCTGCATTTGTCCAGGCTTCCAGCATGTCGCTAAAGTTGGCCAGATCGAAAAAATAGTGTACGGATTCTTTCTCGATAGGCTTTTCACCCGAGATAGCGGAAACCGCATTCTTTAAATCAGTCGGCGAGTAATTCGCCCCGCACACCTCGCAGCCGTCGCCGTATTGTTCTTTTGCTCCGCACTTAGGGCATTCGCCTTTGATGAAGCGATCGGGCAGAAACATGTTTTTAATTGGATCATATGCCTGCGTAATGCTGCGCGAGCTTATATGGCCTCCATCTCTTAATCTTTCGTAGATTAATGAAGATAATTTCTTGTTTTCAGGCGAATGTGTGCTGTGGTAGTTATCGAAGGCAACACCAAATCCGGTAAAATCCGCGAGATGTTCATGCCATACCTGGCCAATGAGTTGTTCCGGCGTGATACCTTCGCGGTCGGCTTTGAGCATGATCGGCGTACCGTGGGTATCGTCCGCACAGACGTAATGACACAGATTTCCTCGTTGTTTTTGGAAGCGCACCCAGATATCGGTCTGGATATATTCAACTAAATGACCTAAATGAATAGGACCGTTGGCATAAGGCAGGGCGCTGGTAACGAGGATTTTTCGAGTCGACATAAAGCAATAATCAAGCAAAAACAATCTTGCATTATGTCATAAAATGAAGGGTTAATGGCAGTTCTGCTTCATTTCCTACCTGCAGTTAGTGCAATTGTTGTTTGGGACACTACAAATAAAAAATGAACAGTCAGGCCACCCTTTAGTGAAATCGGAATGGCATTTAGAAATTATTAAGAGTAAAAAAGATGGGGTATGATGCTGTCTTTATTAACTTTAATCGAATATTTTCGAATATTGGTCAACAATTCCCCCACTGCTTACATACTGATGTAAATTTCTATACGCGTTATCAATAATGTTTGCGGCAATGTCTTCATTATCCAAATAATAGGAAACCTTATCATCCAGATCCGAGAAATCCCACAAAATAGGCACATAGGTTTGGAGGGGAATAAAGGTATTAGGTGCTGTTTCCACATGAGACATGTCAGGCTTAATCAACAAAGCTCCAGATAAAATCGCCTCATAGTCCCGCCAACATACCTCTCCGTAACTGAAAGGACTGAAGCATATTTTTGATGCACGCAATTCTTTTTTGTTTTGCCGATCTGAAACCGATGCTTCCCCAATAAGCATTGAATCGAAAGGAATATCCAAACAAGTTTTAATTGCTAGTTCGCGCATGGACGAAAACCATCGACTGCCCTTGGTCTTAAGCCTCGCGTTGAGCGTATATTTTTTCATTGCGGTAAATGGAGGAAATGGCGATTTATCGAAATAAGGCAACATTTCACGGGCAGTAAAAAAACTTGGGCCGATAATCAATTTGTCTAATAACGATTGTGAGACTGGAAAGAAGACTTGATTGGCCTCAGGGTTTTTGCATAATCGATTATAATATTCTACCAGTTTGGTATCCCCAAAAGTGACTTTGGAATAATCAAGCCGATTGATTAACGCATGCCTTTTTACGTACCAGTCGATGTATGGGTTAACCGTCTCTGCAAAACGTAAATCAGTGGGCGCATTAATGTCGAAAAATGCAATTTTTGCTTCTGGATTTAGATTTTTCAAGCGTTCCAGTAATTGAACTATCCTTCTTTCACCTTTTACTAACCAAGGTTGAAAAATAATCCTATCCGCATGTTGAGGGAAGTCTTTTCTTAAGATTTCAAAAGCATCGATGTTTATTTCTTTGAACTCAATATTCCACCGGCTTTTAAACTGATTGGCATAATAAAAAAAAGGGAAAATCTGGCTTTGCGGGATACGCGATTTTTCTGTTACCAACAATACTTTCAAAGCCTTTGCACTTCGCCACTTATGACCTTGTGCTGCTTTTTGCCGATTTAGTGCAATCAGTTGATGAAGCTGGGCAGAAATAATTTTGTTAACGGCAGTTATCATTAGTGGAGCTTAATTGTTCTATGACGCGGCTGGTTGGAAAAGTACTGTTTTAGTAAAAATTAAATTGCAGGGCATATGATCTACGCTTAGAAAGCAAGCAATGTCTCTGTTTTATTGATGGTTTATAGAATGGGTAACAAGGCAATGCAAATATTTTTTATAATGATAGTAGATAAAATCGATATTTCAGAGAATATGTATGCATTCTTTGTTAATTTTCCTTTTTAAGGAAAAGCCTGCATGATTGAGTTGTATTAATTTTGTGATTCAACGATAATACCGCTTTTAGCCGAGAGCGGCTTTAAAACGACGATGGTAATCGTGTTGGTTCTCCCGCAACGATACGCTGTAAACCCCGCCAGGTCCGGAAGGAAGCAACGGTAGCAGAGGATTCGTGTGCCGGGATGTGGCTGGCACGGTTGCCGCCCACTTTGACACAACTTTCCTAGTCTGCAATGAACTATCAGGTTCTTGCCAGAAAATGGCGTCCCTCCAATTTTACCGAAGTAGTCGGCCAAGATCACGTAGTCAAGCCTTTAGTCAATGCATTACAGAATAACAGGCTGCATCATGCTTATCTTTTTACAGGTACACGCGGCGTAGGTAAAACGACTATCGCCAGAATTCTGGCGAAAGCTATAAATTGTGAAAACCTGCAAAATTTCAATCCCTGCGGTAAATGTTCTATATGCCTTGAATTCAGTGAGGGTCGGTTCCTAGACTTAATAGAAGTTGATGCGGCTTCCCGCACTAAAGTCGAAGATACGCGCGATTTATTGGATAATGCACAATACGCACCTCATCATGGTCGCTTCAAAATTTACCTCATTGATGAAGTGCATATGCTTTCCGGGCATAGCTTCAATGCTTTGCTCAAAACATTGGAAGAACCGCCCCCGCATGTTAAGTTTTTATTAGCAACGACCGATCCGCAAAAAATCCCAGTGACGGTTTTGTCGCGCTGTCTGCAATTCAATCTTAAACGAGTTTTGCCTGAGCAGATTTTTCAGCAAATTTCCATGATACTCACCGAAGAGCACATTGAGTCGGAACCGCAGGCGCTGAAATTAATTGCTCGCGCGGCAGATGGCAGTATTCGGGATGCTTTAAGTTTACTCGATCAAGCGATTGTCTTCGGTGGAGGTACTGTTTCGCTAGACAGCGTGAGCGGCATGTTAGGCAGCATCGGGTTAAAACCAGTAGAAGATATTTTGATTGCCCTAGCGAAAGGAGAAAGTCAACGGATTCTCGAAATTATTGATGACGTTGCCAATATCCAGTCGGATTTTAAAGCGGTGTTAGAGCAAATCTTGCATGTACTTTATCGGGTTGCTTTAGCACAGCAATTACCCAAAATGGTTAACCAGGAGTTTGACGGTGAAACTGTGGCTGCATTGGCCCAGCAAATAAGCCGGGAAGATGTCCAACTTTATTATCAAATAGCCTTGATAGGGCAAAAAGATTTGGATTTGGCACCGAATTCCCGGATGGGATTTGAGATGTTAATGCTGCGAATGTTAGTATTTCGACCAGTTAAGTCATCAGAAAATGCCGTTCCAAATGCCAGGAATTTGGAAAATCTAGTTACACAAAGCGATGTGAATTTACCCATCGTTACAGCGCCGAATCCAGAAATACGCCCCATCGAACGAGCGTTGCCATCCGCTCAACTAACCATCTATCAAACAGTACGGCCAGCATTTGATCAAAACTGGCCTGATATGATTGTGGCGATGCGTCTTGAAAGTTTAACCAAAGAACTTGCTAATAATTGTGTGTTGGATAAAGTAGATGAAAAGTCCTGCCAGTTGCGACTGGATGCGAGTCATAAGCATTTGTTGACACCAACGCGAGAGCAAAAACTACAAAAAGCCTTACAGGAATATTTTGGCTATGCGCTAAAATTAATTGTGAGTGTCGGTAACGCGGTTAACGATACGCCGGCGGCATTATTAATAAAAAATCAGGAAGAGCGTCAGCAAGCGGCGATTGAGGCGATTAATTCCGATGTTAATATTCAGGCGTTAAAGGAACATTTTGACGCCAGTATCATTCCCGGTAGCATCGAACCGGTGTAAGAGAGAGGAGATAAAAAATGAAAAATGCACTGGGCAATATTATGCAACAAGCCCAAAAAATGCAGGAAAACTTGAAAAAAGCCCAGGAAGAGCTGGAGTTAATGCAAGTTTTGGGCGAATCTGGCGGTGGTATGGTTAAGATTGTAATGACCGGTAAACGTGAAGCTAGAAAAGTCACTATCGATCCTTCCTTAGTGAACGAGGATAAAGATATGCTTGAAGATTTAATTGCCGCCGCCATCAATGATTCGGTTAACAAAGTGGCTAGGATGAAAAAGGAAAAAATGGCTGAGATTACGGCGGGTTTACCCATACCTCCCGGTTTCCAAATGCCTTTCTAAAATGCTGAAGAAGGGATTGTTAGGCGAGTTAACCCAAAACCTGCGCTGCTTGCCCGGTGTGGGACCTAAAACAGCACAGCGTATGTCGTTCCATCTATTACAGCGCGACCGCGGCAATGCAAAATTACTTGCCGAAACCTTGCTTGAAGCATTAGATAAAATTGGCCATTGCAAAATTTGTCGCACTTTGACCGAGCAGGAAGTTTGTAGTGTTTGCGTAGATAAGGCTCGAGACCATGCTTCAGTCTGTATTGTCGAAAATCCCGGGGATGTCTGGGTTATCGATCAGGCCGCTACTTTTAATGGACAATATTTTGTTCTTCATGGGCGATTATCACCGTTAGACGGCATCGGTCCAGACGAACTTGGTCTTGACCTGCTTGAACATAGGCTCGAATCCGGCGAGATAAAAGAGCTTATCCTGGCGACAAACTCTACCGTTGAAGGTGAGGCGACCGCTTATTTCATTGCCGAACTGGCAAAAAAACATCGTGTAGCGGCGAGTCGAATTGCCAATGGCGTGCCAATGGGCGGAGAATTGGAGTTTATTGATACCAGTACGTTGGCGCACGCATTCAATGGTCGTAAGTCGATTTAATTTTCAAGTTCTAAATTAAATTTTACAGCAGGATTTTATGGGTGATTTATGGCAGATTGTTTGTTTTGTAAAATGGTTAAAGGAGATATCAAAGCAGATATCGTATTTGAAAATGAACATTTGCTGGCATTTAAAGATATCAACCCACAAGCTCCGATACACCTGCTAATTATTCCTAAACAGCATATTTCGACTTTAAATGATTTAAATGACGCCGATTTAGGTGGCGAGATTCTTACGGCCGCAGCTGACCTAGCCAAGGAATTTGGCATTGCCGAAAACGGTTATCGGACACTTTTCAATTGCAACCGCGATGGTGGGCAAGCAGTCTATCATCTACATTTACATCTGCTGGGTGGGCGGCAACTTTTGTGGCCTCCGGGTTAACCGTAGTTTTTAGTAAAGTCCCGCTAAAAGCACTATTGCGCTCAAAATTTCCCCCTAATATTTAAAAAACCAAGCCAAATTTGCGTCCTAACTTAGCGATTGCAATTCAACTCTAGGCAATATTGGTCTAAGCTTGACATACTTCTTGAGCACTTCTATCAATTAATGACGACTAAAGATACCGGGATTGTTATTGGCTATTTAACGGAAGTTCGCGGTGATGGCATGGCTGCCCGATTAGCGGAAGAACATAACGGCGACATTCATACCGTTACCGTAGATGGCGAAGAGATGTTAACCGGCCAAATAGGATCTTATGCGGTTATCCGGCAACATCACATTAACTTGCTTGCATTAATTTTTAAAACATGGGCGAAAGAACGGTATGATCGAGCAGATCAACTCATCACTGGTCGTTATATTTCTTTGATTCCAGTCGGGGAATTAAACCAGGATGGCACGTTCGTGCGCGGTGTCAGGCATTATCCAACGCCAGGCGCTAAAGTTTATGCAGTCGGCATATCCGAAATTAATGCTATTTTTTCCAAGTTCAGGGAATATCAATTTTTTATCGGTCAGTTAGCGTCCCACAAAGATTACAATTTGAGCCTTGATCCAAGGGCGCTCTATGGTAGGCACTTCGCCATTCTTGGCCAATCCGGCTCCGGAAAATCATGGACTGTGACCAGTCTTATCCAAAATACCATTAAATCCATGCCTAAAGCCCATATCATCATGCTAGATTTGCATGGTGAATATTGCTGGAAAGACGGGCAAGGTATGGTGCATTCAGCTTTCCCTGAGGACATAGTGGAATACGTTGATGCATTGGAAATGGAAATGCCCTATTGGATGATGACCTATGCCGAGCTGGTTGATTTGTTTATTGATCGTGACGACTCTGGCGCGACCTTGCAAATGTCATATATGCGCGAAATCTTGCAACAGCTTAAGCGTAAAGAGGCAAAACGGATTGGCATGGCGTCGGTATCCATTGACACCCCGCTTTATTTTTCTTTAGCTGAACTGTACATGCAATTTAAGACAGCCAACGAAGAGAGAAAGGATTTTGGCAAAGTTCAGGGGGCGTTATTCGGCCAATTCGATGAATTTTTAATTCGTATGCAAAGTCGTTTTAACGATGTTCGCTATGATTTTTTACTCAAACCCAAATTGCGGAATTCATCAGCAAGTATGGCTGATTTGTTGCGCCAGTTTGTTGGTCTAGGCAGGAAAAAAGCGAACATCACCGTTATTGATCTAAGTGCTGTACCAACGGATGTAAGGCCGGCTGTGTGTGCACAGGTTGGCAGGTTGGCTTATGAGTTTAACTATTGGAATCCAAGGCGACGCCAGTTTCCCATTACCCTGATCTGTGAGGAAGCGCATGCTTACATTCCCAGGGAGACGAAAAGTCAATATGAAGGCGCAAAAAAAATGATGGAACGTATCGCCAAAGAGGGCCGCAAATATGGCGTTTCCATTGGTGTAGTTAGCCAACGGCCAACCGAGTTGTCGGAAACCATGCTGGCACAATGTAGCTCGTTCATTTGTTTGCGCACGACCAACCCTGACGACCAGGCATATATCAAAAGCTTGGTTCCGGAGGCGGAAGGCGATTTGACCGATATCCTGACATCATTAGGGCGTGGCGAGGCGTTGGTATTAGGCGAGGCCGCGCCATTACCTACACGAGTGCAAATTTTCCGGCCTAATCCGGAACCTAAAAGTAACGATGTCGACTATTTTACCAACTGGCGCGAAGGCCCGGACGATTTGAATGTAGAAGAAATTGTCGATTTTTGGCGTACTCAGAATAGAAAATAACTCTCCTAGCTAATTGCTATCTTCCAGAAGCATGGCATTATCCATACATGTGCTTAATGCAAAGCTTCTAAATGAAAACTGGTAAAAACAAGAATAAATTCAAATCAGTCAGTCCTGACCTTGATTATAAGAGCCTAATTTATTTAACATTTCCTGCCGCACTATCGGCAATGCTCAATAATGCTTATCGAGTCATTGACCAACATGCCGTGCAATGGTTGGGTGTTGATGCGCAAGCGGCGATTGCATCTTGCACTTTTGTATTGATCGGTTTTTATGCGATTTACAGCATATTTTCGTCCGGAGTTATTTCGCCCTTAGCGCGCGCCATCGGTAGCAATAACGAGGAAGAACAGAAGCAAATTGTGGGAAACGCCTTAATTGCCGCGTTGTTAACCGGATTGGTGATCTTAACCGCTAGTGGCCTGCTTGCGCCGTGGACGGTTAAAGCATTAGGTTTGCATAAGGGGCTTGCATCACAAGCCGAAGCTTATTTGCATTGGCATGCGTTGTATTGTTTGCCACAGGCGGTAATGCCGACAATTGATGCGATCTTTATCGCTTATGGAAAAACCAAAACAGTCCTATTGTTGCAAGTGACAGCATCTGTGCTCAATTTTGTGCTGAATCCAATCTTTATTTATTGGTTAGGTTTTGGCATTGGCGGTGCGGCAATGGCTACCGGGATTAGCCAGGGTATCGCATTGTTAACCGGGTTAACCTTGTTGATAAAGTCGGATTATCTGATCTGGGAATTTTTTCGCATTAACCGTTTTACTTCCCGAATCATAAAGATCGGCTTGCCGATGTGTTGGGGGACGTTGGTTTTTTCTGGGGTGTATTGGGCATTACTACGATGGGTGATTTCACCGTTGGGCCCAGAAGTGAATGCCGCCTTGGGAATTGGGTTTTCAGTGCTGGAAGGCTTCACTTGGCCGGTTTTTTGGGGCTTTTCCATGGGAATTGCCAGCATTGTCGGTCGATGTTTAGGTGCCGACGATATCGCCAAAGCAAAGCAAGCGATTAGCCTTGCTCTTAAAATGATGACGTTGTGCGGCGTGTTGGCATCAATTATTTTCTGGTTAGCCGGCAGGATGCTTTCAAATCTTTTTACCAACGATATGAAAGTACTGGAACAAGCGGTTTTATATGCCCAAATTCTGGCATTTTCACAGTTATTTGTCGCTTATGAAGCCTTGGCCGAAGGGATTCTCAGCGGCTCCGGTAAAACCAAAACAATATTTTATTGGTCCGCACCGTTAAATATTTTGCGGGTACCTTTTGCCTGGGTGTTTGCAGTTAATTATGGCTATGGGGCGGTAGCGATCTGGTGGGTGATCAATGTCTCAACTATCATGAAAACAATAGGTAAATGGGGTTCGGTCGCCAGTGGTCGTTGGCAGATTTAATTACATTTTGACGAGTTAACGCAGACTTACGTTTATTAAATATAAATAATTCTGTAAAATTATTAGACGGATTGTGACGTTTGATTTTGCACATTTCCCATATAATCGCCTCCCCAACACTTAATTTACTTTTTATATTGCGGTCAAAACTTCCGCGTCATTAAATATTTATGTCACTATCGGAAATTGCTTCAGAATCGAAGAGACGGCGCACTTTTGCCATCATTTCGCACCCGGATGCCGGTAAAACTACATTAACCGAAAAATTGTTGCTGTACGGCGGCGCCATCCAGCTGGCTGGTTCGGTTAAGGGCAGGAAAGCCGCGCGCCATGCGACTTCCGACTGGATGGAGATGGAAAAGGAGCGGGGTATTTCCGTCACCACGTCGGTCATGCAGTTTGAACATAATGGGTGTATTGTTAACCTTTTAGATACGCCGGGCCATGAGGATTTTTCCGAGGACACTTACCGCACCTTAACCGCTGTGGATTCAGCACTGATGGTTATCGACGTGGCTAAAGGCGTTGAGGAACGTACCATCAACTTGATGGAGGTATGCCGCTTGCGGGATACGCCAATCTTAACCTTCATTAATAAACTGGATAGGGAAGGGAAGGAGCCTATTGAACTGCTGGACGAGGTTGAGAGTGTGTTAAAAATCAAATGCGCTCCTATGACCTGGCCGATTGGCATGGGTAAACGCTTTAAAGGCGTTTATCATTTATATAAAGATGAAATTCATCTATTCACCGCGCAACATGGCGGCAAAATTGCCGAAGTTGAGATAATAAAGGGATTAGGTAATCCGAAATTAGATGAGTTATTGCAAGACCAAGCCGATGAGTTACGGTTAGAAATCGACTTGGTTAAAGGCGCAAGCCATGAGTTCGAACATAAAGAATATCTGGCCGGAAAGTTAACCCCAGTGTTTTTTGGTTCGGCAATCAATAATTTCGGGATTTTGGAGTTATTGGACGCATTTGCCGAATTTGCGCCTTCGCCTAGGTCAAGGAAAGCCGAACAACGACTAGTTCAGCCAGAGGAAGATAAATTCAGCGGTTTTGTGTTTAAAGTTCAAGCCAATATGGATCCTGCTCACCGTGACCGTGTCGCGTTCTTACGAGTTTGCTCAGGAAAGTTCGATAAGGGCATGAAACTTAACCACGTTCGTGTCGGCAAACAAATTCAGGTGTCAAATGCGATTACCTTTCAGGCCGATTCCCGCAAAAATGTCGAAGAGGCGTTTCCCGGCGATATCATTGGTTTGCATAATCACGGGACAATCCAGGTCGGTGATACCTTTAGCCAAGGTGAAACCCTCAAGTACGGGGGGATTCCTTATTTTGCCCCAGAATTATTTCGTAGGGTAATATTAAAGGATCCTCTCAGAGCAAAAGCCTTGCAAAAGGGTCTGGTTCAGTTAACCGAAGAAGGTGCGACTCAGTTATTCAAGCCGTTAAAAAATAACGATCTTATTTTAGGCGCAGTAGGTATTTTGCAGTTTGATGTGACCGCTTATCGCCTAAAATCCGAATACAATGTTGCCTGTGTTTACGACAATGTTCCAGTTACGACGGTACGCTGGATAAGTTCCGATAATGCCGCAAAACTGGATGAATTCAAAAAGAAAGCTTTTGACAATCTTGCGGAAGACGGAGGTGGATATCTAGTCTATCTGGCGACCAGTCGGGTTAACCTGCAACTGACGGAAGAACGTTGGCCGGATATCAAGTTCAGCGCAACTCGTGAGCTTTAGTTCGCACAGTAAAATCCTATGAAAAGTAAAATTTTTAGTTAACTTAATAAGTTATCAATTCTTTCTTATGTAATTGATAAACATGATTTTGTTAAAAACCTTGGTTTTGATTTTAATTTGTAGAAATTGAATCGAGTTTTTATCAAAAAAAAATTACAATTTAACTTTTGCAATATTCGGAAACAAAAAGGTATGAAAGTTTTTAGCATTGACATTGCTGCCCTTTGTACTTTAAAGTTACCGGCGCATAAAGAATATGTAACCAAATTATTACAATAACCTTCGGAGCACTTATCATGGCAAAACCATTAATCCAAATGGCATTAGATTCTTTAGATTTCGACGCGACAGTCGGCTTGGCAACACAAGTTGCGCCGTATGTCGATATTTTTGAAATCGGCACGCCTTGCATCAAACACAATGGTGTTAACCTTGTAAAAGAATTGCGCGCCAGATTTCCAGACAAATTAATCCTGGTTGATCTTAAAACTATGGATGCTGGCGAATACGAAGCGACTCCTTTCTATGCAGCTGGCGCAGATATCTGCACAGTACTTGGCGTTTCAGGGTTGGCGACAATTAAAGGTGTTGTTAAAGCAGCGAATGCACACGGTGCTGAAGCTCAAATCGATTTGATCAATGTTGACGATAAAATTGGCTGTGCTAAAGCATGCGCTGAAATCGGTGCACAAATTGTTGGGGTCCACACCGGTCTTGACGCGCAAGCGGCTGGTCATACGCCTTTTGCTGATTTAGCTGACATTTCAAGTTTGGGTTTGCCTGTTCGCGTTTCTGTTGCTGGCGGTATTAAACAATCTACCGTACAAGACGTAGTTAGAGCAGGCGCTGGCATTATTGTTGTTGGTGCAGCTATCTATGGTGCGCCATCTCCAGCTGAAGCGGCTAAAGAAATCCGTGACTTGGTTGATGCAGCTTAATCATTAAGAGGCTTAAATGCATCAGAAACTTATCATAGACAAAATATCAAGCATCTTGGATGCCACTGATCGTGCGCACGATGTTAAATTGACAGAGATGCTTGATGATGCAAGGCGGATATTTATCGCTGGTGCAGGGCGTTCGAAACTCGTAGGTAATTTCTTTGCAATGCGTTTGGTGCATGGCGGTTACGATGTGAACGTGGTTGGCGAAATTGTTACGCCAAGCATCAAAAGCGGAGATTTGCTTATCATTATATCTGGCTCCGGTGAAACGGAGCAGTTGATAGCTTTCACCAAAAGCGCTAGAAAAGTAGGCGCAAAAATCGTTTTGATTTCTGCTAAAAGCAGTTCGACCATCGGTGATCTGGCCGATGCAATATTTACCGTTGGTAATTCAGAACAATACGGAAAAGTTGTTGGTATGCCGATGGGTACGGTTTTTGAACTGTCTACCTTAGTGTTTTTGGAAGCCGTTATTTCTCATATCATTCATGAAAAAGGTATTCCTGAAGAAGTGATGAGGGAACGGCATGCCAATTTGGAATAATTTTCGATGGTTACAAAAGAGCGAATTATTCATTCGCTCTTACTTACTTAAATTTATCCGAGTTAAACAATAAAAAAATGTGCGGTTATTTGTTCAACAAACAACCGTCAGTTAGCTACATTCAAGAGGAGATTAAAATGACTTCGCGTCGTGAACTTGCGAACGCCATACGCGCTTTAAGCATGGATGCCGTGCAAAAAGCAAATTCTGGACATCCAGGTGCGCCAATGGGAATGGCGGATATCGCAGAGGTGCTGTGGAATGACCATATGCGGCATAACCCAACCAATCCTGCATGGCCAAATCGGGATAGGTTCGTACTTTCAAACGGTCATGGTTCGATGCTGATTTATTCTCTTCTGCACCTTACTGGTTACGATCTCCCTATTGAAGAATTAAAACAGTTTCGCCAATTGCATTCCAAAACTCCGGGTCATCCTGAGTACGGTTATGCGCCTGGTGTGGAAACTACTACGGGTCCTCTTGGTCAGGGTATTACTAATGCTGTTGGTATGGCAATTGCTGAGAAGGCGTTAGCCGGTCAATTTAACAAAGAAGGCCATAAAATTGTCGATCATAATACCTATCGTATTCATGGGCGATGGTTGTTTGATGGAAGGTATTTCTCATGAAGCTTGTTCTCTGGCGGGAACTCTTGGCCTAGGTAACCTGATTGCCTTTTGGGATGACAACGGTATTTCAATTGACGGGCATGTTGATGGTTGGTTTACGGATAACACACCAAAACGTTTTGAAGCTTATGGCTGGCATGTCATACCAAATGTTGACGGCCACGATCCGGATGCTTTAGCTAAGGCAATAGAATTATCTAAATTGGTAACTGATAAGCCAAGCTTAATCTGTTGCAAAACAACCATTGGATTTGGATCGCCAAACAAAGCAGGGTCACATGCGTGTCATGGAGCTCCACTTGGAGAACCTGAAATCAATCTGACTAAAGCAGCATTGGGTTGGGATCATGGTCCATTCGAAATACCTGCAGAAATTTATGCGGGTTGGGATGCAAAAGCAAAGGGCGCTAAAGCTGAACAAGAATGGAAAGATAAATTTGCGGCTTACAAAGTAGCTTATCCTGAATTAGCATCTGAATTCGAACGTCGAATGAATAGCGATTTGCCGAAAAATTGGGCTGCAGATGCTGATAAGTTCGTATCTGCTGTAAATGATGAAGCAAAAACTACAGCAACACGTTTATCATCTTTAGCTTCAATTGAAGGTTACGCCAAGCTTCTTCCTGAAATCTTCGGAGGATCTGCTGACTTGGGTTGTTCCAACATGACTGAATGGTCTACCTACAAACCAATGCGGGCAAACAAACCGGATGCGAACTACATTAACTATGGCGTTCGCGAGTTCGGTATGTCGGCAATCATGAACGGTGTTGCTCTTCATGGCGGTTTGATTCCTTTCGGTGCGACATTCCTAATGTTCTCCGAATATGCACGTAACGCGGTCCGCATGTCCGCTTTGATGGGTATTAGGTCTATATTTGTTTATACCCATGATTCAATTGGTTTAGGTGAAGATGGACCAACTCACCAACCTATTGAGCAGACTGCCACTTTGCGTATGATTCCTAAAATGAATGTTTGGCGCACCTGTGATGCAGTAGAGACTGCGGTATCGTGGCGTCATGCTATTGAACGTAAAGATGGTCCGTCTGTATTGGTGTTCTCTCGCCAAAACTTGCCTCATATGCAGCGCACACCTGAGCAAATAAAAGCCATCCAAAAAGGTGGTTATATACTGAAAGATAGCGATGGAACACCTGATGCGATTATTATCGCCACAGGGTCTGAAGTCGAATTAGCAGTTAAAGCAGCTGATGAATTGTCAATTAAAGGCAAAAAAATACGAGTAGTTTCCATGCCTTCTACAAATGTATTTGATGCCCAAGACGCTGCATATCGGGAGTCTGTGTTGCCTTCGTCCGTGACCAATCGTGTAGCTGTTGAAGCTGGTGTCACAGATGGCTGGTGGAAGTATGTTGGTAGCAATGGCAAAATTCTCGGTTTGGATCGTTTTGGTGAGTCTGCTCCAGCTGGACAACTCTTCAAGGAGTTTGGGTTTACGGTCGATAATTTGGTTAAGCACGTAGAATCGGTGCTTTGACTCCAATTAACCTGACCAAAATAAATTAAAATAAAATTTGTGCATTTTTGAGAGAAATATTTAGCCTAATTGAAATTTTATCAATTTGTTAAGTGTTTCTCTCGATAAACAACTAACAGGTGAATATCGTGAAAAATAAAAATTTGACTAAAAGTGTACTTGTTGCACTGCTATTGGTTAGTGCCGGAGTAGTAGCGGAAGATCAATATCCAGCCTCTGATTTTCAACCTAAAGTTGTTTATCAGGATGAAAGCGCAGCAAGCGCAAGTTCATCAGCGAGTAAGTCCAGTAGCTCAGCACCAGCGCCAAAAAGTAGCGCAAGCGACTCTCAATATCCAGCGGCTAATTTTGAACCAAAGGTTTTATACAATGACCCCGATTACAAGCATACTACAGCATCACCGGGGCGTTTATCTTCTGCAAATGGTTCCTTCAAGTACGTCTTATTCCTCTAATGAAGGTGCTAGTTCGTCATCTACTGCCCCGGTTGCGGAAAAAACTGATTCTTCAATGACTTATTTATTAGGGTTGATAGTATTAGCAGCCGCAGGATTTTTCTTTTTTAAGAAAGGACTTGGGAAATCTTCATCATCATCTGCAAAAAGCTCAGTTAATTACGCGAACAGGACCGGTGGTGCAACAGGTGTAGCTAGATATCTTTTGAAAGCATCTGGAACAGGCGTTTCTAGATATATTGAAAAAAACACTAAATCTGTTGCGTCTACCGCTGCGACAGGCGTAGCAAAATATTTGGCAAGCCAATCGTCAACCACCCAGTCAAACGCTAGTCAAGCGGCAACTGGAGTTGACAAATATTTGCGTAAAAAGGGGTAATAAATGATTCATAATGACTTTGGCGGGGCAGTTATTCCTGCAATGGCTGGCTTTTTTTTCGGTAAACGAGCCAAAGTTCAGGAGATTCGTGAAGAAGAAATTCAACATTTACCAGTTGTTGTAAATTCTCAATTACCAGGTCTTACAGGTGTATCCAAATATCTGGCTACAGTGCCTTTGGTTACATCTGTTACCAGATACATGAAAAAAAAGGAAAAGCAACAAATAAGCGGTGTTGAAAAATATGTATTACGACAAGCTATTAATGAAAAAAATAAGCCAGCTCCATCAGGTGTCGCAAAGTATATTTCCAGAGTAGAAAAAGATACTTCAAAGCATAAAAAAACAAGTGTTGACAAATACCTAACCAAATTAGATATTGCTGAATGTCAAATATATGCGTTAACGGGTGTGGCAAAGTATCAAGCTGAACAAAATATAATTGAAAGAAAAAAAACTGCAGCAATTTTAGTTGAACAATATAAACAAAGTGATGCTGCTGCGGCCATACTTGCTAAAGAAGCAGCTGAAGCTGCTGCTATTAAGACGTCAAAGATTAAATATCAAAAGGTATCACAAATGGAAGCTCCAAGAGCTACTGGTGTTGGCAGATACTTACAAGCAGAGGAAATGAATGCTCGAAATAAAGCTAAAGCTACGGGCGTCGCCAAATACTTAGCTAAAAAAATAATCTTAGATAGCCAAAAACCCATCCTAAGTAAGGTTGAAAAATATCTTCGAGATCAAAATCTTTCTGGAAATAAGAAACCAACTTTAACAGGCGTGGAAAAATATTTATCTAAACAACCCAATTCCAATGTATCTACTACTTCAAAAACTGCAAAAGTAATCAGCGGGGTAGAAAAATATTTGTCAGAACTTGAATTAGCGCAAAGAAAGAAACCAGTGCGTTCTGGAGTCTCCAAATATTTAGAAAATCAAGCTAAGACTGAATCGCAAAATATTAAGTTAATTGGGAATATAATTGAAGAAATGCATATTCCAATCGAAGGCGAATTTATTCCTGCTCGGCAAGTTGATGATGCTTCTGCTTCAGCAACAGGTGTCTCAAAATATCTTGAAAGACAAAAATCAGTTCTTGAAAGCGCAGAATTGGTGATAAAGCATGATACTTTTGAAAATTTAACTGGTGTTGCCAGATATCTTGACAGGAAAGCTGAAGGTGTAGTTTTAGTGTCTGATGTAAAACCCACCGGCGTTGACCGTTACCTTCAATCAAGAGCTTAATTCTATAAAATTTACTTACGTAAGTTTTTTTAAGTCTGATACAGTAAAATACAAAACATATACAGTGGATTACATTTCCACTGTATTCACTTTTACTAGTGTATGTGATAGTATCACTGTCCTAAAAAAATTGATTTTTCATCTCTAAGGTACAAATTATGGCAAAGAATCTTCTTGAACAACTGAGAGAAATGACAGTTGTTGTTGCTGATACTGGTGATATTCAAGCGATTGAAACTTTCAAACCTCGCGATGCAACAACTAATCCTTCTTTGATTACTGCGGCAGCTCAAATGCCGCAGTACCAAGATATTGTCGATGACACATTGAAAGCTGCTAGAAATAACATTGGGTAATGATGCCACTGCGGCACAAGTTGCTTCTTTGGCGTTTGATCGTTTGGCGGTATCTTTTGGTTTAAAAATTCTGGAAATCATTCCAGGTCGTGTTTCGACTGAAGTTGATGCAAGGTTATCTTTTGATACCGAAGCTACAATTGCTAAAGGTCGTGAAATTATTGCCCAATACGAAGCTAAAGGAATTTCAAAAGACCGCGTTTTGATTAAAATTGCTTCTACCTGGGAAGGTATTCAAGCTGCTGCTGTTTTGGAAAAAGAAGGTATTCATTGCAACTTTACTTTATTATTCGGAATGCATCAAGCGATTGCTTGTGCTGAAAACGGCATTACCTTGATTTCACCATTTGTAGGCCGTATTTTAGATTGGTATAAAAAAGACACGGGTCGTGATTCTTATGCACCAGCAGAAGATCCAGGTGTTTTTTCAGTTACTGAAGTTTATAACTATTACAAAAAATTCGGTTATAAAACTGAAGTAATGGGCGCAAGTTTCCGAAATGTTGGTGAAATAACTGAGTTGGCAGGTTGCGATTTATTGACAATTGCCCCATCTTTGTTGGCTGAATTGCAAAACACGGTTGGTGATTTACCACGTAAACTTGATCCACAAAAAGCTTCACAATCATCCATTGAAAAAATCACTATGGATAAAGCGACTTTTGATCGTATGCACGAAGAAAATCGTATGGCAAACGACAAATTGCTGAAGGTATTGATGGCTTTGAAAAGGCGTTGGAATCACTTGAAGAGTTATTATCTGCTCGTTTGGCCAAGTTGGAAAACAAACAAGCCGAAACTGCTTAAAGGAATTTAGACGTTTAGTTACCTTGCGTCGAATATATTTTTCAAATATCGCTCCTGCACTATGTGTTGGGGCGTTTTTAATTTTTATATAATCGAATTATTGATATGTCACAAAAAATTCTAGATGTTGTTAAACCCGGCGTAGTGACAGGTGAAGATGTTCAAAAAATCTTTGCTATTTGTAAAGAAAATAAGTCTGCGTTACCTGCCGTTAATGTTATCAATACTGATTCTATCAATGCAGTATTGGAAGCAGCTGCGAAAGTAAAATCTGCTGTTGTTGTTCAATTTTCTAACGGTGGTGCTGCATTTTACGCAGGTAAGGGTTTAAAACTTGAAGGTCAACAACCCTCAATCTTGGGCGCTATTTCTGGAGCCCAACATGTTCATACCATGGCTGAACATTATGGTGTTCCAGTTATTTTACATACTGATCATGCCGCCAAGAAATTATTGCCTTGGATTGATGGTTTATTAGATGCAGGTGAAAAAAATTTCGCTGCAACCGGAAAGCCTTTATTTAGCTCACATATGCTGGATTTATCAGAAGAAAGCTTGAAGGAAAACATGGAAATTTGCGGCGAATATCTAAAGCGTATGTCCAAAATGGATATGACTTTGGAAATCGAATTAGGTGTTACCGGCGGCGAAGAAGACGGTGTCGATAACAGTGGTATAGATCATTCTATGTTATATACTCAACCAGAAGATGTAGCTTATGCATATGAACAATTAAGCAAGATCAGTCACCGATTCACAATTGCAGCTTCATTCGGTAACGTTCATGGTGTTTATAAACCAGGTAATGTTAAATTAACTCCGAAAATTTTAGATAACTCTCAAAAATATGTCTCAGAAAAATTTGGATTACCACATAATTCACTGAATTTTGTTTTCCATGGAGGTTCTGGCTCTACGCCTGAAGAAATTAAAGAATCTATCAGTTACGGTGTGGTTAAGATGAACATCGATACTGATACGCAATGGGCGTTCTGGTCAGGAATTATGGAGTTTTACAAAAAGAATGAAGGTTATCTGCAAGGCCAAATCGGCAACCCAGAAGGGGACGACAAGCCTAATAAGAAATATTATGACCCGCGCGTATGGCAACGTGCCGGTGAAGTAGCAATGGTAAATCGTCTTGAGCAAGCATTCCAAGAACTTAACTCTGTAGGTTCTTTGTAAACCTATACTGAGGGTTTAATAAATGAAAAAACCGGTTAAATGCCGGTTTTTTTTATAAAAAAATGAATATCATTCAGTTGAGAGTTAAAAAGTTTCATTTTGTTATAGCATCGAATATAACTAAGAAGTAACTGAGAGGCTTTTCTAGAAGAAGACTATCGGAAATCTCAATTTGATAGAGTGACAATTTTATCCAAATCGATTTTTCCGCATTGGTTTTTGCCCCAATCTTGCATAAAAAATTATATTTATAAGCAAAGTCAACGTCTGTTTCATCATTAGTTTTTTAACAACGTAGGAAAAATATTGTAGCGGCTGGATTGCCATCATAAGATATGAAAGTCCATGCTTAGGTTGGTAATTATTTTGATTCTAGACTATCAAGAGAGATAAAAATTTCTGATAATCGGCGTTTGGTAAAACTCCAGAACGGTTCGATGCCGCTGATATAATCACAAGGGTATAAATGGCAATGACCGTCGCGGGAAAATTCGTGATCATCGTAGTTAACCCAAAAATGGCGAGTGTAGCCTACATCAACCAAGCTATTGCAACATCTCCTCCCATCAATCTAAATACTGTTTTCAATCACCACTTTACCCAGGATACCTGCTTGTAAAGTAAATAGCTCACAGTCAGTTGTTCACGCGACTTTCGCGCTCAAAGACACTAAACACTGGTAGCTTAGCTTCAGCGAGTCTAGATTTTTATTACTAGGTTTCTTGATAGTTTAGAACCTTTATTGTTTATGGTGGTGATGGGTGGAATTGAACCACCGACCTGAGGGTTATGAATCCTCCGCTCTAACCATCTGAGCTACATCACCATATAGGAATCAACGAGTTGCGAGAGTAAAATTCGTTGTTTTTTTGTTCATTGGACAGTGGATTGCCTAACGGGTGTCTAATGAAAACGGGCATTATACACACGCTTGGCTATCTTAACAAATGCAGATTTTATGCGTGATGTAGCTTAGCCCTTATGATGAAAAAAGCGCCAAATATTATCAGCATTTTGCAAGCCCAAAATAATGACGCTGCCTAACGCAATAGGCAATAGCCCAACAACAAATACAGATTCTATTAGCTCAACACGTTTTCTCTGCCAAACGAAATAAAAGCTTAGTAGCGATGCACGAACGGGACTATAGCCTCGTTTTCTCAGAATACACACCATTTTATCGAACCGTTTTACATGCTTTCTATAATGTCTCAAAAAAAGACTGAAATTCGCATAACATGCCAATAGAAACATTGCCACGAAAAGGTAGAAATATAAAGTGGCTTTTGTGTTGCTCAAGTCGAATTTGCTGAAATTTAACATTGTTGCAAGATTTAGTAATAACGCAAAAATTAAAATCTGCGGCGTTAAATTCCTTAAAAAATTCAAAAACGGTTCGCGACCATCATTTAAGATGTAAATTCGCTTTAGTATGCCTTTCTTTTTTATCGCCATAGCCCTAATTGTAGACGATAAATTTATTTGTTATGTTATGTTTCGTTCAAATCATAATTGATCTAAAACGATTCAAAATAAAGATTAAATATCGCTTCTTATTTTCATCTCTAAGATGTTGTTTGTAGATGTGGTAGCCATAGCCCCTCGAAGGTTAGATAAGATGCTGATTATTGTTAGTCATCTCTACTTTTTTGTGTTGCCATTTCCAACAAACCTTCAATAATAAATGCAGTTTAAATAGCGAAAATCAATACAGTCATTCCGTTGATAAATTCAGGTTGGGTGGTGTTTTGAGATTGCTGCCAAAATTCGATAAGTGTGTTCATTGTTTTTCTTTTTGTGTTTTGTCAAACGTTGAATCGGAAGTGAACAACATCACCGTCTTTAACAACATATTCCTTGCCTTCTAACCGCCATTTACCGGCATCCTTGGCACCTTGTTCGCCTTTGTATTGGATATAATCGTCATAAGAGATGACTTCAGCACGTATAAAACCTTTTTCAAAATCGGTATGGATGACACCAGCAGCTTGCGGGGCAGTTGCGCCGACAGGAATCGTCCATGCCCTAACTTCTTTAACCCCTGCGGTGAAATACGTGGCGAGATTCAATAACGTGTAACCTGCGCGTACTACGCGATTTAAGCCGGGTTCTTCCAACCCTAAATCGTCGAGGAATTCCTTTTTTTCATCCTCGTCCAACTGCGCGATTTCCGCTTCCATAGCGGCGCAGATAGCTACCACCATTGCGCCTTCATGCTGCGCGTGAGCTTTTACTTCATCTAATAATGAATTGTTGTCAAAACCATCTTCCTGCACATTGGCAATGTACATGGTGGGTTTTAAGGTTAACAAAAATAAGTCACGGATTAAAAGCTTTTCTTCTTCATCCAGATTTAATGTTCGAGCGGGTCGCCCGGCGTCAAGCTGGTTATAGATTTTTTCCAGTACCTGTTTTTTCGCCAATTCACCCTTGTTGCCGGATTTGGAGTTTTTACTAGATCGTAGCAAGGCCTTTTCGACCGAAGCCATATCCGCCAGCGCCAGTTCAGTATTGATGACTTCGATGTCAGAAATCGGATCAACCTTGCCCGCAACGTGAACGACGTTTTCGTCATGAAAGCAGCGTACTACATGGGCAATGGCATCGGTTTCCCGTATATTGGCCAAAAATTGGTTGCCCAAGCCTTCACCTTTAGATGCGCCAGCAACTAAGCCTGCAATATCGACAAACTCGATGGTGGTAGGCACAATGCGTTCTGGCTTGACTATTTCAGAGAGCTTATCCATCCGGGGATCCGGAACGGGAACGACGCCGACATTGGGATCAATGGTGCAAAAAGGGTAATTTTCCGCAGCAATTTTTGCCTGGGTTAACGCATTAAACAAGGTTGATTTGCCAACATTTGGTAAGCCGACAATTCCGCAATAAAGAGCCATAAGAGTTGTATTACAGGTGAGAAATGTTTGAAATTATCTTTTGTATTATACCTGTTCCGTTTTGTTAACGGGCGAATATGTTGTTACTCATCCTGATCGAAACTGATTTTAAGTTTAACGATAAGCCGACGAAATTCATCCTCACTCATCATATCTTTTGCAATCAGGATTGGTGTCAATTCTTTGGTATGGAAAAAAATTAACCATACCGTGACGAGGGTGGACGGTAATATTTGTACTTTTTTGACCTTGTCATTTTCAATGATTTGCCAGCCTGAAGTTTCGCTGTGGCGTATTAGCCTGGATTCTTGTTTTTGGCGTTTCAGATTAAACCAATAGTCGCCGACAATCAAAATTGCCAAGGTTAACCTTAGAGATAAGGGCAGGGGAGTTAACCAACATGACGCCAGAGCCAATAGATGTATGACTGCATTAAACCACTGTAGCAATCTGGAAGGTTTTAGCTGTGCTGAAAACGGCGTGATTACTTTCTTAGTGTACAAGCCTCATCCTCAATCAGCTTGATTCGGATAACCAGCACATATTTATTAACCTGCTCGAATAAACCACACTACGCTGTATAATTCTCCTGTTTTCATTTCGATTTTTACTATGAATAAACATTGGCATAGTTTTTTAGAGTCTAGTTCCGGGGTTATAGCCCCAAGTGGCGCTGTCGTTTTTCCTCATGGAGATAATTTTAGCGACAGAGTGGTTTATCCGCTGACCCATTTTGGTGTGTTGACTGTTTCAGGTAAGGATGCGGCAACGTTACTGCAAGGTCAGATCACCTGTAATGTGAACGATATTAACATGGAAAAAAGCAGCCTCGCTGCAATGTGTAATCCCAAAGGCAGAGTAATTGCGATTTTTTTGCTGGTTAAAAAAGCGGATGATTTTCTATTGGTACTTCCTGTTGAGCTAGTGGACACGGTTAGAAAAAAATTGCAGATGTATGTGCTGCGTTCAGATGTGAAAATTACAGATAGCTCAGATTCTTATTGTTTGCTTGGAATGTTTGATACGGCAAAACACAGCCAGCCTTTTTTTACTGAAAGTAACAATGATGTCATTGCTGTAGATCTACCTTATATCGTTAGCCGAAAGCTATTAATCGCCGATGTCGAAAGTGCGATCAAATTGTGGTCGGATTTGGTTGAATCGCAAGGGTTTAGCTTAGGGGATACAGTAAGGTGGCGTTGTCTGGATATATATTCCGGTATTCCGTGGCTCACGACTGAAACTACGGAAGAATACATTCCCCAAATGCTGAACCTCGATAAACTTGGAGGTATCAGCTTTACCAAAGGATGTTATACCGGTCAGGAAATCGTTGCTCGCACTCATTACCTGGGTAAAGCCAAACGCGAGATGTATCTTGCTGAATGTGACTTGTCAGAGTTGCCGCTGCCAAATTCAGTCATTAACCAATCGGATGGCTCGAAGCAATATGAAGTAGGGAATGTGCTGGCTGCCCAACACGATCAGTATGGTTGTAAACTGTTGGCAGTATTGCCTAGTAGTGAAATATGGGAAGCTAACTTGAGCCTCCGGGATTATAATCAGACCCCAATTAACTTGTCACCGTTTAACCTATGATGGCCCCTCAAGCTGCACAAATTTTTCGGCGGACTGTCTTGTTAACTGTTGTGGCCGTGTATTTTTTAATCCTGGTCGGCGGTATTGTTCGTGCCTCGGGTGCTGGAATGGGTTGTCCGGATTGGCCGACCTGTTTTGGGCAATTGATTCCGCCGACTGAAGAGTCTCAGCTTCCCGCCGACTACCACCAACGCTATATAGGTTACGGAAATACCCAGTTCAATCCTGTAAAAACATGGACAGAATATCTTAACCGGTTAACCGGTGTGACCATCGGTTTCCTTATTTTCCTGACTGCGTGGCGTTCACGTATTTATCGCAAGGAAGACAAGCTAATTTTTTATTTGTCATGGACGGTTTTCTTTTTGGTGGGGTTTCAAGGCTGGCTGGGCTCAACAGTGGTATCAAGCAATCTCAAACCCGTGATCATTACCTTGCACATGCTGCTGGCTTTAGTGCTTGTCGCACTGCTGATTTATATTTTCGCGCGATCGCAAAAATCTTATTGGCGATTACCGGATATAGCTCACCTGCCGGAGAAGTTCTCAGTAGTCCTAACAACTGCTATAGCATTGACATTGATGCAAATCATGATGGGTACGCAAGTACGTGAAGCGGTAGATTTTATCGCTAATCAACATGGTTATATTGACAGGCGATTCTGGCGCGATGATTTTCCAGTGATTTTTTATGTGCATCGTTCTTTTTCGTCGTTAATTTTATTTACCAATCTGTGGTTAGTGTGGCAGATTTATCATCGCTTCAATAAATCCGACCTCATTTTTAAAATCGCTATCGGCCTGATAAGTTTGATCGTAACGGCAATTTTGGCTGGAGTTACCATGGATAGGTTAGGCATGCCACCCGTGGCTCAACCCATTCATCTTCTGATGGCCAACTTGATTTTTGGGGTGCAGTTTTTTCTGTATATCTACTTAAGTTATGCCAAACAAACTAAGCAGATAGTTATGTCAGCGTAAATTCTTGTGTGGTGGAGCTTGGCTCGCAATGTCATTCTGTTTGTGTTTTAGTTGATTCATTAACCAGTGTAATTTTTTCTTGATCTGGAGGTAAATTAACTTTCAACGAAACGGAAGAGGAGGATGCATAGTCGATGTCATATTTGAATTCGTAGAGTGCAACAAAGATATTCACTATCACAATCAATAAAAAAAGAATTTTCATCAGGGTGTACCCATAAGCAAGGCTAATCCTTGCAGGACGAGGTTAGGTTCAATAATGTTGGATTTGGAAATGGCTCCAGCAATTATATCCGCATCACCCCCGGTTAAGATTAACAATAGATTATCTGGACGATTATTCAGGCTTATTTCAATCAATCCAAAGGCTGCGGCTAACGTACCGTTATATATTGCTGCATCGGTATGATTTGCCAAGCCGAATGGATAAGAGTCCACGTTTAAATTCAGGTTAGCGGTATTCGCATGGAGAGATTCCCGCATTAATCTTAAGCCGGGGCTAATTAAACCGCCAAGATGTTTGCCTGAGTTATCAACCAAATCCACAGTAATTGCAGTACCGCAACCGACCAGACAAAATGCGCGTCGGTGTTGGTTAAATGAAGCGATCATGCCTAACCATCGGTCAACGCCAAGTTTTTCTGATTGTTCATAAGCATTGATGATACCAAAGGCTTCAGTCTGGGCAGTTGCCGTTGTTATTTGAATGCTGGGCCAAAGTTCTGTAGCCACTGCCAGTACAATGTCATGATAATTTTTTTTCCCGACGTGGGAAATGGCAAGCTTTTCGGGTGTACTAATATTTCGCCACAATTGGATCAGTTTCTTATGGGTTAAAGACGAATTTATTACGGCTTCGCCAATGACTATATTGTTAACATTTTTAGCCGTTGCCCACTTTAATCGGGTATTGCCTAAATCGACCAATAAATTCATGGGTGGCTGTTAAAACTAACTTCCCCGGAGGCAAAGGATTGAATGCTGCCATCCGTATTTATCAGGCTTAACAAGCCCTGATTATCTATGCCATTGACAATCCCTTCAAAACGATGGATTCCTACAAATAATGTTGCTGTTTTACCTTTAAGGCAATCGTATTGACGCCATTCTTCCAGATAGGCAGATACTCCATTTTCCTGGAATTCAGCCAGTATAGACGTTAACTGATTGAGTAATATAGCTGCCAAAGCATTTCGGTTAAAGTTTGAATTAGCCTTGTTCAAATGACTTAAATCAGCCCATGCCTGGGTGATTTCTTTGGCTTCATCCAACGGCAAATAGATATTCAAGCCAAGCCCGATAATTGCCGCGCAAGGACCTTCAGATTCACCGCTAACTTCAATAAGAATACCGCCGAGTTTTTTGTGCTGATAGTAGATATCGTTTGGCCATTTTAAGGAAAATGTGTCGGGATAAAAATGGTTCAGTGCCCTGATTACAGCCACGCCGATTGCTAAACTCAATCCTGAAATGGCGCTCGGACTGCTTTGAAAACGCCAAAGCACCGACAAATAGATGTTATGACCGAATGGAGATATCCATTGTCGCCCGCGTCTTCCTTTACCTGCGGTTTGTTGTTCTGCAAAGCACACACTGCCAGATGGTGCGCCAGCTGCCGCTAAGTGATTCAAATAAACATTTGTTGAGTCTATACAATCGAGGATATGTAAAGACGAAATCAAGCTTTGTGCCTGTGGGTTAAGGTTAGACTGAATTTTATCGTGATCTAGCAGCTCTAGTGACCTGTCCAGACGGTAGCCTTTGCCGTTAACCGCTGAGTAATGTAACCCTAACGCAGGCAAATCATTTAAATACTTCCAGATGCTGGCTCGGCTCATGTTCAATGCATCCGCCAACTCATTTCCCGAATGAAATTCTCCGTCGGCAAGCAATGCCAGTATGGTTTTATGTTTTTCTGAGATCAAAAAAAGTTTTTCCTCTTGCCCTGATTAATCAATAATCATTTTGAGCCGATGGACTCAATACGAACAGAGTCAATTATATATCGATGCCTTAGGTCTTTAAAAATGCTTACTTAAAAATAACTAGGTAAGGTAAGGCGCGCGACGCTAAACTTTTGCGCAAAGACTGTTTAATTCAGTAAGTACTCGCAAATATTCCTGTTTCATTGAATCAAGAAGCTCCTGGGCGTGTTCGATCGCTTTTGATTTTCCGGTTTGCTCCATAGCTGTACATAATTCCGCTAACCTGCCGCTGCCGACATTCATGCTTAAAGATTTCAAGCCATGCGCCTGTTTTCGGATGCCCTCGGCATCGGCATTATCAATACTGTGCTGCATGTTGCTCAGGGTTTTTGCAGCATTTTCCTGGAAGGCATTGGTTAATACATTTATAAAGGTAATGTCATCAATATTATCGAGCTTAAACTGCTGGGTAAAAAACTTCATGTTTATGGCGTGCGTTTCATCCAGCAGACTACTTGCCTTGGCAAGTGTTTTAACATCTGTTTTTAAAGCCGGCTGATCAGTAAGGATGAGTTCCTTCGGCAGCCATTTGTGTAAAATTTTACTTAAATCATGACGGGTAAAAGGTTTGGTCACCCATTCATCCATTCCCGCCGATTTGCATTTTATTTCATCTTCATTTAATGCATGTGCTGTCAGCGCGATGATCGGCGTACGTTTAGTTATTCCGTTCGTAATTTCATTACGGCGGATTTCCTGTGCGGCTTGATAGCCATCCATAAACGGCATTTGGCAATCCATGAATACAAGGTCAAAGTGTTGGTTTTTTAACGCCTTAACAGCCTCAAATCCATTATTAACCAGTTGTACATCACACCCTAAATCCTCTAGAAAACGTTCCACAACGAGTTGATTCGCTGGATAGTCTTCTGCAACGAGCAAAGACGCGTTAAATCGATAGTTACTTTGGGTTTTAACAGGTTTTATCGGTATTTCCGATATACCAAGATCAATCCAGAACCAGAAAGTCGAGCCAATACCGGCTTGGCTATTCACGCCAATCTTGCCTTTCATAAGCTGGACGAGTTTTTTGGTGATCGCCAATCCGAGTCCTGTTCCTGGAAATACTCGAGTCATGGCGCTATCGTTTGTAGAAAAAACTTTGAACATGGCATTTAGCTTTTCGGAACCGATACCAATCCCGGTATCGGTAACTTCGCAGTGCAATCGAATAGTTTTTTGATCAATGTTTTGTAAGCTTGCCCGTAATTTTACTTCGCCTTGCGCGGTGAATTTGATGGCATTATTTATTAAATTGATAAGAATTTGGCTTAACCTTGCGGAATCGCCAATAAGTAAGTTAGGTATTTCCGCAGCGATTTCCAGAGAATATTTTAGGTTTTTTGATTTTGCATCCAGCTCCAGAAGCTGGAAACTTTCTTTTATTAATTTGAGGCAATTGAATTCGGTTTTAGAAAGCGATAGATCGCCTGATTCGATTTTAGCGAAATCCGTAATATCGTTGAGTAAATTCAGTAATACCGTTGAAGATTGCTTCATAACCTGAACAGTTCGGCGTTGCTCCTGGTTAAGATCGCCCTGCCATAGCGAGTCGGCCATGCCCAACAAAGCGCTCATTGGCATCCTGATTTCATGGCTTAAACTTGCCAGAAACTCTGATTTAACGCGATTCGCTTTTTCCGCATCAAATTGTGCAGCGATGGCTTTAGCTGAAAGCGCCTGAAGTTCGAGATTTTGTTTAGTTAATTCCTCCAGTTGACGAGTATGATCAATTTTAGAAACGGGTGACTGTAATGTTAACAATCTGTTCCGGTCATCTAAATCTTCAAGTAGCTGGTTATAAACACTAACTATTTCATTTATATAAGCATTATTTGATTCCGATATAGGTGATTTTTCCAAATACGCTGTTCGCAGAGTCGCCTTAAAATTTTGCAACGGAGCAAAAATAACTCTTTTTGAAAAAAAATAACCGACCAGAAGTAGTGTTAAGGTGAATAATGTGAGCATAGCTGCATTTAAAGTCAAGTGACTAACAAAACTAAGCCTCGGGTTAAAATGTGTGGTGATTTGGAGAATCCCTATCAATTTATTTTTATTAAGGAGAGGGCGGAATAAACTCAATTGGTTATTCGTATCGTTTTTTAAAAATTGAGAAAACCCGGGGGCAATAGGAATTGTATTGGTTATAGGCTGGTTTTTTAGAAATAGCCAAAATACCGAAAAATTAGATGTTGAAGCCTTGTTATCTGAATTAATAAACTGCTGAATATCAGTTGGCAGCAATCGAGTGGGGATGGCTTGGGTGAGGCTTGATGGGTAGCTACCTAAGAATTGACCTGTGGCATTGTATATTGAAGCAACTCTAATATTAGGGGTGCTTTTTATTAGATCCAGTGATTTTACAGCGGTATCAATACTGCCGTTTGCCAATGCGACCGAGCTTGTTTCAGCGATTATCGCGGCCAGTGAAGACAAGGCAAATTCAGTTTTTTGCTTTTTTTGCGTATAACCGTTTATTGAAAAAATGACCGCCGTAATAATTAATAGTAAAAATACTAAAACGCCAAGCCGAATAAAATTAGCCAGCTCTGAATGGGAGGGAGAAGTATTTTTTGTAGAGGTACGGCTTAGCATGATCACCAACTAATTTAACGACTTTTGTTTTTGCCGCCAGTAGTTTTCGAAATCATCAGCCGACAAAGGTTTGGAGAAGTAAAAGCCTTGAATAGCATCACATGAAGTTTGGCTTAAAAATTGTTTTTGCGCTTCAAATTCAACCCCTTCGGCGATTGTTGTTAGATTTAACGCCTGAGATAAAGCAAGAATGGCATTGACAATGGCACATGAATCTTTGTTTTCTGGTAAATCCTTAACAAAAGATTGGTCAATTTTTAAAGTATCAAGCGGAAAACGCTTTAAATAATTTAAAGAGGAATAACCCGTTCCGAAATCATCGATTGAAAGCCGAATCCCCAGATTTTTTAACCTGTTTAGTTTGTTAAGCATGTTGTCACTATCCACCATAAGCATGCTTTCGGTGAGTTCAAAAGTAATAAAGTTAGGGTTAACATTGCTCTCTTTTAATATTCCGGCAATCATGGGGATAAAAGCGGGTTGATTGAACTGCAGAGGGCTAAGATTGATAGAAATAGTGACATTGTCTAAACCTGACTCTCGCCATACTTTACATTGTCGACAGACTTCACGGATTACCCACTCACCAAATTGATTGATCATGCCGTTTTCCTCGGCAAAAGTTATAAATTCATTCGGTGGTAAAAACCCGAATTCAGAACTTTTCCACCTTAATAAAGCTTCACCTCCAATCAACGTCTCATCACCTGTTTGAATAATGGGCTGAAAATGAAGTAACAGTTCTCCGTTTTGAATGGCCAGATTCATATGGCTTTCCATTTCCAAGCGTTTTCTTGCCCTGAGCGCCATCGCCTCCTGAAAAAACTGGAAGTGGCCTTTACCCATCTTTTTGGCGTGGTACATTGCCATATCCGCATTTTTTAGCAAGCTTTCTGAATCTTCGCCATCGTTAGGGTACACGGCAATACCGATACTCGCACTAATGTGGACTTGCCGTTCGCCAAGATTAACCGGCTTGGTTATCCAGTGAAAGTATACGCTCTGCAACGATGGCGGCGTCCTCTGGACGATTAAGGTCGTTAAGTAGGATGGTAAATTCGTCACCGCCCAAACGGGCGACATCGACTTTGTGATCGATATGATCGAAATAACGGGAAGCAATGTCAGAACATCTTAACCGCTGGGTCAATCGTTTCGATATTTCGCGCAGCAGTTCATCGCCAGCTTGATGGCCGTAGGTATCATTAATTCCCTTGAAACCATCAAGGTCTAAAAATAAAACAGCGAAATTAGTCTGGTTGCGTTGAGCCAGCTTTATGGTCTTGGCTAAAAACTCCAAAAAGAAAACTCGGTTCGGTAATTGAGTAACCTCGTCGAAATAGGCAAGGTAACGAATTTTATTTTCCTGGGTTTTTCGTTCGGTTATATCTTGGACGGTACCGGTTAAGCCGACAAATTGATCCTGGTGATTGACAATCGCTTCTATTTGCTGCGAGACCACAAGTTCGTTTTGTTTGGCAGTGTTAACTCGAAATTCAGATAGCGTTCTTTTGCTTTTTATGCATTAAATATGCTTGCTTACATAAGGCATATCAGCGGGATGGATAAAGTTCTTAAAGTTTTGGGTGTCAGGGATAAATTCATCCCGGTTGAGTTCGACCATTGAATAAATCTCATCTGACCAATGCAATTGGTCATTGTTAACTTGCCATTCCCAATCACCGAAACGCGCCATTTGTTTAGCTTTGGTTAACCGGAGTTCGCTTTGTTCCAGTTTTCGCCAGACGGTATTGGCTTTTACCATGTAATGAAGCCGGTGCGATAAAATTTCCCAATTGACCGGCTTTATGACGAAATCAGTAGCTCCAGAGAGATAGGATTGGGTGATTTTTTCAGCATCTTCGCTCACTGTCATCATGATGATGGGGACGTATTTCGACAGCCAGGTTACGTATTTCCGAGCAAGTGTCAAAGCCGTCCATGGAAGGCATTTCAATATCGATGAGTTAGGTTGAACATTCCTTAAAGGCTTCTATTCCCTCTTTGCCATCAAAACAAGAAATCAAAGTGAAGCCCGCTCTAGATAAATTACGTTTTGCCCACAAATGAATAGTTTGGTCATCATCAATAAGCAAAATGACTGGATTAGTTCTTTGCGTATAGTTCATTGACAATGATTGCATATGTTCGCTTTAAGGGTAGCACAAATCTCGGAGTGTGCATTTGAGGATCGCGTAACATAAGTGGCAATTTCCATGGGTAAAAGTCTAATTAATATTTCAAATACGTATTTGAAATATTGGGTTCAGATAATTGTCCAAAAATGCTGAGAATCCACCTTAAAAACCCGGGAACGGTTATTGATATCCGCCAGTCGTATTTTTGCCGAAAAAGGTTATCATGCAGCGACTATTGCAGAAATTTGTGAACAGGCTGAGTCGAATATTGCTTCGGTCAATTATCATTTTCGAGACAAAGAAAATCTGTACTTAGAGGCATGGCGGTTTGCCTTTCAGCAGGATCTTGATCGCCATCCATCTGATGGTGGAATTACCTTGGACATGTCTGCGGAAGTTCGGCTTGCGGGACGGATTCGGTCATTAATTGGCCGAATTGCCGATCCAGAATGCATTTTTTTGCCATTGTTCACCGAGAAATGACGCAGCAGACTCAATTGTTGGAAAACGTTATGGCACAGGATATTAATCCGGAGCGGGAGGTCATGAATGCGTTGGTCAGGGAACTATTAGGAGCGATACAACCGAAAAGCAAGTGAAGTTTTGTCATGCTAGTCTTATCGGGCAATGCTGTCATTTGCTTAAGATTAAACATCTGAAGCTGAATCCGGAAACGCAGGGTTATCTGATTGATATGAACGAGGCCGAAGCGTTTGCCGATCATGTTGTCCAATATTCGCTGGCGGGTATCAGGGCTATGCGGAGAGTCATGAACGAAAATGAAGCTTTGCGATTAATGCCACTGTTTATTGCTTCTTTATAGTGTTCTTAATGGGCGTGGCGTTGTTCTGTTAAAGTGAAAGAGGTATCTGCACCGGTTGTTCTTCCGGCTAAATTTTCTGCATCCGGTTAGCAAAAACTACCCGACAAATGGTGGCTTGAGTTTAATGACAAAGAACTTAACCGCTTGTGTGAACACGCCTTGTCAGGTAACTTTTCCCTCTCGACCGCATTTAATCGATTGGAGCAAACCAAAGCCATTGCCCAAAAAACCGGTGCTGATTTAGTACCACAAGTGAACGGGGCTGTTTTTGCAGCAAAACCAGCCGGGACTCTCCGGCAACGAAGACCTTTCATTAGGTTTGCAGGCAAGTTACGAGGTTGATCTATGGGGGCGGATTCGCACTGCAACAAACGCTGCCATACTCGATGTAAATGCAGCCGAAGAAGATATTTACAGCGCAGCCATCACGTTGACAGCAACTATCGCTACGACGTGGTATCAACTGGTCGAGCAGCGACAGCAGTTAAGATTATTGGATCAGCAAATAGAGATTAATAAAAATAATGTCACCTTGGTTAAGGTTAAGTTTGCTGGATCCCAGGCAAGCGCCGCTGATGTGTTTCAACAGCAGCAGTTGTTGGAATCGGTCGCTGGAAGCCGTTATACCGTGGTTTCGAATATTGCGGTTTTGGAGAATCAATTAGCCGTATTAACCGGACACGCTCCAGGGCAGATGAAGTCCCCACTTGGGGAAAATTTTCCTAAGTTGCCGCCATTACCACAAACTGGGTTAAGCTTAACCTTGATGCAACGGCGACCTGATATTCGCAAAGCCTATTTCACGGTGCAAGCTTCCGACCAACGAATTGCCTCGGCCATCGCTGACCGCTTCCCAAAGCTCAGCCTGTCGGCAAATACCGAGGCAAACTCGCCTAACTTTCAATCGATGCTTAACAATTGGTTAGCTACCATTGCGGGTAATTTGGTATTACCTATCATTGACGGCAAACGACGTGTTGCTGAAGTAGAGCGCAATCAGGCAATTGCTGCCGAGGCGGTTAACAACTACGCATCTGCTATGCTTGAGGCTACTAAGGAAGTTGAAAATGCCTTGGTACAGGAACAGCAACAACATTTTGTGGTGGCGAATCTTCAACGACAAGTTGAGTTGGCAAGGCAGGCGAGTGGCATCATTCGGATGCGTTATATCAACGGTATCAGCGATTTTTTACGCGTGCTCTCGGCTTTACTCAGCCAACAAAGTCTGGAGCGTAACTTATTGCAAGCGCAACAGCAGCTCATCACTTATCGAGTAAATCTCTATCGTGCATTAGCCGGCAGATTCCCATTAACTAATGTTGACAGTCATGGCATGAATAAAAATAAGGCAATATTGTGATAAGAAAATTGCTCAAAATAGCGCCTGTTTTACTGCTATTAATTATCAGCGTCGTGATTTCGCATTACTGGTTAACCCATTCGCCAAGGGCTGAACGAAAATCCCCTGAGACATTTGCGCCTTTAGTCGAAGTTATGCCGCTTGCCCCGGTTGAACATCAAACCAGCATTTACGCAATGGGCAGCGTTATTGCCGCCGAATCAGTCAATTTAACGCCCCGGATTAGCGGAATGGTGCAGTGGGTTAGCCCTAATTTTATCGAAGGAGGTATGTTAAAGAAAGACGATGTATTGGTTGAACTCGATCCAACTGATTACAAATTGGCGATCGTGCAAAGCCAAAACGATTTGGCAAAAGCGGAATACAACCTGAAGCTTGAGCAAGGGCAACAAGCCATTGTGAAGCGTGAATTCGAATTGTTGGGTGCTGACCTTAAAGATCAAGAGCGCGAACTGGTGTTACGCAAACCTCATTTAACAGCGGCCAAGGCATCTGTTTCCGCCGCTAAAGCGGCGTTAAGGCAAGCGCAATTAAATCTCGAGCGTACCCGGCCGCTGGCTCCTTTTAATTCAATTATTATTTCCCGCAATGCCAATGTCGGCGCATGGATGTCGGCATTTTCGACCGGTACACCTTTAGCAAAACTTGTTGGAGTAGATCATTTCTGGATTAATGTGTCAGTGCCTGTAGATCAATTAAACTGGATACATATCCCAGGTATTAACAGCCAAACCGGCGCCGTTGCCAAGATCACTTATGAAAGCGCTTGGGGCAAGGGCGTTTATCGCTTGGGTGAGGTTAAAAGATTGCAAGCCGAATTAGAACCGGAGGGGCGCATGGCAAAGCTTATTGTGGAGGTCGCCGACCCGCTGTGTCAGAAGGCTGAAAATAAAAACCTGCCGCCACTAATGCTCGGCACCTATGTCAGGGTTGAGATCGAAGGGTCGAAGTTAACCAATGTTTTCAAATTACCGGAAAGCAGCCTGCATGAAGGTCAACAGGTATGGCTTATGACCGACCAGCAAAAACTTGACATTAAAAGCGTCAAATCGGTATGGAAGCAGGATGGTTATGTTTACTTGAAGCAAGGACAACTAAACAACGATGCTGAAGTTGTAATCAGCGATTTGGCGACTCCAGTGCAAGGCATGCAGATTCGTCTAGTCCAACCGCATCAACCTAGTCAAAAAATCAACCCGTGACATTGAACACAAATAGTGAAGAAACCGGGGTGATTGCCTCGATGGTGAAACATCCCATCGCAGCAACACTTTTAATGTTAGTTTGCCTTTTGGGAGGTATATTATTTATAGGTTTTATCAAACAGGAAGTTTTTCCTAGATTTGAAGTTGAAACTGTTAGGATCAGTGTTGCCTATCCAGGTGCTAGTCCTGAAGAAGTTGAAAGCGGCATTATTTTATCGATCGAAGATTCCATTAGTGATGTTGAGGGAATTGATGAGGTTAACTCAAAAGCTTCTCAAGGCTTAGGCGAAGTTATCGTCACAGCCATTCGGGGTGCCGATGTACAAAGGTTAACCCAAGACTTGGAAAGGGAAGTTAGCAGGATTACAACATTCCCTTTGGATGCTGAAGAACCTAAAATTGCCCCGTTTAGCTCACAGCGGCAAGTCATGTCTCTGGTCTTGTATGGTAACGCGGAAATTCGCGTTTTGCACGAATTGGCAGAGCAATTTAGCAACCGTCTGCTACAAGACCCGATAATTACTCAAGTTGAACTGGAAGGGGTTAACCCATTAGAGATTAGCATCAATGTCAGCCAAGATAATTTGCGCAGGTATAAATTGTCGTTAGCGGACATCGCTCAGCGTATCCAAAATTCCAGTATCGATTTGCCTGGCGGAAGCGTAAAAACAAATGCGGGTGAAATATTAATCCGCATGAAAGAGCGTAAGGATTACGGCCAACAATTTGCCGAAATTCCAATCATTACTGCCAGTAACGGCAGCATTGTGCGTTTGGGGGATGTCGCTAATATAGAGGACGGCTACGAAGAAAAAGATTATTCCGCCAGCTATAACGGCCAACCCGCCATAATGTTGCAGATTTACAGTGTGGGTGAGCAAACACCGATAGAGGTTTCCGAAGCGGTAAAAAAACATCTGGAAGAGGCCAAAAATAACCTGCCTCAGGGAATCAAAACGGAAGTTCGTTCCGACGCTTCAGAAATGTATGAACAACGCATTCATTTGCTGGTCGATGACAGCATTACCGGACTGGTACTCGTATTTTGCGCATTAGCCATTTTTCTTGAATTACGTCTGGCGTTTTGGGTGATGGTCGGTATTCCAACGGCATTTTTGGGGTCATTTTTATTATTGCCCTCGTTGGGGGTTTCGTTAAACATGGTCTCCCTTTTTGCTTATTTGATTGCCGGCGGTATTGTGGTTGATGATGCAATCATTATTGGTGAAAATATCTACCATCATCGCCAACAAGGCATGCCGGCAATTAAAGCGGCAATTCAAGGTACCAGGGAAATGGCGGTGCCGGTTAGTTTTAGTATTCTGGTTAACGTCGCTGCCTTCATCCCCATATTTTTTATTCCCGGTGAGTTGGGAAAAATTTTCTATATGTTGCCGGTAGTTATAATTGCAGTATTTTCGGTGTCATTGATCGAAAGCCTGTTTATATTGCCGCATCATTTAAGTTTGTTAAAGGAGGTTAACCACAAAGGGGTGATTGGCTGGATCGACCAACGGCAACAACAATTTAGCGATGCATTTAAACGATGGATTCATAACCGCTATGAACCATTGCTTGATTATTTGCTGAGGCATCGATATTTGACATTGACGGCAGCATTTGTCTTGTTGATTATGACGCTGGCTTATGCGTCAAGTGGACGGATGGGTATCTCCTTATTTCCTAAAACCGATTCGGATTTTGCACGGGTGACGATTAACTTGCCTTTTGGCGCATCTGTGGAAAAAACACAAGCAATAGTAGACAAGATCGTTGATGCCGCATGGGCAACAACGAAAGAAATTAATAATGGCGATCAACTTATCCGCGGTATCTTTGCTGAAGTAGGCAAGACCGGAAGCCATAAAGCTGTCATCAGAGCTTATTTGGCTCCGCCGGAGTTAAGGGAAAAAATAATAAGTACTGAGCAATTCAGCCAACTTTGGCGACAAAAAGTCGGCGATTTGGTCGGTGTTGATTCATTATTCTTCGAATCAGATGCAGGCGGTCCGGGAGCGGGCTCAGCTATCACTATAGAATTGAATCACAATGACATTAAAATTCTGGAAAAAGTGGGACAGGAATTAGCTGCCGCATTGCAATCATACCCAATCGTGAAAGATGTTGACGACGGTTTTAGCCCAGGAAAACCTCAACTGAATTTTACTGTATTGCCGGAAGGTAAAAGTTTGGGCTTGACTGCTCAGGAAGTTGCCAGGCAGGTTCGCAATGCGTTTTTCGGAGCCGAAGTATTAAGACAGCAACGTGGGCGAAATGAAATAAAAGTCATGGTTCGGCTACCCAAGGACGAGCGTATCAATGAAAGCGACATTGAAGAACTATTAATTTGGACGAAAACCGGTAAAGAAATTCCGTTGAAAGAAGTGGTGAAGATTGATCGCGGTCACGCATACACTGAAATCAACCGTCATGACGGCAGAAGAAACATACAGGTCAAAGCCAATGTTACCCCAAAAACCAAAGCGGGGGAGATTTTAAATGATCTCGAAGTGACGGAACTTAAAACCTTAATGGTAAAATATCCAGGCTTGCAATACAGTTTTCAAGGTCAGGCGGCGGACATGTCGGAAAGCATGCACAGTTTGAAAATAAGTTTCTTGTTCGCATTGTTGGCCATCTATATTTTACTGGCGATTCCGCTGGAAAGTTATTTACTGCCTTTCGTGGTCATTTCCAGTATCCCGTTTGGCGTGATTGGTGCAATTTTCGGCCATCTAATTATGGGTTATGAATTATCCCTTATTAGCGTGCTTGGTATTGTATCGTTGGCGGGTGTTGTCGCTAATGATTCACTGATTTTGATTGATCAGGCATTGCTATTGAAAAAAAACCACGATAAAACAGCCGTCGAGATTATTAAGATGGCTGCTACTCAAAGGTTCAGGCCAATTTTATTAACTACGTTCACTACTTTCTTTGGTTTGATGCCGATGATTACCGAGACTTCGCGCCAGGCAAGAATGTTAATTCCTATGGCAGTTTCAATCGGTTTTGGTATTGTCTTTGCTGCATTTATCACATTAGTGATTATTCCATCGCTCTACGTGGTTACTCAAGATATCAAGGTAGCGTGGAAGAAAATAAAAAGTTGATTAACTTATTTTTTCTTTTAGCTTGCATATAAAACGCAATCTTGCAATTTTTCTTTAAGAAAGATCTCCACTTGTGGCGCCGGTAAAGGTTTGCATAACAGATAACCCTGTACCTCGTCGCAATGTTTGGTTTTTACAATTGCAAGTTGTTCTTTTGTTTCAACGCCTTCCGCAATAACATTCATATTCATCACATTAGCCATGCCAATGATTGCAGTGACTATAGCTACATTCGCGGTATCTTTTTCCAGGTCATTTACAAAACTTCGATCAACCTTTAATCGGTCGATGGGGAAATTTTTCAGTCTGCTTAAGCTGGAATAGCCCGTACCGAAATCATCAATCGCTAAAAGAACGCCGATTTTCTTAAGCGCCTGTAAAACCTCCAGAACATTATCTTCTTCTGAAATCAATGCGCTTTCAGTCACTTCCAGTTCCAATAATTCTGGATTAATATCAGTTTCAGCAACAACTTTTGCAACCACTTCGGAAAAATCTTTCTGGCGTAATTGTCGCGCCGAAACGTTAACCGCCATGCGTATCATGAGACCTTGGTCATGCCAATTTTTCGCTTGACGGCAAGACTCCCGTAGCACCCATTCCCCAATGCCGACAATTAAACCGGTCTCCTCGGTTAACGGTATAAACTCAGCAGGAGAAATAAAGCCCAGTTCTTGATTGCGCCAACGAATCAAAGCTTCTACACCGCAATACTTTTCCGTTGCGAGATCGTATTGGGGCTGATAGTGTAGTTCGAATTCGTTATTACCAAGCGCTTTGTGGATATGCTTTTCAAGCATCAGGCGGCGGTTGGCCACCTCAGTCATTTGGGTGGAGAAGTACCGATAACTATTGCCACCCGCGCGTTTGGCATGATACATCGCCATGTCAGCATTTTTAAGAATCTCATCAGCGGATTCTCCGTCATCTGGAAAAATGCTGATACCGATACTTGTTGAAGTGTAAAGTTCCTGATCGCCAAGGATAAGCGGAGTTTCCAGTTTTTCCCGAATACGCTCGGCGACGATAGCCGCATCTTCGTTGCGTTCAATTTTTGACAATAGCACAGTAAACTCATCGCCACCTAAACGCGCCAAAGAAATATTTTCATGTTCATTGACACCCATCCGCACAATGACATCGCTGTTTCTTAACATTTTTCTTAAGCGGCTTCCGATCGTTTTTATCATTTGATCACCCATATGGTGACCTAGCGTGTCGTTAATCCGTTTAAAACCGTCTATATCCAGAAATAAAACCGCGAGTTTATGCTTCTCTCGTTGCGCGAAAGAAATCATTACTTGCAAACTTTCCTTAAACGATAAGCGATTGGGCAGTTCGGTTAAATCATCGAAATAAGCCATGCGATGCATGCGGCGTTCACTTTCGATTAAACTTCGGGTCGTTTCACTTGACCTGAGCATATAGCGCAGTCTGTGGCTCAGCAGGGCAAGGTTTATAGGTTTAGTAATAAAATCGGTTGCCCCTACTTCATAAGCATGATTAACGGATTCCACATCATCTGCACCAGTCATAATTAAAATGGGAACATTTTGACTGCTTGGCAACTCCCGAATTTTGATGCAGGCTTCAAAGCCATCCATTCCGGTTGGCATCACCACATCCAACAAAATGGCGTCCGCGCCTTTTTCTTTAAAGACCCGAATTCCTTCTTCCCCGCTCGAGGCTATAGTCACGTTTAAACCGGCTGATTTGAGTGCTTTTGCTACCAGCATGCAAATCATTGAATCATCATCAATTATAAGAATGTGTGTGCCATCCATAATAAATTTCTTTAGCTTGTTAACTTAGTTGACTCAAGATAATCATTGAACAGTTTTCCAACCTTGACGAATTCACTCTGCATAAGCTCAAGGGCTTTGCCGCTTCGGTCATACTGCTTGTTGATGGCGTCTCCTTCTGCTTCCTTGCACAGCTCACCCAAACGATACGCACCTAACTGATTACTACTAGACTTTAAAGTATGGGTGAGTATACGGATATTCTCAATATCACCCTCAGGCCAGGCCTGTTCTAAAGAGGCTAGAATCTTGCTAGCATTATGTAAATACATAGTGACGATATTGTTCATAAACTCATAATCGCTCTCATCACTCGAAATCAAATCCAGAAGCGATTCAAGCGCCTTAATATTGAGACCGGAATCGTCATTCAATTCTGCCTTGGGGTTAACATCACGTTCAGGCTGTTCTACGGTTACTAATTGTTCAGGGCTTAACCATAAATTAATGATACGTAATAAACTTTCTGTTCGGAACGGCTTGGCGATGTAATCATCCATTCCAGCGGTCAAGCATTTTTCGCGATCACCTTCAATGGCGTTAGCCGTTAAAGCAATAATAGGGAAGTTGGGTAACTTGCCATTATTCTGCAGAAGCCTAATTTCTGCTGTAGCCTGGTAGCCATCCATTTCCGGCATCATGCAATCCATAAACACCAGATCATAATTTTGTTGCTCCACCGCTTCCAACGCTTCCTTGCCAGAGCCGGCAATATCAATGGTGCAACCCAGATTCAGCAGCATTTGTTCCGCTACTTTTTGGTTAACAATATTATCTTCCGCAAGCAATATGCGGGGCGATTCTATAAACGTGGTTTTATTCTGATTTGGCTTGCTGGTAATTCGATCCTCAGACGGTTCTGAATTGGGGCTCAGGGCTTTTAACAAGCATTGCTGCAAATAGGTTTTCCGGATTGGTTTGATAAGATAAGCGGCGAAACCTGTTTTTCTGGCTTCGGGAACCTCGCTTAAAAATTTGGTTGAGGTCACCATGATAAGCGGTATTCGAGTTAATTCGGGATCTGCTTTAATGCGCTGGCCAAGTTCAAGGCCGTTCATACCTTCCATCTTCAAGTCGATAACGATAAGATCGTAAGGTTTTGCGTTATCAACTGATTGTTTCAATAACTCAAGCGCAGTCAATCCACTAGGAACTGCATCAACCGCCATATTCCAGGACAGCGAGTAGTTTTCCAGAATTTCTCTGGTGTTAGAGTTATCTTCAACAATGAGCAACTTAAGTCCAGATAAGGATGCGCCATCAGCTTTTTGAAAAGTTTTCAAAGTAACCGCCGGGAGCGGAACAGTAAAGCTAAACGTGCTACCTTTTCCGACTGTGGTCTTAACATCCACGACGCCACCCATAAGCTCTACCAATTCCTTGGTGATTGCTAATCCTAAGCCGGTTCCACCGTATTTACGCGTGGAGGAGCCGTCCGCCTGCGAAAAAACTTTAAAAAGCTGTGGCAGCACATGCTCGCTAATGCCGATGCCCGTATCATGCACTTTAAAACAGATTGCGTTAGGATTGTTTTCTATGGCGACTTTTGCAACATCGACAACAATTTCACCCTGGGTGGTAAATTTAATGGCGTTTCCGATTAAATTACTGAGAATTTGTCGCATGCGCGTTGGATCGCCGAGCACACCCTCCGGCACATCGGGAGCAATACGGCATAATATTTCCAGGTTTTTCTTGTGCGCAGGTTCAGCAAATAATTCGACGATGTCTTCAATCGTTTCGTACAGGTTATATTCTATTTTTTCCAGTTCCAGATGGCCGGCTTCGATTTTAGATATATCCAGGATGTCATTTATTATCGTTAATAAAGTTTCACCTGAACTGTGGATGGTTTCGGCAAATCTATGTTGTTTCTCTGATAAATTGGTATCCAGTAATAATTGAGCCATACCTAAAATCCCGTTCATGGGAGTTCGGATTTCGTGGCTCATATTTGCAAGGAATTGCGATTTGGCGGCATTTGCCTTAACCGCCAGCTCTTTTTCATGTTCCAGATTTGCCCGATGTTGGGCAAGTTCCGCGTCTCTCTGATTTAGTTTTACCAGCATGGTATTAAAGGCATCAACCAAAACACCTATTTCATTATCTTCTTGCTTGGTAACCTGGATGTCGAAAGAATCCGATTTCGACACCAATTTTGCGGCATTCACCAATTCGAAAAGAGGATGGGTTAACTTTAAAGCTAAATAACGCGCCGCTAAAGTGGCGATATAAAACGTGATTAGCATGATCGCGGCAAAAATAGCTAAATTAAATAGCAGTTTTAGCCACATTTGCTCCATGCTGGACGTCAATAACAATTTACCAATTTTATCCTTGCCCGAAATTACCGGCTGGTTGATTTTTATTTCTTTGGCAGGCATCCAACCAGGAAGCCATTTGTTAATAATACGGTGGAAGCTTGCGATTTTTTTTTGATCCTGATCAAGCAGAACGGCATCAGTAATTTCAGGAATAATGAGTAAGCCATCGAGGATGCGTTGTGCTGAGGTGGCATCAGAAAATAATAAGGCCCCCTGGGAGTTGCTTGCAGTGACTAATGCCAATGACTTCAATTGTTCCCGAGAAACTCGAATAGATTTTTTTATTTCATTTGCCGCTACCAAAGTAAAAACAATTAACATGGCGCCACCTATACACAGCATGATTAATTGCCGTAATTTATGGGCAATTAGTTTTTGCGGAGGCAGCGGTCCATTCATGGGTTATTTTTCTCGAACTTGACGGGCAATTTGTAATATTTGCGAACTCATCTTGATGCCAGCCTTTTCGACTTTAGCCAAGTTAACTTCAAATTTTAAGTGGTTATTATCGGCAACCAAGACAATCATTCCTCCTTCATCAAGAAATTCGCTGACATCGCTAACGCTAAGTATAGGCTTATTATCGATAAGCTTTAGCCATTCTTGTCGACGCAGGGGTTTTTCCTCATTCGGGAGAAAAAGCAATTGACACATCGAAGCATCCTCACCCGGCAACAGATGCTTGATTTTTACTGGTTTATTTTGTACTTCCTTACCGGCAATTGAATCCAGTTTGCTGCCGTAATCAGCAGATTCGGAAACACATAAGATAAATTCAGCAGGTATAGACTCTGGTGGCCATTCACTAAGTTTCATGAAGTTATAAAGGAATGCCGCCGTCAGAGTTTGCAACTCATCAGTTAGAGGAGTTGCCATGCATGGCTTAACCCCTACTAAGCATACTACCAATATAAAAATAGCACAGAAGCGCATGAGGTGACTGATTTTATTAATCAGCGTTCGCATGCCTAGAAACCATACTCCAGCCTGAAACGGGCGGTGCGGCCATCCATGGCAAAGGTATCAAGTACTGAGTTTTCAGGACCCGCCACAGCCTTGAAACGCTGGTCGAGAACATTGTAAATACCCAATGACGCCGTAAAGCCATAAATGGGTTTAGGCATAGCCAGATTGATATTAAACAGATGGTAACCTGGCGCTAAATGGCTGGATTTCGTTCGACGCTGGTCTACAAATATCTCTTCAAAACCTAAACTTAACCTATTGTCAAAAAATGGTTCGGAATAATGGAACTTGACCATATTTTTAGGCGAATCCATTAACCATATGTTTTCATTAAAGCTTTTATCGCGAGTGCTCGTATATGTCCAGGATAATTTTAACATCCGACCGTTATCCCATCGCTTTTCGCCACCTAATTCAAAACCGAGGCTTTCGTATTTCCCTGAGTTAGCGTAATCACTACTGTCGGAACTCGTTTCGATAATACGTGTTAACTCGTTAAAAAATACAGTGCCCAATAATTTAACGCCATTTCCCGGATACCACTCGGTAATTCCCTCATAACTTTTTATAAGTTCCTGATTTGGAGGAGCACCTTTGTTCAAGTCATGCTCTAAAATATTAGGCGCTCGGAATGCCGAGCTATATAACAGTTTTGCGGTTAAGGCGGGTGTTACGTCCCATATCAGGCCAATACGCGGATGGAGTTGTAAGTTATTAATTAAATGATGGTAATCCAGCCTAGCGCCAAAGTTAATCAGAAAGTTATCAGTGATGCGGAACTCGTCTTGCAAATATAACCCTGCCCGCCAGCCATTATTTTTTTTGTTGTAGAAGGATTCATTTGTCTGGATGCCGTAACTGTCAAAAAATTGCCGGTAGTCATATTGCACTTCCAAACCCGTAACCCATTTCTGATGTTGAAAATGGGTGCTGGTGAGTTTTATTTCCCCGCCCCACCAACGTGAGTCTGCAGCTTCAAACCAATCCACACGGGGTAAGGGGAGTTCGAAGTATGACCCGGTATAAGGCGTAATTGAGTGATAATCATACCAGTGGTGGAAAGCCCTGGCTTCCACGCCCAAATTCGGGTTAATCTGTGTTAGATATTCCAGATCGACATAGCCTTGGCTGTCTACGTTATAATTTGCTTTATCGTTAAATATACCGTCATAGTAGCCTGTTGAAACCCGTTTATAACGGTCGACATAACCGCCCCGCAACGTAAAATCGCCGTAGCTGAATTTACCGAAAGCTCGACTGCTGCGTTCGATGTCCATGTCCTCGGCGATGCCGCCGTTAATGCTGGAAAACTGTGGATAAAATAGTTTGTCCGCGCCATGACTGAAAAATTGCGAACCGTTTATTAAAAGCTCAGCGCCGTTATTCCATTTTTTACCGAAAGTTGCTCTCCCACGATAAGTATCGAGGCTGCCGGCTTCGCCGCTTATTCTGAAGCCATCAAAATCCCTGCCGCTTTTGGTAATGACGTTAACCACGCCGAGCAAGGCGTTCGCGCCATAAACTGAGGAACCTGATCCAGGAATGAACTCAATTTTCTCAATCAGGTTCATGTCTAACATGAATTCTTCACCGATAAATCCGGTATCGAAAATGGTTTCGTTCATGCGGCGACCATCGATCATGATGAGCACCCTTGAATTATAGTCCCCTGAATGATTGAAGCCTCTGTTGCCCATGAACGTGTAGGCTCGATCACTACGAATATAAATTCCACGAATCGAGTTTAAGGCATCAGCCAATGTCCGCCAGCCATATTGCCGGATGTTTTCAGCGGTTAGCACTTCAACTGCCGATGGCGCCTGCGAGGATTTTTGTTTAAAACGTGAAGCAGATTGCACCTCAACATTAATTAGCTGATCTAAAGGCAAATCCAACACATCGTTGGAATCTTTGGCAAATACGGAAGATTCTACGAGGAAAGTTAACCCTAAAAAAATGGTCGTTAATTGGGCAATTTTAAATAGGTTCATTAATATGTTCGAGATAGCATCTGTTAAAAGTAGACTCTACTTCTTAACATATCAAGTATGTCGGTCTATCGATACGATTTAACTGCAAAAGTGTGAAGCAACCGGAGGAATATCTTTTGGTTAAGAACTAAAGATATAGGTTAACTTCTACCGATAAAGGTTTTGTTAATCTACGAAACTGATTGACATTGCGAACTCTCTCAAACAATTCAAATGACCATTATTCGGGGAAGTTTTAATGAAGGCGCTCACTAAGTGATACGGTTAAGTTTTAAAAGAAAGCGGTTTCAATCGTTTAATTTAAGCCAACGCAAGCGGCTGGCGTTGCTTACCACGGTTAACGACGACATCGCCATTGCTGCGCCAGCAATCATCGGGTTAAGCATTACACCGAGGAAAGGATACAGGATGCCTGCGGCGACAGGAATTCCGATAACATTGTAGATAAAGGCACCAAACAGATTCTGTTTAATATTTTGCACGGTAGCCTTGGATAAAGCGATGGCTTCCGGGACTTTTTGTAGAGAACCTTGCAGAATAACGATATCGGCGCTTTCGATGGCGACATCGGTGCCAGTGCCTATCGCCATGCCGACATCGGCCTGAGCCAGTGCGGGTGCATCGTTGATGCCATCTCCAACCATCCCTACGCGTTCCCCTTGTTGTTGCAGGGCTTTAACGATAGCAGCTTTGTCTTGGGGCAAGACTTGCGACTTGACTTCGTTAATGCCTGCTTGTTTGGCGATCGCTTGCGCGGTAATAGTGTTGTCGCCAGTCACCATGATGACTTTTATCCCTAATTTTTGCAGTTGTTGAACAGCAACGGCAGAGTCATTTTTAATAGGATCAGAAACGGCGATAATACCGGCTATCTCATTATCGACAGCAAGTAACATGGGTGTTTGGCCTAAGCCTGAAAGCTCGGTTAACTGATCATCAAACTTTTTAGGGTTAACTTTTTTCAATTCCATTAAGGCGCGGTTGCCTAGATAAATCGATTGGCCATTGATAGTCGCGCTTACGCCATATCCGGCGATGGCTTCAAACTTTTCGACTTTTTGCAGGTTAAGCTGTTTTTCTTTTGCCGCCGCCAAAATGCTTGCCGCGAGCGGATGTTCCGAGCCGGATTCAATACTCGCCGCCAAAGTTAACACCGCATCGCCGTCAAATTTTGCGGTATGCTTAATGGAGGAAACCACCGGTTTGCCTTCAGTCACCGTTCCGGTTTTATCCAAAATTATGCAAGTTAAATTCCCCGCTTTTTGTAAGGCATCGCCTTGGCGAATCAAGATTCCGGACTGCGCCGCCCGTCCTACCGCAACCATGACGGAAATCGGCGTTGCCAAGCCCAATGCGCAAGGGCAAGCAATGACCAATACGGTCATAGAGGTTACGAAAGCGTAACCAATGGACGGTGTAGGTCCGAAAATCGTCCAAAGGATGAAGGTTAACCCAGAAATTAAAACGACGACCGGCACAAATACGCCGGAAATTTTATCTGCAAGACGGGCAATTTCGGGTTTGCTGCTTTGCGCATCGCGTACGCTTTTAATGATTTGTGCCAACGCGGTATCTTTACCGATTCGAGTAGCTTTAAATAAAAAACTGCCGGTTTGGTTAATGGAGCCAGCCACCACTTGAGAATCGATGGTTTTTTCTATAGGGATGGATTCGCCGGTTAACATCGATTCGTCTACCGATGAATGACCTTCAATTAACACGCCATCGACAGGAATCTTTTCGCCGGGCCTGACACGCAGTGTTTCGCCTAAGCCAACTTCCTCAATAGGAATATCTTCTTCTTTGCCGTTGCGAATGACACGGGCAGTGCGAGGCTGCAAGCCAATAAGCTGGCGGATTGCGCTGGAAGTTTTGCCCCGCGCCATGGTTTCCAGACCCGTGCCTAAGTTAATAAAAGCCAGGATAACTACGGCGGCTTCAAAATAAGCATGTTTAGCTAATGAGGGCAGGGTGGATGAATAATCAATGACAATACAGGAATAAAACCATGCCGCGCCAGTTCCCAAAGCAATCAACGTATCCATGTTAGCTTGACCTAAGCTTAATGCCTTGACTGCGCCCTGATAAAAATGCAAACCGGAGTAGAACATTATCGCTAACGTGATCAAAGCAAGCTCCGGCCATACCCAGCGACCGGTCGCTGAATTCATGTCGGGCAACCAGTTCAGATGTTCGGCTAACATTAAAAATGCGCCGAAAGCACCGGCGACTGCCGCTTTCTTCATCAGGGCACGATAACGCTGTTCTTCCAAAGCTTCCTGGATTTCAGGGTTTTCCATCCCTTGCATGATAGCGGCATCATATCCGGCATTCACCACGGCCTGTTTCAACAATTCGGGATCAACTTCACCTTTCACTAAAGCCGTATGGTCGGCAAAGTTAACCGTTGCGGAAGTGACTCCCGGTACGGCCGCCAATGCACCCTCTACCGCGCTGACGCAACCGGCACAACTCATTCCGGCTATGGAAAGCCTGGTTTCATGGGGGATTTCTTCATCCAGAATGAGGGATGTAATTACTGGCTCTTTGCTGATGTTTAGTGCTAAGCTCATTGCATCTCCGCTAATGTGAGGGTTAATGATCGGCGACTGAGTACCCAATGTTGTTGATGGCGTCACTAATTTTTTTGAGGTCAGTTTGTGAACTATCGAATTCGACTTTAACCTCGTTGTCTTTGCTGGATGCCGATGATGATATCACGCCGCCCAACGTCTTCAATGTATTATTAACGTTACTTTCACAACCACCACATTTCATCCCGGTGACTTTCAAGGTTGCAGATTCTGTCATTTTCATCTCCATGAGGTTAAGTTTTAATCATTTATATCAATCCTAATGTTATAAGACAAGACTAAACATGGATATACTCATGATCTTAATCAAATAATTGTAAAGTAGTCGTTGAACTAAACTCTTTTTTATTGATAGCATTAATTTAAAGACGGAAACTGGAAAATATGCAGCTTAAATCGATCACTAACCAAACCATTGCACTTGCCGGAATAGCCCAAGCCGCGATGTTGGTACAACAACTGGCAACAACGGGCACAACCGATCAACAGTCGACGGAAGCCAGTATTGGCAGCATTCTTAAAATTGATTCCGATAGCGTAGCTGATATTTACGGTGGCCTATCCGGTTTGAAACTTGGCTTTGAGCAACTTAGCGGACAAATCAACGGGACGAAAATGCCGGATCGAGATCAGGCGCGTTATGCAACGATGATTCTTGTGTTGGAAACAAAGCTCGGCAAACGTAAAGATATGCTCGATAAAATCCAGGCCGGTATCAAAAACGCGCAAGCCCAAAGCGAAGTTTTTGGCTTGTTGCATGAGAATGTATTGGCTAATCTGGGTGATATTTACCACAGTACGATCAGTACTTTACAGCCCAGAATTATGGTAAACGGAGAACAAAGCTATTTAACCAGAACAGATACCGCTAACAAAATCAGGGCGTTACTGTTAGCAGGCATCCGCTCGGCAGTGTTGTGGCGGCAGTGCGGCGGTTCCCGCTGGAAATTTATCTTCCAACGCGGAAAAATTCAAGACGAATTAGAAAAACTTACTAAACAAATTTAATTATAAATAAATACTATGAAACCTGAAGACATTAACCAAGTGAAAAGCTACCTGATGACTTTGCAGGATACTATTTGCAAAGCACTGGAAGGAGAGGAACCGGAAGTCAGATTTTTTGAGGATTGTTGGGAACGCAGCGAAGGTGGCGGCGGCAGGACGCGCGTATTATCCAATGGCCAAGTATTTGAGCAGGGCGGGGTTAACTTTTCCCATGTTTCAGGATTCAGCTTGCCGCCCTCGGCAACCGCCAAGCGTCCGGAACTCGCCAATCGACAATTCGAGGCGATGGGCGTTTCTTTAGTCATTCATCCACGCAATCCTTATGTGCCGACATCGCACGCCAATGTCCGCCTGTTCATTGCTAAAAAAGAAAATGAACCGACGATCTGGTGGTTTGGCGGCGGCTTCGATTTAACGCCTTTTTATCCGTTTGAGGAAGATGTGCTCGAATGGCATAAGACAGCTAAAGCGGCTTGCGACCCGTTCGGCGCAGATGTTTATCCAGAACACAAAAAATGGTGCGATGAATATTTCTTTTTAAAGCACCGCAACGAAACCCGTGGTGTCGGCGGTTTGTTCTTTGATGATTTGAATGAGTGGGGTTTTGAAAAATGTTTTGCTTATCTGCAATCGGTAGGCAACCACTATATCAAGGCATATCTGCCCATCGTGCAAAAACGCAAAAATACGCCTTATGGCGAGCGGGAACGTAACTTCCAGCTTTATCGGCGAGGACGTTACGTTGAGTATAATCTGGTTTATGACCGCGGCACCTTGTTTGGCTTGCAATCTGGAGGGCGTACCGAATCTATTTTGATGTCACTGCCACCTGTAGTTCATTGGCAATATAACTGGCAACCAGAACCGGGAAGCCCAGAAGCAAAGCTTTATGAACGTTATTTACAACCTCAGAATTGGTTAAGCCTTTAAATTTCTCCTGTCTTACTTTTCATCTTCCCTCGATATTTGATCGCCAATCTGTTCATGAGATTGGCGGTCATCAATTAAAAATCATTCTTTTTTCGTCTAACGCAAAAAAAAGTAATTTTTTGTCAAAAAACTGGTACTAAGTCACAGAATATTAAGGTCTTTCGCGCTATAAATAACGCAAGTCTTTTTTGTGTGTGTTACCTCCTCCTTGGCAAACGGACTTCAATTCAGTGCAGGGATGCACAATTTTTCTTTGGAGCATCCAAAAGACCATCCTTTTTACTCTTTTACAGGAGAAGTGTGATGAAAGAACCTAGCAGCGAATTTCAAAGCTTAATGTTAACTCAACCTCTAGACTATGCGGTCGAATCTGACGAGAGAGATGATGAAGCCAGATGGTATGATCCACTTTTGCTAATCTGCCGTTTATTTTATGCAGTTCTTATTGTTGGATTTTTAGGGTATTTTTTTGATAAAACCTTTAATTCCTATAAATAAGCGAACAAAAATTAAGTAAACTCACTTTAGTAGGTTAAAGGGGTTTTAACTTTAACAAGACTAATACCGCACCTGCACCGCCTTGTTTTTGGGGGGCGGAACAAAATGCGTTGACATCTTTGTGTTCTCTTAACCAGCGGTTGATGTAGTTTTTCAACACCGGTTGCGCTTCGTTAGAACGATAGCCTTTGCCGTGAATAATGTGTACGCATCGGCAACCCCTATCGACGCTGTTCTGCAAAAAATTCAATAATTCCCGTTTTGCCGCTTCAGTAGTTAACCCGTGCAAATCGATTTCCCCCTGTATCCCAAAAAATCCTTTACGTAATTTTGTTAACACCGCTTTTTGCACGCCAGATGCGGTAAAAATCAGTGTTTGTTCGTGGCTGACCGCGTCAACTTCCAGGTTAACCTCACGTTGCCAATTATCGTGGGAATGCGCTGCCTTAACTTTAGGATAGGGTTTGGGAGATTTGGTTTTTATGTGGGCTTTATCGTTTTTGATTGGCTGCACATTGCCAATAGCTTGCCGAAACAAGTCGCTATCTTCCGTCGTTAGATTTTTTTTTGTCATCAAGCTGGCTTTGTGGTGCAGAATTGTTAATATTGTCGATTGTATAGCGGAATTTATCACAGGGCGATTACTAGTGTACATTTTGATAAGCAACGACGATGGTTATCTAGCGGAAGGGCTAACGGCGTTAGCTAATGCATTGCGGCAACATGCAGAAATCGCGGTCGTAGCGCCAGATCGAAACCGGAGCGCGGCGAGTAATTCGTTAACCTTGGATATGCCGTTAAGGGCATATCCTTCCGATAATGGTTTTATTAAAGTGGATGGTACGCCGACCGATTGCGTACATTTAGCCATTACCGGCTTGCTGGATAAAGAACCGGACATGGTGTTTGCCGGGATTAACCACGGCGGCAACTTGGGCGACGATGTCTTGTATTCCGGCACGGTCGCGGCGGCGACTGAAGGCCGGTTTTTAGGCCTGCCAGCGATTGCAATTTCCCTGGCAGGGAATAGCCAGTTGGTTTCGCATTTCGAAACCGCGGCGCAGGTAGCCACCACCCTTTTGAAACAAGTTATCGAGAAACCTTTGCCAAAAGATACTATCCTTAACGTCAACGTACCGGATATTCCATTGGAAAAACTCAAAGGCTATCAAGCCACCCGATTAGGCCAACGGCATAAGTCCGAACCGGTGATCAAAAGCCAGGATCCACGGGGACGCGCCTTGTATTGGGTCGGTCCGCCGGGGGCTGAACAGGATGCCGGTCCCGGTACCGATTTTTACGCGATCAGCAATGGCTATGTATCGGTCACCCCGTTGCAACTGGACTTAACCTGGTACGACCGGATTAAGTTGATAGATACCTGGCTGCCGAAGGAGAAACATTGATGAACCCAAGCCTGCAAGGCATTGGCATGACCTCGCGCCGCACCCGTGAACGCATGGTCAAACGGTTAATGGAGCAAGGCATCCGTAACCGCAAAATATTGGATGTCATGCGCGATACGCCCCGGCATATTTTTGTCGACGAAGCCCTGGCAAGCCGTGCCTACGAGGATAATCCGCTGCCTATCGGCTACAACCAAACCATCTCCCAGCCTTACATCGTCGCGCGCATGACCGAATTGTTGTTGAGGGCAGGGCATTTGTCCAAAGTGTTGGAAATTGGCACCGGCTGCGGCTACCAAACCGCCGTTCTGGCGCAGTTTGCCGACCATGTCTATACCGTCGAAAGAATCCTGCCCTTGCAGCGCAAAGCCAAAGAACATCTTTGGGAATTAAAAATCAAAAATGTCAGTTTCATCCACAATGATGGCGGCTGGGGCTGGCCGGAATACGCGCCATTTGATGGCATACTGGTGAGCGCCGCGCCCCCTGAAATCCCGACCGCTTTGTTAGAGCAAATGGCCATTGGCGGCATGATGGTGATCCCAATCGGCGAAAGCGGACGGCAGGAATTGCAACGGGTGACGCGCACGCCGACAGGCTATGAAGTGGAAGAATTCGAGCCGGTAAGTTTCGTGCCCTTCCTTTCCGGCAGGGAATGACGCTTTTTTCATTGGAAAAATACCGACCTTGAAGGTTAACCAATAAAGCAAGGCAATTTTGCCGATATGCAGTTTGTTGACTCCTACACCAAACCCCTGAAATTTCCGAAAAGCGCCTAAACAGCCGCTGTGCTCATAAGGTAAACTTAATCCGTTCAAACCTTAACCCATAGGTTAAGATACTTAACTGTCAATTCCCATTTTTTCAACAAAGTCAACGTACTATTACCGAAAATACGCGCGCTTTTACTTAACCTGGATCAATAAATCCCGCCAATAAATTTGTTAACCTAACGTTAAGTTGAAGGGCTGGATTTTTTTAAACCTTCCGGTGATGGAGGGGCTGGGAAAATAGCCGGTTATTGCCTAATTTTAGTGTTTTTTGAAAGGAGTTGAGTGATGGTTAAACGTATTTTATTGGCTGCTTTGGTTTTGTTGTTTCCGCTGGCTGCTGCCGCCCAAGGCGAGCCGGTGTATTCGGGGGTTGAAACCCGGCTTACTACCAACCTTGGGGATCAGTTTGATCCCTCCATTTCTGGAAATTTAGTGGTTTACACGGATTATCGTACTGGCTTTGACCGTGATGTTTGGTATTTCAATATTTCGAGGGTATGGAACGACCTGTATCGACAGCCGGGGGCGATCAGCGCTGACTGATATATCGAATGGGAAAATTGTTTATACAGACTTTGCCACTCTGATGTTATGCTCTTCGATTGAGTTACGGAGACTACAGCAACCTTACTGAATCTGTATTGGGTATTCTGTCTGATCCTGACATGATGGAAATTTGGTTGCTTGGTATGATGATAGGGATGGAAATGTTGGTATTTACGGACGAAACTTGACGACTGGAGAAGAGCGACGACTCTCAACTGCTTTGGATAGGGACGACAGACCCTCTGTTTATGGTAACTGGATTACTTGGCAGAGACTGTAATAGCGATAAATGTTTGCGATATTTTTGCCTACAATTGGGCAACCTTCGAGACGCGTCAAGTTACCAATTCTCCAGAAGTTGATGAAAAAAATGTAGATGTAGGCAAGAATGTTGTTGTATTTCAAAGCGGTGATACGACTATCAACGAAGCAGATATCATTGCTTATGACCTTAATACCGGAGTTCAGCATCGGCTAACTTTGCCCGGTAACCAAGTCAATCCAAATGTAAGCGGCGAATATGTCGCCTTCGATGATCTTTCTACCGGAATTTACCACATCAAACTTTGGTATCTGCCGAGCAAGTTCAGTGTTTGATGTGACTAGCGGAACAAGCCGACAAAATCTGAACGATATCGACGGCAACCATATCGTCTACACCGACAATCGCAATGGTAACCTTGATATCTACATGACCACGTTTAAAGTGGTATTCCCGCCGGCAGCGGGTACGTTAAGCAATACCCAATTGCTGATCAATAGGCGCTTAAAATCGTTCTTCCTGTTGACGAACCTGACCTTGCCTGCTGGCAACAATGGCCTGAATCCGCCGAATGAAGTGGTCAGCTTCAAGATCGGTAACGCCAGCGCAACCATTCCGGTGGGCAAATTCCGCAAGCTAACCAATATTTTGTATGCCTATGCCGGCACGATCAATAACGTGAAGATGGAAGTGCTGATCCGGTCGTTGGGAAATAACCAATACACCTTCCAAACCGCAGGTACGGGCTACAACTTTATCGGCATGACCAATCCGGTTAACGTGGAGTTGAGCATCGGTAATCAGTTCGCTACGGCGGCTGTTATCGCGAATATTCGTTAAGCGATTGGAGAAAATAGCAAACACCCGATTAGCCAATGCGCTTGTACCGGGTGTTTGCGCGAACCCGTAAACCCACTCTACTGTATGTTCTCACGCTCAAATTGAGCTTTTGCATGAGCAGTACGCTCTGGAGTCCCTTCCAAAGTGATGACGTAGAACTTCGTCAGGTACCGCCTGATGCTTGGACAGAAAAGATTCAAGCGTATACAGGAGTGCCGAAAGCCGTCTAAGGCCGAGTTTTACGTCCGCCCGGAACGTAAGCAGACCCCCACGACTTGACTAGCTTCTTAATGCCTTCGTCGCCATAAGCAGCGCGTAGCGGGGGCGTTCCTCGGGTCTTTTACGGGATCGCCGCCAAGCCCGAAAGGGTAAACCGCTGGCTGAGTTCTAGAAACACGTCGAGTCTTGGTCTTCACTAAACAATCCCTCTAAGACCTCTCTTAAGAGGCTCTTTCCACTTATGGGAAACCCCGTTAATCATCAGGGCTTCGTTGGCTGCAAAGGTCAGCATCAGAGAGTCTGCAAGATCAGGGCTTCTCAAACCCCTCTTTCGCATCTCGTCCTTAGACTCTACTTGGGCTTTTCCGTTGGAGCTAGAAGGTGTATCGGACTGAGCAGAGTTCGGAGATGAGATCATCGTTCTTAGGAAGTTTGCAGTCTCTCTTCGCCAGCCAGTCCTTACACCGATACCACAACTCCGCACGAAGGTTTCGATAGCTCCCAACTGCGGGGCTTTCCGATACGTTAACCCCCAGAACAGGCAACCCAAGTTCTCGGAGACGGTCAACCACGCCCGCGCCAAGGCCAATCGAATCCACGAGAATTTCCGTAGGTTTCGTACTCGACCCTTCGTATTGGGCAACGACCGCTCCGCAGAGCTGCATCAGGTCAAGATTCCGCCAAACCTGGATGTCGGAGACGACATTGGCCTGCCGGACAGTGAGCGCGGATCTATCTGAGCCAAATCGGGCTACGTCCAAGCCCCAAACTGTCGGAGCATTTGGGTTAACCGAGACATCCCTGTAAGAAGCTGCTTCCGCAAGCTCACGAGAAATAATCGTATTGTCGTCAGTCGTCGGGAAATCGCCCAGAACACGGATACGATACTCGTTCGAGTCTTCGCCCGATCTTGATCTTGACTTCCTCAATGAAGTCTTTACTGACCCTCGGGGATTCAAAACTACTGACATGGTAGGTTTTCCACTGGTCCTTGAGCCTGTTATGGGTCTCAAAGAAGAATCCACTGTGTTCGAGTCGGGTTGCCGGTCAGGATCGTTGTGCAGTTATGTCCTGACATCGACCCGGAGGCGGCATTAAACACTTCTTCAGGGATACCCGAAGCCTCGTCCGCCAGTAATAGGACGAAATCAGAGTGGACACCCTGCATCGCCTCGGGGGTATCAGCCCGAGAGGTTCTGGCGGAGAGGAAAACCTCGTCTGGGGAGGCTTTTAGCGCGATACGGTCCGAAGTAACAACTAAGAGTGTTTTGAGGAAGTCGGGAAGGTTCCCAACCCATGCCCTCGTCTCCGCAAAGAGCGCGTCGAATAGCTGCGGTGAGCTTGGCGCGGTCATTACGACCTTGCACTTGTACCGACAGAGGAGGAACCAGATCGCTAACCATGAAAGTACAGCGGATTTCCCTACACCGTGACCAGACCGGATGGAGACCTTTCTCTCACCCTTAGCTACGTCCATCATCACCGAGGCTTGCCAAGGGTCGGGGGTTAAACCAAGCATCTCCTTGACGAACCTGACGGGATCTTGGCCGTATCTATCAATAAACTGGTCAAATGGGTTCTTAGCAGACAACCGAACTCGCCCCTAAGTATAAACCCAAGCCAAAAATCTTACTTCCGGCCAGATAGATCACGAAAAGGACCAGAATGGTCACTAAAATGGCTAAAAGAGGGCGGAAGTAGTACACCTAAAGCTCACCGAGCCGGTTCATCTCGGCTAACTGCTCCTGAAGAACCTGTGCCCTGCCAGTATTTCCGCGCTCAATGGCCCTTCTCAGGTCAGCCTCGACAATCTGCCGGAACATTGACGCGCCTTTGGCTTTCTTCGCCTTATTTACGCCCTGAGCGGCCAAACCAAAAGCGTCTATAAACGCCTCTTCCTCCGGCCGAACATCCCACCTTCCAGCCCACTCCATATCTGTTTTGAGGGCGCGCTCGTATCTGTTTGCCGCCTGCATCAAGTCTTCGGGCTGGTCGTCCATCTGCCGGACGAATCTCAACAGGTCTTGAGCTGTAGTACGGGACTCGTCGGCGTTGTACGCCCTCCAGATCCCCTTTAAGCTCTTGGGCCTTGGAATCCCCGGAACCATCCCAGCGAGGCTAAGTAGCCCGCTCGTCAACGTCAATGATTTTGGATTCTTAATGTAATCGCTGGTGTCAGCCAAAAGCCCAATAGCATCACCAACGCCAGGAACGAACGACGCCGCAGCGGTCATCGCTCTGGGGCTGGACTGGGAATTGGGCAGGCCTCTCCCGGCCATCGCTCTAGGGTCGAGATATGGTGAATCCAACAGTCCGGGCATTTTACTACCAGTAATACCTATGGGGTTTCCGGTGATCCGGCCACCTAATTGGCTCCAAACCCCTCTCTAAGCCCTTCAAAAGCACCGTTTCCTCCCGTCTGGAGGGTTTGGTGTGGTAAAGATCATCGTGCCACCTAGGCCAATCTGGAGAGCCAATGGTCGTCCCAAGGGGCTAAACCACGCTTTCTCTTGGCTTTCAGGGCGTCACGGCGGGTTCTGGACATCCTTTAAAACCACGCGGGACTTTTAAAGAATACGCGCTGAGGGGTAAGAAAAAAAATTAAGGGAGGGGACGTGGCTAGTGGTGGCCTCGCGCTCCACCCGCACCCCGCAATCCTTCGAGGGGGGGCTGTCGATCCATGCAGCCGCTACCCTTACGGTACTGTAATAACCCCAGTACCTTACCATTCAATGACTTAGCACCAATCCCCTAGCTATTTAACGTAATAGCTATTATGCGTACCACCTATGATAATCAATGGGTTACGCTTTTACCTGGCCAGGGATTGTCGGACAATGGGGTATTTAGTGGGAAAGTGTGTAGTGGATACTATACACTTCGATACGCACGCGCATATTACTGCGGTCGCGGCCC
>CAWBFT010000019.1:0-6797 GCA_963788135.1 uncultured Gammaproteobacteria bacterium
TTACTATGAAAGATACGCTGTGCGGGATGCAAACAAACCCCTGGCTTCAATAAGCCTTAAAAAAATAGGCCTAGGATTGTAAAATCCGTTTATGCGGCAATATAGCCGTATTTTTTTAGTGTTTTAATCCAGCGCGGAGCATTACGCTGGACAGAGAGTTTTTCATAATCAACGGTGGCATCCCGGTAATAATCGCCCCGTTCGATCAATAAAAAGACAATCTTTAATATTTTGTGAGCCAATGCAAAGATTGCTCGCTTTCGCCCTCGTCGAATCAATAATCCTTTGAACATATCCTGTAGCCGACATTGCGTTCGACTCGCCGCATTGGATGCCTCACATAATATGCGGCGTACGTAAGGGTTACCTTTGCGGGTTTTGCCGGTTTTCTTCTTGCCCGCTGATTCGTTATTGCCTGGGCAAACACCTGCCCAGGAAGCTAAACGTTCAGGTGTGCCAAAAGCGCTCATATCATCACCAATTTCCACCAACAACAAAGCGGCTCCGGCTTCATCTAGCCCGGGGATGGTTTGTAGACTCCGCAAAATAGCTTGATAAGGCGCAAGTCCTTGCAATAGTGCTTGACGGAAAGTCTCAATCCGGGCTTCAAGTTCGTCAATGTGCGCCATCAGCTCGGTGAGTACGAATTGATGAGAGGGGCTTAAGTCACCCGCTAACGCATCCAGAAGCTCTTCTTCGCTGGCTTTGAGGCGGTTACTCGCATACTTTAATACCTGCTCAGGCGATTCTCCGGCTAACAGGCCTTTAATCATTGCCTTTGCTGATTTGCCGTGTATATCACTAACTACAACCCCTAAGCGGATACCACCATCGCTCAGGATTTTGTGCAGGCGATTCTTTTCACCTGACAGAATTCCCGTGAGTTTTTGCATCTGCCGGGCAATCAAGCGTAATTCCCGAAACACTGCCGGCGGCACAAAGCCACCCCGTAATAACCCATTACGAGCCAGTATCGCTAACCATTGGGCATCGGCAAAATCGGTTTTGCGGCCTGGGACTTGTTTAACATGACGTGCATTCACAACCCAGATCGTTAACCCCTGTTTTTCTAAAGCGGCATAAGGGCTTTTCCAGTAAATTCCGGTACTTTCCATCACCACCAACTCCGGCTGGAAGGACTCCACCCAATCTGCCATGGCCCTGCGATCTCGTTTGAATCCGCCAAACTCTTTTAATTCCGTGATGATCTCACCGGACTCGTTCTCATAAAGGATGCATACTGTCAATTTACTTTGGTGGACATCCAAAGCGGCAACACATCGGTAAATAGCTGTGAGTTCCATAATGACCTCCTAAGGTATAAACTTATCAATAGGGAGGCAGTAGAAGCAATGTCTGAAACCGCCAAAAGATGCAATGCACCTTTGGCCTTATTACCATGCGATCTCTTACGATTCATTCCGGGGTACGGGTCAGCATTGCGGGTCACGTTAGGTTTCAGGATTAAATCTCTAAAAATTTGATCGACCTCGTTCCACTGCCTCCCGCACAGTATCTTTCATTTTCCGGGGTGATGAAAGCATCTTCATGATCGTTAGGATGACTGTCGATTAGCTTGGCGCACTCAAATTCTTCACCGTCGTCCTTTAAATCCTCGATTTCCGGGTAGAAATGCTTGGAAAATTGATAACGCCCCTGATAGAAAGGCGGCCTAGCCGGATAAAACCTAACGCATATTTAACACCATCTCCATGAACCTATAAAAATCAGTCGAGCTTAAAGTTATAATCTGAACCCTCCGAATTACTTGAGTTAAGCCATGGTCTTACCGCCTAAAGTTATTCACCCAAAAGGTGATACAGAACTAAGTCTTAAAAAGCGTGAAATCAGCGTACTCGTTGCTGATACCTTTGACGGGAAAATCCATATTGAATGGGATCCGCAAGCACAAGTCACCCCCTTGGGACAGCTGCCATTTTTTATCCAGTTTTTAAAAATGGGACACTTGTTCGAACCCTGGGTTGATCAATGCCCTTTAATCTATGCCAGTAATAACGCGCCCCGAAAAGTCAATGTCCTGGGATCGTTGTTGCTGTCTATTCTCGCGGGTCATAACCGCTATGCGCATATCACGAGTTTAATGGGGAAAGTGTCAACACCAAATTATTGGGCATGACGAAAGTGGTCAGCGATGACAGTGCACGAAGAGCACTGTGGAAAATCGATGAGGCAGAAGGCCTCCATTGGCTGCAAGAGCAACTGGCTTATTGTTACAGTCCCTTGCTCAGTCAACCGTGGATACTGGATGCTGACGTGACGGTTAAAACCTTGTATGGCAAACAGGAGGGTGCTGTCGTTGGCTATAATCCACATAAGTCAGGCCGTCCATCGCACACCTAAGTAGGTGTTCAAAAGTCTTTTAACAAAAACCAATTAAAGTAATAAGTTATCATGCTAACATTTGAAGATACCTTATATTCCATGCCATGCTGGCTGTCAACACGCTCCCACCCGAAGAAATTCTAACCTTAGAAGAAATGCATAAGAATCATCCGTGTCATGCTCCTCGAATAAGAGCTCATGCTATTTTATTAAGTGATAATGGATTTAAGCTGGCGAAGATTGCCAGTATCTTTAATATTTGCCGACAAACGGCGGCAACATGGCTACATGCTTGGAAAGACGGCGGCATTTGTGCGCTATTTGATAAGCCACGCAGTGGTCGTCCGCCTATTTTGTGCAACGAAGCAGAAGCTGATGCGATTACACGTGTCAATCAATCGCCAAGATCATTAAAAAAAGTGCTGGCTGAATTAACTGCGAGCCTTGATTTAACAGTCACTCCCAGCACCTCAACACTTAAAAGGATTTGTAAACGGGCAGGGTTAACTTGGAAACGGGTTCGAAAATCATTGCGATCAAAACGTGATCCTGATTTATTTGAACAGTCTCGCCAGCAATTGGCCACGCTTATCGAACAATCCAAACAAAAAGAAATAGATTTGTTTTATTTTGATGAATCAGGTTTTACTTTGGAACCTTGCGTCCCATACGCCTGGCAACCACGAGGCGAAACCATTGAAGTCCCCTGCGCCAAAAGCAAGCGGCTTAATGTGTTAGGTTTTGTTAATCGAGAATGCTCGTTTACTTCCGTTGTATTTGAAGGCAGCGTAACCAGTGCGGTCGTTGTGGCCAGTATTGATCATTTTATCCCATCACTTCAAAGACAGACTGTACTGGTCATGGACAATGCTTCAATTCATAAGAGTTTCGAGTTTCAAGAAAATATTGAGCGGTGGCAACAACAAGGTTTAACTATAGTTAATATTGCCCCTTATTCGCCTGAACTTAATATTATTGAAATCGTCTGGCGAAAAATTAAATACGAATGGATGCCTTTTTCTGCCTATGAATCGTTTCGAAATCTGAAGGAATCGTTGTTCGATATCTTGGCTAATATCGGCAAATCTTATACCGTAAATTTCGCCTGAAAGTAAAATCCCGCTAAAAATGTTAAATAACTTTTGAACGGTTACTTAGCTACAGTTTCTGAGGAATGGTTGTATTTCCGTTAAAATAATAATCCCTTGCTTCACAGAATTGCTCATGTCTGCCAGATCACCTTCCATTTAAGTGCACCTTTAAATTGTGTTATTATTTTCCTGTTGTTTTAATACAGCAGAATTGAAGTCCTGCTCTACGTTCACGTTTGATTTGATCGGTCAGTTTAGAACCTTCCTATCAGCTCGATCATCAATATTATATTGGATACGCATAAAAATCCAATGTATGTCTTTGATTTATAAATACAGGACTGAGTATCTCTATAAAAATCAGTCGAGCTTAAAGTTATAATCTGAACCCTCCGAATTACTTGAGTTAAGCCATGGTCTTACCGCCTAAAGTTATTCACCAAAAGGTGATACAGAACTAAGTCTTAAAAAGCGTGAAATCAGCGTACTCGTTGCTGATACCTTTGACGGGAAAATCCATATTGAATCGAAATACGCAAGCACAAGTCACCCCCTTCGGACGGCTGCCATTTTTTATCCAGTTTTTAAAAATGGGACACTTGTTCGAACCCTGGGTTGATCAATGCCCTTTAATCTATGCCAGTAATAACGCGCCCCGAAAAGTCAATGTCCTGGGATCGTTGTTGCTGTCTATTCTCGCGGGTCATAACCGCTATGCGCATATCACGAGTTTAATGGGGGAAAGTGTCAACACCAAATTATTGGGCATGACGAAAGTGGTCAGCGATGACAGTGCACGAAGAGCACTGTGGAAAATCGATGAGGCAGAAGGCCTCCATTGGCTGCAAGAGCAACTGGCTTATTGTTACAGTCCCTTGCTCAGTCAACCGTGGATACTGGATGCTGACGTGACGGTTAAAACCTTGTATGGCAAACAGGAGGGTGCTGTCGTTGGCTATAATCCACATAAGTCAGGCCGTCCATCGCACACCTATCACACGTATATGATCGCGAATCTGCGCTTGATCCTTGAAGTTGAAGTTCAGGACGGCGACCAAAGTTCAGCCGCCTATTCCGCGCCTGGCTTATGGGCCTTACTGGACCGTATGCCGCGCACGAACTGGCCCGCTTTTATTCGGGGCGATTGTGATTGGGGGAGCGACACCGTCATGACCGAAGCCGAGCAGCGCGGCATCGACTATTTGTTCAAGCTTCGGAAATCCCCCTATGTCAAGAAACTGATCCTTCAGCAGCATTGTAAACCCGGCTGGGAGAAAACCCATGCTGGCTGGGAGGCATTATCCACTGAACTGCAGCTGAGCACCTGGAAAGAGCCACGTCGAGTTGTGCTGGTTCGGCGCCGGCTACAAGAAAACATCGTCATCGCACCGGATTCAGACCAAGCATTGCCTCATCAGTTATCGCTTCTTGAACCCGCTGAAGACATGGCGGCTTTTGAATACAGTGTCTTGGTCACCTCGCTAGCTTCAGAAGTGGTGACTATCGTCCAGCATTATCGGGATCGTGCCGATTGCGAAAATAACTTTGATGAAATTAAAAACCAATGGGGCTGGGGCGGATTTGTGACCCAAAAAATCAAACCATGCCGTTTTATCGCACGAATAATCGCCCTCATCTATAACTGGTGGTCACTGTTTGTCAGACTGGCGGAACCGGATAAGCATTATGAAGCCATTGTTTCCAGACCGCTACTGTTGCATGGTGTCGGTAAACAAACCAGTCATGCCGCTCAAAAGACCCTCACCATAACCAGCACTCACGGCAGAGCCTCTTATGTAAGGGCCGCCTATGAACGTGTCTGTGCGTTTTTTGATGAACTGAAAGCCATTGCGCCGCAGTTGACTCCACTTCAATGCTGGTACCGTATTTTGAGTGAAGCGATGAAAAAATACTTGAAAGGTGCTCTTTTAAAACCTCCGGATTTGGTGGGCTGTGACTGCTAAATGTAGTTCATGCCCCCAGTTAGCCTGCCAAGTTTATGCTGAATATTTTCGGCAGGGTTAAACTCAACTGATTTTTTTAGGTTAAAGGATGCATACTGTCAATTTACTTTGGTGGACATCCAAAGCGGCAACACATCGGTAAATAGCTGTGAGTTCGATAATGACCTCCTAAGGTATAAACTTATCAATAGGGAGGCAGTAGAAGCAATGTCTGAAACCGCCAAAAAAGATGCAATGCACCTTTGGCCTTATTACCATGCCATCTCTTACGATTCATTCCGGGGTACGGGTCAGCATTGCGGGTCACGTTAGGTTTCAGGATTAAATCTCTAAAAATTTGATCGACCTCGTTCCACTGCCTCCCGCACAGTATCTTTCATTTTCCGGGGTGATGAAAGCATCTTCATGATCGTTAGGATATTTTGCATTAGCGACGGCGTCGAGATAACTGCTCGCATGATAAAAATCGAGCACCTGTATCTGAGTGTGCGGCGTTAAGAATTGCCAGTTGCATTCTGCGCCATCGGCTAGCCCGACCCTCTTTGCATTCGGAAAGTGTGCTTTTACGCGCTCAATCTCTGCGGTAAAGCGGCGCAAGAACTCCGCTTTGCCATATTCAGGCGTAGCACCCAGATAAATCGTATGTTGCCGTTCACCTTTGGCATCATAAAAACTGATCGTGCCCGCCATCGCTTCCCGCCAGCCGTCTTTGCTCAGGTGCAGGTGCCGTCCAGGCTGATGGCTATTGATGCAATTGGCTGCTGGAAATTGGGCAGATCATAATGCCACTGGGTTTCCTGTTGCTCGGCTATGCCCGCTACTTTTTGAGACAAGTTTTGCAGGAACGAAGCAGATATTTTTCTTCCTTGGCATTCCAGGAAATCCTGTTGGACTTCGCGTGCCGCGTTACACGCCATTTTAATGCTCACCTGCTTGGCAGGCCGGGGCGTTGAGCTCCCAATGATGCGCGCGGATTGCTCCAAAGGGCAGAACGTTTTTCCGCGTCCGTGGTGGTGATAAACATGCCTCGCACATTGAATTTCGCCATAAGGCGTTTGGTAGAACTTTTGTTCCTGCCCCTTGCTTCGCCATTGTTTGCCTTCTATTTCAATCGCTTCACCTTGGGTGTCGAATTGCTTCAAGGCTTCTTCAGTAGCGAGAATGCCGGCCTCATTGACGACGGCCTGAATCGCTTCCTCACTGTCCAGCATCGAATCTTCGAGATCAATTGTTATCTCTATAATGAGTTTTTTCCCTTCTTTTCTTATAATTTTTGCGGCCATGTCTGTTCTTGAGTTTTAAGGATTGAATCCGTTTAAGCTTCTATCTCAAAATATAGGCATAATGTCCATCTGTTTCTTTAGGCTGTCAAAAAATTGAAGGTCGCACCCTTTTAATA
>CAWBFT010000020.1:0-23518 GCA_963788135.1 uncultured Gammaproteobacteria bacterium
CACACAATCGCAAGCCAAAATGAAGAGGCAGCAGGTGCCTTCTTTCACACGTCCGTCAACTCCGATTACCACAGTTCAATGTTTCCAAGATGCTACCGTGAAGCACATTCGTTTCGTTCACAAGCCTACGAGGGTGCTGACTTCGGGAGATGTAGACCACCAGCAACCACCCTCTCGCCCTCTCGCATTGAAAACGAGGATGCTCGGGATGACGAAACATATACGACCCAGCACGGAAAATGGCGAGCACGCCGACGGGGAGAAGGAGCAACAACCAGAAAGACTGTGGCGTCGGCGCAACCTGCTAGTAGGTCTACATCTCGCCCACGATGTACATATACTGGAGGCTGTCTATGTGACTGCTCGCAATGAGGAGCTGTTCAAGCCCATCCTGCAAAAAGCAACTGGTTCAAAAAAGGAAAATAGTAAGCGGCATTATCGTCATCTGGGTGGTCGAGACGCCCAGCCTAAAAGCAAATACGCTCCTTTGACCGCAGATAATTGTGACTTGTACCTATATCCTGCCCTTCTTTCACTTGAGCTGTCCCGCAAGACAGCACGTTGTGTTAAGCGCTGCGGAGATCACAATTCAATAGATCTTATGATCGAACTCTCTCCTATCCCCAGCATTCAACAAAAAAACGCAGATCTCTCCCAGCGGGACTGCCGTCCCCTTTTTGAGGTGGTGCCCAGCAATAGCCGTCGCTACTTTCGGGGAACATACGCCGATATCGAAGAAACAGTAAGCGTGGGATGGAAGTGGGATTGGAATATGCTGAAGCCTTTCGCATTGTCAGGTCGATCATCCAGAAGTAACAGATGAAAAAGATCGTTTTTATTACACGAGCAGGCCTCATGTATGGATGGGGCCATTTCTTTAGAGTGCTGAGCTTGAGCGAATACCTCAAGAAGGAATTTCAGTGCAAAGTTGAGGTCTTTGTTTCGGGCGATAAAACAGTTAAAAGATTTTTTGCATCTCAAAAAGCGCAATGTCATTTTATCGATGTTCGATATGAGATAAACGTGATCGAACAACATCCTTGCGATGTGCTTATTATTGATCTCTTGCATATTCCCGAGGCTTTGCAAAAGCAGGCGAAACATAAAGCAAAGTGCGTGGTATTCTTTAATGACCTTGGACAGACGTATGAAAATGCGGATATTGTTGTATCCCCGCAATACCTTCCTATGCGCGTTACCGCGCCAAAGAGATGCACAAGTTTTGTATGGGCCGAATTATTTTTTGGTTAAGCAAGATCTATTATGGTCCCGGCGAAAACGTAGCAAGCCTGTTGCTGATGTTGGAAAGATCGTTTGTATCGCAGGCGGGTCGATACGCAAGAGGATTTTTGAGCGGCTGCTTGCGATCGTCAAACATATTGCTTCAGAAAAAGTCGTCATAGATGTAATCTGTGGGTATGATCGTGATTTTAGGCTTGATCACTATCGAGCGAAGCATAAGGACATATGTTTTAAAGAAGGCGTAAAGAATATGGGCAAGTGTTTATATGATGCCGATCTCGTTATAACATCGTCAGGATATCTCAAGTATGAAGTCGCGTATGTTGGAACGCCTATGGTTCTTTTCAGCATTAATGCCCATCAACACATGTTGAGCCGAGCATTTATCACAAATGCCAAGACGGGTCTTTATATTGGGGATATACGGACTGCTGGCGTTCCCGACACGGTACGTAAGATAAAAATGATAATGAATGACGCTGGAATGAGAAGAAAATTCACGGTACAGGGCAAGCGGGTAGTGGATGGCAAAGGATATGAACGGGTTTGTCAGTCAATCAAAAGAAGGATGGCATAATGATAGATGAAAAGATCGATTTGTCGGGCTTCCGTGTTTTATTTGTTTATCCCTCACAGAAAACGAAACCGCGCATACCGCTTGCATGCAGTATATTGATAGCGCAATTGCGGAGCTATAACGCAACCGTACGGCTTTTCGATACAACCTATATGACAGGAGATCCTAACTATTCCGATAAAACGCGCGGAAAGATCGGATATGTCAAGAAAAGTGATATCGCAGATAAGTATGGAAAGATCGCAGAGCTTAATCCCGAAGAAGAGCTCATCAAGGTCCTCGATGATTTTAAACCCGCACTTGTGGCACTTACGTTGCTTGAACATACTTATTCTATGGCAATGCGGCTTTTGCCAGTAATTAAAAAGCATAGCGACGCACCGATACTCGTTGGCGGTATCATGCCAACCATAGCTCCAGAGATGATCATAAAAAATCAATATGTCGATATGGTATGTATCGGAGAAGGGGAGGGGCCACTCATTGATGTCTCTTATGCGTTAAAACAAGGGCAATCTTACCAGCGTATCGGAAATCTATGGGTGAAAGAGAGGCCTTCCGGTCAGGTTCTCAAGAACCCCGCCAGACCTTTTGTTGAACTCGACTCTTTGCCTTTTCAAGACTGGTCGGATTTTGATGAGCGCAGCCTTTACAAAGCATATTGCGGGAAAGCATATCGTTGTGGTTCATTTGAACTTACGCGTGGGTGTCTTAAAGGCTGTAGTTTTTGTGTGGCACCGGCAATCAGAAAACATCAGGAGGGAGCCGAAGGATGTTATCGCAGAACTAAAACGCCGGAACGGTTGGTAGAAGAGATGGTAATGCTTGTAGGGAAATATAAACTGGAAATGATCCATTTCTGTGATACAGAATTTCTTTTGGGGATGAAGACAGATTTCCTTGAGAAATTGACGGACATTTATAAAAAACAGATCAATCTGCCGTTTATCATGCAAACCGGAGCGGAAACGATTACTGAAGAGAAATTAAAGATAATCAAAGACGCTGGATGCCAGTCGATGAGTATCGGTGTCGAGAGCGGTGTGGCAGAATTCAGAAAAAGAGTGCTTAATAAGTTTGTTTCCGATGAAGTGATCTTGCGCGCCTTTGAACTAGCCAAGAAGATAGGCATTCGTACGACGGCAAATTACATGATCGGCTTGCCCTTTGAGACTGAAGAAGATATTTTGCAAACAATAGAATTTAATAAAAAACTTCAACCACCAAGCATATCGGTGTGTTATTTTGTGCCCTTTGTTGGTACGCAGTTATATGACGTGTGTCTTGCTGAAGGTTTTTATCCTGAATTCGATCCAGACGCGGATATTTTTAGCGGCAGTTGTTTGAACTTGCCCAATATATCAAAAGAGCGGATAGAGGAATTGACGGCATTATTCGTTGAAGAGCAAAACAAAATAGAACAAAGCCAGGTTAACACAGGAGTTTAGAATGGAATTGAAATACGGCAAAGAGATCGACCTGCTAAAACTTAAGAAGCCTGTCGTGAGCAATCTCGAGAACCAAGTTGTCTTTTGGCGGACAAAGGCGGAAGAATTACTCCATTTACAAACGAAGTAAAAACGTGTCCAATCTGCGGTTCTGCGAAACACAAGGATGCGTGCAAGATCTATGGATATGTGTGGAAACAATGTGATGAATGTACGCATGTCTTTAATAGCCGGCTTTTGCCTCCGGAGAAAATAGATGGATTCTACAAAAATAAGCAGGGGACGATCAAGTATTCAGATACCTATACGGATCGGTCTGTTCTTGAATATAGGATCAAGAATGTTGCAAAACCAAAGGTTGATTTCGTTGAGAAATACATCAAGAAACAAGATCGGGCGAATGTTCGGTGGCTTGATGTCGGTGCGGCAGCGGGGACATTTTGAAATGTGCCCACGATAAGGGCTTTGATGTCGTTGGTATTGAGCCTAATGAGGATTCGGTTAAGTATGCAAGAGAAGTTTACAAAGTTAAAGTTGAAAATATGTATCTTGATACATTTATCAAAGGGAAGGAAGGGATTTTTGATGTTATCAGCATGTTCGGTTTGCTTGATCTCGTGCCTCACCCGATGACGTTACTTAAACAGGCGTATACAGCTCTTGCGCCGAATGGGATCCTAGCGGTATCACTACCGAATTATGATTCTTTGTCCACGGCAGTGCAAGCAACTTACAATGAGCAGATAGTCGTGCGCCACATGTATCCGATCGTGCTTAATATGTTCACGCTCAAATCTGCCGAATTCGCATTAAAGAAGCACAATTTTGAGATCGAAGCGCTGTGGTTCTTTCGCATGGATGTTTATGAAATGTTGAACAACCTGCGTATTGGCAGCGAAAGACTTTGAAGGGTCGCAGTTGCATGACCTATTGATAAAATATACAAACGAATTACAGTCGGTTTTTGACAGTTCTAAGAGATGTGACAAGTTCCACTTGATTGCACGAAAAAAAGGGTAATTATTTTAATGGGCGGATATGTCGAAAAACATAAAGTAAATATCAGCAAAAAAGAATTTCAAAGATTGCAGGAACGTTTTCCGCAAGCCGCACGCTTTCTTGAAAGTATTGCTGAGGTATGCGGGCCAAAGGTGATTATCCCGCTTGATTTATTACGCAATAGGGAAGGCGTCGACGAAGAAGTCGTGACTTATTTATATAGAACAAGTTACACAATAAATGAAGATCGTTTCTTGAACTATTACTACCAGGTTAACGAGATATTAAAACTGCCTAAAAACAAAGTAAGTTCAATTTTGCATGTCGGACCGGGCACAGGACTCTTTGATGCTATGATAAAAAATTATGATTATGAAGTAACATCTTTGGATGTAAATGCTGACTATCATCCTGATATAGTGGGTAACGTTCTCGATCTGCCTTTGGAAGATAAAATCTTTGATCTTATTTGTGCTTTCCAAGTTCTAGAACATATGCCTTTTAATAATTTTGAGATCGCAATAAAAGAGATGGTGCGTTGTGCACGTCATTATATTTACATTTCCTTACCATGTCCGGGCAATTATTTGTTCTTTCAGTTCAATCTTCAGATCGTGCAACGTTTCTTGCGAAGATTCCCGATCAGTTTTAAAGGTTTCTTGCATTTACCGACTTTTTTGCCAGATCAAGAGGAAAAGGTACTTTTGGAACGGAGTGATTACGGGAATCCACATTATTGGGAAGTTAACAGGAAGTCATATCCCAAAGGACGGATCAAGGGATGCCTCGAAAGTCTTGGAGCAAGGCCTATCAAAACCTTTCACAATAAAAGATATCCTTATTGTTATTTTATCCTTTGCGAAGTAACAAAATAACATAATTGCACAAGGGAGTTAGAATGCATATCGATAATGAATTATTGAATCAACAGATTGAAGATATGCGTACTGTTGATGACATCTGGCTGCCAGGGCCGTATTGGAAAGGATATGTTGCACATAATACGCGCGTTTTGGGGGACATCGCTACAGTTAATAATTTTCGCAACCGGGATTTAAAAGGTTTTGCGGTAGGCCATCCTTTTGCAAAAGTTCATAATCGCAGATTGGAGATCATGCTTAAGCTGATCGATAAACTTCCTTTGTTCCGTTATCTTTCAAAATTAGTGAATGAAGAATTTGATACGTTTCGTTCGATATTCACAGGATACCTCGAACGACTTCAACATATGGGCTATTATTATGCGTGTAATGTGGACACAGATAACTTATTGCGTTCTATACACGATTCTGGGATAGGGAATCCATATGATCTCTATACTATGAATGGGAAACAATACACTTTGAATTTTCTTAGAAAATTCCTTCATTATTTATATGTGCGTAAGCACATAAATATGCTAAAGGTCGCTAGTGTACTCGAAATAGGCGGAGGTTATGGAGCTCAGGCCGAAGTCATTTTACAAATACACCCAGGAATTAGATATGTACTAGTTGATATCGTTCCGCAGATATATATTACGGAATGTTATTTAAAAACACTGTTTCCAGGCCGGGTTGTTGGGTATGATGATATTAAAAAGATGGACAAGCTGAATTTGAATGAATTCAGTGATCAGAACATATTTGTTATGGCCTCGTGGCAATTACCTAAACTATGTTCTTCGATAGACCTTTTTTGGAACTGCGCTTCATTTCAGGAAATGACGGAAGAAAAGATCGCTAATTATGTAAAATATATCAAACAGTTAGGCGCACGTGTTTACAGTTGTAATCTTAAAGGCCGCGATAGGTTCATTAGTTCGAATGTATTAAAAAAATATTTGCTTCCTCATTTTCGACTTGATGATGAATCAGCAGCGGATGATATCTTGGGTAATCGGCGTGAAACGATGTATCTCCACATGTTGTTTAGCCGTACGTAACCCGCATCATATAATACTTCCCCTCAATAAAACATTGTCATCTATGAATTTATTTCTATTGGAAAATAGTAAACAGGTTGAAGCACTTTCTGAGCATAGCTTAGATCATGCTCTCTTGCTTGCTTTAACGCCATGGGCCATGAAGGCATTGGATGAACAGCACTTACCATACAAAATAATTACGGATTTCATACCAATGGCTGATTTAGATGAGATCCCAGGAAGAACCTGCGTAGCGCTTGTATCAATGTGTGAGGAACTAGATAAGGCCATAAGGAGAACCTGCGTAGATGTTATAGATGAGTGTTATGTAGGGGATTATTTCGAGCCGACAATTTGGCTGAATAAATATCTTATGCTTTTGTTTTCACCTCTAATTCTTTATGAACGTGTGTTAGATAAAGTGATATCAAGTGTCAATGTGTCTAAAATCTATTATTTCGGATCTCAACAAGGGGGAAGAGAAGAGGATGCGATTAATATAACTAACGACAGTTTCATTGCCACCATTATCGAAATAATACGAAACAGATATGGCGTCGAATTCATCAAACTCAAATATTGTACGGCAGCAAAGGAAAATAGGAAGGTAGGCTGCAATTCAAATAATTCTCTTTTTAAGGGTTCATTAGTTGATCTTATTCCTCCTTCTGTGAGAATGAGGATCATGGTAATGAAAAGAATGCGGTTTTTCAATCTCTTTGCAAAGAAGAACAGGAGCGGACATAGGTTCTTGATCCTTAATATTAATAATGAAATGGGTGAAATCCTTAAAAGAGAATGTACGTTCAATGAAATTTGGTTATGGTTACAAGCGGATAAGCGTGACACCGTTCCTCATTTATTATGTCTTCTGACGAAAGGAGCCAGATTATCTGTTAACGAGGATATCCCGAAGAATATATTTACGATCGAGGATTATGCCCAAGCAATAAAAAATAATTTCCCGAATATCTCATTAGAACTTAAGCTGACATGTATGAAGAAATATGATGCTATACATTCAATGGCCAGGGATTTAATGCGTATTTATATGAAGGCGCTCAAGTTCATTCTAAAAAATAATATAACCCATATTTTTGCCACTAATGGTGCTGATCCCTTTAATAATGCCATAATGTCTGCAGGGAAACATGCCAGAACTACTGTTGGCATTTACCAACATGGTGGAAGTTATGGCCACGGGCATAGGTGGGCTCACGGTGTCCAGGATTATTATTTTGCCACACATTTCTTTACATGGGGACGGCATTGTGGAGAACTTATAAAGAAATATGAGAAACCACGGTGCGAATTCATTTATATTGGGCGGTTGCAACAAACCGTGTCAAAACGCAAGAGATCAGCGAAGAAAAAGGTATTGTTTATTCCAAATAATTCCTATAAAGGATTTTTACATGGCGGGGATTCTGATTGTTGGATTTATGATGTTGAAAAAAAAGTCATGGAGATATTTAAAAGATTCCCTCAATACGAATATATTTTGAAACCCACTCCAAAACATCGCTTCGAAGATATCCTCCAAGATATTTGGAGAAAAAATCTTCCTCAAGCTTCTATTGTTAAAGACAAAGGGCTCATTGAAGCATGTAGCGAGGCGGACCTTGTGATCCAGGAACATATGGGAACGACCTTGTTAGACGCATTTATGACAGGAAGCACTGTTATCGGATTGCGCAGGTCTTCATTCGGCGCCAAAGCAGACGAATATATAAGCAATATAGCCACCTATCAAAGCCGGCAGGGTACCCGGGAGAATCTAACCAAGATACTTAAGATCCGCAGGGAAGAATATGAAACACTTTCTAATGAAATGACAGATCATAAGAACGAGATCGACAGTATCTATCGTCAGGCTGACTTACCCGGTGGGATCACTATCGTAGTCGATGAGAACGAAGATGTGGATTTCCTTGTCTCTAATGGCAAACAACAGGTGTCTATCAGCCAGCTTTCAGAGAGCCATAATACCCAATAAAGCGCCATAAATACTGGAATCTGTATCAGAATAGGTAAACAGCCTCCCAGCGGATTCACTTTTTCTTTTTTATACAATGCCATCATTTCGTTATTGAAACGGGGTCTGTCATCAGCAAAACGTTCTTGCAATTCCTTAAGACGTGGCTGAATTTTACGCATTTTAGCCATTGATTTGAAACTGGCTTGCGATAAGGGGAAGAACAATAGTTTAATACAGAGTGTTACGCCTATGATGGCAACGCCCCAATTACCGATCACATTGTGAATTTTATTCAGTAGCCAGTAAATGGGTTTGCCAATAAAGGTTAAAACGCTGTAATCAACCGTAAGCTCAAGGCCTGGCGCTATGGCTTCCATCATGGGCTGGACTTTGGGCCCTGCAAATAATCGGGAAACAAATTGAGCATCTGTATTGGCATCAACGGTGACCGGCGGGGAATAGGTGCCAATGACATAACGCCCATCTTTTAGCGCTTTTGTATAAAAATTGTTTTCCTGCTCGGCCGGCGGAATCCAGGCAGAGGCAAAGTAATGTTGAATCATTGCAGCCCAGCCGCCTTTGCTGCTGGCATCAAGCGTCTCCTCTGCCATATCGTCAAAACTTATTTTCTGGTATTTGTTTTTGTCGGTATAAATAACACCACCATCATAAGCTCTCATGCCACCTGTCAGCATATTGCCTTGATTTGAAGTATCCGGTACTCTTAACAACTGACTGTATTGTCTTCCGGACCAGGCTTTTCCGGATTTATTGCTGACTTTTTGATCCAGTATTATCTCGTAACTTCCCCGTTTAAAGGTGAATAATTTGGTAATAACCAGGCCGTTGTTATCGGTCCATGTTAAAGGAACGGTCAAACTGTCTTGACCGGGTTGTAATGTGTAACTGTCTTGCTCGTTGGAGAAAACCGTATAATGATTTGGCGCAGCCGCTAAACCGCTACCCGCTATCAGGCCGCTTTGTGCAACAAACAGCTTTTTTTCGTCGCTATCAAACAAACGTACGGGCGCAGTATTTGTTTCAGCGACTTCCATGCCAATCATTTTGCGCAAACGGTTGACAACCGTATTCGCTTTTTCTACCGGGTAGTTTAATAAATCCAGATTGGTGATGGTGCCGCCTTGCAGATCAATTTCAAGCGCAATGACATCCGTTTTAACTTTCACAGTATTGGCAGTCGAGGCTGCTGCAGGAACAGACACTGGAGTTTGTACGGTAGTTTCTGTTTGTGAGACTGCTGCTCCTGTCGCAATCGGCAAGTCTTCTTTGGCAGTAGCCACTTCAGGATTTACAATTGCAGCGACTTCGGGTTTTGGACCATAGTCTTGCTGCCAAGCCTGCCACAACATAAACACAAGCATTGCAAACGTAACGACGAGTATAAATCTTATATTATCCATTCTTATTACCAAATTTTTCTGGAACGGGATCAATGCCACCTTGATGAAAAGGGTGACATTTTAATAATCTTTTGAGCGTGAGATAGGAGCCTATAATAGCACCGTGGCGCTGAAGCGCTTCCAAGGAATAACTTGAACAGCTTGGATAAAAACGACAGTTAGAGCCAAGCAAAGGGCTAATAAAGTATTTATAAAACTTTATAATTGCTATGAGCATGAAGCGCATCGGGATACCAGTCTAAGCCAATGCTTTTCCAATGACTTTCTTAATAATTCCTGTGGAGCATCGACTGCTTCCTTGCGAGCCAAAACAACAATGTCTATATTTCCCAAGCTTTGTTGTTGTATTCTAAAATTTTCCCTCACAGCTCGTTTAATTACGTTTCTGTGTACGGCCTTTTTTATATTTTTTTTAGCAATTGCCAAGCCCAGCCTCGGATGATCATAATCATTCTTTATGGCTAAAAGGGTAAAATACGTATCACTTGATTTTACGGGTTTGGCAAAAACTTTTTTATATTCAGCCGGTTTTTTTAACCTTAACTGCGGAGGAAAACCAAAATCGCGCTCTGTCACCCAATGCCAGCTAAACAGTTAACTTGGCGCGGCCTTTCGCTCTACGGGCATTCAAAACTTTACGGCCACCTACAGTTGACATTCTTGAACGAAAACCGTGCGTTCTGGCACGTTTAATTTTACTGGGTTGGTATGTTCTTTTCATATTACTTAAAGCCTATTCAGATGAGTGTTAACAAAATCAGATAAAAAAGACTACGGATGATAAAATAATCTACATAGCCTGTCAATTCTGTAGTGCAATGTTTTATTGCTGTATAGTGATTAAAACGACTTCCCTTCGCTAACATATATCAATACCTTACCTACTTCAATGAATTCAATTTGGGATAACTGTCTTACAAAACTCGAAAATGAAATCGCCGTTTCTGATTTCAGTACCTGGATACGGCCTTTACAGGCCATAGAAAGCGATGGACAAATAAAATTACTGGCGCCTAACCGATTTGTTTTGGACTGGGTCAAGCAACATTATTTTGCAAAAATAGAAGAATCCATTCATGAGTTTTCTAACGGAACATTGGATTTGAATCTGGAAATTGGTTCAAAAAAATCGATAACACCAACCGCTTTAAGCAGCGGAAAACCGGCTGAACTAAAAAAAACCAGCCCCAACTTTCTTAACAAAGCGTTTACTTTTGATAGTTTTGTCGAAGGCAAATCCAATCAGTTGGCAAGGGCTGCTTCAATTCAGGTTTCTGAAAACATAGGCAAAGCTTACAACCCCTTACTTATTTACGGCAGCTCCGGTTTGGGTAAGACTCATATTATGCACGCGATTGGTAATGCTGTTTTTCAAAAAAATCCCTTAGCAAAGATTGTTTATCTTCATTCTGAAAAATTTGTTCAGGATATGGTCAAGGCGTTGCAGCAAAATTCCATTAATGCTTTTAAAGAATATTACCGTGGTATCGATGTACTTTTAATCGATGATATTCAGTTTTTTGCCGGTAAAGAACGTTCCCAGGAAGAATTTTTCCATACTTTCAATACGTTATTGGAAAAAAAGCACCAAATTGTTTTAACTTGTGACAAATATCCCAAAGAAATTATAGGTCTTGAAGACCGTCTAAAATCAAGATTTGGATGTGGGCTTCCCGTTTCAATTGAACCTCCCGATATGGAAACCAGAGCAGCCATTTTAATGAAAAAAGCAGCTCAGGTTAATGTGGAACTTCCTCAGGACGTCGCTTTTTTTATCGCCAAAAAAATTCCTTTCAATGTCCGTGACCTTGAAGGTGCTTTACGGCGTGTGATTGCCAATGCCCAATTTACCGGACGTGAAATCACCATTGAATTCACCAAAGAAGCTCTGCATGATTTGATTTCCTTAAAGGATAAGCTCGTCAACATAGACAACATACAAAAGACGGTTGCCGAATATTTTAAAATTCGTGTCGTAGATTTATCGTCCAAAAACAGGAAACAAACCGTTACCCGTCCACGGCAAATGGCTATGTGCTTGGCCAGAGAATTAACTTCACACAGCTTTCCTGAAATTGGTGATGCATTTGGTGGACGTGATCACACTACCGTCATGAATGCCTGTAAAAAAATTAATGAATTAAAAGAAGCAGATCATAAAATCGCAGAAGATTACTCCAATCTTTTGAGAACGCTCTCACATTAAATAAATAAAAATCAGCTTGCACCCAGTGTTATAGACATCATCATATATATGTGGATAAAACGGTGTATAAACTCAATATTTCTGAGGATAATGCTGTGTCTAAAAATTGACAATTATAATGCTTATTATTTAAACAAGGCTTATACACAAGCTGATAACAACATAAAAAATATACAGGCAATTGATTTTTATCAAAAATAAATGCTTACGAACAGTTTTCATCATACTAATAGTAATAATATAAAATTAAATACATTAATTATTAATTGCGAATTTAACGCTTTTGCAATCACTCAGAAAGTGAATGAAAAAGGGGCTTTACATTTAAAACGGTAATTCGTGAAACTACAGAATTTCACTTTAAGTTATGTTCTTGAATATTCTTTAAATTGAACTCAATTTATCCGTACACCATGATATATGTGGATAATATTGTGGATAAACCTGTTAATTCTGTGAGTAATTCGGTGCATAAAAATTTATGTTAGTTACCAAATACTAATTAACCATAGGTTACACACAAGCTAATTACAATGTAACAATTGTTATAACCAATTGATTATTAAATAATAAAATAGTTTTCCACAACTTTCTATTACACTAATAGTAATAATATAAAACATATGAAATTTATTATTAACAGAGAAGAAATCTTAACGCCTTTGCAACAAATAGTTAGCGTTATAGAAAAAAGACAAACCATGCCTATTCTTTCGAATGTATTGATGGTTGTTGAAGAAGAATCAGTGTGTTTAACAGGCACTGATCTTGAAATTCAGATTATCGCTAAAATTAACATTACATCGGCTGAATCCGGTTCAATTACTGTTCCTGCCAGAAAATTTTTAGATATTTGCAGACTTTTACCCAATGGATCTGAAATAAAATTTGAACAACAGGATGATAAAGTAAAAATATTATCTAATCGCAGCCGGTTTTCTTTAAGTTGTTTGCCTGCGGATAATTATCCTGAATTTTCAGAATCTGAGTTGGAGAACCATTTTTTTATTAATGCCGGTAAATTTAAAAAAGCTCTCGATAAGACCGTATTTTGCATGGCTAATCAGGATGTGCGTTATTACCTGAATGGCTTGTTGCTCAATATCTCCAATAGCAAAATAAAACTGGTTGCATCTGATGGTCATCGTTTGTCTATCTATGAAGACACTTTAGATCAGGGTATAGGTTATGAAGCCAGAATTATTCTTCCCAGAAAAGGTGTTCTGGAGCTCAGTCGGTTACTTGATGATCTTGATGCTGATACAAAGGTTGAGTTTTCCAGCAACAATATTAGAATTTTTATTAAGAATCTGATTTTTTCTGCAAAATTAGTAGATTCCAAATACCCGGATTTTGGCAAAGTTTTTCAACAAGAGTTTTTTAATCCAATCCATATTCAAAAACAGCTATTAAAAGATGCGTTAACCCGTGTTGCAATTTTATCCAATGAAAAATTCAAAGGCATTACTCTGGATATTACAACTGAAAGTTTAAGAATCAGCACGCACAATCCTGAACATGATGAGGCCGAAGAAGAACTCGCTATCGAGTATATAGGCGAACCATTATCTATTGCCTTTAATGCCCAATATTTACTGGATGCTGTTTCAAATCTGGATTCTGAACTAGCTGTATTAACGATTGCAAGTAACGCTAGCAGTTGTTTTATTGATGAACCTAACGATTGTGGTTACAAATTTATTGTGATGCCCATGAGGATCTAAGATTCGCTGTCATGACGTTATTGAAACTGGATATTTACGCAGTCAGGAATATCCAAAAACAAACTATCATCCCGGCACCTGGAATCAATTTTATTGTTGGAGAAAATGCCAGTGGCAAAAGTGCACTCATTGAAGCTATTTTCATTTTAGGACGCGCTAAATCTTTTCGTTCCGCAACGATTAAGCCAGTTATTAATTTTGCGCAAAATGAGTTGATCGTTTCCGCACAAACAGTTGCAAGCGAATGGCAGCACTATTCATTTAGGCATACAACTGGATAGTAAAGGTTTTTGTTGTCGCATCAATCAGCAAGCAACACAAAAAAGATCAGCACTTGCTTATGCGTTGCCCTTGCAAATTATTCATCCAAAAAGTTATGAGTTACTCGATGCGGGACCGCAACTAAGAAGAGAGTTTTTAGATTGGGGGGGGTTCAATGATGATGAAAAATTTTTACCCGCGTGGCGGAACTACAAAAAAGCGTTATCTCAACGAAATTCATTATTAAAAGCCAGACGGCCTGAGCATATCAATGTTTGGGATAAAGAACTGGTTTATTACGGTACAATAGTCAACAGCTACCGGAAACTCTATTTACAAAAGTTTAAACCGGTATTCACTGATATCATCAATAAATTTCTTGAGATTGATGATATAGATATAAAGCTTATATCAGGCTGGGATCCATTATTGGAATTTCAACAGATTTTATCTGAAGACCTTGATAAAGATCTGCGTTATGGATTTACTCATAGTGGCCCGCACCGTGGCGATTTCCAATTATTGATTGGTAACAGGTTAGCCAAGGATTTTGTTTCACGCGGTCAACTAAAGCTATTAGTTATGAGCCTGAAACTGGCACAGGTTCGGTTACTTGCCAATGAACATAACAATATGGGATGTTTACTAATCGATGATTTTGCAGCAGAACTTGATGCAACTAATCGTGCGAAATTATTGCACTATTTATCCGAAATGGAATGTCAGGTGTTTATAACAGCTACTGAAATATCCGATTTTGGCGATTTAAGTCACATAAAAAACTACAAAATGTTCCACGTGGAACATGGCAATATAAGGCAAGTGTAATGTTCCACGTGGAACATTCACAACAACAGGAAAAAGCAGGAGAGTCATGAGTAACGAAAATGATCAATACGATAGTTCTAATATTCAAGTTTTAAAAGGGCTGGATGCTGTAAGAAAACGGCCGGGTATGTATATTGGCGATACTGATGATGGCTCCGGTTTGCATCACATGGTTTTTGAAGTTGTCGATAACTCCATCGATGAGGCACTGGCTGGCCATTGTAAAGAAGTCAAAGTAATTATTCACAGTGATGGATCAGTATCGGTTTCTGATGATGGTCGAGGCATTCCTGTTGACATTCATAAAGAAGAGGGCAGGTCGGCGGCTGAAGTCATTATGACTGTTCTCCATGCAGGCGGTAAGTTTGACGATAATGCTTATAAGGTGTCCGGCGGTTTACACGGCGTTGGAGTATCGGTGGTTAATGCCTTATCGGAAGAGTTAAATCTGGAAGTGCGAAAGAATGGCCAGCTTTATAAGCAGCAATATCGTATGGGTAATCCCGTGGCTCCACTGGCGGCAGTTGGACCTGCTGAAGGCTCTGGTACATTAATTAATTTTAAACCTAGCTCAGAAACGTTTACAGATGTTGAATTTCATTACGACATACTGGCTAAAAGACTCAGAGAATTATCTTTTTTGAATTCAGGCGTGCGCATCAGTTTGTACGATGAACGTAACGATAGACAAGATGTTTTTGAATTTGAAGGTGGTATTAGCGCTTTTGTTGAACATCTAAATAAAAACAAAACACCGCTATTCCCTGAAGTATTTCACTTTATTGCCGAAAAAGAAGGTGTCACTGTAGAAGTCGCCATGCAGTGGAACGATTCCTATCAGGAAAATGTTTTTTGTTATACCAACAATATTCCGCAGCGTGATGGTGGCAGTCATTTAGCCGGATTCAGGGGCGCACTGACACGGACTATCAATCAATACATCGAGGCTAGCGGTTTAGCCAAAAAAGAAAAAGTGCAAACCACAGGTGACGATGCCAGAGAAGGTTTGACGGCAGTGCTTTCAGTTAAAGTGCCTGACCCCAAGTTTTCATCGCAAACGAAAGACAAGCTGGTTTCTTCCGAAGTTAAACCGCTGGTTGAATCGACGATGAATGAAAAGTTGCAGGAATTTCTGCTGGAAAAACCGCAAATAGCCAAAGCTATTGTCGGCAAGATTATCGATGCCGCCCGTGCCCGAGAAGCAGCCCGTAAAGCCCGTGAAATGACGCGTCGTAAAACCACGCTGGATATTGCCGGATTACCCGGGAAACTCGCTGATTGTCAGGAAAAAGATCCGGCGTTATCTGAACTGTTCCTGGTGGAAGGTGACTCTGCGGGCGGTTCTGCCAAACAGGGCAGGGATCGCCGCACACAAGCCATTCTTCCGCTAAAGGGCAAAATTCTGAATGTCGAGAAAGCCCGCTTTGACAAAATGATTTCTTCCGAAGAAGTGGGTACCTTGATTACCGCATTAGGTTGCGGCATAGGCAAGGACGAATACAATCTGGCCAAGCTACGTTATCACCGTATTATTATCATGACCGATGCGGATGTCGATGGATCACATATCAGGACGTTATTGTTGACGTTTTTTTATCGGCAATTGCCCGAGATAGTCGAAAAGGGTTATATCTATATTGCCCAGCCGCCGTTATACAAAGTTAAAAAGGGTAAGCAAGAACACTACGTTAAAGACGATGCTCAATTAAATGAATACCTGATTCAGCTGGCGCTCGATAAAGCCCAGCTTTTTACCGATGAAACTGCGCCGCCGATTCAGGGGCAGGGCCTGGAAAAACTTGCCAAGGAATTTACCGGCGTAGTGAGCATCATTAATCGCTTATCCAGACGTTATGATGATGTTTTCCTGGAGCAGCTTACTGCCATGGAAGTCATTAATGATGAACACAAACAGGATCAGCAAAAACTCACCACCTGGTTTGCAAAGCTGGAACAACAATTGAGAGATTGTGAAAGTAAAGCAGTATTCTCAATTGAACTTGACTACAAAGCGGGCAATGACTTTTCTGCCGTGGTTAATAAACGACTGCACGCAGTCACTAAAACTTTTGTATTACCATCCACTTTCTTTAACGGAAAGGATTACCAGCAAATTGCCCGATATGCGAATGATACGGCGGGTATGTTTAATGAAGGCTCCTATATGCAAATGGGGGAAAGACAGCAACCCGTCAGCAGCTTTAAACAAGCCTTTGAATGGATGATGAAGGAAATTAAAAAAGGTCAGCATATACAGCGTTACAAAGGTTTGGGTGAAATGAACCCGGAACAGTTATGGGAAACCACACTGGATGCGAATAACCGCCGGTTGCTACAGGTCAGAATTGAAGACGTGATCGCAGCCGATGAGATTTTTACCACACTGATGGGTGATGTCGTGGAGCCGCGACGGGATTTTATTGTTAAAAATGCCTTGGATGTAACCAATCTGGATGTTTAATTATGCTTAATTTTCCGCAAATCGATCCTATTGCTCTAAGCCTGGGGCCTGTAAAAATCCACTGGTATGGCCTGATGTATGTGATAGGTTTTGCCGCTGTCTGGTTTTTAGGGCAAAAACGCGCGCAACAACCCTGGTCAGCCATTAAACCCGAAGCGATAGAAGATCTGGTCACTTATGGCGCTCTGGGCGTAATTTTGGGCGGTAGAATCGGCTATATCCTGTTTTATAATTTCAGTGAATTTCTGAGTAATCCCCTTATCCTGTTTAAAATATGGCAGGGCGGTATGTCCTTTCATGGCGGCATGTTGGGGGTTTTTATTGCCATGTGGTTTTTTGCAAAAAAACAGCACTGCACTATGCTGCAATTGACCGATATTATCGCGCCGTTGGCGCCGATAGGTTTAGGCGCAGGTCGCATCGGTAATTTTATTAATTCTGAATTATGGGGCAGAACGACTGATGTTCCCTGGGCCATGGTGTTTCCCAATGGCGGCCCGCTTGCTCGTCATCCTTCGCAACTCTATGAAGCCTTTTTAGAAGGCATCGTACTGTTTATTATTCTTTGGCTGTACTCCAGCAAACCAAGACCTGTCGGTGCAGCTACCGGTATGGCGTTGTTCTTCTACGGTTGCTTCCGGTTTTTTGTCGAGTTTTTCAGAATGCCGGATGCGCACCTGGGTTATCTGGCTTTGGACTGGGTGACGATGGGACAGATACTGTCAACGCCTATGATCATCATTGGAGCTGTATTGTTTTATTTTGCCTATAAAAAAAGTGCTAATGGGTCAAATCTGTAGTTTGCGGATTCGATAACAGGATAGGCTTCGTGATAATAAGAATTCCGCAGACGTGACTGTGCAGTGTATGGCATCCCCTAGGCGATTTCCAAGAATGAATATACCTAAATTGCGCAGGATTTTTGTTCATTTTCAAGGCGTAAAAAGGGGCGCATAGCGAGCTATGAAACCCTTTTTACAACGCCGAAAATGGGCAAAAAGACCAGCAAGATGGGTATATTCTTCGCCGGAAGTCGACTTAGTACAACAAAAACGCCAAACGATCTTCTTCCCACTCCTGCTCATCCACACGCGTAATGGCTTCCAAATCTTCCGGCATGGCCTGGGCATCATCCACCCACTCGCGTAACAGGGGCGAGCCATTGATTACGTCGATAGCCAGTCGATCAAGTTCATACTCATAGGGAAAATCACGCCACAATGGGTAATCCGGCTGCTGTAAACGCAACGCCTTGAACGCCAACGCCTGCAAGCGCCATGAACGGAAAGCGGCATGATCGTAAGTGCTATCTTCCACATGGATTTGCACCCCGGCACACAATTTGCCTGCATGTTTGTGAAAAGTCGGTTCAAACCAGCACTCACGCAAGCGGCATCCAGCTAGCCATTGTGGAGCAATGTCGTGCATGGTTTTGATGAGCGCTTTAGCATCTATGTCGGGCGCGCCAAACAGTTCCAGGGGACGGGTCGTACCGCGGCCCTCGGAAAGGGTTGTGCCTTCGAGCATCACAGTTCCGGCGTAACAGCGCGTCATCCACAGGTTCGGTGCATTGGGGCTGGGGTTGATCCAGGTGCGTTCACCCAGCGGCCAGCCGTAGCCGGGCGCCGCCTCCGGTTGCCAGTCTTGCATCGTGATAACCCGGCAATCCACGTCCAGCGCCAGCGTATTAATAAACCAGCGCGCCAGTTCGCCCATCGTCAAGCCGTGACGCATCGGCATCGCACCTGCGCCGACAAAACTTTCCCAGCCTGGTCGTAGCGTCAAGCCTTCCACCGGGCGGCCTGCCGGATTGGGGCGATCAAGTATCCACACCTGTTTTTGGTGCGTTGCCGCCGCTTCCAGAACATAGCGCAAGGTAGTGATGAAGGTGTAGATACGGCAACCGAGATCCTGCAAATCGACCAGCAGCACATCGAAGGTATCCATCATCGTGTCTGTCGGTCGACGTACTTCCCCGTAGAGACTAAACACAGGAATGCCCAGAGCCGGGTCGATGAAATCGGGGGATTCCATCATATTGTCTTGCTTGTCCCCGCGCAGGCCGTGCTGTGGGCCAAACGCAGCGCTGAGCTTGTAGATCCGGCAAACCGGCCAAGGCATCCAGCGTATGCGTTAAATCCTGCGTAACCGAGGCCGGATGCGCCAGCAACGCCACGCGCTTTCCCGCCAGTGGACTGCGCAAAGCAGCCTCTTCAAGTAAACGGTCAATACCAAATTTCATAGTTCTTTTAGTGTGTTAAGTCAGGTTGATGTAACTTCTCATTAAGTTGCAGAATTTAGACCTATCAGGTTTTAAAAACCTCGACAGGTCTAGCATTGATTACCTGTACTCAAATGTGAAGTTACTGGTTGAGTGACAAAATGAATCCCGCGCGATGGTGAAAATCGGGGCGGGCTTCAGGATGGTGTAATGCCCAATAAGAGCGGCTACCATCGTTCGCCTCGATCACTGCTGTCAGACCAACTGAAACGGCTTGCCAGCAATGTTCTACGGCAAATCAGCCGCAGCGATAACCGCTTCCAGAAGCAAATGCCCATTGCTCTGAGCAAAATTGATAACCGGTGCCTGACTGATCGTCCATGCGCTACGCACCCGGTAGTCGCTGAACGCATACGCTGCCCACTGACCAGACGGTGAAAAATTGAATTCATGATAGCCCGCTTTACCCTCCACGGCGACGAACACCTCAAAACAGGTGTGTTCCCATAATCCGTCTATAGCAATAGGCGGTTGCGGTGCAGGAATGCGTATTTGCGCCAAATCACCGAGTCAATTCATAGCTCAGGTGTAGAGCGCCTTGAGGCTGTAGCTCAATTTCAACATGCACGGTCTGCACAGTGGTACACACGGTGTCGGGGTGACAAGTCAGACTCTTGTTAAGCATTAATTTTTTCTTACTAAATTCGAATTCAATCGATCGATTTTAAGATAACATCGCTAGAGTATTGTCCTCGTCTTGGAAAGCTGAAGTTAAAAATATCACCTGAATTATTCTGCTGCCGCTGTTCAGCCAGAAAGGTGCGCTTGGCAATAAGAATAGCCAGCATCGGCAGGGCCAGACCAAGCAACGTGACGGTGATCAATAGCCCGCCCAGTTCGCTGTAATCGGCTGACACCGTTACCGCGCCGGATGCGTCCTTGACTTCCCGCGTGATTACAAACCACTGATTGAGCGCCTTGGTCAAGAGCTGTGAAAGCGACAGGGCCAGGTTTACGAAAGCGGCCATCACCGCAAAATAAGTCGCCTTGAGCCGCTCTGGCGCTGAATTGGCAATCCAGGCCAGCATCGGAATCATGGCGATCTGTCCCAAAGGCGATTCCAGCGCCGTATCGACCAGTGCAATAAAGCGGGCGTCCACGACACCGCCAGTATGCGCCTGGGTCCATTCGTGAACGCCATAAAACAGGGCAATATTCGGCAGATAAAGCAGGGTCAGGGCGACAGTAAGAACCGCGACAATATACGTTATCGAACGCTCGGCCATAAAGCGCCGGAACAGGAACATACCGAGCAGGGTCAGCGCACTGGAAATCAAGGATAATTGCGACAGAAACTGCTGATCGAAACCAAGCACGTCGATCATCCACCAGGTCTCACCAGCGCCTGTTGTTGGCGCCGCACGAAACGCAAAGATCACGAATGCGGTGCCGAACAACTGATTTCTTTCACGAACGGAAATCTCTTTAGTCAAATGCCACATGAGGAACAACACGATGGACAAGAGAGCCGGCAAAAACGATCTCCTCGTTGTTCCGCACATCGGCCAAGCCCATAATAGCCGCGAACAAGGTAAATCCAAGTCCGCCACCCAATAGCCACCAATTAATTTCAGGCAGTTCCATTTCAGGTCGCCCCAACAAGCGTTTAATGTCGGCAAAATCATAACCAAGAGCTGCAAGCCGCCATTCCTCTTGCGAGCGTAGCCAGGCAGACAGCAGAACACCGAAGATTGAGATGACTGGAATCAGCAAGGCCCAGTGATAAACAGTGAGATAAACTGCCGCCTTTTCCGCAGCATTCATCGCCTCTACGCCGCTGAACAAATAGACATTGGCCGCGGCAACTATCAGCGTACCACCGATAATAGCCACCCGCCCCAAAGTCTGCATCGTAGTGTGCGCGAGCAGAATTTGCTCCTGTGGAATAGGCTTGCCCTGCTCATCGAAACGCGCTACCGCTTCTACAGTCATGGCATCGGCGACAATATCCTGCATGACATAACCGATCGGCGCCAACAGTGATGCCAAAATATACCAGTTTTCCGCGGGCATCAGGTGAGTCATATAGTCAAGATCTGCCAGCAAGTTAGTCATGATCAGCAAACTTGCAGTGATCAGTGCCGCGCCCAGATAAATCAATCCAGCCTTATACCGCCACAGTAAGTCCACCAGATGGCCGAGCGGCATCTTCAACGCCCATGGCAGCATGACCCAAAAGCTTAAAGCCGCCAGAAATTCGGCGGATAAGCCGAGATATTCCTTGACGAAAAAAGTGCCGACAATACCGGTTAAGCCGGATACCCCCGCAGCCAGATAAACCATCAGCGGCGGCACATAACTCAAGCGCATCTGCCGGGCAAGATCGTAGACATTGCGATCCAGCCAGTTATGCCACAGAAGCAAAAGCTTGGTAACAGTTGGTACGTTACTATCAATTGAGTTTTGATGTCTGGGCATGGTGTATCCTGATATGTCGATGTGTTTAACGGGTAATAATATCGTATTTCGACTTACGGAGAGCTTATAAGTTCTGTAAACGAATCAGATGGAATCAATGTATCAACCCTTGCCACTATTATTACCAGCATCGAACTTGTAACCTCTCCAACCGTAATAAGCGATATATAAATAACATAGAGCCGGAATAAAAAAGGCCGATTGAATGCCGATCCGGTCAGCAAAAAATCCTTGAACAACCGGTAGAATAGCGCCTCCGACTATTGCGGCACATAAAATACCGGAACCTTGCCCCGTGTGTTTTCCCAAGTCTTTAACTGCAAGTGAAAAGATGGTTGGAAACATGGTGGAGTTAAATAGCCCTACGGAAAGTATTGTCCACATGGCAGATTGTCCGCTGCCCATGATAGTTGTCAAAACTAAAGCCGCCGCTGTTACAGCATTAAATGTAAGCACCTTACCCGGTTGAATTTTTTGCATGACTGCCGCGCCGACGAATCTCCCAACCATAGCGCCACCCCAGTAAAAAGAAACATACTTTCCGGCCTCCTTTTCCGTCAATCCGGCAATTGCTGGCTCTCCAAAAAAATTGATCAGAAAACTGCCAATGGACACTTCACCACCCACATAAACAAAAATGCCGATGGCGCCTAATACGAGATGCTTATAAGCCCAGGCACTGTCATGATCGTCATGAAAAAACACCTGTTCAGCGTTTGCAGACTGTTGCTCGATAGATTTAATTCTGGGTAATTTGATTATTGCAAAAATGACTGCAATAAAAAATAAAACTGCCGCAAGAAAAAGATAAGGGTTTTGTACGGCTGTCGCTTGCGCCATTTGATAGGCTGTTAATTCCTCAGCGTTGAGCAATTTAATTTCGTCCGCCGTTTTAACGGCAACGCCAAGAATAAATAAAGCGCCAAAATAAGGGGCGATAGTCGTGCCCAGGGAGTTAAATGCCTGAGTCATCGTTAATCGGCTTGAGGCAGTTTCCGGTTTTCCTAAAATGGTGACGTACGGATTTGCGGCAACCTGCAATAAAGTAATTCCTGATGCCAAAACAAACAACGCAGCTAAAAACAAAGGATAGGAATGCTGGCTTGCGGCCGGATAAAATAGCAAACAGCCTATGCCCGCTATTGATAATCCGGCGATGATCCCGCCTTTGTAGTCGATTTTTTCAACCAGATAACCGCTCGGAATAGAAACAACAAAATAGGCGGTAAAGAAGCAAAACTGAACCAGCATGGCTTGCGTGTAGTTCAGGGTAAATACCGATTTCAAATGAGGAATCAAAATATCATTCAAACAGGTTATAAAACCCCAGATAAAAAACAGCGAAGTTAAAATGGTTAATGAACCAAAATAAGGATTTTTATCGGGCGCTTGTGTCGTGCCAGTTAGATCAGTCATTCAAGCCTTGTCTATTGTTTCGTTACTGAAAACAAAACGGTTTCATTGCCAACCATAACCTTAAAATCACCTGGCTCAACAATTCGCTTAAGATCAACGCCGATAAATGACAAATCGTAAGGCGTTAAGGTAAAGCTTAGCTTTTCAGTTTGACCGGGATCAAGCTCGATTTTTTTAAACGCTTTCAATTGCTTGTTAGGCCTGGTCACAGAAGCAGCAACATCGTTCAAATAAAGCAAAACCGTTTCCTTGCCTTTTAACGATCCGGTATTTTTAACAGTAACGGTAATATTGATATTTTCGCCCATGTTGATTTTGTCTTTTTCGACCTTCAAACCGCTGGTTTGAAAAG
>CAWBFT010000021.1:0-12291 GCA_963788135.1 uncultured Gammaproteobacteria bacterium
GAACCAAAACAAAGCGATTAAATATAGCTGCCTGTTGCTTATGGACGAATTCACAGCCATAGGCAAAATCGGGATTCTGTCAAAAGGGATTAGTTACATCGCCGGTTACTGGCTGCGGATGATGCCCATTATCCAAAGCCCTGCGCAATTGGTAGAAGTTTATGGAAAGGATGCAGCGCAAACTTTCACAACTAACCACGCCCTAAATATCATTTTTCCTCCCAAAGCCTCGGAAACCCAAACGGCACGGGATATTTCCGAATGGCTTGGCTACCAAACGGTTAAAGGCACATCAGAATCAAAAGGAAAAGAATTGTTCTCTAAACGGTCGCATTCGGAAAGCGTTTCCGATCAGCGACGGGCATTGTTGTTGCCGCAAGAAATTACCAGCCTCGGCCAAAGCCGAGAATTGATAGTAATGGAAGACGTACCCCCAATTCTTGCCATGAAAGTGCGGTATTACAAAGACAAAGTGTTTATTGACCGATTAAAAGAAGTGTCGCCGAGTTTGCGTGCAATAGGCACCAAAAGTCCGACACAAAAGCTAATGGAAGAGGCTATACAGGCGGGCGAACTCGGTGCTGCGGTGCCACTGATAGACCTTGATGCACACCACCGGCTTAACGGTGAAGATGCACCTGTCATTGTGACCGTACCACAAAATAGAGGTGAGCATAAACTCACTGTGATACGCCCGGTAACGCCTAACGATATACCCAAACTAGCCAATCTCGGCCTGGCTAGTTTTGCAGTGGACTTTTCAGCGGTCGAGAAACCGAAAGCAGGCGAATTGGATGAAGTGGCACTTCATGCCTACGCCGACAATCTTTGCAAACAAGCTGGTATCAATGTGTGAGGTGATAAATGGAAGTTCAAATAAAAAATCAAGGTGGTAAAGAACCGGTCCAACGCATCAAAGCGAACCTGGCCGAAACTCAACATCGGTTCGAGATTAGCGACCCGCTCACGGACGCAACGTACAGATTTCAGACGGCGGAAGCAATCACGGCAAAGGTTAATGAACTCGGTGCAACTCGGTTTCAAGAACGCTCAGCTGACGGTCAGGTGTACCAAATCAGCAAGGTCAATAGCGAATGGAGACGTAGCGATGGCAAATCGCTGGCCAACATACAAGCGGAGATCGACAAGGACAGTGTGATAGCCATTGCAGCCCGCGCGGAACAGCGCAAGGCAACGGGGCAAGGCGTCGATGCTAAAACCGATAAGCAAATGGCGCTGGCCGATGCTCGCGACTTCCGGCGCATTCAAAACCCAGGATGGCAGGAAATCGCGTCGGTGCAAATAGCCAAGAACGCCAACACGAGCTCGGCCTACCAAACGGCGCTTGAAAAGGCCGCGCCCAAAGTAGCACAAGAAGTCAAAGACGTTCGAGCCCGCGAAACCCTCAACCTCAATACCGTCGCACCGACCATCGAAAAGCAGCAACAGCCGCTTGCTGGTGAAGAAATGAAGTCCGCAAAACCAGCGGTCAATGAAAAAAGCAGTGCGGACAATAAGGTAGAGTCCGACGAGGCGTTCACGGCCAGACAAGGCGACCGTAAGCCCGCTGTTCCACCAGATATTGAAAAACAATACCTGCGTGTCGGTGATAAATTTTATCATCACAAAAACGCTGATACGGTGGCCTTTGAAGACAAAGGCAACCGGTTGGAAACCAAATCAAATAGCGAGAACATAGCCGAGTCGATGGTTCGTATTGCCGAAGCGCGCGGATGGGATGAAATTAAGGTGTCCGGCTCCGAAACCTTCCGCAAGGAAGTTTGGCTTGAAGCAGCTTCACGCGGTATGCATATTAAGGGCTATTCACCCACGGAACAGGACAAAGTCGAACTTGCCAACCGGGTAAGCAAATCCGAAACAAACAAGATTGAAAAGGGAAACAAGCCGTTTCGCGCCCGCGAAAAAGAGGCAGAAGAAGCTAAACCTGATAGTCAAAACAAGAGGATTGCAGAAACCTTCGTTAATCAGTCGGCGACGGATGCAGTGAAAACGTATCCAGAATTGGCCGGTGCTGTAGCGGCAGTTGCAGCAATGGAAAAAAAGGCTGAGGCGGACGGATTGAATCCGCAGCAACGCGCCGTAGTCTCGGCACGGATACATCAAAACGTAGTGAACAGCATCGAGCGTGGAGATATTCCAAAAGTGAAAATAAAAGAAGACATTGAAGCTAAGAGAGAACCGAAAGAAGAAAGGGAGTACGCACGTTGAAACACGTCCGTATTTCCTTTTTGCTGGCCTCCAGCACATTTTTTTCGGCGTGCGCCTATACACCATTTCATGATGGCGTAGCGCACCGTGTAAGTCAGGATTACACGGCTACAGGGGCAGTAGAAGGTACGCGGGCGTACATTTATGGAAACCACACTGTTCTCGAATTCGACAAATCCCCGGCCTTTCTATCTGTGAAGGATGAAAAAGGCAACGCCGTAGATTACGAAAGGGTAGGGCGGTACTACCGCCTAAACCGTCGCTTGGACACATTCACAACTGTGGTCAATGGCCGGTCGATAACATTCACGGGGGAGCCGACAACACAAACCCATGTTTTTTTCTGCGCCAATACCCGCACCCTTAATCGCCTCTCCGAGTGAGCCTGTAAAGCTAATCTCAATTGAAGCTACACCGGCCAGTTATAATAATGCGGACATAAACGCACTACATGAATTGGCAAAAAAACAGCTTGAGATAATCCGGCTAAACATAGCAGATGCCAACAAAAACCCTAAAACAAACCGCGATCAACTGGCCGAAATCAATACACGACTGAATGACATAGAAAGCAGACTGAACAGATACGCTTCTGCAATTGTATTTGTCACGTTTCCACGATACAGCACGGCATTTAATCCTGGCAGCGAAGTCGCCACAGTATTAATACAGTCGGCGAAAACCGCTGACCATATAAATATAAGTGGTCAAACGGATGCGCGGGTAGCCGGGCCAAGGGATGCTAAAATCGCCCTTGGCAGGGCACAGGCCGCCCGCAATTTTTTAGTAAAAAACGGTGTTGTGGCAGAAAAAATCAACGTCTTTTCGCAGGCGGACGCCGGGTTTATTGCGCCAAACATTACGAAGGGCAGGGCGATTAACCGCCGTGTCGAAATTGAATTTTTTTGGTTGTATTAACCAGCACAGAAAAGAATTAATTAACCCACTGGTTCCAGATGACTATATGAAAGGACTGATCCACTGTAAACCGAACGCATTAAAAACGCCTGCCTCGAACATCGGAACAAGACGCCCGGCAACCTTATTTTGCTTGGCGTTCAAAAACCCGCAAGAAAATACCCTCGCACATTACAAGATTTTGGCAAATTTGCCATGCGTCATCCCCTTCTATCCCAATTTTAAAACCAAAATAAACACCGTTAAGCCTGGGTATATAAACTTAAGTGTCGGCAAACCAAAAATAACCGCTCCAGTATCGAAGATAAGTGTCGGTCTCCTGGCAGTTAAGCGGCAGTGCTTAAATCTGTTTTTTTCTTTCAGATTATAACTTTCAGATTATAAAATGGAGACATCCTGTCAGTTTTTGACGGCATCCATGCCGTTATTTTAAACACTCAGTCGCCGCGTGGCTCACGGCAACTCTCGGTTGTAATCCGCTTGTTATAAAATCACGACTTAAAAAAGTAAATCAAAAGCGGTTTTTTAGTAAAAATTTTATTTTTTTGATATCAACACGATATATCTGGTAATAATCCTTAGTCCTGTTACTATTTCTTATAATTAAATTGATTGAATACAAAAAACATACAATCACTTGTTTAAGCATCTCAAATTAAAAAGTTATGCCAGATCAATATTTAATTTCATTATAAAAAACAACAAAAGGGAAAAGAATCTGATCCCTTTCTTCGTGGAGAGTAATAATGAATAAGAACTATGCACTTATATTTTTTTTTATTTCATTAATCTTCTGGGCGTTTTCTTCAAACGTTCTTGCTGCTGAGGATTGTGGCAAGCTTAATGGAGTTAGTCTTCCTTGTTATAGGAATTTATTATCTGGAAACGAAGGTAATGAGTCACTACCTTTCTACCCATATGCCAAGCGCGAAAATGGATGCAGTATTCCCCCTGCTAGACCAGGAGCTAATGACACGATAAGTATGGCAAGTATACATATCAATTTTACAGATATATGTAATAAGCATGATCGGTGTTACTACACCGTAGGTACAAGGGCATTAGAAGATTGTAATATTCCTTTTTATGCCGAAATGAGAGCCAGGTGTGAGAGAGAGATTAGCCATCATGCCTTTACTCTTGCTGATTTGTTCACTTTTGGAGGCACTCGCGCCGGGGTTCTTACTGCTTGTTATGCTAAAGCGGATGTGATGTTTAAAGCCACCGCAGGAACTGGAGTTACATACCATACTGAAGCGCAAAAGAACCAGAAAGATTATTTAAAGAAAATAAAAATTTACGCCAACTTTCCATTTTGGTGGAGCTACGCAAACCCATTACCAGGTAAGCATTGCGTTCTTATGAATGAGCCTTCTCAAGGAAATGATAATACTACCCATACCTGGGGAGACAATTATCTGTGCTCTAACATAAATCGCGGCATTCGTTGGAGTTATGCCGGCCCGATTAGCGGGATGCGTTGTACGCAACTTCACGAATCATCGTCTCCTCATACATGGGGTGATAATTATCTTTGTATTCCCCCTTCATCTCCAATTCACTTTTCTTGGTCATCTGCTGGACCCGATACTAATAAGGGTTGCATAAAAATAAATGAACCAGCGGACCCCCATACTTGGGATGACAATTATCTGTGCTATTGAAACAGCCGGCATAGACTAAGGTGCGCTTGCGAACCCCAGCAAAACACTTGGATTAAACAACCAAACCTAACCAAACGCTCAACCGGAGCGTGGTTAGGTAGTAAATGATGTGAACACACTGGTCGAAAGCACTAGTGCTTAGGCAAACGGTCACATATTGACCTAGTGAAAAGGAAGGACAAAGCGCAGAATCACTTGTATAGCTTCGGAGAGGAGGTTACTGGTATGGGTATGTTCAGAAATTGGGTGATAGTATTAGGAATTGTACTTGGGGTGGCAAAACTCGGGTGGTGTCAAGAAGGGGGGTTCGTCAATGGCAACTGGTTTAGCCATGACTCAAATCGTGTCCAAGTTAGGGAGCGTCTTCATTCCGACAACTGGGTCGTTATTTATGGTAAGGCAATCGAAGAAGGAGACATGGCTGTTCTTGCAGCCTGCACTTATTTTGGGTGCCTTGGTGAATACTTTGATTACTATATTGACGAGACACAGCAACGTATCCAGCGACAGTTGCCTGGTATTAGCAGAGAAATCTTTATACAGCTACTCGAACAAGCTTTCCGTGAGAAAGGACGTGTCTTTTCTTACCTTGGGCTAGAATTGAATGCAGGGATTGCTACATATAGTCGCTGGAAGCGCATCGTTAATGACGAACCGCGAACTCGCAAGGTTAAGATACAACCAGTTCCGGGTGGGCCATGGACTTGGGGATTTGAGCCTTATCTGGAAAGAGTCGAGCGAGAGATCCCCTTGCCTAATCATCATCAACCTTACTTCCGCTTTCGGATTTTCATGCCTACTGGGGGTGGTGAACCTTTCCAGACACAGCCCGGAACTAGGCCCCCTGTAACTACACAACCGCAACAACCAAGCGGCACAGTACTAGGTCCCTCACAAACGCCCCCCTCAGGCTATCCATCCGGCTATGGCATGCTTGTCTGTGGATGCTGGCTACCCCCAAATCCGCCTCAATTCGCGGCTGAGCCACGTTGTCAAAGCGGCAAAGTACGCCTGGGTACTTGCCCTGGCTTTTGCCCTCCTAATGGAATTCCTTATGGATATGTTTGCCAATAATTCGGTTGGAAATTTTTTCATCAACGCAGTAAAGTGTAATTCGGGCGTGAATTCGATAGGTTAATAAGTCAGGGGAAAGATTCGATTGATTTACAGAAAATTCCTAATATTACACTTAAACAGACTGTACAAGAAGCGTGCTGGCCGCGCTTAGCTTTAAGTTATCTCTTTCAAAAATATTTGATAGACAGCTGGGTCGCCACGCATCCAATACTAATGACCACAACACTTTGGGTGTAACGTCCAGTATAATCTGACATCGCCTGAGTACAGTTAAATTTTACATGATGATGATATTGCCTCTTTAAGCGGCACTACTGTGATACATTCAATCGCTTTTAGTGAACTGAAAGGCCAGGTAGCCACGATGGAAGCATCGAACAAAGCGGCCGCTCAGGATAAACAAGAACTGCAACAAAGGCACGATGCCGCGCTTAAACAGAAATACGCCGAAATCCGGTCTCTCGATATGCAGGTCAACAACGTGCAATTGTCGCTGGAGTCAACGTTTAAAGCCAACGAGCAGCTGAAAGCGGATATCAAGGAAAAGACATCTGAACTATCGAACCAGGTTATCGAATTTGAAAAACTGAATGTGCGTTATGAGTCCGCCGTTTCCGAGTTAAAAACCGTTAAATCTGATTTGAAAGCCGCCAATAAAGCCGCTTCTGATGCTGGAAAACTGGTTGCTAACCTGGAAGGCCAGCTGGAGGTTTATAAATCACTGGATAAGTCAGAAAGCGATGAAAATAGCTCTTCTGGTAAATAAATTCAGCTTTGAATATAACGATCAATTGGCGGTCGGCACTGCGTATAAATTCCTTAATCAATTGCTGGTCGTTACGCTTAATTGCATGTTTATACATGAGTTTTAAGCTGTTGCAGCCGACATTCCTCATCATCCCATGAATAGCATTTTGATAAAAAACATTATTTTTTTCAAAAAATTATATTTCTTAAATCAATAAGCTACTAAAAAGAAGGGAAGAGGCGGAATGTCGATTACAGATAGAAAGATGAATGATCGAGTCGCTCATTTTCAACCGTGCGGACACGCCCTAAGATGAACTTATCTACCTCAGCAAGCATGTTTGGCACCTCTGACTCAGAAATTTTCGATATTTCGGATGAGCGCATACCAAGGCCATTTGCCGAAGTTCCAAGACGAAGCCCGCTATTCTCTGTCAACCACCAGCGGTCATGAATAGGATGACCGCCGTCTGAACTTTTACCGATCATAATAATTTTGACGTTACCTGGATCAGCATCTGAAACATGCAAACGCCAGTATGACCGATAACTTTCGTCCCATGGCTGTTGTATTTGCGAACCAATTTGATGTTTTCTGCTTGTAAGAATAAAAATCTCAATATCCAGATTCACGCTTCGAATCATTTTAATAAACTCCAATTCTTCAAGTCCAAAGAATGGATCGGTAATTTTAATAAATCCAATCGCTTGAGATGCCCACGTTTTAAGTATTTCCAAAGCTTTATTCCTCTCTCCTGGGAGAATTAATCCGCTTTCAGATGAGTCATTAGATCGTCGCGCAATATCAATACCTTGGTCTGTAACTGAACGGATTCGAGAGGCAATTCTAAATGAAAGTTCGGATGAAAGGCGAACAGCTTCATAGAGTGGACGAAGGATTGTTTTCGCTTGATCAGTGTCTGCATGGCGGCGCACGGCGTTCTCAATTGTCCATGAGAATATAGTATAGGCATCCTGCAAATCCATGTGGCTCGCATCTTTAACGTCTTGCCGTGTATCTTCAATATGCACCGTACTACCACGCCCAGAATTGAGACTTGACAACAGCATCTTAGTAATTTCCATTTTCTGCTTTTTATTCTGAGTCAATTTTGATAGTGCTGTACGCCCACCATTCGCTGCTTGTTCTCGTAGAGTTAGCGTTTGCAGTCGTTGTTTAACTTGATTCCTGGCAAACTCTCTACCAGGATCATCATCGGTTTCTGATGCCAAGGTTGAAGCAAACTCAGGCTCCAGCCGATACGCAAAATCAATAATGCGTTGCCGTGCTTTTGGTAGTTCCTCAGCACTTAAAGGGTTAGTTTCGTTCCACGCCTGACGTAGACAATCCTTGCTAAATAGCTTATCAATGTCCACACTCAATCTAGCCAATGTTTCGTAATGGCTACAACGATCTTCAAAAAAAGGTATCTGAGGGATAAGTGTTTTGGCGTCCTGCATCAACTGAATCGCAAAGGTCTTTTGTTTAGGTGGCATTGCCGCAGCTATTTTCGTCAACACAAAGGCTCTGTCTGCCAGGTTAGATATATTGTTTGCTCTGGTTGCGAAATTATTCCAAGGGTTATTTTGACGATCTAACCGCGCAATTTGCGCTTGGGTCAAAATTTTATATCCTTCGTGCTGAATGCCATCAGCCGTTTGAAACTTAGTCGTGGCTAAATTAAGTAATTTCTGCTGAATATCGGCTTGCTGAGCATTATTAAATTCATTGCGGAAGCGTTTATGAATACTGTCCACAAGCGGTTCAATATGCCAATAAATAACACTATCGTTTTCCATTCGTTCCAGTAAATTGCAAATATCCAAAAAATCGCCATAACTAACCTTTTTATCTGGTTTGCTTGCTGAATCGTATGTCTCCATAGGCAAGCGTTTACTGATAAGAAATGAACATATCCAACTATAAGCATCATCCCGATAAGGGTTGGGTATTTGGCTAATAATTTGTATGGCAGAAGTAGAATGGGCGCAATGCAGTGCTGGTGCAGCACAAATGATTGCCTCCCAGAGAGCCTCCTTATCACTAATACATTCCTCCTCAAGAAGCGGGCGAATTTGCTCATTAACAATCTCTTGGCAATGATTAGTGTCGTGTGCTACAAAAAATCTAAGAGCCAGCCCGCTCCAAGCAATCACGCGAAAACGCGCTGCCGGGATTTTATCAATGAGGCCTTTGAGATCATCAAGGTCTTCTTTTTGATAGAGCTTGCGTTTCAACAGCCCAACAAAGCTGCGAATAGCCAATTGGACACAAAGAAAGTAAGTATTTGCTGTGTCTGGACAGTCCAAAATTATCACTTTCCTAGCTTCTTCTGTTTGCGTCAGAAATTCACGACTGATGTCAGGAAAACAGTCTGCCATCCATGAGGTGATCTTAAATCCAATATCAATTTTCGACCAGCCAGAATCCACGGAATTCCAAGCGTTGCGCAACTCTTGCTGTAGGTTGGACAGTAGATTTGAAGGGACAGCATCTTTATGCTCGAAAAGTAATTCCAAAAACACACACAAGGCTTGGCATTTTTCCTCAGCATCAGGAATGTCGCAGACCCACGGTTTTAAGGGAAATAGATTAGGTACAAACAATGCCAAAACCTGCTTTTGCTTTGACAATCCCTGTAAAGCTGCTCGCGTTGCCTTTGCACGCATAGGAATAGTTTTAATTCTGTTGTATGCTTCTTCAATGGCGGCAAAATTCTCATTACAAGGTGGCTCGGTCGCCGCAGCTTCGATAAGCTTTACCAAAGCAGACTCACGACGCTCAATTGTATTCAAATTGGTAATCACACCTAAAGCAATTTTATAATCACTCCGCGCCAAGGCCCCAATTGCTGACTGCACAGCTTCGTAATGGTCTGCTGTTTTTGTCAATATCTCCTCAACAACGGACTCTAGGCTATTAACCACCGAGCCATGTAGTCCACTATGCAATTCAGGCTGCTTATCGCCTTTAAATTTTTTTAGAACATGAGCCAAAACCGCCAATGTCGCAAGCTTTATCCCGGGCTCTGTGAGCTCATCAATATAGAAATACAGTTCCAATAACCGATCAGCTGCAACTTTATTATCATATCGTGACTCTGATTCTGCCAAAGTTACTTGAAGTTTGACATATTCCAAAGTCGGCCCTGCCGTTTTAATCGGCTCCCTTAGCCCGTCCAACCTTCCAATAATTGCTTTTACCTGTTCAAGGTCAGGCATACAAACTAAGGGTGAGACTAGCTCCCGATAGACTTTCGCATTAGCTGTGTAAGTTGTGGTTTGGAGGATGATGTTTATCGCATATTCAACAACAAGTGCAGCATCTTCGCGTTTGACATTAGTCATCGTCCAAGCTCTCAATGCGTAAATTCGGTCGGAAGATTTTTCCCACTTACCCACTTCGGTAATCACCCCTTCTGCACTATAACTACCGAAGAAGAGATTAATCGTATCCATGAATTTCTGAACATTAGGATTCTTAATTTTAGACCGAAATGCCTGGTGGGTTGATTCCATTCCGTCAACCCCTCCCTGTTTTTCCATCAATGCTTTAAACGATAAATGAGCCAGAGCAAGATCAAGCCTGCCTTCACGATCGGAATCTCCCTTGCCAATGCAGTCCTGAACCAGATCAATAGCTAATTCCGGTTGTGTGTAAAGTAAATCTGAGGCAATTTCCACACCTCTGTCACCCAAATTGCTGCGGTCGAGCTGTGAATATAGCTGTTGAATCTGATCCTTTAATTCCACCTCAATTGGCAATGATTTAGTCTTTTTCATTCGAGCAATGACAGCTAACAAATGAAGGCGATCCGCTTTTGTAGCCACCCGTTGCACCAATGCGTATGCAGTTGAAAAATCGTCAAGAGCTACATACGCCTCAATCTCTGAACGCCAAGGTTCCGAATTTTCCATACTGGTAATAGTGGCACGTTGCAGGGCGAACCTCAGGAGGTCTCCGTCACGTTTTAGCTCTAATGAAGTATTTACACCTAAATCGGCTTTCTGATGCAACGGTGCCCACGACTCGTTGTAATCAATTAGTTTGCCAATATGCAGAGGAGAAAGATAGGTCAAGAGGTCATCATAACGACCAGCCTGATAATAAAGACCTGGCAAGTGGATAAGGGCATCAGAGCTTTCAGGTTCATTAAACAAGTCAGAAATGACAGTATTCAAGATGGGTTTTTGCGAATTAGACAATCGCTTTGCGGCATAAAGACTAAACACATCGCAAACAAACTCAATATCCAGTCCATCGTTCCTCTGCTCCACAAAAGGACAGCAATCCAGCTTTTTTTTGAGAATGTCCGGCTCGGTTTTACAGAGTCTGGAAAGAGAATCTAGCGAATGGCGGCGTTGGTCAAAAGCAAGAATCGCAAGAGCACAGCGTAACAATTCGTTATCTTTGTTTTCTACAACTTGCCATTCCATTTCAAACAATTCTGGCAGACTTTCTGGTAAATCATCTAGCAGTTCATCTTCTTTCTTAATGCCTGATTCAAGCAAACGGCGCATACTTGCCTGGTGACCTGGAATACCTTTGCTGACCTTGAAAATTGTTTGCAAATTTAACTGATCTTTAACGTACCCATCAAAAAATTGCCGAGTCTCCTCTAAAGTAAAACCAGGTAATTGAAATGGACGAATTTGAGAGGATTTTAGACGGTTTTGGAAGCAATCTGAGGAACCTGATAATATAAAACGAAAGCGAGGGATGCCAAAAGGTATAAGGTCTAAGATAATCTCTTTTTCACCGCATCCCTCTTCTGGTATTTCTTGTAATCCGTCAACGACGAAGTAATACGTCTTCCTCTCCAAGTTAGCTTTGCGTTGGAGTTCCTGCACTCGTTTCCTCAACAGTTGCTTAGCTTCAACTTCCTTGTCTTTCTCAAGATAATTTTCCTTATAAAGAACCCAGCCAATTTGGTCGCATAAATCACGAGTGAGCATTTGAGAATCGTACGCCCAACGACTACTCGAACGCATGAATAGACAAAATGTTTGCTCTGGAAATGCACAAGCAAATTGGGCAAGAAGCGTGGTTTTGCCTGTTCCCTCAGTCCCTTCAACAATAATCACATCATTATTACTAAGCATTCCTTCAACGGTCATGATCATATTTTCCCGCTGAATATTGGGGTGTCCAATTTGGGGAAATGTTGAGCAGATTTTGGTTAAGTCCATTAATTCAGAATTCTGAAAATTATTCATTGTAAGTTCCTAGAAGGAGGTCTGTTAGTATTATGAACCAAGGCTGTAAGGCAGAACCAGTCATAGGTTCCGTCGAATGCAAAATTGGGTTGCTTGTTGGGTTATCGTCTACGCTAAAATTAGCAAATCACCTTATGGCACTCGGCTTACCCCAAACTATCAAATATAATAATGAAGAAGCAACCACACTCTCCGCTTATGGCCGCTATTCATAGTAGCCAACACCTGATCGTCACAAACTACCGATTATCGCCATATTGGATGATCGGAAATGAATCTTACGCATTCCATGCAAAATCATTGTATCGTATTGGCATAGCCTAAGTGGGCATCGTCGAATTCACCGCGCAACATTGCCGCTAACGTTCTATATCACGACCTCTGGGTGCGGGGTGTTCTGCACCTTTGGTTTGCACATTATTAATCTGCGGAGAGATTT
>CAWBFT010000022.1:0-6993 GCA_963788135.1 uncultured Gammaproteobacteria bacterium
CTTAAAAAAGCCTATGAACCCTTCACCAGTGTCCGTAAGCGGGGTGAAATACGTATTCAAAAAATCCGTCAGCATGATGAGCATCAGCTAAAAAATGCGGCTGGCTTAGTTAAAAATGTCTTTAACAAAACCTTTACCGGATCAGGAGAAAAGGAACTTTCCGAGCTTATCAATCAGGAACTGAAGAAATGGAATGACCAGTTAAAATCATTCAGCAATAAAGCGCAAACCGGTCATTTCCCTGGTAAACAGCACATTGAACAGGGTTTGGCTTTAGTTACTGGACTGCTAGAACAAACTAACAGCTTCAGTTTGATCCAGCGCATGATTGATGATTCCAAGGCGCTGGAAGACTTTGCGGAAAACTTTGAAGATCTGGACGATTTTTACAACAGCCAGTTCCAGACCTGGCAGGCGCTTACCAAAGCGCTGAATGATCAATTCAAGGCTAACCGTCCGGCGCTGGAAAAAGATGAGCCTGCCAAAAAAGTGCTGGATGAATTGGAGCGTATCTATAAGTTGGCTGCGCCTTATGACCAGCTTCGACATATCAACCCGTTAATCGAACAGGTTCAGAAGGTGAATAGCCAACTGGTACTCGATAAACGCCAGATCGGCCCATGAACAGGTCAATCTGCGTATTGAACGCGTCCAGTCAGCGCTGACAGAAGCAAGTGCGCCTCTTGAATTACAGAATAAAGCCTTACATCCACTACAGCTCTGTAAAAAGCGCATTGATAACACTGAATCAATTCCTCAAATTACCAGCGAACAAGCTGAAGCCGAAAGTCATGAGGACGATGCTTACGAACAGATCAATCGTTACATCGAATCCCAGCGCAAAAAAGAGCCAGTAAAACCGATAGATAAACCTGTTAATAATCCGACCCAAGGTGCAAGCGGCAAAATTGCAGAACCTCCAGTTACCGTCCCAGCGCCAAAACGAACGGTAACCATTAGTCCTGCCGACATTATGATGAATCAGGCCAACACTGCATTTATCGAAACAGAAGATCAGGTCGAACAATACGTCAATCAGCTACGAGATAAGTTGCTCAATGCCGTCAGGGACGGTGATAGAGTACGAATTAAGTAGCCGGGTGGACAGGCTTTACCAATATATAATTAGATGCTCAGAGAGATTATGAACATTCAAAAAAATCAACACTGGGTTCCGAAATTTTATCTAAAACAGTTTGCTACGCCCGAAACTCGCAGTGGAAACAATCCACAAGTTTGGATATTTGATAAAGAAACAGACAGTGCGCCATTGTTGGTAAACGTCAAGAGTGTATGTGCTAAACGTTATTTGTATTCACCTACTAATAGTAATGGTGAGAGAGATTTGTTATTAGAAAAAAAATTGGGTCGCTTAGAAAGTGCATTAGCTAAGGAATGGCCGTCATTGGCTAATGAGTGCATTTATATATCCAAAGATGACCCGCTTAGAAAAGGAATTTCCCTGTTTGTTTCTACTATGATTTTGCGGCATCCAGATACACGCACAGAACTTGAAGATACTCACCAAAAAATGATCAAATTAGTCAATGACGTACCCGATATTAATGATATATCCGCCTTCGAGTTAAATGGTGTCGAACATAAATTCGACATTGATGATTGGTGTAAATTTAAAAACAGAACAAAGAATAATCATCACAAGTTTTTTACAGATTATATTCAATCTAACGTGATAGATATTGCTGAACGACTACTAAAAAAACGATGGTCAATTATATTTAGTGAGAAACCGCTTTTCATCACTTCTGATAAACCTGTGTCGATATGTCATTTAACTAAAAATAATTTTAGAGTTGATTTTGGTCTTGGTACACATGGTTCATTTGTTATTTTTCCGATTAGTCCAAATCGCATATTAGTTATGGACGACAGGCATGATGAGCCTGCCTGGCAATATTATTCGCCGAATGATAATTGTTTTGGGTTCTACAATTTGCATATTTGGAAAAATAGTAGCCGATTTATGATTTCATCAAGAGACATAAATGAAGTGCTTAAGGAAATAGTCAATGAAGTCGAGGGTGATTGATAAACTATGCCTAATTTGATGTTTAACCAGAGCGGCGAAGATAAGGGAGAATCGAAGGTCTCTGATAACTTTCACCGCCCTATAGTGCATCCACAACTTATAGAGGTGATTTGATGAAAACTATTCAACTTGAGCTATCCGATACCATTTACGACCGAGTGATTAGTTTTTTAGAGCTGTTGCCAAAAAATGAATGCCATATTCTCGAAAACCAAATCACACAGCGTCAAGCATTAAGCGAAGCATTTGAGGCCGCCTTAGGGACACAAGCATTTGCCGATATTAGCGACCCTGCCGCATGGCAACGTGAAATTCGAAAAGATCGCCCCTTGCCAGGACGAGAAGAATGATTTTATTGGATAGCAACTTACTGATTTACTCGGTTCAGAAGGAACACGATGCTTTAAGACAATGGATACTGACGATTCAACCGGCCTACTCCATTATTAGCAAAGTTGAGGTGTTAGGTTATTGGAATCTTTCATCGGAACAAGCTCAAGCCATTGCTGCCGTTTTATCGCCGATGCGTGAAATATCATTGACTTCCAGGCAATGCGAACGGGCAATTACACTTCGTCAACAACGAAAAATGTCGCTGGGTGATGCCTTAATTGCTGCCACTGCCATAGATCATGAATTGACACTGGCAACCCGAAACACCAAGGATTTCGACTGGATTTCAGGTTTAACGTTAATCAATCCAATGGATGGGTAAAAACCCGAATGAACACCAATAATATCAAAAAATACGCCCCCCAAGCCCGCCGTGAATTCATGGAAGCGGTCGGCAAGCGGCTTAATCAGTTCGGTGTTTACACAAATGGTAAAAACAAGCCGTTAATCATCAGCGAGCCGAGCTTTTCGGGATCGGTGATGCAGATTGATGGCAACAGCTTCGATGTCGGACTTGCACAAGCCCGCAAGCGACTGACTATACGTGCTGAACGGCTGGGCTTTGAGCAGTTAGTCGAGCAAATGGCTTACACCTGGTTTAACCGACTCTGTGCCATTCGCTTTATGGAATTAAAGTCAGGCTATCTTGAACATGGCCTGCGTGTGCTGTCGCATCCTGAAAAAACCAATGGCTTTGAAATACTCGATCATGCCCAGGACGTGGCGGGGCAATTGGGTTTGGACCGCAGCCATATCGTTGAACTCAAACTGGCAGGTAACAAGGATGAAGAACTCTATAGGCATTTGCTGCTGGGGCAGTGTCACAAGCTGCATGAAGCTATGCCATTCTTGTTTGAGGCCTTGGACGATGAAACCGAACTGCTGCTGCCGGATAACCTGACCCGCACCGATTCCATTTTGCGCGGTCTGGTGGATAGCATTCCCGAGGAGGACTGGCAACAGGTCGAGATTATCGGTTGGCTGTATCAGTTTTATATTTCAGAAAAGAAAGATCAGGTTATTGGCAGCGTAGTCAAAAGCGAGGATATTCCAGCTGCCACCCAGCTGTTTACGCCGAACTGGATTGTAAAGTATCTGGTACAGAACTCAGTCGGTCGTCAGTGGTTGATGACCTATCCTGACTCTAATCTGAAAACTCAGATGGAGTATTACATTGAACCCGCCGAACAAGACTCCTCTGTAAAAGCAGCTTTAGCCGCGATCACACCGGCAAGTATCGAACCGGAATCCATCAAGCTGATCGATCCGGCCTGTGGTTCAGGTCATATCCTGGTTGAAGCTTATGACCTACTCAAGGCTATTTATGAAGAGCGTGGCTATCGTAGCCGAGACATTCCAAAACTAATTCTGGAAAACAATCTGTTTGGTTTGGATATTGACGACCGTGCTGCCCAGTTGGCTGGGTTTGCCTTAATGATGAAAGCCAGAGAAGATGACCGGCGGATTTTTACGCGTGACATCAAGCTCAATGTTTTAGCCCTTCAATCTACGCAAGGTTTAGATTTGTCGGAATTATGGCGCAAGCTAGCTTTAAACAAAAACGCCAAACGCGGCGTGACTGAATCCATTTTTGATGACGCCCAGACCAACCTGATTGATGTTGTGGATAATGCCGACTTTACAAGCTTGCAGAGGGTTTTAGTCCTGTTTGAACAAGCGAAAACCTTTGGTTCGTTAATCCAGGTTCCCGCCGACAAAGCCGAATTTTTAGATGACTTAAAAAATCAATTACAAACCCTAGTTGAGCATGGCGACAGTTTTCAAAAACTATCAGCTAGGGCGTTATTGCCGTTTGTGCAACAAGCGAGTCTGTTAGCGCAGAGGTACGATGCGGTTATTGCTAATCCACCGTATATGGGTGGCAAAGGCATGAATCCAGAATTAAAAGTGTTTGCTCAAAAACACTTTCCCGATAGCAAATTCGACTTGTTTGCCATGTTTATTGAGCGTGGCTTCGACTGGTGCAAGCCGACAGGCTTTAACAGTATGGTAACGATGCAGAGTTGGATGTTTTTGTCGTCGTTTCAGGCGATGCGGGAGAAGTTGCTAGCTACCAAGACTCTTTCCAACATGGTTCACATGGGCAACGGCGTGATGGGAATCGCCTTTGGCACAGCAGCCACCATATTCTTGAACAAGCACGTTGATGGATACGAAGGCGGTTTTTCTTACTGCAAAAATGACGACATCAATGAAGATAGCGTGCCGAAACAATTCCCTGTTCAGAATGAGCGTCTTAAGACCGCTAAGCCAGATGATTTCAAGAAAATTCCAAGTAGTCCAGTAGCGTATTGGGTGAGTGAGAACATATTAAATATATTTGCAGTTCATAAACAAATTTACGAATTTAGCATTTCTGAAGGTCAGAACATTACCGCTAATAATGATAAGTATCTCCGCCTTTGTTGGGAGGTTGACAAGATAAAAGTAGAGCCAGCGGGAAAATGGTCCTTTTATTCGAAAGGAGGAGCCTATCGAAAATGGTTTGGAAATTTGGACTATGTTGTCGATTGGTCTGAAGATGCAAGGAAAAACTATCACACACATCCTTCGGCTCGAATTATCCCTAAATATCTTCGTTTTAGAGAAGGTATAACATGGACGTTAATTACTTCTTCGAATCAAAGCTTTAGATTCTTACCTGATTATGCGACCTTTGATAAAGGTGGATCGAGCATTTTTTTTAATGATCCTATTGGGTTGAGAAAAATGCTTTTGGGGTTTTTAAACTCAAAAGTTTCCAAAAAAATTGATTGAATTTTTGAGCCCAACAATAAAACTAAATAATGTTGATTTAGAAAGGTTGCCTTTCGTTAATATTGAAAATGACATTAGCAAAAAGTTAAGAAAGTTAATAACCCTATTCAGAATGATTGGAACACCTACGAAACCTCATGGGACTTTCAAAAACAATCCATTAATCCTAGGTTGGGATAGCGATAGCGTAACCCAACAAGCCGAAGTCCGCCGATGTTGGGTTGCGCTAAGCCGCTAACCCAACCTACATGCTTTCCAATATTTATGCCGATTGGCAAGCCAAAAACCGCCAAACCATCGCCGAAATGCAACGCCTCGAACAAGAAAACAACCGCCTGTTCATCGACGCCTACGGCCTGCAAGACGAACTCGAACCTGATGTGCCGCTGGAACAAATTACGCTGACCATCAACCCCAAATACCGCTATGGCGGCAACCTGTCCGATGAAGAACTCGCCCAACGTTTCCAATCCGATACCTTGGCCGAACTGATTAGCTACGCCATCGGCTGCATGATGGGCCGGTATCGCATCGATAAACCAGGGTTGATTTATGCTCATGCGGGGAATGTCGGTTTCGACAAAATTTATAATGGCGATACAACTCCCCCCTTTGAAAAAGGGGGGGCGTGGGGGATTTATTTAATTGAGAAAATCCCCCCTAACCCCCCTTTTTCAAAGGGGGGAACTTCTTCACTTGATGTGCTAATCCCTTCATTGCAGACGACGACGGCATTATTCCGCTGACCGATCAGGAATGGTTTAAAGACGATGCAACTAACCGTTTTCGCGACTTTGTGCGGACGGTTTGGGGCGAAGATAATCTACAGTTTAACCTCGACTTTGTCGCCGAAAGCCTGTGTCTAAATGCGCTAAAATCGAAGAAATCAGAAAGCAGTCTGGAGACGATTCGTCGCTACCTGTCGACCCAATTCTATAAAGACCACCTGAAAACCTATAAAAAGCGTCCTATTTATTGGTTGTTTAGCTCCGGCAAGCAAAAGGCGTTTGAATGTCTGGTTTACTTGCATCGCTATAACGAAAGCACGCTGTCGCGGATGCGTACCGAATATGTCACGCCTTTACTCGGTAAATATGACGCATTTGCCGACCAGTTGAACAAGCAAATTGAAGATGCCACCACCAGCGAGGCCATTCTGTTGAAGAAAGAACTGGTTGCACTTGAGAAAAAACAAACCGAACTGCGTGAGTTTGATGACAAGCTTAAACACTATGCCGATATGCGTATCAAGCTTGATCTGGATGATGGCGTAAAGGTGAACTACGGCAAGTTTGGCGATTTATTGTCTGACGTAAAGCAGTAACTGGGGAGAAATGATGGAACATCCAGATGAGGATATTGATGCAAAATTAAATGATTTTGCGAAAAGGTCATTTCGAGATGTTGCTGATCAAGATTACATAGCGGCTCGTATGAGCTATAGAGCTAATCTTAGGGAGCCTTTTTTATGGTCGAGTTTGCAAGCGCTAGAAAAATATTTTAAGGCAATTCTACTTTTTAATAGGATAAGCTCGAAAGGTGTTGGCCATAAATTAGATGAGGCTCTAAAGAAGTAGAGCCAATTACCAACCTTTCCTTTTTTTACCCAGAAGATGTCATGGAATTTATTGGGTATATAAATGAATATGGAACTAACAGATATCTTGAGTATTCCTCACATAGAATATTTTAAGAACTTGCCCATTCAAAATATTGAGAACATCAATGATTAAACCTATTTGGCTTAATTATTTAGAGTTTTTGGTTGATTT
>CAWBFT010000023.1:0-105120 GCA_963788135.1 uncultured Gammaproteobacteria bacterium
TGGCTGACCAAAAATAAAGTGTCCAGTTCCGATTCGATTAACAACAAACGCTCGGTCATAGCTATGTCCTGGAATGCATCCGTTGACAGGGAAAGCTGATATTCCAACAGCAGCCATCGGTATAAGTGGAATCGATCACTATCATGCCATTGTGCTGGTTGATGATTTCTCGAACCATCACCAAGCCCATTCCAGCTTGAATTCCACCCATGTTTTGCGTGGTAAAAAACGGCTCAAACACTTTATTGTGCTGATGCACAGGAATCCCCGGACCGCTGTCGGCAATCCTGACATTAACCCATTCTTCGTCAACCGAGGTACTGATGTTGATCATGCGATCCTTGCTACCTGCTCGGTTCATGGCGTCGACTGAGTTATCGAGCAGTTGCTTGAACAGCATGCGCAACTTATTTTCAGAACCCAGAATGGAAGGCAAAATGGCGGTTGGTAACCAATCGATGATAACGCCATTTGCTAAAAAGGTATGGCTATAAAGCAATAAGACCTCATGCAATAATTGATTGAGGTTAACCGGAATGACTGCTGTTTCCGGAATTTCCGGAACGCACAGCTGCAAGGTGGCGAGAGTTTCTTCGCCCATGCGTTGCACTTGGTTTAACAACTCTTTTAATGCCTGGTTTTGGCTGTCGTTGCGTTGCGCCATAATTTGAATAGCCGCCCCAATCTGGTTCATAGGCTGCCTTATTTGGTGCATTGCGCCGAGTAGGGTTTCTCGGATGCTGCGGATTTGTTCTTCTTCCGCCATAATATTACGAAGTGTTTGCAAATGCAGTTTTTCCTGCTGACGCCGCTGTAAGGTGACGTCATTGATACTCAGCAACAAATACGAATGGGTGTGTTTTGTAAAGAAATTATCGGCATCGGTATCGTCCTCGTTAAACCAGTTACCCGAGCAATAAAACCAGCGGGTACGGCCTTGCCCTGGGCCTTCGAACCTTACTTCCCTTTGGTTAAAACTTGTTTTGGATAACCATAAATCGCCCATCTCTTGATGCAGAGCAGCGATGAAATATGAGGCAGGCTCTGAATGGCCCATCTCGCTGATTAGCATCTTGTATTTATGGTTATCGAGAATAATTTTATGGTTAGCGTCCAAGACGACCATCGCCACCGGTGAAGTATTAACCACTGATTCAATTAATTGCTTTTGGTTATTCACCAATTGTTCGGCCTGGTGCACTTGCGTAATATCGCGGTGCATCCCGATGTAATGGCTTATCGCACCGCTTTCGTCCAGCATCGGCGAAATGGTCAAATCGGCAAGATAGCGCTGGCCGTTTTTATGGCTATTGACCAGTTGACCATGCCACACTTTTTTATGGGATATGGCTTTCCATAAGCTTTGATAAATTTCGCGGGGAGTTGATTTGGCCGACAGCTTCGACTCGTTTTCACCTACAATTTCGCTGGCGACGTAACCCGTGACATCGGTAAATGCCTTATTAATATAAAGGATATTAGCCTTTCTATCAGTGATGGAAATGGCAACCGGCGCATGTTCGACCGCTTTCACAAATAATGAGATTGGCAATGTTTTGCCCATTTCGCAATGGATATGCAATGTGTTATTGGTTAGCTTATCAAGTAACTTCAAATCAATTATTTCTTCGGTCATGGGTCTTTCCGGCGAAGTAGAAATTCTATTTCTTGCGAAAGGAAATGCTTATCCTCATTTGTTTTATGCAAAAAATGTACCGAAATATTTTGCTGATAGATTTAACAGCTTATAAACGCTAACCCTAATTACAAATGGTTTAAAGGCAGTCGATTTGTCAGGTTTACGACAATGTTTCCATGAATCATGAGATTTGTATGGTTTGAGAACCCCATTGCTCTGACGGTATTAATACATTTCTACACTAATTCCATAGGGTTAGCTTTATCTCTCGTGTTGGCATGGAAGATGCTTTTTTGAATATTGAGAGATATAAACGGCAGAGTGTGCAATCAATGGGCGATTACTTACTATTAGTAATGGGTACAGCTTTGGTCAATAACGTTGTACTGGTTAAGTTTTTAGGGTTATGCCCATTTATGGGCGTTTCCAACAAGCTTAATACCGCGTTAGGTATGGGTATGGCAACCACGTTTGTGCTTACGCTCGCTTCTGGTGCAAGTTGGGTACTGGAGCACCGACTGTTAGCTCCTTTCCACATCGAGTTTTTGCGAGTGCTTGGGTTTATCCTTGTCATCGCCGCTGTGGTGCAATTCACCGAGATGGTTATCCATAAGACCAGCCCGGTGCTCTATCAGGTTTTAGGTATTTTTCTACCGTTGATTACCACGAACTGCGCCGTTTTAGGCGTTGCCTTACTCAATATCCAGGAGCAATACAATTTCATCCAAAGCTTATTGTTTGGTTTTGGTGCAGCGCTGGGGTTTACGATTGTTATGGTGCTCTTTGCCGGTTTACGCGAACGCCTGGCGTTAATGGCGGTACCGGCAGTTTTTTCAGGAACCCCCATCGCCTTTATCACGGCAGGCATTTTGTCGTTGGCGTTCATGGGCTTTGCCGGGCTGTATACCAAATGAGACGTAGGACTTAAGGAAGCAAGTCATGTACATATTATTTGCCATTATTATTTTGACGACCTTAGGATTGGTTTTAGGGTTGAGTTTGGGCGTCGCGGGCAAGTACCTTAAAGTTGAAAGCGATCCATTGATTGAAAAGATTGAAGCCTTGATGCCTGGTTCGCAATGCGGGCAGTGCGGCTTTCCCGGCTGCAAGCCTGCTGCGGAGGCTTTAGTCGCAGGCTCTGCACCTGTCACGCTTTGCCCGCCTGGGGGTACTGCTTTAATCGAGCAACTGGCAAATCTGCTCAGCATCGAAGTCGATCTTAGCCAATCCAAAGATACTGAAATGATGGTTGCCAGGGTCAGTGAAGAGACCTGCACCGGTTGCACCCGATGCTTTAAGGTCTGCCCTACTGACGCGATTGTCGGTGCTCCCAAGCAGATTCATGCAGTTGTCGCCGATGCCTGTATTGCGTGTGAAAAATGCATCAACGTTTGTCCGACCGAATGTCTTCAAATGCGTCCGGTCGAAGTGACCTTGCGTGATTGGCGCTGGCCAAAACCGTTATCTGCCGTCGCTTGAGGAAATATGAGAATTTTAGACTTCCTAGAAAACCCCAGGCTGCGAGGTGGCATCCATACCGATGGCCACAAGCTGGAAACATCGGGTAAACCGATTGTAACAAGCTTACCAATACCTAAGAAACTTTACATCCCTGTACAGCAGCATGTAGGCAAACCCGCCGAGCCCATTGTGTTTGTTGGGGATAAGGTTCTAAAAGGCCAGCTTCTAGCCCATAGCCAGGGAGCGATTTCCGCCCCGGTGCATGCACCCAGTTCGGGTACGATCATAGATGTTGTTGATTACCCAGCGCCGCATCCTTCGGTATTGCCGATACGAACTATCGTGATCGAAACCGATGGTCTCGACCAATGGCAGCTAAGGGAAGTGCCGACTGATCCGTTCAAGCTTGACCCAGAAGAAATCTGCTTGCGCGTTGGCGCTGCCGGGGTTGTTGGTTTGGGCGGCGCTGTATTTCCCTCATCGGTTAAGTTAAGTTTAGGCCGCAAGAACAATATCCATACCTTGATTATCAATGCCGGTGAATGCGAGCCTTACCTTACCTGCGACGACCGCCTGATGCAGGAGCGCGCCCGCGATGTGGTAAGCGGTATCCGTTTGATGCTGCGCGGCATGGGAGCTGAAAAAGCGATCATTGGTATTGAGGATAATAAGCCGGAAGCCTACCAAGCGATGCAGAAGGCCTGTTTCTCTGTTGCCAATGTTACCATCCAACAAGTCCCGACCCGTTACCCTATGGGCTGGGATCGGCAAATGCTCCGTTACCTTACCGGTTGGGAAATTCCGGCCGACGGCCGCGCGACTGATATTGGCGTAGTTATCCATAATGTCGGTACCGCTTATGCCGTTTTCCGGGCGGTTTGCCTTAGCCAACCGCTTATAAGCCGGGTGGTCACCGTTTCGGGGGGCGCGGTCGGCAAGCGAATGAATGTGGAAGTGTTGATCGGAACGCTAATGTCGGAAGTGCTGGCGTTTTGCAGGCTCGATAAAAGCAAGATGGCGCGTTTGGTGATGGGCGGTGCGATGATGGGGGATGCGCTGCCCATTGCCGAAGTACCGGTTGTCAAAGCCACTAGCGCGATTCTGGCGCTTACTCAGGAAGATATTGAAGTCCCCGAGGTTAAGCCCTGCATACGCTGTTCGAGCTGTATTACCGCCTGCCCGGCAGGGTTATTGCCTTTGGAAATGGCGAGCCGTATCCGAGCCAATAAGCTCGATGCAGCCGTGGACTTGGGTTTGAAAGACTGCATCAGTTGCGGTTGCTGTTCGTTCGTATGCCCTTCCAATATCCCCTTGGTGCAATATTTTAAGTATGCATCAGGTGAATTATTCAAACGCCAGCAAATAGAGCACAAGTCTGAACAGACCAAACGTCTGGCGGAAGACCGTAACAACCGTATGGAGCGTATCAGGTTGGAAAACGAAGCCGAAGCCCGAAGGGTGATGGAGGCAAGGGCTGCCAGAGCCCGTGAAGCGGAATTGGCAAATGCCCAGGCAGCAGCGGTGAAACCGCAGACATCTTCGGCTGGGGAAACCGTATGAATAGCAAACCGGTCAGCGGACCACATGTACTTACCGTCCGCCGGGTTGATGACATTATGGTTAAGGTCATTGTGGCCTTATTGCCGTCAGTGGGTTTTGGGGTCCTTGTTTTTGGCCTTCCTGCTTTGTATTTAACAGTCCTTACGGTAACATCGGCACTCGTCTTTGAAGCCTTCTGCCTGAACCTAAAAGGCGTAAAAGCAAAGCCTTACTTGTATGATGGTTCAGCGGTATTAACCGCATTGTTAGTTGCTATGACGTTGCCCCCTTGGGCACCCTGGTGGATTGGGGTATTGGGTTCAGCCATAGCGATTATCCTGGGCAAGCAGGTCTATGGTGGACTCGGCCAAAACCTGTTCAATCCGGCAATGCTGGCGCGGGTAGCACTCTTGGTTTCTTTTCCCATCGAAATGACATCCTGGGTCAATGTCAGTCCGTTGTTTACCGGTATCAGTATCAGCGACAGCTTCGCAATTACTTTCGGCCAATCCTATTCAGTAGATGGTGTTACCGGCGCTACGACGTTGGGGGCAGTGAAAACCGGATTTTCCCAAAACCAAACATTACCGGAATTATTATCAGAATATTCTGGTATACAGGCATTTATCGGCTGGGAGCGCGGCAGTCTTGGCGAAACCTCAACTTTATTAATTCTGTTGGGTGGCCTTTGGCTAGTGCGCCAAGGGGTAATCCAATGGCATATACCCTTGTCGGTACTGGTATCCGTTACGTTGTTATCCATCATCGGTTATGCCGTTGACAGTGAGCACTTTCTTAGTCCTTGGGTACACCTGAATTCGGGGGCGTTGATGCTGGTCGCCTTTTTTATCGCCACCGATTATGTCACCTCGCCGAATACGCCCTTGGGGCAGATGATTTTCGGCGCAGGTTGCGGCGCGTTGATCTACATTATCCGCACCTGGGGCGGCTATCCCGAAGGCACCGGGTTTGCTATTTTGCTGATGAACGCCGTTACCCCGCTGATCGACCATTACATCAAGCCGCGCATTTATGGTCGTTATCGCGATGGCAAGCCGATTGAAATCCAAAACCCATGAGCAGCCTGCGATGAGTTCAGAACCGTTAAAAGAATCGGCTTACCAATCTGCTGGGAAAGACATTAAAGCGTTTGTATCTACGCTGCGTAAAAAACTGGTCATCTGGTTGGAGCCCGATAACCTGGCGCAGCTTCGTCCACAACTGCAATATCAGACCTATATCCTGGCCGGCTTTGCATTAGTTGCCAGCATCCTCCTTGGGTTTGCCGACCTTGCGACGAAAAACGCTATCCAATTACGGTTGGAAGAAGACCTTAAAGCCAGCCTTGAAGAAGTGATACCGGCTGAACTTTACGACAATAACCTGTTAACTGATACCGTTACCCTCACATCCGCTGATGCCAATCTTGGTAGCCCGCAAACAGTATTTTACCTTGCCAAAAAGGAAAGCAATGTGAATGCCGTCAGTTTTAAATTCGTGGCGCCGGACGGTTATGCCGGACCGATTAACCTGGTGATGGGTTTGGACAGGAACGGCGAAATCCTGGGCGTTCGGGTAATCTCCCACACAGAAACACCTGGCTTGGGCGATAAGATCGAGATCAAGAAATCCAAATGGATACTCAGTTTCAACGGCAAATCGCTGGATAACGTTACTTATGAGGAATGGAATGTGAAAAAGGACCGCGGCATTTTCGACCAGTTTTCCGGAGCGACGATTACCCCACGCAAAGTTGTTCTGGCCATCAAACGCGGCCTTGAATTTTATAAGGCACACCGGGGTGAACTGCTTAATCCCGTCAAATCTGAAGAGAAAATATAGGATGAATGTAGTAATGCAAAATAGCGCAGATTCTATTGAACAATTTATCCAGAGGTAAGTATGAAGCTTTCAATACTATTATCAGAGCCGTATAGAAAAATTACCCGTGACGGCTTGTGGGACAACAACGTTGTGTTTACACAAAATCTGGCCTTATGCCCGTTACTGGCGGTAACCGGCACGGCGACTAATGCGCTCGGTATGGGCATTGCCACCACTTTTGTGATGGTCGGTTCCAACGGCTTGGTATCGTTGGCAAGGCATTTGATTCCCTCCGAAATCCGTATCCCGATTTTCGTCCTGCTCATTGCCACTTTAGTGACCTTGGTCGATCTGTTTTTGAACGCCTGGTTGCACGAATTGCATAAGGTACTCGGCTTGTTTATTCCGCTCATCGTCACCAACTGCGTCATTTTAGGACGCGCCGAAGCCTTCGCCTCCAAACAGCCGGTGATGCCGTCGCTTTGGGATGGTTTTATGATGGGGGCTGGGTTTACCTTGGCGATGGTCGCTTTGGGTGCAATTCGTGAGATCAGTTCGGCGGGTACTTTATTCGCCAATGCCTCGGTCTTATTGGGCGAAAGTTTCCGCTTTATGGAAGTCACCTCGCTGCCGGAATATAAAGGCTTCCTGTTAACCGCATTGCCGCCCGGCGGTTTTATCGTCCTGGGTTTTTTAGTCGCCGTTAAACGCATGATCGACCAACGTATTAAGACCAGCGAAAAAACCAAGGCAGCCGGTCCCATTCTTACGCCCGAATCCGGGGAGGTCACGCCATGAATGTAGGGGTTTGTTATGCGGAAGCAGAACGGCAATTATGGCTCAGGCTGGAAGTGCCGGATGAAAGCACGGTGCAGGATGCCATAGAACTTTCAGGCGTATTAAAGCAATACCCGAATATCGACCTTAGTGGCCAGAAGGTCGGTATTTTCGGCAAGCTTGCAAAGCTCGATGCGCCCATTAAAGAAGGCGACCGCGTGGAAATCTACCGCCAAATTACTTGCGATCCGTCACAAGTCAAACGGCGCAGGATTGAGACAGATTAAAAAACTACAGCTATAGGAATTAAAAATGCTTTTAGAAGATTACGATAAACAAGGCTTATTGGTTAACATGACCGTTCTGGGCAAAACCGGGGATAGCAGCATCAGTGCCTTTCGCGGCGATTTCGTCCTGAAAGAAGGCGAACTGCACAAAGGCAAAACGACTGACCGCAAACCGCCCGAACTGCTGATGTACCAGGCCGCCATCCTGGCCGATGCCAGCCATTTGCTCTTCGTCAATGGCCTCTTCCTTGAAATTGAAGACATCTCGGTTTTTGTCGACAAATACCGCCCGGTTTTAACGCCGGAAACCCTGATTCTTTGCTACGTCGAAAACATCGATACACCGATGCAAATCCAACTCGACGGTCTGACCTTCAACTGCCTCCCCTACAAAGAAGGCATGGTTTGGAACGAAACCTTAGAGTTGCTCTACATCGAAAAAGCCGATCTCAAAGGCAAATCAGCGGAAGATAAAGTTGTAATCGCTTTTGATGCCGCCAAACAATACAAACCCAAGGGCAGTCCGATCTCTTACGAAGAAGCGTTGAAGCTGACGATTGTCGTCAAAAAATCAGCCGCTGCCGGGCCGGTATAAAATTGAGTTACCGATGACTGACTATAAAACCATCTCCGCCGCTGAAGCTGAGCAGCTGATTGACCAAAGCAATCCAACCATCCTGGATTGCCGCAAGGTAAACGATTACCGCGAAGGCCACATCGAAAACGCCATGCTGGTCCATGAACAACTGCGCGATTCGATGCTAAAAAAAGGCGACAAACACAAAGCATTGCTGATTTATTGCTATCACGGTCATACGAGCGAACATTTGGCGACAATGTTTTGCGATTTCGGTTTTAAACAGGTCTACAATCTGGCTGGCGGTTACGTCGGCTGGAAAGAACACCACAAACTTTAAGGTGAAAACATGAGCCAACTACCCCGAGAACTCGCCCTACGCATTGCCCTGGCGGCGCGCGTCCTACCCGGCGTTGAACTGCCCAAGCTGATTGCCATCCTGCATGATAAGGTCGGCTCGCCCCTGGACGATGAAAAGCTCAAAAGCATTACCGTCACCAACCTCAAAACCGGTATCGGTAGCCACGATGGCGAGGAAGACGGCGAGGACATTGGCATCGGCCTGGAAAACATCAAACTCGCCGTGCGTTATTTGTGGGGCGAGGAAGAAGAGGATGAAGGCCTACCGGAAATCCAGCCGTATAAAGACGGCGACCTGCCGGAATCGATTCGAGTCGCTGTGGCATCGAATAGCGGCTCGCTGCTCAACGGCCATTTCGGCTCCTGCATTCGTTTTTTGGTGTACCAGCTAAGCCGCACTGATTACCGTTTGGTCGATATCCGCAGCACCATCGAAGCCGACAGCAGCGATGACCGTAACCTGTTCCGCGTTAATCTTATCAAGGACTGCCAGATGCTGTTCGTCCAATCCATCGGCGGCCCTGCGGCGGCAAAAGTCGTTCGCGCCGATATTTATCCCATCAAAGTACCGGAAGTGATCGATGCCGTGGATAAATTAAAAGAATTCCAGCAAGTCTTTGATGCTCCGCCGCCGTGGATGGCGAAAATCCTGGGCAAAAGTCCGGAGGAAAGGAAGCGGTTTGCAGTGCATGAGTAAATGCCATCTGTATTAGTTTGGATAATATGAGGTCACGCGCCATCGACTGCATAGAATGCTAACCCTATGAAGTAAATAGGAATTAGGGCTAAGCAGTTATAAACAGCTTGTGAAAGACAGATAAGATAGCCCAATTTATTGGGTTGCTAACGCAAATGATCGGCTTATTAAAATTATTGTAACGTCTTCTAATCCTTAACAATAAAACCAAGAGAAATCACTATGAAAGGCGACAAAAAAGTTATTGAATACCTTAATAAAGCTCTGGAAAATGAGCTAACTGCAATTAACCAGTATTTTCTTCATGCCAGGATGTATAAAAACTGGGGCTTCCATAAGCTGAACGAAAAGGTTTATCACGAATCGATAGACGAGATGAAACATGCCGACAAGTTGATTGAACGTATCTTGTTCCTGGAAGGCCTGCCTAACCTGCAAAATCTTGGCAAACTGATGATCGGTGAAAATCCGCTGGAAATGCTCCAGTGCGATTTAAAGCTTGAACAGATCGCTCACCCTCTACTTAAAGAAGCCATTGCTTATTGCGAAACCATCAGCGATTTTGTTAGCCGGGAATTGTTTACCTACATCCTGGATTCCGAAGAAGAACATATCGATTGGCTGGAAACTCAACTTGAGCTGATTGAAAAAGTGGGGATACATAATTATCTACAATCGCAGATGGAGTCGAATTCTTGATAGATAAGAGTTGCTCACAAGGCGATTATTTTAATGCCGGTCCAAACCGGTGGTGCTTTCGTCACTCCAGCAACGGGCATTCCTGACGCACCCTTTATGCGTCCTCCGGTACTTCGGGTGAATACCGAAAAACCTCCGATATTTATGCCCATTGCGTACTCGGCGCGGCATAACGGGAATGAGTGGTAATCCATAGCCTGGGTTAGCCGCGAAGCAGAGTATAATCCGGAAAAAAATAAAAAGCGGATTTTCGGGTTTCGCTACGCTGAATACCGGCTATTTTCCTGTCGAATTATGAACGAGAGTAACATTTAACTCCTAGAACATTTCGGGGCATCACCATCCTAATCAGATGAGCGGCTTTATCCTCTATCAAATAAATCGTCAATTTCATCAATTCCGGCTGATGCCGATTTAGAACTACTGTCTCTGTAGTATTCATTTTCATCACAAGAATCCATGTAATACTTTTCCAATTCGTATGCGACATCATACGAATCCATAACAATAGAGATCTCATTCTTTTCTATTTTAAATCCTAAGTCATTAAATGTACTTTTAACAACATTGGACATTTTTGAATATGCTTCTTCGTATTCCCCAAATCCAACAGATGAAAAAACTGATGGTGTATCAATAAAATCGGTGAAACTGTCACTGACAAGATCAATAAGATTTTGTTTTATACAATCATATACATACTCATAATTTAATGTATCATCCGGAATATTTGCAAGAAGAGACATTACTGCTTGAATATCTTCATAAGAATTTAAGTTATTTACGTTGCTCTCAATGAAGGAGATTGCTTGATTAGCAGTCACAATTTGTTTTTTTAATCCCCAATCGATCGCAAAGTAAGACGATTCAGTTGCAACGTTACATCCGTTTTGAAATATATGCAGAACAGTATTAATTAGGTCTTTTTTTAAACCACCGTTTTCAATATGCTTCATTTTTATGATAAGTTCAAATAACCTTGAAATATATGATACTTTTATTTTTGATAGTTTTGTATTCGCAATATCTTGCAATAGCGTCGTAAAAATATAATTAGCGACATTTTCGTTTAATATTTTATTAGATTGTAGACTTACGATTGTATTAAGTGAGGATTCATTAAGTAGACTCAACATTCCTTGCACAAATGAGGTTGCGTCTTTGGCATATCTAGATAAAATATAGTCGCCAATTGAAGGATTAAATAATTGTATAAGAGTGTAATCATTTAAGGAATCTCTGAACAACTCAACGGAAAACTTACCGTTTAGTTGGAAAGCGCCAAACGGCAACAAAAGTGTCTTCATTCCCATTTTGTTACGCCCCAAACTCGGAATTTGTTCCGATTTGAGGCGTTTAGGGCGCAGTTATCCTGCAACCGCCAACAAAGCACCTCGGGCTTGGTACAGGTTTGCCAAGGCCATCAGCGAAAATACCTGCGCCGCGTTCTTGGCGATTCCTTTATAACGGGTCTTGCGGTATCCGAACTGGCACTTGACGATGCGGAAGACATGTTCCACTTTCGCCCTGACCGACGCGTGCTTTTTGTTCCGCTTGCGTTGCGAGGCCGACAGCTTCCGGTTGCGCTTGGCCTTGTCCAGCACCGCCCAGTACACACCAGCCTTTCGTGCTGCCTGCTTAATTTGGTCGTTGTAATACCCTTTGTCGCCAAACACCGCGCGGTCGTCCTCCCTGACCAATTCGCCGATGACGCTGCTGTCGTGGTCGCTCGCCGTGGTGATGCCGACGGTGTGGATGAGGCCGCTGTTGGCATCGACACTGATATGGGCTTTCATGCCAAAATGCCAGGTGTTGCCTTTCTTGGTCGAACTCATCTCAGGGTCGCGCTGCTTGGCTTGGTTTTTGGTGGACGGCGGCGCATGGATGATGGTCGCGTCAACGATACTACCCCCAGCCAGCAATAGGCCTTGTTCGGTCAAGTACGCCTTGACCGCCTCGAACACCGCATGGGTCAGGTTATGCTGTTCCAGCAAGTGGCGGAAGTTCAGGATCGTGGACTCGTCTGGGATCACATCTTCACCCAATTCCAAGCCAGCAAAGCGGCGCATTGATTCCATGTCGTACAGCGCCTCTTCCGCCCCAGGGTCGGACAGGCCATACCATTGTTGCAGGCAGTAAATCCGCAACATCACGTTTAACCCCATCGGTTGACGGCCTTTCCCGGCCTTAGGGTAATGCGGTTCAATCAACTTCAGCAACCGTTCCCAGGGTATGACTTGTTCCATTTCACTCAGGAACTTCTCTCGCTTGGTGCGTTTCTTCATCCCTTCAAAGGTCAACGATGCTAGGCTCTGTTGCTTCATGGCTTGGCTACCCTGATGTTATGTTGATAGTAATATTAGCAATTTCGGGTGACTTAATCAGAGATTCCTTAATTACTGGCCATACTATGGAGGTAGGTACGATTAACTATATAATAATCGCATGCATGAAAGTTTAGATTACTATTCTCCGATTTCGCCAATCGAGCTACAACGACAGATAAGTCCTCTATCCCGTTATGCCGCGCCTAGCATCGGAGCATTTATCGGGAGTTGCCCTTAAGGGACGCGATAGGGTTATCGCGAGTTGTCAAAGTGACAGAACGTCCCTTTTGGCAACGCAAACCAACCTAAACTGTAGATCAATAATTTAACTGTGCCTAAGCTGGTAAACACATCAAGCTAGTCGATTCCCGACTTACCAAAAAACTCACCTTAACAATAACCCCTTAATTTTATTGAAATGCTGATCTTTCGTAAATATCGGCATGCCGTGCTGGAATGCAACGGCAGCTATCCAGATTTCATTGGTTGGGATTGGCTTACCATTGCTTTTTAGTTGATCGAGAATCAAGCAGTAAAACTCCGCTGTCCCTTCATCAATACCATATAACGTTACCCGGGGCGAATCGAGGAAATGGTTGAGTTCCTGCCGATTGGTAAGTTCTTTGTTTCCTGCCTTAAAGCCAGAGAGCAATTCGCCAATTGAGATTGCGCTAATGCCAATTTGGGCGACTTGTTGCAGGGTCTTTATGATTTCCGCATCGCCCCGCATGGCGTAAGAATAGATATTGGTATCAATCAATACAGCGTTCATTTCCAAAGCTCATCATCAACTTGAGCTTCGCTATCAATTTTCGCCTGAATTTTATTGAAATCGGTCTCAGTCCACTGACCAAACAGGAAGTCTAAATCGTGGTATTCCTGGGTAAACTGCTTTTTTTTATGGTGACCCGTTTGTTCTTTTAACACATCAAGCACCCATTGGTTGACGCTTTTGCCGCTGGCTTGCGCTTGCAGTTTAAGTGTTGCCGCCAAGTCAGGATCGATACCGCGAATAGATAGGTTGCTCATGTTAACTCCTTCAACGATGTGAATGCATTGAAAATTTGTCAACATCAAATCCGAACGGTTTACAAAGCTTGATTATATTTGTAACGATTCTGCCGTTTAAAAATCGCTTTGTCGGCTTTCTTACAAGCTGCTTTAAATTATCCATCATAAAATCAATAAATTACACATGGCATAGCATTTGCAGTGTTAATCATATCGAACTTGGGTATGATGCCATGAAGTCCACCAAAGACATTGCTGAACTACTAGACGAACCGGCTTGTGAGCACAACAAAAAGGAGAAATCCGGTTGTGCAAAGCCCAAACCCGGTTCGGCGGCGGGCGGCTGCGCGTTTGACGGGGCACAGATTGCCTTATTGCCGATTGCCGATGTCGCCCACATCGTACACGGGCCAATCGCCTGTGCAGGCAGCTCCTGGGATAACCGGGGTACGCGTTCGTCTGGGGCGCAGTTATACCGCATTGGCATGACCACCGACCTGACCGAACAGGATGTCATCATGGGACGCAGTGAAAAGCGTCTGTTCCATGCCATCAAGCAAGCTATCGACAGTTATAACCCGCCTGCGGTGTTTATTTATAATACCTGTGTGCCCGCACTCGTCGGCGACGACATCAATGCGATTTGCAAATCGGCGAGCGAACGCTGGGAAATTCCGGTCGTGCCGATTGATTGCGCCGGTTTTTACGGCACTAAAAATCTGGGTAATCGAATTGCCGGGGATGCAATGGTAAACCATGTCATCGGCACCCGCGACCCTGACCCGATCTCACCTGAATTAGAACACCCCGGCTTTAAAATCCACGATGTCAATTTAGTCGGCGAATACAACATTGCTGGGGAATTCTGGCATGTGCTGCCATTGCTGGACGAAATGGGCTTAAGGGTACTGTGTACCTTATCGGGCGATGCCCGCTTCCGCGAAGTGCAAACCATGCATAAGGCTGAAGTCAATATGATGGTGTGCTCCAAAGCGATGGTGAACGTGGCACGGCGCTTGAATAAGGAATACGGCACGCCCTGGTTTGAGGGCAGTTTTTATGGCATTACCGATACCAGTCAGGCGTTACGGGATTTTGCCAAATCGATCAATGACCCTGATTTAACCGAACGCACCGAAGCCATTATTGCCCGCGAGGAAGGCCGAATCCACGCCGCTCTCGAGCCTTGGCGGGCGCGCCTGAAAGGCAAGCGGGTGTTGCTGTTTACCGGTGGCGTAAAAAGCTGGTCGGTCATTTCCGCCTTACAGGATTTGGGTATGGTGGTGGTAGCGACCGGCACCAAGAAATCGACCGAAGAAGATAAGGAACGCATCCGTGAGTTGATGGGACAAGACGCCATGATGATCGAAGACGGCAGCCCGAAAGCCTTATTGAAGGTCGTGCGCGACTATAAGGCCGATATACTGATCGCCGGTGGGCGGAATATGTACACTGCGTTGAAAGCGAGAATCCCCTTCCTGGACATTAACCAGGAACGCGAGTTCGGTTACGAAGGCTATCAAGGCATGTTAGAGCTGGTACGGCAATTGGCTTTAGCCTTGGAAAGCCCGGTATGGGAAGCGGTACGTAAGCCAGCGCCATGGCGGACGCCAAAGCCATTAATCGACAATGATGCCGATTTAGAAAGCTTGTTAACAGAATCCTCGAACGCAAACCTTGAGACAACAATGGCAGTTGCGGGGGAGGCTTAAGCCATGACCGAAATCATCAAACGGAATAAAGCCTTATCGGTAAGCCCGCTGAAAGCCAGCCAACCGATGGGCGGCTCGCTCGCCTGTTTGGGATTCGACCGAGCTATCCCGATGCTACATGGTTCACAAGGTTGTACGGCATTCGCCAAGGTGTTTTTCGTGCGGCATTTCCGCGAACCGATTCCCTTGCAAACCACCGCAATGGATCAAGGCAGTTCGGTGATGGGGGCGGATGAAAATGTGATTGAAGGGTTAAAGGCGATTGCCGAAAAATCCAATCCGGCGCTGATTGCGGTGCTAACAACTGGCCTTGCTGAAACCCAGGGCTGCGACGTGCATCGAAACGTGCGCGAGTTCCGCGAAAAATACCCTGAATACAATCATGTTGCCGTAGTCGCCGTGAATACTCCCGATTTTACCGGCTGTGTGGAAACCGGCTATGCCGCGACCATTTACGAAATCATCAAAACCTTAGTCCCCGATCAATCTAGTGGAAAAACTAAGCTAGGTAGCAGGCAACGGCAGGTCAATGTGTTGGTCAGCCCGATGCTAACGCCCGGTGACCTGGAAGCCTTACGGGACTTGATCGAGCAGTTTAATTTACGTCCCGTTATCGTGCCGGATTTATCCGATTCCCTGGACGGCAGCCTGACCGACGATGATTTCTCGCCGGTAACAATTGGCGGCACACCGGTTTCTGAGCTGGCTACCTTAGGCGATGCCAAAGCCACTCTGGTTATCGGGGCATCGCTACAAAAAGCCGGGGAGTTATTGCAGGAAAAAACCGGTGTCCCCAGTTTTTATTTCGAGCATTTATACGGCTTGGAAGCGAATGATGCCTTGGTCTTTGCGCTGGCTAACATCAGTGAACTGCCGGTTCCGCAGAAAATCGAACGCCAGCGCTCTCAGCTTCAGGATGCCATGCTCGACACCCATTTCATGCTCGGCCAGTTACGGATTGCGATTGCCGCCGATCCCGACCAACTCAATGCCTTCGTGCATCTGGTACAAGGCATGGGCGCGGAAGTGGTTGCAGCAATCAGTGCCGCCAATGCGCCAATATTGGCTAAGATTCCGGTTGCCAGCGTCAAAATCGGCGACCTGGAAGACCTGGAAATCCTGGCTAAGGAACACAAAGCGCAATTGTTGATCGGCAATTCCCATGTCGTAGACAGTGCCGAACGCTTAGGCTTGCCAATTTTACGCGCCGGGTTTCCCTTATACGACATTATCGGTGGCTACCAAAAAACCTGGATCGGCTATCGCGGCAGCCGCCAAGCCTTATTCGACCTTGCCAACCTGGTCATTAACTTTGCGCATGAGGAAATCGAGATCTACCGCTCGCCTTATGCGCAAAAACCTGAAACCGAACTTCAAGCCTGTAGCCCAACATGTCATTAACACGCCGCATGCAGGTTTTACATCTCAATGAACAGGGTATGCCTATGGAAACTGCCATCAAAGTCGCGTTTGCAACCAGCGATATGATCCATGTCAACCAGCATTTTGGTTCTGCCAAATCGTTTGCGGTTTATGCGGTTGACCTTGAACAATCCCAATTTCTGGAAGCCGCACAATTCGGTGATTTGGCGCAAGACGGCAATGAAGACAAGTTGTCCGTCAAAATACAACTGCTCGATGGTTGCGCTGCCGTTTATTGCCAGGCTATCGGCGCATCCGCAATCAAGCAGATCGTTGCCCAGGGTATTCAACCGATTAAAGTCCATGAAGGCAGCACGATTAAACACCTGCTGATCGACCTGCAAAACGAAATGAAATCCGGCCCTTCCACCTGGCTGGCTAAAGCGATTAATCAGCATAAAAACCCTGATCCCCAGCGTTTTGACGACATGGAGCAGGAAGGTTGGCAGGAATAAAGCCAACAGCTTAGCTTACTTTAACCTTAGAAATTTTACGGAGAAATATTATGGCCCTACCCGCTCTAGTCGTCGAATCCGGCGACCCTTTCATGGCATCGGAAGTTGTCGCCGAGATGGTGAAACAACTTCGCGCATTAGATACTTACGACACTTATGAAGGCTGGCCTGAGGAAAAGATCATCGATCCACTCGTAATGACCAAAGAGCGTAAACGCGAAATCCCGATTATCGGCGATCCTGACGAAACCACATTGGCGCGGGTCAAAGCTTATTACAATTCCATTGCTTCCTTGATTGAAAAAAAATCCGGTTTAATGGCAGTCCCGTCATCAATATTACCCATGAAGGCTTTGGAAGGGCGTTTATTCTGGTAGGAAAACTGATTATCGTCGATAAAGTCCTGCGGGATATCCACCGTTTCGGTTTTCCTAGCCTGGAAGATATGGCCGAAAAAACTGAAAAAATCATCGACAAAGCCTTGGCTTTAGTAGACCAATACCGGGAAGTTGCCGAATTGTGAGGTTGGCCATGAACGACGAAGAACTGAAAAAACTGGAAAAAGAAGTCAAAAAAACCAAGCGTCTAGCCAGCGAAGCCGCTATGGAGTTACACGATCTGATCGAAGACCGCTTGCCCGATGCTTACGGTGAATTAATGGCGATCGCCCAAACCACTTACGATGCCTGTAAGGCGTGGGACGATGCCAATAAAAAACTGCAAGCAGCCAGCACCGCTGCGGCTTAAGGAGACAGATTATGAGCGAATTTGTCACGGGCGTTACCTTTGGCGGAACCGAGTGGACGCCCGCCTATGTTACCGATTTAAATCAACGCACCTGCATCGGCTGCGGCCGTTGCTTCAAGGTTTGTCCCCGCGATGTTTTCGATCTGATCGACAAGGATGATGCCCTGGAAGCTGAGGATTTTGACGACGATTACGGCGATTTTGAAGACGATGACAATACGATGGTCATGAGCCTGAAAAATGCCGCCGACTGTATCGGTTGCGAGGCTTGCTCGAAAGTTTGCCCAAAAGATTGTTTTACCCATGAGCATAAAGCAGCGGCTTAATTATTGGAAATAAGGAGTTCTCATGCCACGCCCACAAAAACATGTTTTTGTTTGTACCCAGGCGCGCCCACCCGGACATCCGCGCGGTTCCTGTTCGGCAAGCGGTTGCGCCGAAGTAATGAACGAGTTCATGAACGAAATTCAAGCCCGCAATCTGTTCGAAAAAATCGGCTTGACCAATACCGGTTGTATGGGACCTTGCAACTTTGGAACCAGTGTACTGGTGTATCCGGAAGGCATCATGTACGGCAAGGTTACTAAAGATGACGTTAAGACGATTATCGAACAGCATCTTTTGGGCGACAACCCGGTCGCCGCGCTGCAAGTACCGACTGAGGTTTGGTAGTTTATGCTGCCAATAAGCGAGTTCGAAGAGCGAGTGCTGTTCAGCCCGCAAGTGCCGGGAACAGTCAATGCATTATTACAGCAAGCGGTTGCCGCTAGTCATAGTGATTATAGTCGGGCAGAAATATTGTTTAAACGCGCTAAACAAACCGACCCAAGCTGCCTGCAAACTTATTTTGCCTTGTACAAGTTTTACTTTCACCATAAGCGTTTGTACGACGCCGAAAGGGAAATAAGGGCTGGACTGGAGGAAGCTGCACGTCAAGGCGGGTTTCCCAAGCGATTTTAGGCGGCTGGCACGGCAACCGTTTAAATGGAATTTGTATGCCAACGAAATCGGTTTGTACTATCTCTATACCTTGAAAGCCTTGGCTTTTGTTAAGTTACGCCAACAGCAGGATACCGAGGCACAAGTCATCTTAACCTTGCTGCAAGACCTCGACCCCGAAGACCGCTGCGGTGCATCGGTGATCAGAAGTCTTGGCCGAGGCAGTTGAGGAGGTGTTATGACTACCGCAATTGATATAAAACAACTCAGCGAGCAAAAACGGACTTTCGGACAATCGATATGCAAAAAAATTATGGAAAACATTATTAAGCTGGGGTTTTCCGATTTGATGAAAATAAAAGTCCCTATATACGGCGAGGCAACGTTTAACTTGGTTACCGACCCTTACACCCAAAGCCAGGATTTAGTGGGTTATTGGATGGATGCTAAGCAGCAACGCATCGGTCAGATCCGCTTTCATGGCGATGGCAGTTTTTATGCCGAATACGATATTGTTCTACCTCATCCCAAGAAACCCCGTTACTTTGTCGAGGCGATTAATGCCTGGGGCAATGAAGAGAACATCAAGACCGAACCGAAATTGCTCGTAATCCCCAAATAAGCAGTCATGGATAACCCCAAACGGATTTATGAATTGCTTTTGGATTATTGCAGTACCGATGCCATAGCCGACAGGCTTTTGATTGGCTTGGTGTGGACGCTCTGCCAAAGCGGTAATACCATCGGGTTGAGTATGAGCCCTCAATTCGCCACCCGCACCTTGTCGTGGCCGGGCGATTTAGCGGGTAAAACCCTTCTCGACCTTGCTGCCTGGATTCTCGAATGGGAGCCTTACCAAGCCAGTGTGGCCATGTCAGCGATTAACACTTGTCTGAATACCCGGGCAATGCCTGACACGATAGCACTCGATAACTCCGTAGAACATGCTAATCTCGCCGTATTTGAACATTTTTTACCGCAGTTAACCGGTAAAAAAGTGGTGGTTATTGGACGTTATCCAGGCATTGAACGCTATCAAGACCAAATAGCAGCTAACTATTTTAGAGAAGCAAGCCGGAAATCGGCGACTATCCGGATGCGGCCTGCGAATATTTAATTCCCAAGGCGGACTGGGTATTTTTAACCGCCAGTTCCATCCCCAATAAAACCTTTCCGCGATTGGCGGAACTGGCTACCCATGCAAAAACGGTGCTGATGGGACCGACGACCCCCTGGCTGCCGCAACTACATGAATTCGGCATCGATTATCTGGCTGGCGTGGAAGTCACCGATCCTGAAACCTTATACAGAACCATCGCTGAAGGCGGTGGCAAACGGATATTCTCCAAGGGCTTGCGTTACCGTATCGCCGAACTCACTCCACATGCGAGTATGGCTTGGCTTAAACAGCAGATCGCCGATTGCGCCGCCGAAAAAAACCGTCTCACCCAACAAATGGATGCCTGGTACGGCAACAGCAACCGGCAACGCTTTCCTGACTATGCCTTGCTGGACAACACCACCACCCGATTATCCCGAATGGACAGCAGTTACAAAAGCTTATGGGATCAATATAACGTTGAAAGGCAACTGGCAGGCTAAGTTAAGTTGATATGACACTTCCTGACGAATTCCAAACCCATCGGCTGTTGCTTTATTATAAAGGCGACATCAGCGCGCTTACCTTATTTGCCCAGCACGAGAACGGCAGCATCTGCCTACCGGAACCGCTCCCGCCGTTGTCGAGCATACTGGAAGAAGAATCCGGCTATGCCAGAAAAGTCAGCGTACATCCTACCGTATTAGTTCAAGGCGTTAACCAGTTATTAAGTCTGGATAATGATTTGCTACACAGCGAGGCGGGTTATTGCGAATATGTTGATACGCCAAAAGGTATCATCACCGTGTATATGGCGCGCTTTAAGCTGCTTGATCCGCCACACAAACTAATGCAAACGCGTGGGTTTAAGCTAAAAACATTACCGGAATTACGTGGCCGCCCGCCAGCAGAAATGGAGTTATTACGACGCGCCTACGTCAAGGTGATGGAGTCCTGAGATGGACTTTGACGACCTTAATTACGGCAACATGGATTTTGGTGTTACTCAGGACAATTTCAACGCGAAATTTTACGTGCCCTCTCCCAGCGATTGTATGCGCTGCGGCCTATGCTTAAGCAGTTGCCCCACCTACAAGCTGTTTCAGATTGAAGCAGAAACGCCGCGGCAGCGCATCCGAAGTATCAACAAAATACTCAACGAAAACCAAGCTATCACTAGTGAAGAGTTGAAACATCTGGACAATTGCCTGCAATGCCGGGCTTGCGAACCGGTTTGCCCGAGCAAAATGGCTTATGGGGGGTTATTCGACGAAACCCAACGGCAACTGGCTCACCCGCCAGTATTTTTATCAAAAATTGCGTTCTGGTTTATCGAACACAAGCAATGGCGTACGCGCTTGATGCCGCTAGTGGCTTTATATTTAAAATCAGGCATTCAGCAACCTTTACGGAAATGGGGCTTATTGCAAAGGCTACACTTGGCCGATGCGGAAACCTTAGTCACCATGCCTGCATTGCGAAAGTTAAAGAATCGTTACCCAAGTAAAACGGGTAAAACCTTAGGTAAGGTAGGCTTATTTACCGGCTGCATTGCCGAATCATTCGACAGGGATACGCTGGAAGCAGCCATCCAATTATTAACCACAATCGGTTATGAAGTCATTGTGCCTCGTCAGCAAAGCTGCTGCGGCGCAATCCACCAGCACAACGGCCAATCTGCCCAGCCGATGATCACCAATAACCTTCATATATTCAATAACCTAAATCTGGATACTATTATTTTTACGGCGACTGGCTGTGGTGCAATGTTGAGCGAATACAGCTTATCCAATCCTGAAGCGGAAGTATTTAGCCCTCATTTAGTTGATATCAACGAATTTTTGCTACATCACTGGCCAGACGATTTAATCCTTAAACCATCGCATTTGACAGTAGCCGTTCACGAACCGTGTAGTCAGCGCAATGTATTAAAAAATCAGCACGCAGTTTATGCGTTATTAACAAAAATCCCTGGTATCAATCTGGTGTCATTACCAGAAAGTCACTATTGCTGCGGAGCAGGTGGAAGTTATTTACTGACTCATCCTGAAAATGCTGCTGCGTTACGCGCCCAAAAAATCCAGTTGATAAATCAAATCAAACCTGATGCGGTTGTCAGCAGCAACTTTGGCTGCGGCCTATTTATAAATAATGAGCTTCAAAATCAGGCAGTATGCAAAGTGGTGCATCCTGTTGAAATTCTGGCATCATCTTGTTAAAAAATAGTGGTACCAAATGGGCTTGAGTTCGGCAAGGTTAATTAGCCACCGCCAAAATTACTGCACCGGCTTTAAAAACTGCCGTACTACTTACTTTTTTAAAACTACGTTCTACACACTGTCATTGGTGACTGTAGCGGCAACCAAATTGCTTTAGTCGATTCGGTATTCGATATCGGTCAGAACACCCGGAGGGGAGATATTAACCCGCATTATCACAACAATTGGTTCGGAGAAAATGATGCATAAAGTGGATTTGCCTGCTTTTTTCATCTTCAAGGCAAATGTGCCAATTTTGCGTGTTTTGTGAGGATTTTTATCAAAAAAAGACTCCATAATCATCGAAAGAGCCGTCAAAAATTATAGGAGCAGACTTTCAGAAACTGATTCAGCTTGCGAAAGTATTCGCCAAAATTTCAACTACTCCTAAAACACCGGATAGGTGTGCAAAACCTTTACATAAGTTACTTCCTTCATTTTTGTATTGCTGTAGGTAATCCTACCTATAGGAATTTCGATATATTGCGGCGTAATATTCCTTCAAATAATTGCTGAGTATTGAGAGACTATGAAATCCCTTTTGCTATTGATAATCTCTTTATTACTTTTCACGGCAAAGCCTATCCAAGCCGCAAGCATAAAATATGACCTCTCGCATATTGGCGGCAACAGTTATCAATATAACTACACAGCCATCAATAATTCAATGAGTGGCGCAAAGATGGCGTGGTTTTCAGTCCTGTTTGACCCTTCTTTGTATTCCGAAAATTCCTTAACCATCGTTACGCAAAATCCACCAGCTTCCGATTGGGACGAGCTTATCTTAAGTTCTGGCTTGCTAGTTCCTGCCGCTTATGATGTTTTTGCCCTATCCGGCGGAATTCCTGCAAAAAGCTCTGTTTCTGGATTTACAGTTCAGTTTGAGTGGCTCGGAATTGGTTTGCCCGGATCACAAAGGTTTGAAGTTTTCGATCCCACCACAAATGAATTAATCGGGGATGGAATGACAACAGCTAATGCTATAGCCGCCACGCCGATTCCCGGTGCGCTAATCCTATTTTTATCGCCAATAGGGATATTTTGGTCGGTAAAGTTAAAAAACCGATTTTTATTAAGGTAATCCAGCTAAGCGATTTTAAATAATAACAACAACTAACAAACATGAGGTGACGAACATGATGCTTAAACCTAAAGTAAATTGGTATTCGATTGTAATTTTAGTGAGTTTACTGATATTTGATATATCAATCGCATATGCCGCCCCTGTATTGACCATAAGCAACTACAAGCTTGTTTCGACTAAAAGGATTACCAGGACTTTGTTTGAATATGCTTACAAGGCCGATATAAAAAACACAGGAACAACAAGGGCTTTTGGGGGTTTCTGCATTGTTAGCAGTTAAAATTCATGGGGTTACCATTCTAGATGGCAAACTCAATTTCGGAAATGTAAGCAATGGCAAAACAGTGAGCAGTACAGACACTTTTGTTATCCGTCAAAACCGTCAAAACCCCCAATACACATTAAACGCCAATTTGTTACGTTGGAATATTCAAGCTGTCGCAGAGTTAGGCTTGCCCTCTGATCCTAAGATAGTTGATTATGGGACTACCGAACACTCAATAAAAGTCGATACCAAAGTCTATGATGGCCGAATTGAAGTGCCTACAAATAGCAATTTTTCACCCAATACGTATTTCGTCAGAAATGGCATAGCAGGGGATACGTTTGTTACTTCGGATGGCTCATTCAGTTCAAGAATGAATATCAACGCCACCTCCTTGTTGCGGGTCGGTAATCAAGATGGGGCAATCATCATGCTTAAGATGTTCCCAAAAGCGAACGACCTCATCGAAGTCAACCCAATAATAAACCCGTTAAGTACTGCGGTCGCTTTGGTTGCGTTGCAACCCGGTTTGATCACAACCGACCCGCGCATAGATGCGATGATTCTCGCCATCATTGAAAAACTCCCTGAAACCCAAGATTTAGCCCAGCAAATCGCTTCAGAAATTTTTAATGGCACTTTTGCCATGAACAAAGACTTTTCACTGGAAATCAGCCAAAAACTTGGGCTGGTGATGCAGCGTCTCTCGAATTTGACACCCGATGATGTAGTCACGTCCAGTTTATCGCAAAAAATAATGCATTATTTTGCGAGCGCAGCCGGAAGCATGATTAAAACCGCCAATGCAGCGGTTGATCTAGGCTACGATTGCACAGACACATACTCTGACAAGTTTACCGGCAAGGCAAACAATCCTGACGACGTTTGTATTGGCGCAACCATTAAAAATCCCGGTGAAAGCAGTAATTTCCAAATCGCAAACAAACGCTCCAGATGGTTATTTTTAGGGGTCAACGAAGCGTCAGATTTCAAATCATTCAAACTCATCCCGCCTCGTCATGTCAGTATCCCAAAAGTCAGGGATCTGCTATTAGGTACAACAGAATTTTTGGCATCCCAACTTTTCAGTTGGACGTTAAGCGGAACTGCGCCTGATATTACTGCGAATGCTTTAGCGGCATTGCAGGCCAACGTTGAAAAGCGAATTGGCGTGAGGAATACCAGTGCAGACTACGTTTTTCCCACCGCTAAAACCTACGACCTGTCAACCATTGGTATGGCATCGAGCCTGCCACAGAATGCGAGAAATTATTGGGTAGCCAGTTCATTTTTATCGGCTGGTACGGAATTGGCTGTTCCCTTAATATCGGTGTTTCTTGACCTTTCACAAGATGTTTCTGTAACGAATAATCAAATTGGTGGTATTGATGCTTGCCTTGCCAATAATGCAGGATTTATTTCGAATCAAGCAAGCCAAATCCTAAATCTCCAGAGTAGCTTAACAACATCTGATGACCTAACCAGAGCCAAAATGTTTTTCGGTGATTATTTCGTCCCAGAAATCGTATTTAATAAGGAAGCGTGGTTTTTTATGGGCTGTACCTTTGAAGACCCTACAACGAAATTAATCACGGCGTTATCTGATCAATGGATGACAAAGCTGTTAGGGGAATTTGCAAGTGGCGTGGGCTTTGCCAATAAATTGGCTTCAAGTGCCGAAGCGGCCATCAGTACGGGTTTATTCTTAACCGCGCTTACTGATCCTACTCTTTCGGCAGAAGATGCATATCAGGCATCTGTTGGTTCAAGCACAAGCACAAGCACACTTCTTGACGCAAATTCTGTGCTTGAAGCAGAAAACCTATCGTTCTCTACGGTTTATAATCCAACATTTTTGGGGTACTATCTAAAGAAAAGGTTTACTAACATAAGTAACTCGCCAATACGCTTAGATACTGTCCAGTTTATATATCTCGATCCCGAAGATGTCGGAATTCCAGATATTTTCTATCCTCCATTCCAGCCAGATCAAACAAAAGCATTGCGCGATAATGCGAGTTTAATGCATCCTGATTATTCTATGTGGACATTATTTGCTGCTCCTCGTTACATTAGCCCAAACCCTGACTTTGTATTTGACTGTTCTAATCCGAATGATCCACTATTTGTTGATCACTCCGATTATACATTTTTTTGTGGTGATCCTGACCGAGTGGTATGGACAAACAGTTTATCCAGCCAAAATCTTGGTCGTCGTGTGCTTCAGCCCGGTGAATTTGTCGATATTGAATTCACCGCCATAAATAACCTTGATCCAGAATATGATCCTGAATTTGATGACTATCCCTCAAAGGAATTTGAACTTGTAGCAGGATACAAATTTATGGGTTGCATAGGTAATTGCCCTAATTGATAGAGCCGATTTTAGCAATCTCATGGCTTCTTGATTCCAAGATATTAAGGAAGCTTTTTTCAAGCGGCAGTGCAGGTCGGGTAATTTTGGGATTATGCGGATTTCCTGATTTACATCGACAGCCTTTTAAAGTCATATAGCCCCTCAAAGCGAGGGGCTAGTTAATAACGAGTGACTTGTATCATCGACATGGAATCCTGAGTGCCTGAACTCAAGGATGTCAGCCTCAGGTTTTAAAAAAATCAGTCAATTATCCAAGCTCATGAATTAATTTTGACTGACCTTTTTGGGTGATTTTCGGTGGTTTTTTAGGCGAAATTATTTACTTAACTTTTTTGGCAATAACCTGTGGTTGGCTACCAGTATAAAACAACAAAAATGGCTGAGTTCGATGGATAAGATAAAAACACAATAACAGGGACGTAATCGCAATAACCGGTTGCCAGTCTTCAACTAAAACCGGTGGCAGTAGGCTGCTGGATAATATGACGACCACAATCATCACTAATAACGGCACCAGATACAACAAGAACGAACATAATAATAACTGCGAATCATCTACCGCCACAATAACCCTATCGCCAACTTGCAAAGCGAGGTTGCTATCAACCGCAAACTCGCGTTTTGGCAATAACCCCGATAGTATAGATGTGCCGCATGTCGATTGTTGCAGGCAAGCTTTACACCCACCGGTCTGGGTGGGCTTAAGCCATGCTTGCTGGTCTTTTACTTGGGTAACTATTGCTTCTTCTTCAACCATCACGCCCCCTTATTATTGCTTCCACCCCATTGACATGCGCCGCCGTAATTTGGCCTTGCTTGGTCGCCAGTTCAATAAAACCGTTTGTCTCGATGACTTTGATTTTTTGCAATTGCCGCCCTTCGCAGACCGGGCTCAGGCAGGTACCTGTTTCCGGCTCAAACACAAAACCGTGCATGGAACAGCGCAAGCGTGAACGCTCACGGTCGAAAATGGTATTCGCCTGGCAATTCAGCGGTTTTTGCATGTGCATACAGTGATTGACATAGGCATGTAATTCACCCTTAAACCGAAAAATAACGATGTTGGCGGGTTTAATCCGTCCCGCCCCCAACTTGAGCAAAATATCCGCAGTCAGGAAGTTGTCGTCGGATAATGCTGAAGCGGCGATTTTCACAGTTAACCTGGCAATTAAGCCCAGCAGGTTTCGATTTGTTTCAGCCAGTCGCTAAGCCGCATATCGCTTAGCTCTTTCTGGTTGTCATCATCCAGCACCAGACCGACAAACTGATCGTCCATTACCGCCTTCGAACTGTCGAAGTCATAGCCTTCGGTGCTAGTAAAACCCGACAAATTTCGCATCGCAATCGGCAAAGGCATCGTAGAGCATTCCCATGGCATCGACAAAGTGATCGGCATAACCGACCTGATCACCCAAGCCGTAAAGTGCAATAGTTTTTCCAGCAAAATCGGCATCGGAAAAATTGGGCATGAACTCCAGCCAGCTTTCGGTCGAAGTGCCGCTGTCCAAGCCAGGCAGTTCGCCTTCGCCATAGGTTGGGCTACCGATGATTAATACGTCATAAACCTGCAAATCTTCAACGGTTGCATTCTTGATATTGACCGGTTTGTCGGCGACCGCATCGCCCAATTGTTTATGGATGGATTTTGCAACCTTGCGGGTATTCCCGGTGTCGGTTCCGAAAAATATGCCTACTTTAGCCATAGTATTGGTCCTTTATAACAATTTATAAAAATGATAATTACAGTTGAATTTGCAGCAAACCAGATCTTGCTTCCTGCTTGCTTTGCCATTGTCCTGGCGTAAAGGTATTTAAGGTCACGGCATGTAAGCGACCAGATGCCAGTGGTTCTGATAATGTCGCCATTACGCTCTGATGCTGTTTGACCATCCTCAAACCGTCGAACTTGTCGCTGATTACTATAATACTCAGGTCACAGCCGTGGCCTTCGATCATGATTTCTGCATCGGCAAAATCTTTCGCGATTAAGCTTTCCACTTCCGCTGTGGTTATTGCATTGCTGTCTGCCGCTGGTTTTTCGTTTTGCATCGCTGCCTGTAACAACGGTAGCAAACTACCATCCTTGTACATGGCTTCGACGATGTCGCAGCCACCCACCAATTCGCCTTTGATAAACAATTGTGGAAAGGTCGGCCATTTAGAAACAGATGGTAGCCGTTCGCGAATGAATGGCGCTTTCATGACATTGACATAGGTATAAGGTATTTTGGTTTCATCCAAAATGGCACAAGCTTTGGCGGAAAATCCGCATTCCGAGGCGCTCGGTATGCCTTTCATGTAAATGATGATCGGGTTTTCGGCAAGCTGTTGAAGTATTTTGTCTTTGGTGCTCATATCAAAATTTCTTAGCTGAAGTAATAGTGTTGTTAACAAAAAGCCTATAGAAATACATTAGCCAACCGCCTCCTTGACTAAAGTGGTATCGTCAGTTGCGGCATTCTCAACGATCTGAATCTCTGCTTCGCCCCGAATTACCTCAGCGTTGATAATACAGCGCTGGATATTTGCGCGCGATGGCAGATTAAACATGGAATGCCTTAAAACATTTTCCATAATGCCGCGCAAACCTCTTGCCCCAGTGTTGCGGGCAATGGCTTTTTCGGCAATCTCCACCAAGGCATCCTGGGTGAATTCGAGTTCAATCTCGTCAAAGGCGAACAATTGTTGATATTGTTTTACCAGCGCATTTTTTGGTTCGGTCAAAACCTGGATCAAGGCATCGACATCCAGCGGCTCGAGCGGTGCAAGGATGGGGAAACGGCCAATAAATTCCGGGATTAGCCCGAAACGCTTTAAGTCATCGGGTTGGGTGGCATTGAGTAAAGCTTCGAGCGATGGTTTTTCTTGTGTATCGCTGACCTCGGCATGGAAACCGATCTCAAGCTTGGGCGGCTGCAGGCGTTTTTCAACATGCTTTTCCAAGCCCGGAAATGCGCCGCCGGCAATGAAGAGGATGTTACGGGTATCGACCATGATGTGGTCGCCATGGTTTGGGTCTTTACGTTTGCTTTTATTGGGCACTTTGACTGAAGCGCCTTCGACCAGACGCAACAACGCCTGTTGTACGCCTTCACCGGAGACATCACGGGTACCGAAGGCCTGCTCGGGACTGCGGGCGATCTTATCGACTTCGTCGATGTAAACGATGCCCCATTCTGCCTTGCTAACATTGCCTTCCGCCACATCCAGCAAGCGCACCAGTATATTTTCGACATCGTCGCCCACATAACCGGCCTGAGTCAGGGTCGTTGCATCGGCGACAGCGAAGGGTACGCCGACAATCTTTGCCAGGGTGCTTGCCAATAAGGTCTTACCCGTACCTGACGGGCCAATCAACAAGACATTGGATTTGCCGATTTCCAGGCCCTCGTCGATTTTGTTTAAACTATCGGTTTTACCGCTTTCATGTTTCAGGCGTTTGTAATGGTTATAAACCGCGACGGCCAGGATTTCCTTAGCCAAGGGCTGGCCGATTACATACTGATCAAGCAGGGACTTAATTTCCATCGGTTTGGGCAGTGCCATTTCCATTTCGGCCATCGCTTTTTTCTTGCCCCAACTGGAGACGACCTGGCTGGCCAACGTCACGCAAGCTTCGCAGATTAATCCCTCAGTCCCAGCAATCATGGGCACGGAAACCGATGCTTCAATTCCACAAAATGAACAATGTTTAGGTTCTTTAACCATGACTTTCACCGTAAACTGTTTAGAAAAATAGTTGCCATCGGACTCAACCTGCCGAATTGACTGGGACTAACTTCAGGAAGGCTCGCCAACCAGGAGCGCTGGCAAATTCTCCGATAACGTTCCTGCATGATTTGGCGTATTTTCGGCGTGGCCTTTTGCAGCGATAGCGTCTCGGCACGCTGAATTTTCAGGCATTGGATAAGGTGGTAGCCGATCTCAGTTTCCACCGGATTGCTGATCTCGTTCTCGCGCAATTTGAACAGGGCCTCATCCAGTTCAGGGAACAGTTTTCCTGGTAACAATTTCACCTAAATTACCGCCATTCATTGCGGTAGGGCACTCGGAGTTTTTCAAGGCCAGATCCGGAAACTTATGCGGTTTGCGTTTGAGCGTTTCGGCGATGGCCTGGATGCGTTCCAGGCCTTTCTCACGGGTGTTTTCCGGATAATCCGGATTGATGCTGATCAAGATATGACGGGCATGACGCCGCTCCGGCAGGTTGAATTTCTCCCGGTGAGAATGGTAAAAAATACCCACTTCAACCTCACTGATCTTCGGCGTTCTGGAAGCGATTTTTTCCATGACCGCATCGACTTTGCATTGACGGAAAAGCGCAGCTTTTAAACTCTTCCAGAGTCATTGACTGGGCAGTCAGATGATCTTCAAATTCCTGCGTCACTCTCAAAGCGTTGACGTACTTCAGCCAATGCCCGCTCCAATTCGTACTCCGAAATGATGACTGAAGAAGCCTCCAATGAATTCAGCACACGTGTTTCAATCGCAAATTCATTTCTGGCCTGGATTTGCGCTTTATGGAATTGCTCGGAATCCAGTTCCGCAGGCGGCTTTTGAAAGAGCGCCAACGCCGCGCGCAGCAAGGTATAGGGTTCAATGGTATTAGATGGATTCGGCGCCATGATAGTCTTCCGGTTCCCTGAAATTGGCTGGATCGGCGGGTTCAAGTACGGTTTCCGGCACCTGTAAGGTTCTGCCTGGAAAACGGACGTGGTATTGCAAGGGTTGGCTTTCCCGAAGGACTTTTAAGACTTCACCTTCCGATCCTTTAGCCACTATAATTTCACCGCCGATACCTAAATTCCAATAAGCAAACCACTTTGTCGCGGAATTCGAATCGGCTCGGATTCCAGGGTGCATCGGCGGGAATTAGCTCCTCCACCCGGCAACCGACCATTTTGCCCTGATCCAAAAAATGCACAGTGTAGATAACCTGATCCTGCAAGAAGGTGCCCATCTCGATGACATGGCCGACACTGCCGCGCCTGACCAGCAATTCGCCGATTTCCTTTCCCGGATAGGTGCCGTCATTTCGGACGTTACGGGTGACCCTGACCGCTTCGCCGAATTCGTAGCGTTCCTCATCATTCAAAATTGAATTCAGACGATCTTCCATCATGACTGGATATCGTTTAACGAAATAAATACGTGTTGCGGTTCAGTCATCTTGAAAACTTTAAACACTTTTTCGGTCTGTGCATCGGACTCGACAAAGTCCTGGTAAGCCCGATCCAGTAAACGCATATAAACCGCTTTTTTGGCATTCTCGTCTTCCGGCATTTCATCTGCCGCCTTATTCAGGTAATCGTGGAAGCGTTGCAGGATATGCAAACGGTTGACATGGACAATTGCAGGGTCGTAGTCGATCTTGAAATACTGCAAAAAATCTTCCGCCGCGTCTAAATCTTCGATATCGTCTTCAAAACTCACATGCCACCTCTTTCGGAAAATTTGTAAATGTCTAAATCTCAAATCCCAAACTTTTAAATATGGGCCAATTGTGTTAGGGTCGCTGGTAAGTAAATAGATCACCAACGCCAAAAATAACGCTAATGGTAGCAATGCCTTTATCAGCGATTCATTTTTTTCATTAATCATGGTTTCACCTTAATTGATAACTGTATTCTGACGGTTGACGACCAGCTCCAATAAACCCTTTGCACCGATCCGATCCTTGCTGTCCAGCGCGACCAGTTTTTCGAAAATGCTTCGGCTGAGCGACAGGTTTTCCATGCGCATATTCAGGAACCCAACTGACTTCAGCGTGAATAAATACAGTCTGATACGGGTTAGTAAATCTTTCGGTGCATTGGTTATATGATGCGTTTCCAACAGTTTGCCAGTTTTCTGGGAAATCGATGCCACTGCGAATGATGGCCAAGGCTTTTTCCGATACCAGCAAGGCTTCCTGCAAGCGATGCTGGTAGTAATAAAATCGGTTTAATGCCACCAGCACATTTAACGATTCCGGAGCCCGTAAATAAGCTTTGAGTAAAGGCAATTCCGCTTCGCCGCTGGCATACCGTTCAGAGGCAAACTTGATTAACTCCTGTACTTCTTGCGGGTCTTCCCGTTCGAAATATAAATCTTTGGCTTCGAAATCCAGTAAATCCATTACAAAGAACCTGTGAGCTTGCTTACCTAAGACGGTATCTTCACCATGGCAAACAGTTTCCGCTTCGCATGTGGCACAGGCATCGGCTACCTGCAGTAGCTTTTCCTGATCGGCTTCCAGTTTGTCCAGACGGTCGGTCAGGCAAGTGATAGCTTTGCCAACCGGATCGGGCACCAGATGGTGGTCAAGATCAATGCCATTCGGGTTTAAAATCTTCACGCCTTTTTGCTGGATGATCCGCCCGGGAATGCCGATGACGGTGCAACAGGCAGGGACGTCCTTGATGACGACCGAATTCGCGCCAACCCTGACATTATTGCCGAGCGTGATCGCGCCCAGAATTTTTGCACCCGCGCCGATGAGCACGTTATCGCCCAGGGTGGGATGGCGCTTGGTCTGGTTCCAGGTGGTACCGCCCAAGGTCACCCCATGATAAAGCGTGACATCGTTACCAATTTCAGCGGTTTCGCCGATCACAACACCCGCTCCGTGGTCGATAAAAAAGCGTTTACCGATTTGTAGCGCCGGGATGGATATCGACGTTGGTCAGCCAGCGGGTAAATGCCGACAATAAGCGCGCAGCACAGTTTAAAATCCGCTTGCCACCAGCGATGGCTGACCCGATAAAGCAAAACGGCATGCACCCCAGGATAAGCCAGCATAACTTCCAGCCAGCTTCGCGCCGCCGGGTCGCGCGCGAATACGCAGCCGACATCCGAACGCCATTCCTGCCAGAGAGCCTTCGCATCGGGTGCGGACCGGTTAGGTGCAAATAACATCATTCAGTCAGGCTCCAGGTGGTCTTGCCAGGGACGGTACGCCGGGTATGCGGAAGAATGAGCCCGGAAAATGGTCATCGCCTTCAACCAATCCGGTCGACATTGCTTTCTGTTCGTTGGCCGCATTCGTTTGAGGTTGTAACGTAAATCGATCTCGCAAGCTCGCTGGGTTTTATAGATAGGTTAGCCATGGAATACCTCCGTTAGATTAAGCAAAGAAATTGATTTAACTCCCCAAATTGGGGCGTACCGCTTATTGGAACTGACAAAATGCCGGATAATTGGTAACAGGCGGTTGGCTTGCAGGCGGTTAATCTGATCCCGATTGCTTGGTAAGCATGCATCAACGCTGCGGCTGCCCGAATGCTTACCCAGTACAAGCTGGTGTTGCCGTCCGACCAAGCCAGGGTCAACCCCTTGATAATTTTTAATGTCTTTTAATAGACCATCGACATGGATACCCGCTTCATGGCTGAACACATCCCGCCCGATTAAACTCTTGCGGCTGCCGATGGTGTCGCCGGAAGCAGCGGCAACCTGATTCGATAGCTGGGTAAAGTGTTGTAAATCGACACCGGTATCGATGCCGTAAAGCTGTTTTAAGCCGACGACGACTTCTTCCAGCGCCGCATTGCCGGCGCGTTCGCCCAAGCCGTTGACGGTGGTATTTACATGGGTTGCGCCAGCAACCGCTGCTGCCAGGGTATTTGCCGTCGCCAGCCCCAGGTCGTCATGCGCATGCATTTCGATTTCCATATCCGTGACCGAACGCAAATACCGGATCGCATCCAGCACGCCGAAAGGTTCCATAATGCCTAAGGTATCGGCGAAACGGATGCGGATCGCGCCAGCTTGTTCAGCCGTTTCCGCCATAAGCGCCAGAAATTCCTTATCGGCACGGGACGCATCTTCCATTCCAACACAAACTTTAAGTCCGGCATCGACTGCCGCTTTGACGCAATAATCGATATTCGCCAGCACCCATTCGCGGGATTTATTCAGCTTGTGTTTGATATGCTGGTCGGAAGCGGAAATGGACAGATCGACTTTGTTAACACCCAAGATTCAAACAGTGTGGTAAATCTTCGGCACGCATCCGTGACCACACCAACAAGTCACTGGGTAAGCCCAAGGCGGCAATCGCCTTGATCTCTTCGCGTTCCTGTTCGCCCATCGACGGGATGCCGATTTCCAGTTCCTTAACGCCCATCGCCGACAATTGCCGGGCAATGTCCAGTTTTTCAGTTAACGAAAAGGCAACGCCAGCAGACTGTTCGCCATCTCGGAGCGTGGTATCATCGATGATAATGGTTCGGTTGGGCTTGTTCATATAAGCTTATCTACTTAAGTTAGGTATACTAGGCATAAGTCGGTTGAAAAGCCTGTTCCGGGTTGGCTACAGGTGCGTTATTTATACCGTCCCAATAAGGCGACAGTTTACGCAGGCTGGCGGCGATGCCTGGCATCACCTTAAGCACTTCATCCACTTCACTCATCGTGTTATAGCGGGAAAAAGAAAAACGGATGGTGCCATGCGCTGCGGTGTAAGGAATATTCATCGCCCGCATGACGTGCGAAGGTTCCAGCGAACCCGAAGTGCAAGCGGAACCGCTTGAAGCCGCAATCCCGGCTTTGCTGAGCAGCATTAAAATGGCTTCCCCTTCGATATACTCAAACGCAATGTCAGTAGTATTCGGCAGGCGGTTGTTGAGGTCGCCAGTGATAAAACAGTGAGGGACTTGTTCGACAATGCCTTGTTCCAAGCGGTCGCGCATGGCTTTAACCTGGACGTTTTCATATTCCATATGCTCGATGGCCAGCTCGCAGGCTTTGCCCAATCCGACGATGGATGCCGTATTTTCCGTGCCTGCCCGTCTTCCGCGCTCTTGATGGCCGCCGCGTAATAAAGGCCGATAACGCGTTCCGCGACGCAAATACAAAACACCTATACCTTTTGGCGCGTGTAACTTATGGCCGGAAATCGATAACATATCGATCTTGGTGTCCTGCAACATCATCGGGATTTTGCCGACTGCTTGTACGGCATCGGTATGGAACATAATGCCCGCGGCATTAGCCATCTCCGCCATTTCGACGACCGGAAAAATCGTACCGGTTTCATTGTTGGCCCACATCACCGACACGATGGCAACATTGTCAGACAACATTTTTTTGTAAGATTCCAAGTTTAAGCGGCCACATTTATCCACCGGCAAACGGTGAATGGTATAACCTTCTTTCTCCAGATTTTCGCAAAGGCTCAATATCGCCGGATGCTCCACCATCGTGGTTATAATCTCTTTACGGTTAGGTTGAGCTTTAATTGCTGAAAGAATGGCTGTTGAATCAGATTCTGTACCACACGAAGTAAAAATAATCTCCGAATCATGCTCTGCGCCGATGAGCTCCTGCACTTGTCTACGTGCTTTCTTTATCGCTGACGCTACACCGTCTGCAAAACGATGGATGGAAGACGGGTTGCCGAACTGTTCGGTAAAGAACGGGATCATGGCATCGACCACCGCGCTATCGACCTTGGTGGTGGCATTGTTATCCAGATAAATATCAGCCATGCGCCGCCTCCTTGATTGTTACCAATTCAGCTTGCGGCATTTGCGAGGCAGGTACCACTTTAATGAATTCGCCCATCACTTCCATCAGGCGTTGTTGGATACCGGCAATGGTCATCGCCGCCATTTGGCAACCATTGCACGCGCCCGTCATGTTGACGTAAGCGGTATTACCGACAACTTCGACCAATTCTACATCGCCGCCGTCGGCCATTAACTGTGGACGTAAAGAATTCAGGACTTCTTCAATTTTTTTGATGCGCTGCAAATTGGTAAGCGGTTTCTTTTCAGCGGCAACTGCCGGCATGGGTTTTTCAACCGGAGCGGCATTGGGGTCGAAAGCTTCGCCACGCTCCTTTAATACCTTTTCGAGAATCGATTCGATATCTTCATGGCAGGCCGCACAACCACCGCCTGCCTTGGTGTAATTGGTCACGTCTTCAACTGTACGCAGTTTATTCGCCCAGACCATTTCTTCGATCATCACCGCATCGATGGCGAAACATTTGCAGATTAACGCACCTTCTTCATGTTCGTCTTTCCATTCTTCGCCGCGGTAGTTGGCGATAGCAGCCTGTAAGGCTTCACGTCCCATCACCGAGCAATGCATTTTTTCCGGTGGCAGGCCGTCCAGTTCCTTGGCAATGTCCTGATTGGTGACTTTCAATGCCTCGTCCAGGGTCATGCCGATAATCAGCTCGGTTAATACCGATGATGAGGCAATCGCTGAGCCGCAACCGAAAGTCTGGAAACCGGCTTCTTCAATCACTTCGGTATCGTCGTTAACTTTCAACGTCAACCTTAAAGCGTCGCCGCAACTGATCGAGCCGACTTCACCCGTTGCATTCGCCTCAGCAACCGCCCCGGCGTTTTTCGGGTTGAAAAAATGATCTTTTACTTTATCTGAATAATCCCACATAGCTATTTCCTCTCTTACTTACGAACAGGTTTTGGGCGCGCCGCCGTTATCCGCCGTAGTAAACGACGAGCCGCAGGCACAGCTTTTTACAGCATTGGGATTGGTAAATTTAAAACCGGAGCCTTCCAGCCCATCCAAGAAATCAATCGATATCCCTTCCAACATAGGCAGGCTTTGGGGGTCGATAAAGACTTTGACCTTGCCGCAGTCGATCACGGTATCGTCCGAAGTTTCCTTCTCTTCCAGACGTAAACCGTACTGCATGCCGGAACATCCGCCATCGGTCACTTCGATACGCAAGCCGCCGCTGGGCTTGTCGGAATTGCTGATAAAACGGTCAACGGCTTTAACGGCATTTTCAGTTAATGTAATCATCTTAAATAAGCCTCTATGGGTTTGGCATTGATTTTGTAATAGGTAAAGCAACCTGTATGCCATTGTTGATATTTTTTTATAACTTAATGAAAATTAGATGCTTATTCATACCGGTTAAAGTTCAGCGACAAGCCGTTTTATAACAAACCCAAGGCTTTTGTCATTTTTGCTACAAAAAACACCTACAGAGGTCATGATGCGAGTAGAAGATTTAGATTTAGGCGATGTGGTCTATGCAGCCCATAACATTATTAACGACGGCTCCATGCCTGACAGCATACCCGGTGAAATATTGGCGCAGGCCGGTTCACGCGGAGTCATCGTTATGAAAGGCCATATTGAAGAAGACCAGGACCGGTTTGTATTTCTGGTCAGGTTTGAAGACGGGGAACTTAACCTCGGCAGGCCGGTAGGTTGTTGGAGCGAAGATTTACATCTTAACAAAACGATTAATTAGCCGATGGGCAGCACCGGGTTTGCTATAAGATAAGTGGCTATGAGTGTCGATTCGGATTTTGTTATTAGTTACCACGAGCGCACTAAGCATCAGCTTAGCGCTTATGCCAAAGGCCCTGCTTCGCTGGATTGGGACGACCAACCCGATCCATTCCGGCGCTTTGGAGGGACGGAAGTAATCAAGCTGCCGCAACCCGGAGTGGAGTTAAAGGGCTTGTTTGGTGATTTAGACCGTCCTGAACGCAGCGCACCGCAGCCCCTGGACTTAACCTCAATTGGATTGCTGCTTGAATTGAGTTTCGGCTTATCGGCATGGAAACAATATGGGCCTGACCGCTGGGCTTTACGCTGTAACCCTTCCAGCGGCAACCTGCATCCAACCGAGGCTTACGTAGTTTTAACCGGCAACACACTATTGCCAGCTGGGGTTTACCATTATGTCAGTGTCGATCATCATCTGGAACGCCGCTGCCGGTTTGAAGCTGACGAATCTGCATCCGGGTTTTACGTTGGCTTATCTTCTATACACTGGCGTGAAGCCTGGAAATACGGCGAACGCGCCTTCCGCTATTGCCAGCACGATATCGGCCATGCATTGGCGGCCTTAAGTTATGCCGCCGCCTGCCTGGGCTGGACAGTGGAATTGTGCAGTGAAATGTCGGACAGCGAGATCGGCGCCTGTCTAGGGCTGGATCGAAACGATGAATTCATGGAAAATGAACGCGAATACGCAGACTGCGTTATCCGAATCTGTACAACACACAAAGAACCCGCGCCATTCATTGCCAAGCAATTGTCACAAAGCTTACAAAATGCGCAATGGTTTGGTCATGCCGAACGCTTAAGCCAACACCATTTTTATCAATGGAAGCTAATTGACGAAGTCACTGCCCATAGCCGAAAACCTCCAACCGTAAGCGAACGCTGGCAAGCGCCACAATTTCCACTGCCTTCACCTGAGCAAAACCTAAGTGCGAGCACACTAATCCGCCAACGGCGCAGCGCCCAGCAATTCAATGGTAAAGCTGACGATTTGCCTCTACCCGATTTCCACCGCATGCTGCTGGCGTTGTTGCCCAACGCCAAACCGCCATTCACCGCCTGGAACTGGCCGCCGCAAGTGCATATGGTGTTATTCGTGCATCGAGTTGCCGGACTGGAACCAGGCTTATACGTGTTGCTGCGCGATGCCAAGGATTTGCCGGAACTCAAACAAGCATTTTCCACTGAATTCGTTTGGCAAAAAGCGTTTGAATTGTGTGACCTTTATCTCTTAACCCCCGGAAACGTCAGGCAAGCCGCCAAGACTTTATCCTGCCATCAACCCATCGCCAGCGACAGTTTTTTCAGCTTAGGTATGCTCACCCGCTTTGCCGAAAATATCGAAGCCGAACCCTGGCGTTACCGCCGCCTGTTCTGGGAATGCGGCCTGCTTGGCCAAATCCTGTATCTGGAGGCGGAAGCTGGCGGTGTGCGCGGTACGGGCATCGGCTGTTTCTTCGACGATGCCGTACATGGGGTGTTAGGGTTACAGTATAACCAGTGGCAAAGCTTATACCACTTCACCGTGGGGGAAGCGTTAGAAGATAAACGACTGGAGACTTTACCGCCTTATGGTCACTTGGATTTGTCGTAAATCAGCCTCATACCGATTGCTAACAAAGCCAGCTATGTTAAACTAAACTAACCTGATTTAGTTTAATAAGGGCTTATATGAAAACCATCAATATCCATGAAGCAAAAACGCATCTTTCCCGTTTAGTTGAACAGGCCGTTGAAGGCGAACCGTTTATTATCGCCAAAGCCGGAAAGCCGTTAGTTAAAGTTTCTGCCTTAACCACACCAGATAATGATCAAACCCGCCGTACAGGATTTCTAGCTGGAGCTTTCAAGGTACCGAACGACTTCGACCGCATGGGTGAAGATGAAATAACCAATCTGTTCAACGGCGGTTAATGAAACTCTTACTGGATACCCATTTGCTGTTATGGGCGGCAGGAACGCCGGAAAATTTGTCGGTTGCCGCTCTTGAGCTAATTGAAGATACTCAGAACGAATTGGTTTTTAGCCCCGCGTCCCTTTGGGAAATCGCCATCAAGAACAGCCTTGGGCGACCCGATTTTCAAGTTGATGTAAGGGTATTACGGCGTGGCTTACTGGACAACGGTTACAGCGAACTGCCGATCACTAGCGAACATGCAGTATTTTTATCGAACCTTCCGCCGTTGCATAAAGACCCATTTGACCGCATTTTGATCGCCCAAGCGACGGTTGAGGGTTTTACCTTATTGACAGTAGATTCCTTAGTTGCAGAATATCCGGGGGCGATTAGGAAAGTGTAGTTTTACATCCTATATTATGTGTTTTTTTAAAGCGGCTAGATATGCTGTCATTTCGAACGTTAGTGAGAAATCTTAAGGCTTAATTCAACTCTCCAACGCTTAAGATTCCTCGCTGAGCTCGGAATGACAAGTCGGATTGAATAATCACAATTTGATAAACTATATTTGGGATTAAGAGTTATGGCGTTAGTGGGGTTTTGTTTTTTGTGTCGCTAATACCGTTATTTTAATATGGGTTCTCGTACCCACGGACGAGATGATTTTCTCTGTGCGGATGTGCTATACGAACGTAGTGAATGCGGAAAATGCTGCACCCTCATGCCATACTTCATGCGCCTCCGGCAACGTACGGCATCCCTGCCGTACCCTTTATGCCGTCGGGTGCTTCGGGCTTTTTCCGCCAAAACTTCCAGTATTTATACCCTTTGAGTACATGGCGGCATACGGGATAAGACGGAAAACTCTAGGTTGTGGGTGACTTTCTGAACCCCAACATAAATCTAACTAATTATTGATTATTGTAGATCGTACCCCGCACTTTACCGTGTCTTTTTAATGCTCGAATATGAATAAAAAATTTATATTATCTTTAATTCAAAAACTATTTTCCTTATTCAAAAATAGCGTTTTCAGACTATTTAGATGCATACAAAGGCTAATTTCTTCACCATATTGCCTTGAAATGCCTAGTGCATTAGAAAAAATGGGGAAATTTTTTATATGGATTACGTTTGTTCTTGTATTTGGCTTTTACGTATACGATGCATTAATAAAATCGTCTCAAGATATTGTATACATTGAAACTTTCCAACTTCCTGAAGAGCTAGAAAAAACTGGCATGTCCGGTAAATTGTTCACTGAACAGGTCGTTGTTGAAACAAATCAAATTCTTGAGAAGTATTATTCTAAGCAAGATAAACCGTTCTTAGAAGACAAGTTAAATTTACAAAAACTTGGTGCTAATGCTTGCATAGTTAGTGAATACCCTTTTCCAGAAATTTTCAAGGAGCTTATTAACAATATACATTCAAGCATTATTTCTTCAACAAGACGCATTGAATTAACCCTTCCCGAAACAGGCTTATCAATTCGTATTTTCGAAGATGCCATCAATCGATTTCACGGTTCAAAAAAAATGCGCTTGAACGGAAATATCATCAAATTAGACTCAAATGGTGGATTTAATGTTCAAGTCACTGCCGAAATTGGCGATGAGTTTTTGCATAATAGCAGCTATGAAGCAATTAATTTAGACATCGCAAAGCGAGCTGCCAGTCTACTTATATTGAAATATGCTAATCCTGGAATCTACGCATCTGAAGTTCACGTTAATAACCCTTCGGGAGTTGAAGAATCCATTCTAATAGCCACTAAATTTAAGGATGAGTATAAATCAATTTCTTTACCATGGTCTCTTTTAGGATACCTGGTTTTAAACAGACAAGAGAGTGCAATTAAAGCGATAAACTACGCGCGAGCAGAAAAATATTTTGAAAAGGCATTAGAAATTGAGCCCTCAGATGATCTTGCAAAACTAGGTATTGCTATGTCAAAAGCCAACATGGCAATTGGATTTAGAGATATCGAAAACCTGCTAAGCGAGTATAAAAATGGCTCAATAGATAGATTTGACCAACTTGTAAAAAAGGGTAACCAAATATCTGGTTTTGCATTTTCTGGGTTAGCTTGGTTATACGAAGGAATAGGCGATCTGAAAAATGCCGAGAGGGTATGGAACACTTCGCTGCCTTTTACATCTAGCGATCCAAATATCGTTTTAAGCTATTCTCTCTACTTAATTCGTAACCAGAGATACGAAGAAGCGACTAAGGCATTGAATAAAATTATATTTAATTTTCCACCTGATTGGAGAAAAGTATTAGGCGAATCAATCATAAAGGCGGAAACGAAAAGTATAGAAGAGGCAGACAATTATTTCAGTGCCTTGATAGGACATTTTCATCCTTGTGCAATACCAAAATGGATTGATTATCTTGGTTTACGTGCATCTAGGGAAAAAAATCCTAGCTATAAAGAAGATATATTGCGCCTTGAAAATGCGCAGTTTGCAAAAGCGGAATACCAAGGGGTAAAGGGTTTTCATTTTTATAATGGCTGGGCGGGAGTGTTAAGTGAGCTAAAGAAGTTCGACGCAGCAATAACAAAATATGACCTTGCAATGAAGTACTTTGGTGATAAAACATGGGCTTTAATGAATAAAGGCAATATGTTGGCAGCTAAGGGTGACTATAAAGGTGCAGAAATTCTTTATAAAATTTCCCTCGAAGATAATAACGGTACCTACATGGCAGTCAAAATGTATTTACAGGCTATCTTTAGTCAAAACGATTTCGAACGCTATTTGGAACAATACGAAGTATTTAAAAATGAAATAAAAGGTGACAGATTACATGAGCTAAAAATAGCTGTGGGTATAGCTCACTGTAGGTTAAATCATTTGAAACAATCTGAAGACATTATATTTGAACTCAAAGATAAAGGTCTGGAAAATACACAGCTTTATGTTTACTTTAAAGAGTGTCTTGTTAATTTAAATAAACACTGAACTTGGTAGCGAGGTAGGTTGGGGTTCACAAGTTCACCCCAACCTACAATTTGTCGCACACTCCCGTTATGCCGCGCCGAGTACCCAAGGGCATAAATACCGGAGGTTTTGGCGGGATTAGCCCGAAGCACCTGAGGGCATAAAGGGCGCGGCAGGATGCCCCACGTTGCCGTAGGGACAGGAAGTCCCTTCCGGTTTATGCCCTTTGGGTGCAACACCCGTTAAAACTGAGGAACGCAGGAGATAAGCGGCATCCGGGGGGCGTTTCTTTTGCATACTTTTCTTTCGACTTCATGGATGCAGGAGGTAGGGCAACGCAGGAGCAGTTGCCGAGGACAAGCAAAGAAAAGTATCACGCTCGCCAGTGCGGGAACCGGCATCTAAAACTATCGTCGCGCATTAGCGACACAAAATAAATTGATTCCGTTCATACCCTCAGGGCACAAGTGGTTCGACAGACTCACCACGAACGGAATCAACAACAAACCGTTCGTGGCGAGCTTGACGAAGCACTGATACAAATCATCAAAAATCAATTTAATCTTCCGGCCCAAAACATATCCCATAATCCTGACAAACCTCACAGGACGGCGCGCGACACACATAAATGCCTTCTTCCTCGCACAGCTGTTTATAGATAAACTTTTTCCACTTCATATCCTTATTGTTGCGAGCTGCCATTTCTGGGAAGTTATGTTGCAGCAGGGCGGAGAGTTCGCTGCGGCTAAACAGGCCTAAATCCTGCCAGAGGTGGTCGCTGCCGAGGCAGGCGGCGACTATCAGGGCGATCAGCCATTCGCTTTCGGGTGCGGGAAGAACGGCATAATGCCTGAGGTATTTTTCAAGATCGTGCTTTTCCAGCATGCGGCTGAAATCCAGTATTTTACCGGACGGCGCATTAGGCTTAAGTTGATAGCCTGGAAAATAACAGGCAAGCACAACGGAAAACTCCTTGTCGCTTAAGCCCAGCCCGCGCGGCAACATGCCATCGCCAACCTGCCAGCTTGCGATGATCTGCGCCAGCCAGCGGCTATTGGGTGAGCCGTTAGCACAGGCCAGCAGGTTGTCGTAACACTGCTGGCGCGTTAACGGTGATAGATTGTCTTTTAAGGCTAGGCAGGACATCTTTAAACATTCAATCCTTTAGGGAGTCTCTTAACAAGTTGATTTCATTCATGGTTCGACATGCTCACCACGAACGAAATTAACCACTTTCCGCTCGATCTGAGATTCAAAGTACTCAGATCGAATGGTCTGGAGAAACAAACTTTACAGAGTTGAGTATTGCCACCGATAAGTTTTTAATATTCAACACGGATATCTTCATCGCGGACGATCATTTGACAAGCCAGCCGCCAGGTGGGCGGCAGGTCGTCAACGATCATTTGCTCCAGTTCTTCCTGGCTGACCTTGCCGATTTGCTTTAGCAAGGCTTTTTCCTTTTCGGTCATCGTGCCACCCATGCGTTGCATCTTTTTGTCGATGCTGGCTCACCTTGACCGCACAGGTTCCGCATTCGCCGTCTTCACACGAGAAATCGATGGGGATTTTGTTTTCCAAAGCCAGTTTTAACAGGCTTTGGGTATGGCTACCGGCCACCGCATAGACGGTTTTGTCGCGGTAACCAGGGTTGGTAAATGTCACTAAGGCCATGATTATTCTCTCCTCTCCGTTAAACCGGTTTTACGCATAATGTACCGCCGAGCACCTGCGCTTGGCAGGCCAGACGGTTATGCTTGCCGGCCATGTTGTCGCGCAGTACTTTGTCTTCCAATACGGAAGGTTCGGTGAGGTTATTCCAGCCGTCGGTGACTTTCATCAGGCAGGTACCGCAATCGCCTTCGCGGCAACCGTAAGTAATTGCCGAGCCGACTTTTTCGGACACTTCGATTACGCGCGTCCCCGCCGGAACGGTGACAGTGACATTGATATCTTCAAAAGTAATGGTCGCTTTGGCCATCGTGTTAACTCCATATGGTTTAAAAACTAATTCAGGAAACCGTCTAATCTGACGAATTTCCCGTGAATTTCCCTGTGAGAATCGATTCGATTCCTTTGTTATTGCTCGACGCAATAAGAAGACCGACATCCTTTTTATCGGCTCATTCTTGGTTGTTAACCCTGCGGAATATGGTTTATGCAGCGTTAAGCCAAATCCGCAAAGTTAATGATCTTGGCTTCCCGTAAGCCCATCAGTTCCTGAGCGAGTTCCTGCCCGAAGGCTTCGCATTCCATGATTTCATCAATGGTGGGGATAAGCTTCACGCGCAACCCGGGAATGGGGACGCGCAGCTTTCAAGCCGCGCAAGCGGTCTTCCACCAGCCTTACGCCTTCGCCAGTCCAGCCGTAAGAGCCGAACACGCCGCCGAGTTTGCTTTTCAGGTTGACAACGGTAAGTGATGACAACAAATCCCAGATCGGTTTTGGCGCATCGCCGTTGATGGTCGGTGTACCCAAAATCAGGCCGTCGGCATCTTCAATGAGATCAACAAAGGGCGCAACTTCGCCGCCTTCCAGGTCGTATAAAGATACCCGCACATCCGGCACCTGCATCGCACCTTTGTAAATTGCCTCAGCCATCTTGCGGGTGTTGCCATAGGAGCTGATGTAAAAAATCAGCAGGGTTTTCTGGTTGGGGCTGAGTTCGCTATGCAAACCGGGACTGGAGAGTTGTCGGTAACGCTGGATGTAGCGTTCCGGTCTGTCTCTTAAGATTGGCCCGTGCGTAGGGGCAATCAATTTCAAAGGCAATGGCTCGATTAGCTCCAACGCCCGCAGCACATATTCCTTAAATGGGCGCATGATATGCGCGTAGTAATATTCAAACGAAAACCGGAAATCGCCGGTCTCGCCGTTAAACAGCCTTTTGTCGCAAAAGTGACAACCGAAAACATCGCCGGAAAATAAGGTCTTCTCTTCCGGTACATAGGTACATTGGGTATCCGGCCAATGCAGGTAAGGCGTATGCAGAAAATAAAGGCTGCGGTCACCCAGGCTGACAGTATCGCCGGTAAGCACTGGTTTAAAGCTGATTTCATCCTGCTTCAGCAAGCCCTTGAGCATCGATTGCGCTTTCTGGGAAATATAAAGCTGTGCCTGCGGGGCGCGTTTCATCAATTCCGGCAATGCGCCGGTATGGTCGGGTTCCAGATGGTTAAGGACGATAACTTTAATTTCCGAATAATCGGCTACCGATTCCAGGCGGGCGAAAAACTCGTCGGAAAATTCCTCCTTGACGGTATCGATAACGGCCACGCCTTCGTTACCGCGGACGACATAAGCGTTATAACTGGTGCCGTTCGCTGACTTAAGAATAATATCGAAAGTGCGAAGATCCGGATCGAATGCGCCAACCCAGTGCACGCGTTCGGACAAGGCAACTGCGATTGGGCTACCATCCGTATTTTCCAGCGCGACCGCACTCATGGCTGATAAACCTCATGCCGACTGGATTTACTACATTTTTCGGCGTTTTCGGGTGCAGGTTTGGTTATTACTAGGTTGTTCTGTGCGTTTATCTGTTCGCTGTCGAATCCAACATAAAGTTGATCGTCAATTTGCATAAGCGGACGGCGGATTAATATGGGCTGCTTAACCAGCAACTCAATAGCCTGTGTTTCATCGAGGTTATTGGGGTTAACTAAACCATTTTTAATATCCGGAGCATTTGGGTTAAACCAATCTTTAATCGGCATGGCGCCAAAAAACGCCCGAAGCATTTGCCGGTTTTCCTTCCAGGGTTCCTGCAATAAATCATGCACAACAACCAGCAGGCCTGCCGACACCAACCATTTTTTCTGCTTGGCGTTGGTCAGGCAACCCGGTTTTTCGTAAAAGTGCACGATAGTCATAATAGTTAATGCGCCTGTAATTCAGCCATCACTTCTGCCATCCGTTCCGGCGGAATTCCGGTTAACGAACCCGGCGGATTGATCGCCATGCCGAATTGATCCAGAATTGCGCCTTCTATCGGGCAAATGCTGGCGCATTGCGGCTCATGGAAATCGCCTTCGCATTCCGTGCATTTTCTGGGGTTAATCAAAAAATGCGCTTCGGCCTTGTATATGGCCTTGACTCGGACATAAGGGTTCGCAGGCATAACAGTTTACGCAGGTATTGATAATTTTGAGCGCCATCCGATTTCTCCTACGCAGTTGCGCGTTGTTCCGGCTTTACCTCATCCAGTTTTCCGGCTTTAGCCATTTCTTTGTAGACCGCCATCACAGCTTCCTCGATGGGTTCCATGGCATGTTCGCCGTTAGGCATGATTCCCGCCTGTTCCAGCATTTCCCAAGGCTCGTAACCGATTTTTGAGCACAATACGGTTTCGCAGCCTTCCAGGGCGCGGATCGTTTGTTGCAGGACGCTTTCGCCATCGCCGCAGGTATCGTCGCCACCGCAATATAGATCGGTTTTGCGGTGGCTGATAAAACGCACGCCATCCGGCGAGGCTTCGTAAATCAGGAATTCCTTGGCATGACCGAAGTGGACGTTAATCACGCCCTGGCCGCTGGTTGCCACCGCCATCAACACTGGCCGGGTGGTCAATTTCTCTTCCGCAGCCTGTTTAGCGATAGTTTCGACTTTGGCTTCGCGCTTGGAGTTCATCTCGGCTTCAATGGCTTGATGGATCACCTTGCGTTTCTCCATGGCGGCCTGGTAATCGATTTCCATGTCTTCGATTTTGTCCAGGGTAAATTCGTCGCCACGGTCTTCGCCCAGCATGCCGACCGCATCGGCGCGGCATTGTCGGCAGTGGCGCATCATGTTCATATCGCCGGAGCAGGAATCCTGTAACTCCATCAACTCGTCCGGTGTCGGGCCTCGCTGTCCCATCACGCCATAGAAAGTGCCATGTTCGGCTTCGGCTATCAGCGGCATGACGTTATGCAAAAATGCGCCTTTAGCTTTGACGATTTTGCTGACTTCGGCGAGATGCTTGTCGTTAACGCCGGGAATCATCACCGAATTGACTTTGACGAGAATGCCTTTGGCGACCAGCATTTCCAGGCCTTTTTGCTGTTGCTCGATCAAAATCTTGGCGCCTTCGATGCCTTTAATCCGGCGGTTTTCCCAGAAAATCCAGGGATAAATCTTGGCGCCAACTTCAGGATCGACACAGTTAATGGTAATGGTTACATGGTCGATGTTGTGTTTGGAAAGCTCTTCGACCGAAGCAGGCAAAGCCAAGCCATTGGTGGAAACACACAATTTAATATCGGGCGCATCCTGGCTTAACTGGCGGAAGGTTTCGAAGGTTTGCTCAGGATTGGCGAGTGGATCGCCGGGACCGGCAATACCTAATACCGTCATCTGCGGGATGTTGGCCGCGACCGCCATCGTCTTTTTAACCGCTTGGTCTGGCGTCAGCAACTCCGAAACCACACCGGGGCGTGACTCATTGGCGCAATCGTACTTGCGGTTGCAGTAATGGCACTGGATGTTACAAGCTGGTGCTACCGCGACATGCATTCGGGCGAAGTAGTGATGGGCATCTTCCGAATAACACGGATGATTCTGCACCTTGGCGCGGATTTCATCGGTAAGATGATCCAACTGGTCATCGGTTGAACCGCAGGAGCTGGCTGAGCATCCGCCCTTGCTTGCAGGGGTATCGTTTAGTACTGGTAATTCCATGATTGTCGCCTAATTTGTTCTTTGGTTAGAACAGAAGCACAGAACGTACCAAATCAATTAATAGGCTTATAACGTAATGAATTTAAGTGTTTATTTTCTCATTGGCAGGGAATGATTATGTTATAAATATTACAATGTTTGTGTGTTTGCCAACATTATTCACACAAATTGAATAAATTTTGAAGGGTTAAGTAGTTGTGAAACTCTACCAGCTAAAGGGTTATGGCTTAAAGCCGGATTTTATTCGTCCTATGGGTTGATTACAGAACCCTGAAATCAACGTCGGCCTTATCCGGTTTCTGCTCTTGGATGTATTTCTTCCGTACATCATCGGTCGCATTTCCACTAAACGCAACCCAGAGTATCTACAGACCCACAAATTTTGGCTCCAAGAGTGTGCTTCCTTATCGTGGTAAATTCTGTACAAAAATATGGAAGCGAATCTCAGGTAACTTTTCAGAATTTCTTGCGTTTTGGCATTGCTCAGGCTGGGTGTATTGATATTCGAATTTTTTGGGTGATTTGCATTGCGGATGTTTGTATTAATACCACTGTCCCCTGTTACTATGAAAATTCTTGGTCTTCGCCGAATACCGTCGCGAGCCGAGCTAGTTAATGAAGAATTTATTTTTGGAAGAAGACCTTGCTCTGATCCTCCATTTAGGAGCGGTTTTATTCCTTCTCCAAAAACGAAATAAGCCAATAACCATAGTCGAAATGTTGTTGTCGAAAAACTAAATCCTCTCCAGAATCTGTATTTGCCTATCGATTAGGTTAAATCTAGCTTCCAGTAGATGAATATTTTCGGTTAACCTCATTAGGCATGAGAAAATGAAAATCTCATTTTCTAACCTAAAGACGAATGCCAGCCCACAAGAACGATCAAGTCAGTCCCGCCCGAAACGCATCTTCTTTAACGAGTTTATGGCCTTTTCTACGCCCCTACCGTGGAAAAATGCTTTTGGCATTGATATTCCTTTGCCTGGGTTCGGTGACTATATTGGTTATACCCTTAGCGTTTCGTGATCTGATTGATTTTGGTTTTGGCAATCAGCAAAAACTCTCGGTCGGCCTGTTTGGTTCGCTTAGTTTGAATGAACGATTCTTGTCATTGTTTGGGCTGGCCTGTCTGTGGGCGGCCATGATTTCAGCACGATATTACACGGTAAACTGGATTGGTGAACGGGTGATAGCCGATTTGCGCAGTGCGGTGTATGGTAGAGTGTTAGTGCAATCCGCACAATTTTTTGAAACTTTACAAACTGGTGAGGTGTTGTCACGGCTGACAGGTGATACCACTTTGGTTCAAACCGTCGTCGGCAGTTCGGTTTCGATGGGTTTGCGCAGCCTGTTCCAGTTTTCTGGCGGGATGATTATGCTGGCGGTAACCAGTTTTTATCTATTTTCACTGAACCTAAGCTTGATGGCATTGCTGATGATCCCTTTGTTAATAATTGGTCGCAAAGTCAAGAAACTGTCACGGGAATCCCAAGATAAAATTGCCAATGCGTCCGCACTGGCAGGCGAAATCCTCAATGCCGTTCCGACGGTCCAAGCCTATACCCAGGAACAACGTGAAACCCAACGCTTCACCGATAGCGCAGAAGCTAGCTTCAAAACCGCAATCCGACGCACGCAAGTCCGTGGATTTTTAACCGCATTTATCGTCATAGCAGTTATGGGTTCCATTATTTTTGTGCTGTGGATAGGTGCAAACCTGGTACAGGCGGGCAACATGACGGGAGGGCAACTGGCTTCATTTATTCTTTATGCTGTTATCGTTGCCAGTGCCGTCAGTACGATTGCCGAAGTGTGGGGAGATATTATGAGGGCATCAGGTGCAACGGGACGTCTGTTGGAACTGCTCCATGCCGAATCTGCCATTGTGGAAAACATGGCGCCGCAAGCATTGACTCACACCGGAAAAGCCAGGATTCAATTTGATCATGTTTCATTTCGTTATCCATCCAGATTGCAAACTTCAGCGCTGGATGACATCATCTTCGACATCGCTCCCGGCGAAAACATCGCCCTTGTTGGACCATCCGGTGCAGGTAAGACGACCTTATTCCAACTTTTGTTACGTTTTTATGACGTGAACCAAGGTGCTATCCGCTATAACGGGCAGGATATCCGCCAGCTAACTCTGCATGAATTACGCAACAATATCGCCATAGTACCGCAAGATCCAGTGATATTTTCGGCGAATGCCCTGGAAAACATCCGTTATGGTTGTCCGGGTGCCAGTGACCTAGAAGTCATCGCTGCCGCGAAGTCGGCGCAAGTTGAAGAATTCATTCACCGTTTGCCAGAAGGCTATCAAACTTTTTTGGGTGAACGCGGCACGCGATTGTCTGGTGGCCAACGCCAGCGTATTGCAATTGCCCGGGCAATTCTTAAAAATGCCCCGTTGTTATTACTCGATGAAGCCACCAGCGCCTTGGATGCCAACTCAGAAATTCTCGTGCAGGAAGGCTTGGATGCGGCAATGGAAGGTAGAACCACGATTATCATTGCCCACCGTCTGGCGACAGTGAAGAAAGTAGATCGAGTCATTGTACTGGATCATGGCAAGATAGTTGAAATTGGAACACCTGATGAGCTAGTTAAAAAAGGTGGGCTTTATGCCAAGCTCGCCAGTTTACAATTTGCCGAGTAAATAGATTGATCGAAGTAAAGCAGATCAGGCAATAATATGAAAGATCTTAGGAAGCTAAAGTTAATTCCTTTAAATTGCTATGAACTTACCACAGGTAGCAAAATCTCAAATTTTAGATTGATTAACTGAAAAGCCGTCATGCCAAGCAGATGTCCGCAAGTTTTTGGGAGTGGCAACGGCACTTTTCAGATGAAATGCGCTGTTTCCAAACACTTATTATACTGAGATGGCCGGAAGAGTTCAGTTGCGAGTGCTGTGACCATCAGAAAGGTTGGTTGCTGCAAACCCGCCATGTGTGTGAATGCGCCGGTTGCCATCCGCATACCTCAATCACCTTGTTCCACGGCACCAAAATGCCTTCGGTCAAATGGTTTTGGGTGGCTTTTTTGATGAAAATATGAATCACCTATTTGTCATTGACCGGAACAACTGGCTATTCGCTGGTAACTTGGGGACGTCTACTTCTAAAGTCTAGTCGAGATCGCCAAATAGTATGATTTGGAATCTTACAGTTAACTGCGCCGGATGTTTGTATAATTGCACAAAACCCAAAATCTGCCCGAACTTGTTTAATTCAGTATCAATTTGAAACAGACACAATAAAATTAGCTTAAAAGATCTCCTCGGTATAATGGCGACATTGGGTATCCACATACATCAAGCGCTGGCTGTGGCAAATAAAAATAGTTTGATTTGATCGAGTTCTCCCTATTCGTCTTGCAGTGTATCATATGGTATCACTAAAAATGTGAAGCAATACGTGAACCATAAAGACTTAAACTATTTATTTTTATATAAATAACAATTGCTTATGATTAATTTAATCTAATTCAAAAGAAGGTTAATGTCCAATAAAGCTGGTAAATTTATTACTCTTGAAGGTGGCGAGGGTGTAGGAAAATCAACTAATGTTGCTTTTATTCGAGATTATCTTGTTAGCCGAAATCTATCAATTGTTACTACGAGAGAGCCCGGTGGCACCGAAATCGCGGAGAAAGTGCGGCAATTGCTTTTGGCTTGTGATAATGAGAAGTTAACCGATCAAGCGGAACTTTTGTTGATTTTTGCTGCTCGCGCCCAACATCTGGAGCATGTTATCAAGCCTGCGTTAACGCAGGGTAAGTGGGTTTTATGTGATCGTTTTACCGATGCGACTTATGCTTATCAAGGTGGTGGTAGGGGGATGGATGTTTCCGCTATAGCGTGGTTGGAGAATTATGTACAAGGCGATTTGCGACCCGATTTAACATTGTTATTGGATGCCTCCAGTGAAGTTGGCATGCATCGGGCTAGAAGTCGAGGTGAAAAGCCCGATCGTTTCGAGTCGGAGCGGTTAGCTTTTTTTAACCAAGTAAGACAGAGTTATTTGCAGCAAGCCAAATTGAATCCTGATCGCATCAAGATCATAAATGCGGAGCTTGAGTTAACCGATGTACAGCAGGCAATCGTAAAGGCACTGGATGAATTGATAGCATGTCAGTAGATTTCTTGTTTCCTTGGTTAACCAAAGATTGGCAACAGCTTAACCAATACAACACACAGCAACGCATTCCTCAAGCCATTATGATTAGCGGCGCACGTGGGATTGGTAAGACGGCATTGGCGAGGCAGTTCGCTTTTTCATTGTTGTGTTTAAACCCAACAGACTACGGTTTTCATTGTGGGCAATGCTACTATTGCAATCTGATTGCGGCTGGAACTCACCCTGATTTTATAGAGATGCTGCCTGAGGAGGATAAAAAAGCGATTTCTATCAATCAAATACGTGCTCTTATCACAGATACTTACCTAAAACCCCAGTTTGAACGTTATCGGGCTATTATTATTAATCCCGCTGATATGTTAACCATTTCGGCTGCTAATGCATTTTTGAAATGCTTGGAGGAACCGAACGAGAGGACTGTTTTTATTTTAATCACTGATAAGCCTAATAAACTCCCGGCAACTATTGCCAGCCGTTGTCAAAAAATTTCGTTGGGCACCCCAAAACTTGAAATAATCCAGCAATGGTTACGAGAAAATGGCGTCAACGAAGATAAAATCAAGCTTGCCGGTTTGCTCAAAGGCTCCTTGTTAAAAGCTGAACAGTTAACTGATATTGGTATTTTGAAGCAGCGAGAAGAATGCTTTAACGATTGGTTGTTAATCGCCTCTCAAAAGACATTTCCTGTCATAGTTGCAGAAAAATGGGATAAAGTTCCAAAGGTCGAATTACTGGACTGGTTAATTTCCTGGGTTACCGACACGATCAAATGCGTTTATCGTGCAAACCCTAAATTTTTTTATAACCAAGACTTTATCGAACCTTTGCAAAATATTTCTCAACAACTAGAATTAAGCTGTTTATATGGTTTATACGAGCAGTTATTGACTGGTAGGCAGCATATAGGGACGCAGCTTAATTTTCAAGTAACGCTCGAAGAAATTTTAGTTCGTTGGCAAGAAGTTAACCGGAGACACTCATATGGCTGAAGCAGCGACCAGGCAAGGCATATTGTCGTTATCAATCAAAGATAAACAAGCTTTATACCAAGCCTATATGCCTTTTATTACCAACGGAGGTTTGTTCATTCCCACCGATAGGGAATATCATATGGGTCAAGAAGTTTTCATGCTACTAAATTTAATGGAGGAAACTGAAAGATTGCCGATTGCAGGTAAAGTCGTTTGGAAAACTCCAGTCGGTTCGTCAGGTTATCGCAGCAGCGGTATTGGCGTTCAATTCAGCGATCAGGATGGTGGTTTGGCCCGCAATAAAATCGAAACCTATCTTGCCGGTGCGTTAGGTAGCGACCGCAGTACGCACACGATGTAACCAGCTCTTATTTTCTGATTAGTCTTTTCATAGAAATCAAACTGATTTTCCCAAATATCCATGTTGATCGATTCCCATTGCCATTTAGATTGCATTGATCTTAAGCCTTACCAAAATAATTTTGCCTGTTTTATGGAAGTTTCGCAACAGCAGGGCATTGAGCACATGCTCTCGATAGCGATAGATATGGAATCGTATAACGCCATGTATAATTTGGTTGAAGATTATCCGCAAATTTCCGTAACTGTTGGCGTCCATCCGAATGTTAATGAGGGCAGGGAGCCTACGATTGATGAGTTGCTCGCTTTAGGTCAAGATGAGAAGGTGATTGGTATTGGTGAAACCGGACTTGACTATTTTCGGAGCGAGGGCGATCTGGAATGGCAAAAACAGCGTTTTGTAAATCATATCAGTGTTGCCAAACAGTTAAAAAAGCCATTAATAATTCATACTCGTGATGCCAAAGAAGATACCTTGAAAATTCTTCAGGAAGAAAATGCGTCAGAGGTTGGGGGGATTATCCATTGTTTTACAGAAGATTGGGAGTTTGCCAAGCAAGCCTTGGATTTGAATTTCTATATCTCATTTTCCGGTATTGTGACTTTCAATAATGCCAAAGAAATTCAGAATGTGGCAAAAAAAGTACCGGCTGATCGATTTTTAATCGAAACCGACTCGCCTTATCTAGCTCCAGTTCCTTTTAGAGGCAAGCCAAATTATCCTATCTACGTCCGTCATGTTGCTGAATGTGTTGCTAATCTGCGTGGGTTAACTTTGTCAACAATATCGCAACAATCAACAGGAAATTTTAGGCATTTGTTTAAATTGTCGTAAGATTTTCCTGAAAATATGACGTATGTTTACATCTATAGATAAGCGGGATAACATTTTTTGATTGCTACTTCAAATTAATGCGTTATGTTATAATTGGCTTTTTTAAGTGGAGAAGTAATCTTTATGGCTAAAGAAGATCAAATTGAAATGGAAGGTAAAGTCATTGATACCTTACCCAATACCATGTTTAGAGTTCAACTCGAAAATGGGCATATTGTTACGGCTCATATTTCTGGAAAAATGCGTAAGCATTATATTCGCATCCTTACTGGTGACTCGGTAAAAGTAGAAATGACGCCTTATGATTTAACAAAAGGTCGTATTTCGTTCAGAATGCGGTAATATTTTTATATAAAAACGTTATTTTCAGTTATTTTCAGTTATTTTCCTGGACAGTTAATTCTTTACTTTCAATCGCAAAGCAAAGTTCGTTATTTTCAACATAAACACGAACATTGCCTCCATGTGCCAATTCACCAAATAACAAATCATTCGCCAAAGGTTTCTTGATCTTTTCCTGAATAAGCCTTGCCATTGGTCGTGCACCCATTTTAGGATCGCAGCCATGTTGTGCCAACCACAGACGTGCTTCTTGAGTTAATGTCAATGCAACTTGTTTTTCGGTTAACAAAGCTTCCAATTCAAAGATAAATTTATCGACAACATGGCCAACAATTGAAATATCAAGCGGTTTAAACTGAATAATGGCATCCAAGCGGTTGCGGAATTCAGGTGAGAAACCTTTTTCGATGATTTTCATACTGTCTGTAGCGTGATCTTGCTGAGTAAAACCAATGGATGCGCGACTACTTTCTTCCGCACCTGCGTTAGTGGTCATGACCAGAATGATATTTCGAAAATCCGCTTTACGTCCATTGGTGTCTGTTAACGAACCATGATCCATCACTTGTAGCAATAGATTGAAGACATCAGGATGCGCTTTTTCAATTTCATCCAATAACAATACCGCATGAGGGTGTTTGGTAATCTGTTCAGTTAACAAACCGCCTTGGTCGAAACCAACATAGCCAGGAGGCGCGCCAATCAACCGAGATACAGTATGACGCTCCATGTATTCCGACATGTCGAAGCGAATCAATTCGATACCTAAAACTTTAGCTAGTTGACGGGTAACTTCGGTTTTGCCTACGCCTGTAGGTCCGGCAAACAAGAATGAGCCTATGGTTTTTTGCGAATCTCTTAAGCCGGCGCGTGAAAGTTTAATCGCCGTTGCCAAAGCCGAGATTGCTTCATCTTGACCGAAGACTAGCATTTTCAAGTTTTTCTCAAGATTTGCGAGCTTTTCAATGTCATTTGTCGAGACTGATTTCGCTGGGATTCTGGCGATCTTCGAGACGATCTCTTCAATGTCGACTGCTTCAATCAAAGGTTTACGCTTGTCTACCGATGTCATCCGTTGTTTGGCGCCAGCTTCGTCTATAACATCAATTGCTTTGTCTGGCAGATGGCGGTCGGTAATATACCGGTCGGACAACTCTGCTGCCAACCGAAGTGCTTCAGGTGAATATTTAACGTCATGATGCTCTTCAAAGCGCGATTTCAAGCCTTTCAGTATTAATACGGTATCTTCAACAGACGGTTCAAGTACATCTATTTTCTGAAAGCGACGGGCAAGGGCGTGATCCTTTTCAAATACACCGCGATATTCCTGATAAGTGGTTGAACCTATGCAGCGTAATTGGCCTGACGCTAATACGGGTTTAATTAAATTAGAGGCATCCATTGTGCCGCCGGAAGCGGAACCCGCCCCGATTATGGTATGAATCTCATCTATGAAAAGAATGGCCTCTGGATGATTTTTTAATTGATTAACCAAGGCTTTTAAACGTTTTTCGAAGTCGCCCCGATATTTCGTGCCGGCAACCAAACTGCCAAGGTCTAAAGAATAAATCACATTATTCAATAAAATGTCAGGAACGTTCTCTTCAACAATGCGTTTTGCCAAGCCTTCAGCAATTGCGGTTTTACCGACACCGGCTTCGCCAACCAGCAAAGGATTATTTTTGCGGCGACGGCAAAGCACCTGGATAGTGCGTTCAACCTCCAACTCCCTGCCAATCAAGGGATCAATTCTGCCTTTTAAGGCCTCTTCATTAAGGTTAACCGCATATTTTTCTAGCGGACTGCCTGCCGCTTCAGCGTCGGTCGGTGTTCCATCCGTATTTTGATCTTCCGAACCTGCACCATCACTGTCGAGCTTGGAAATGCCATGTGCAATGTAATTTACGACATCCAATCGAGAAATATCCTGTTTGTTCAACAGATAGACAGCATGGGAATCTTGCTCGCTGAATAAGGCAACGAATAAATTGGCACCGGTAACTTCTTTTTTGTCCGAAGCTTGTACATGGAAAACCGCGCGCTGTAATACTCTTTGAAAGCCTAGCGTAGGCTGTGTTTCCCGTTGAATACCTTCTGGTATTAAAGAAATTGTTTCGTCAATGAATTGGGTTAACTGTCCGCGGAGTAGATTAATGTCGCAGCTTACCGCCAGCATGACTGATTCCGCAGAAGCGTTATCAAGTAAAGCTAGGAGTAAATGCTCTACGGTAATAAACTCATGCCGCTTATCATGGGCATTTTTGAAAGCATTATTTAATGTTACCTCAAGTTCTTTACTTAACATACACACTCCAAAACTACGTTTCTTCCATTGAGCACAGCAACGGATGCTGATGGTCGCGCGAATATTGGTTAACGATAAACACTTTGGTTTCGGCGACGTCTTTGCTAAAAGTGCCGCATACGCCAACACCTTGAGTATGGATTTGCAGCATCACTCGGGTAGCCATATCTTCCTGCATGCCGAAAAACTGCATCAAGATGTCGATGACAAAACCCATTGGCGTAAAATCATCATTCAGCAAAATCACCTTATACAAAGGCGGCTTCTTTAACTTAGGTTTCGCCGGTTGGACGGCTAAACCCTGATCATTGTCTTTAAATGGCTCGTATTCAGACATGAAAACCAAAAAATAAATTGCATATAACTAACATAATGCCAAGTATGGCGTAATTCAACTTAATTATAACAATAAAATAAAAGTAGCATGTGTGACCAATAGCAACAATCCGTAAAAACGCTTATTTTGACCTTGCTGACCGAATTAGTTCAAAACTCTGTCCCCAAGCAGTCGTAAATTTTGTAAAATAATTGTTTAGTTGTCGAGTTTAACAAATGGTTTGGAAACCCCGTGTTACCGTTGCCGCTGTGATTGAAAAGGAGGGGCGGTTTTTATTGGTTGAAGAGCATACCTCAAACGGCTTACAGTTCAATCAGCCCGCGGGTCACTTGGAAGAAAACGAAACCTTGATAGAAGCCGTTAAGCGAGAAGTGGTTGAAGAAACCGGCTGGCAGTTTGAGCCTGAATATCTGCTGTCCATTCATCTGTGGCGAAGAAATTCCAAACACTCGACATTTATAAGATACTGCTTTACCGGGCAATGTCACAGTCATGATCCTAACCGGCTATTGGATGAAGGCATTGTTGCGACGCATTGGTTAACCCGGGAAGAAATTAATTCCCAACCTGAACGTTTACGAAGCCCTTTGGTGGCAATGTCAGTAGAAGAATATTTGGATGGCCAACGCTATCCATTAGCCATTTTGAAATCCATACTTGATACTGATTATGGCTAAGCCTATTGTGGTCGGCATGTCCGGCGGTGTGGATTCATCCGTTACAGCTTTGTTATTACTGGAGCAAGGCCATGAAGTAACCGGTTTGTTCATGAAAAACTGGGAAGAAGATGACGGCACCGAATATTGCACCGCCATGCAGGATTTGGCGGATGCCCAGCAAGTTTGCGATAAGTTAGGCATAGAACTGAAAACGGTTAACTTTTCCGCAGAATACTGGGATGAAGTGTTTGAGGTTTTTTTATCTGAATTCCGCGCAGGGCGTACCCCGAATCCCGATATTCTGTGTAACAAATACGTTAAATTCAAGGCGTTTCTGGACTATGCCATCGATGACTTGGGTGCGGATTATATCGCAACAGGTCACTATGCACGAGTTAACCAGGTTAACGGTGAATATTTCTTGTTGAAAGGGCTCGACCCAGACAAAGAACAAAGCTATTTTTTATATACCTTAAAGCAGCACGAACTGGCACATACCTTGTTTCCCATCGGGCATCTTCACAAAAATGAAATCCGGGCATTGGCAAAGCGCGCGGGTTTCGATAACGCGAGGAAAAAAGACAGTACCGGAATCTGTTTTATCGGCGAGCGCAAGTTCAGGGAGTTCTTGCAACGCTATTTGCCGGCGCAACCGGGCATCATGCAAACGCCGGAAGGGCAGGTAATCGGCAAACATCAAGGATTAATGTATTACACGATGGGACAACGGCAAGGTTTGGGTATCGGCGGGGTAAAAGAAGCGCCGGACGAACCATGGTATGTACTGGATAAAGACTTAACCAATAACGTGCTTATTGTCGGGCAGGGACACGACCATCCGTTAATGCTGCATAACATGCTGGAAGCGGAGCAACTGGATTGGTGCAACAACCAACGGTTAACGCATGCAATTCAGTGCGCGGCAAAAACCCGTTATCGTCAGGCAGATCAATCTTGCCGTGTGGAGCCGTTAACCGATCATCGTTGCAAAGTCATTTTCGACGAGCCGCAACGGGCGATCACCCCGGGTCAATCGGTCGTGTTCTATCAAGGCGAAATATGTCTGGGTGGTGGTATTATTGAGTCCAGATTTAATTCCTAGTTTTTCAATTAACCGAATTCAAAATTTTTTACAGATTAATTATGAGCTATTTCACCTTAACCGCACTTTCTCCCATCGACGGCCGTTATGCTAATAAAGTCGAAGATTTACGGCCTATTTTCAGTGAATTCGGTTTAATTCGTTACCGTGTCCTTATCGAAGTGCGCTGGTTGCAGGCGCTGGCGGCAAACGCCAAAATCAAGGAGGTTAGCCCGTTTAGTGATGGGGCCAATCAGGTGCTGGAGAAAATAATTGACCATTTCGCTGAGGTTGATGCACAACAGATTAAGGATGTCGAAAAAATCACTAATCATGATGTGAAAGCGGTTGAATATTATTTAAAAGAAAAAATCGCTGGCGTTGAGGAGTTAGAGCAAGTTGGTGAATTTATCCATTTTGCCTGTACATCTGAAGACATCAATAACCTCGCTTATGCGCTCATGCTTAAAGAAGGCCGTGAGGTTATTCTTAAGCAAATGCAATCGTGTGTTGACGCAATCAAGCAAGTCGCTCTGGATACGGCAAACCAATCAATGCTGTCGCGTACGCATGGGCAATCGGCAACGCCGACGACAGTTGGCAAAGAATTTGCCAATGTTGTGGTAAGGTTAACCCGTCAATTGCAACAGTTACAAGCCGTTAATCTCATGGGTAAAATCAACGGTGCGGTCGGCAATTACAATGCCCATGCCGTGGCATACCCTGAAGTCGATTGGCCGGAATTCGCCCAGTCGTTCGTCGAGTCGTTAGGGTTAACCTTTAATGCTTATACCATCCAGATCGAACCCCACGATTACATGGCGGAATTTTTCCATGCCTTGTTAAGGTTCAATAACGTGCTCATCGATTTCGACCGCGATGTGTGGGGCTATATTTCTTTGGGTTATTTCAAGCAGAAAACCACTGCCGGTGAAGTCGGCTCATCGACCATGCCGCATAAGGTTAACCCAATCGATTTTGAAAACTCGGAAGGCAATTTAGGCTTGGCTAATGCCATGTTTTCATTTTTGGCAGAAAAACTGCCGATTTCCCGTTGGCAACGCGACTTAACCGATTCTACTGTGTTGCGGAATATCGGCGTTGGCATAGCCCACACCAGCATCGCTATCCAGGCAACTTTAAAAGGCACCTCCAAATTACAAATTAATCCGGTAGCACTGGAAGCCGATTTAAATGCGAACTGGGAAGTCCTCGCCGAACCCATCCAAACTGTCATGCGTCGTTACGGTATTGAAAAACCGTACGAGAAACTGAAAGAGCTGACGCGAGGTCAGCGAATTACGCCCGAACAACTTCAGGATTTTATTCAAAATCTGGAAATTCCGAATGAAGCCAAAGTGGCTTTGTTAAAGTTAACGCCGAGTAGTTATACCGGGTATGCCGAAAGTTTAGCCAGGCAAGTAAAGTAGCATCATTCCGTTCTATTATATAAAGGCTATTTGTTAAGCGTTATAGGTTGGAATCCAAACAATAAATGGAAGGTCAATCAAAGTTGGGCATCGCTTGTGGTCAGCCCAACTAGTTGGTTAAAGGTTCGATATAATTTGTCACATAGGATTTACAATTTGGGATTTAGCTATCCCTGCTAAAGGTTCAGTCCTCACAATGTCCCAAACGGTTTTTTGGATGACGGTAACTATTTCTGCCGGAATCAAGCCGTACACGGCTGGAACGCCAATGCCGCGCGGATCGGATTTGTATAGTGTGGAATAATAAGTAAGCGCAGCGATGTAAGATCCAACCCGATTAACATGGATGCCATCAGTATACACATCCCAGATACTGGAATAGCCGGGAACCTGCCCCTGGGCCATTTTATTGTTCAGTGCTTGGAAAACCTGGCCTACGGGAACCATATAAGCGGGCGAAATCGTTGTAAATTTGGTTCGAACAGCTTTGGTTAACTTAACAAAATAATCCTTTGATTCATTACTACCATCCCATTTTCCAGTATAAGTGCGGTTAAATAAATCATTCCAAACTTTGGCTGTAAGTCTAGAGTCTTTGGGACTTCTTCCGTATGGAGTCCGTGGCCAGCGGGAATATAGAAACAATTTGAAACTTGGACTTTGGGGCTTGGCAAGATTGATATAGTTGTCAATTATCTCCAGATCGTTCCCCAATAAGCGATAAAAAGGTTCTAAAGAAATCGCATCCCAAACGTAATTAACAAACGCATTATTAGGATAGCTGTAAGGAGCTTTCGTGTATCCATTATTAGGATGTAACCAAAGCCATTCCAGCGATGCACCATGAATTATGTGACGCCCCCAGATATGCGTATTACCGCGGCTTTCAACCAGTTCTGTTAAACCATTAAAGTTTAATGTTTCGGTGATACTGTTACCCACAAAATAAATTCTTTTGGTTACTTGGCTATAAGATGGAGAAGCAGGTAACAAAAGGAAAAAAAATAGAAAAAAAGCGCAGAGACATCTTAGATTCATGTCCAAAAAAAATGTGTTTTTATTCATACTCAAATTCGTTTTTAATTAATAGTTATACAACGCAATTCAGCTAAAAATTAGTTTTGCTTGTAGAAGAAACAAAAAAATTGCGTCATATAATATGTTTTTTGCGAAATAAATTAAGTTAGTTATCTAGCATCCCGACTGCATCGCAAAAGGGTAAGGTACTGCACAGAGCATCGAAAGTAAAGAATCACAATGAATATTAAGTCATACAATACGATTCCCCAATCCAAATTTAATGATTGCTTGAGCGTTTGGCGATAACAGTTAATGTTAAAAAAACTACAACTTATACCGCCAGTGTATATCGTAAAAATAGTTGGTGCAGTTGCTGTAATGATCTCAACATAAACCTATTTCTTGTTGGGTTTTAATTTTTTGTCGGGTGCATGTTGCTGTTCAATTATTCCCGTTAAAGGTTCATTTCGAACCACATCCCAAACAGTTTCCTGAATAATGGCAGCGATTTGTTTGGGTACTGCGCCATATTCAGAAGGCACGGCAATGCCGCGTGGATCAGTTGCATACATCGTGGAAAAATAAGTCAGTCCTGCAATATAGGAGCCGACCTTGTTGACATGCACGGCATCGACATATAAATCCCATATGCTGGAATAGCCTGGAATTTCACTTTTTGCCATTTTATCGTTCAATGCCTGAAAAACCTGGCCAACTGGCACCATGAACGTCGGTATCGCCGGGTATTTTTCACGGACAGCTTTGGTCAGCTTGACAAAATAATCCTTTGTTTCGTTAGTGCTATCCCACTTTCCAGTGTAAGTACGACCAAACAAGTCGCTCCACACTTTTGCAGTCAGTTTCAGATCTTTTGGTTTTTTATTGCTTTCGTTAGGATTCTTCGGCCATCGTGAATAAATGTACAAGGTGAAATTTGGACTATGCGGTTTAGCCATATTGATATACTTATTAATAATATTCAGATCGCTCTCAAGCAATCGGTTAAATGGCTGAAGCGAAATCGCATCCCAAACGAAATTATCAAACGCATTTTTGGGGTAGCCGTAAGGCGCATTAGTAAAGCCTTTGTTGGGGTGTTGCCATAACCATTCCAGTGGCGCGCCGGGAATAATCTGTCGCCCGATTACCGGCTGGCCGTGGTTTTTTGCCAATGCTATAAGCCCTTTATAGTTTAATGTGTCGGTAACACTGTTTCCTACAAAATAGATACGCTTAGGTTCTTGGCTATATGAAGGAGACGCCGCCGACACAAGATAAAAAAATACAAAAAATATAATGAGATACTTCGAATTGAAGTCTTGATAAAAGGCATAGTTTTTCATAGGCATCAAATCTGGCTTTATTAATATTCAGGAGACAGCGACCACTATACATAAGCAGCGGCTGTTTTTTACAGATGGCAAGTACAGTAAATTAGATCATATTTTATCTGCTCGGGTATTATAAGAATTATTTTAAGTTACTCACTTTATTGGGTTAAAACCAGCCACATAGATTAATATTGTGCTGGATTTCAAAAATAAAACTGTAATGACTAAGACAATACTATTAGCAGCGTGTTTGGAATGCATTCCCCCGCTACTAATAGTTTTTTGTATTAAAGGTTAAGCTAACTTGCGCTGGTTTGATTATCTAACTGCGCCACCAACTCTGGTGCTAGGTTTAAGGCTTGGGCGAGCTGATTCAAGTAATTGCGTTCCTGGTCATTATCGACGTTAACCACTAGACGGGAAAGTAAATAGATTTCAGCGGCGGCCGTTGGTGAATCCACGCTGGCGGCTAGATCCTTGATATCCAGCGGCTTATCCAATTCTTCGGCAATCAGGTTGGCGGCCACTGAATCCGGGTTTAATTTTGAAATCTGTTGGGTTAACAATTCGCGTTCCTTATCGTCGATATGACCATCTGCTTTTGCGGCGGCGATCATCGCTTTCAACAGCGTTTTGCTGCGTTTATCCAATTCATTACCTGCCAGTTCCGAAACGGATTTACCGACGGGCGCATCAGTCTGTCCTTGTTTGCTTTGCCAGTCCTGGAAGGCTTTATAAGCAATTCCGCCTACGGCAGCGAGACTGCCAAGTTTTAAAGAAGCTCCGGTTAACTTCCTGCCTGCGCTGGTGCCAAGCAAAACTGCCATTGCGCCCGCCGCTAATGCGCCTTTGCCTGCGCCAGATAACATGGCTTCCCGTTTAGCTGGATCATCTGGAATTTGTAAGCGCTCTTCGGCTAAGGTTTTGCCTTTCTCGACCAGTTCCTGGCCGGATTTTAACAATGAATCTAAGATTTGTTGGGCATCCATTAACTAACTCCTCGTCTTGTTTAAAAAATTTAGCGCGGTTAACAATGTGAATTTAAGCCGCTTTATAGTCGCTGATAAATGTTAATTTCCGGTTAAGAGGAAATTAATTGCGGTTTTTATTAGCAAGGTTAAGAAGCATCCAGGACAAATTAGTTCAACATTCAGGATAAACGGACGCGCGGATCGACCAAGGTATAGGAAATATCGGTTAACAATAAGCCCAACACATAAAGCACTGAGCCAAGAAAAACCATGGCGCGGACAATGGCGAAATCCTGACTATTAATAGCGTCGATGGTATAACTGCCGAGGCCGGGGATGCTGAAAAACGATTCCATAATCAGGCTGCCCATAAACAACGTCGGCAATACCACCACCACGCCGGTTAAGATGGGGATCATGGCGTTGGGTAAGACATGCCGGAACAGAGTTTGCGTTTCTGTCAGTCCTTTGGCGCGTGCGGTGCGTACGTAATCTTTTTCGACTTCTTCCAAAAACAGGGTGCGATACCAGCGCACGCCGGAGCCGATACCGGAAAACACCCCGATCAACACCGGCAGGATTAAAAATTTGAATCCGGCGAAACTGTTGTCATAGCCGGAAATTGGCACCCAGCGTAATAATTTTGCGACAATAAACTGACCACCAATGATGTAAAATAAAGCAGAAACAGACATTAAAATTACGCAAGCGATGATGGCGCTCAATTCCAGTTTACTGCCCCGAAACAAGACAACCATCAAGGCGAAGCAGATATCAACCGCCAAACCGACCAGCAAAGTCGGCAAGGCTAAAGCTAGGCTAGGCCAGGCGCGTTCCTGGATATCCGCGCCGATGTTGCGGCCACCGTCGGACACGCCGAACTTAAACAGAAATAAGCCCACCGATTTTTGATAAAAAATGGTCTCGGTTAATTTTTCTGAACCTTTTGCTCGGTCATCCCATAACAACGGTTGGTTATAACCATGCTGTTGTTTCCAGTTGTCGATGGCTTGCTGGGTAATGTGTTTTTGCCCAAGTTGCATACGCGCCATGTCATCAGGGCTGTTCACTACAAAAAACAGTACAAACGTGAGGATGTTAACCCCTATAAGAATGGGAATAGCGTAAAAAATTCGCCGGAGTATGTAGTTAATCATTGCAGCGTCTTCCGGGTGCGGTGTTGGTAAGCTTTGGTCAAAAAATAAGCGGCAGCCAAAGAAACGATGATGCCAAGGAATAAAGGCCAAATCCCCGGCTTATTCCAGGCTTTCCTTTTTTCTGTCCGCTCGTCAACATTAATGCGTAGATATTTCAACTCATTATTCGCCATCGCATGCGGCTTGCGATTTTGATACCAGCTATGGAATAGCGAGAATTTTTTGGGATGCAAGCCGAAAATCCAGGGCGAATCACTTCGGACAATATTCTGCATATTCTGGATGATGGCAAAGCGATCATCGGTATTATCCATGTTTCGCATTTGTTCAAATAGTTTATCGAACTCAGCGTTGGCGTAATTGCCGGCATTTTCGCCGCCGAATTTCACTTTGGCATTGCCGCCGTAAAGCAGAAAGAAAAAGTTCTCCGGGTCAGGATAATCCGCATTCCAGCCCCAGGCAAAAATCTGGGCGTTGCCGTTGCGCATTTTTTCCTGAAAACGGTTGTAATCGGTGGAGCGGATGACCAGCTTGATGCCCAACTTTTCAAACTGCTTGCGGTACCAGGCCATTCTTGGCCGGTCGTCCACGCTGGTGGCGGTAGTGTCGAAATTCAGGATTAATGATTGTCCGGTTTTGGGGTCGATACCGTCCTCAAACCCCGCCTCTTTCATTAATTGCTTGGCAATGTCGATGCCTTTACGTTTCGGTTTACTGTTAACCCAATCGTAAACCACTGGATTGATGCCTTTTTCGCCCTCAAGGAAACCAAAAATCCCGGGCGGCAATACGCCTTGCGCCGCCAGTCCGCGTTCGTTCATAAAGATGGAGATAAACTCTTCATAATCCACGGCAATGGAAATGGCTTGCCGAAGTTTACGGGCTTGTTCGGTAGCGCCGCCTACGACCGGGTCAATCATATTGAAACCCATGTAAAAGCTGGATGTTTCAACCGTAGTTTGCAGCTTGATGCCTTTCTCCAGCATGGTTGGCGTCAGGTTAACCCCGCCGCTGCCGGAGAACTGGACTGCCTGGTCGAAATTATCAGAGGAGATGCCGGATGCGTCGTAATAACCTTGCAGGAATTTCGTCCAGTAGGGGATGGTTTCTTTTTCCAGGGTAAAAATTACTTCATCGATGAAAGGCAATGGCTTGCCGGCATCTGCCAGTAATCCATTGGCTTGGTCGGTCTGCTTCACCTTCGGCAGGGTAGCTTTCCAGATGATAATTGGGGTTTTTGGTTAAGATCATCCGCCGGTTAGGATTGTTTTCCGACAATAGGTAAGCGCCGGTGCCAATTGGATACCAGTCCAAGGTAATGTTCTTGTCGGACAGGCCGGGCTGGTCGTAAAACACATCGGCTTCCCAGGGCATGGGTGCAAAAAACGACATCGCCAGCCAGTACATAAATTGCGGATATTTACCGTTGATCCTTATCCGGTATTGCGTGGGGCTGGTGGCGGTAACGCCTGAAATTGGCATGTCTTTAATTGCGGATTTGGGCAGAGTTTTGACTTTTTCAGCAAAATCACCGAAGCCGACGATGTAATTCTTCATCATTTCAGCAATCGGCGATTGCGTTTTCGGGTGCGCCAGCCGTTTGATCTGGTAAACGAAATCTTCTGCGATTAACTCGCGCGTTCCCGTTTGCTCAAAGTCTGCCAAGGTATTGACAGCATCGATTTGCGATTGGGTTAAATGATGGTAAAGATAACCCCCATCTTTGGCTTGGGTTAACGCCGGATGGGGTTGATATTGAATGTTGGGCTGAATATCGATGATGTAATCGGTGAACGCAATCTGCTTGCTGTCAGTCGCTGCCGGCAAAAGTTTACCAGCTTTGTCCAGATAATGGATTTCCGGCATTTTGGCGGCACTTAACGGCACCAATTGGTAGGGGCGTTTTAGATAATGATATTGAAATGGCGGCTCGTAAATTTGCGCGATAAATGCATATTCGTTCTCACTGTACGCCACCGCCGGGTCGAGATGTTTTGGGCGTTCATCAAACGATTGGTACAAGATCGCCTTGCCGTCCTGCTCGGCAGGATACGGATTATTCAACTGACGGCCATCGCAAGCGGCGAGGACGAACAATATAAACAGCAATAGCTTGCGGGTTAACATGCGCTTAGACAAAAGACTGGACATCGATTAACGGGTCGTAGATACTTTTCGCCGTATTGTATCAATAAATTTCAATAACAATCGCATCGGGAGATGATAATGGGTTTTATGCAGGGCAAACGGGTTTTGATTGTAGGTTTGGCGAGCAACCGTTCCATCGCATGGGGTATCGCGCAGGCCATGCACCGCGAAGGCGCGGAGCTGGCGTTCACTTTCCAGAATGAAAAATTGCAAAGCCGCGTGGAAGAAATGGCGGGACAATGCAATTCCAAAATCACGATTGAATGCGATGTCAGCATTGACGAGCATATCGACACGGTATTCGAAAAGTTAGGCAAGCACTGGGACGGGCTGGATTGCATCGTGCATTCGGTCGCCTTTGCGCCGCGCGATGCGCTGAACGGCGATTATGTCGATGTCACTACCCGCGAGAACTTCAAAATTGCCCACGATGTCAGTTCCTATAGCTTTACCGCCTTGGCGAAAGCGGGCAGGGCGATGATGGCGGGGCGCAACGGCTCCTTGCTGACCTTAACCTATCTGGGCGCGGAACGCGCCATCCCCAATTACAATGTGATGGGTGTCGCCAAAGCCAGCCTGGAAGCTAATGTCCGCTATATGGCGGTCGCGTTAGGACCGGAGGGAACGCGGGTTAACGCGATTTCCGCAGGCCCGATACGGACGCTGGCAGCATCCGGCATCAATGATTTCAAAGCCATGTTAAGCAAAGCCGCCGATACCGCGCCATTGCGTAAAAACGTAACCATTGAAGAAGTCGGCAACGCCGCCGCATTCATGTGTTCCGACCTGGCTTCCGGCATTACCGGCGAAATCACGTATGTGGATTGCGGGTATAACATCGCGGGGTTGGCGTCGGTTTGAGGGATTGTAGGTTGGGTTAGACGCGCATGGCAATATTGACAAAACAACCTCTGATCGTTGGGTGCGTCGTAACCCAACGTTCTGAGTTTAAATTACCGCCCGATGTTGGGTTACGGCTCGCCCAACCGACTGGTTTTTATGGCTTATGACGATATGCGAGCCTAACCCAACCTACGGTGCTATTGTTCCAAATGAATGACGAGATAAACGATCAACGAAATCCTTACATAAGCGCAGAGGGTCAACGTGAGTTACATAACTCAATAGTTGCATTCATTGACATTCTCGGTTTTAAAGAGCTTGTTCGAAATGCAAAAAAAGAGTGTAGATCGCAAGAATTATTTACAGATTTCCATGAAGTTCTATCCACTTGGTTTAATCGCATAGAGAACTTTGATAAGGATATGTTTATTGAAGGTAGGAAAGACCTCTATAAGATTCGTATTTTTACAGATTGCATCATTATAGGTTGTCCAATTAGTAAAAGTGGTTATAAACCTATCTCTATAGAAGGCCGAAACGAGTTTCATACTGTTTTGTCAATGCTTCATATGCTCCAAATAGAGATGATTAATCAAGGCTATTTTCTTCGAGGGGCTATTGCGATTGACGAGCTTTATATAGATGAAGTAATAATTTATGGGAATGGTCTAATAGAGGCTTACGAAGCAGAATCTAAGCAAGCTAAATATCCACGTATCATACTGACAAAATCAGCAGAAGACATGATTATGGAGATTGATAAAAGTTTCGCCGATCAAATGCTGGAAAATGAACTAAACTCGTATTTAAGCAGAGATAGTGATAGATATCTGTTTGTGAATTACCTTGAATCAATCAAGATTGGCGAAAGCGATTATCAGTTTGTGGAAGAATTGGAAAAACATAAACTGATGGTAGAGGCGAATCTTAGTAAATGTCATGATATTCCCCATATCTTGGAAAAGTATGTATGGGCGGGGAATTACCATAATTATTTTTGTGACCAACCTCCAACATACACTGATTGCAAAATCGATTTAACAGAATATCAAATGCAGTTTAAGTGCAGAGCAAATTAACCGCATAAACTTACATGTACTAGCTCAAACCTCTGAACTAACTTAACAATTGCGTTTTAAGAGAAATCTTATGAAATTATTAACGATAGTCGTCCCTGTGCTTCTAACTGCATGTACTAATAGTACTTCTTATAATACGGACTATTTACAAGAACATCCGAAAACTTATGTGCGCCCCGATACTAAGCCTAACGAAGCTTTGCGTGACCAAGAATATTGCAGACAATCAGGGATAAATAATGGCGGATCACCGTATGGCATTGACGGCTTCGTTTTAGATGGGGCTATTATTAACTGTATGAAAAGATTGGGCTATAAAATTGATTATAAAAAATCCAAGTAGAGTTACAGAGTAGAATGTTGTAGCGTATTTTCGAATGAAAATTTAACATTGGGCACAGTTTTAGGGGGATTCCAAATCTGTTAACCCAGTGCCATAGGATGTGCTGAACGGAGTGAAGCGCATCAATCGTGTGAAAGATGCACCACGGCAACTGCCCCTGCATTGCCCTTCCTCCAGCATTCATGCAGTCGTCGTTCATCGGTACATCCTATCTTGACTACTAGTTTTTCTAATGTGGTGACTACAAAATGGGTAGGTCACAATTTTCGTTAAGATTTTGATTTAATGAATTAATATGTTTTTTGCGTATTTAATTTGATCTACAAACTTTGGAGAATAATCATGAAATCCGACCCATCACCACTCAAAGCTATCGATGACTACTTCGCGCAGTTTCCCGGGCAGATTCAACAATTGTTAACCCAGGTCAGGTTAACCATCAAAGCAGCAGCACCGGATGCGGAAGAGAAAATCAGTTACCAGATGCCGACGTTCTTCTTAAAAGGGAACTTGGTGCATTTTGCGGCGTGGCAGAATCATATCGGGTTTTATCCCGGCGCATCGGGCATTGCCGGGTTCCATAAGGAATTGGCGAAGTACAAAAATGCCAAAGGCTCGGTGCAATTTCCTTTCGATCAACCCATCCCGATTGATTTGATTGCGAAAATCGTAAAATTCAGGGTGGCGGTAAATCTTGGGAAAGCGGAAGCAAAACAGAAAAAAAGCACAATAAAAAAGGGCGGTTAACCGCCCTTTTTTGGTTTTCAGCAAAGCTTAACCGGTGATTATTTTTTTGCCGGTTCAGCTGGTTTAGCTTCGACAGGCTTACCGGCTTCCAGTTCGGCGGCAGGTTTTGCATCCGCTGGCGCAGGGGCAGGTGCAGCCGCATCAGGTGCCGGAGGCGTTCCTTCAGCCGGAGCAGGAGTTGCGGCAGGCGCTGGCGGTGTTCCTGCGGCAGCTGGTTTTGCAGCAGCCGGTTCAGGGGCTTTTGGCGCTTCCTCTTTCAATGGGATCAGGATTTCCACTTTTGCCTGTTTGCGCAGGTTTTCCACCATCGTTTGGATTTTTTGGCGTTGCAACATCGGCGTCAACTGGTCTTTAACGGCTTCCAATGGCGGTGGCGTTTGTTTCCGGGTGTCCTCCAGCTTGATGATGTGGTAACCGAATTGGGTCTTAACCGGTTCTTTGGAATATTTGCCTTTTTCCATTTTTGCAACGGCTTCGGAAAATGGCGCCACCATTTGCGATGGGTTGAACCAGCCTAAATCTCCGCCATTTTGCGATTCTTTGGCGTCGAGTGAATGCTTGTTCGCCAGTTTGTCGAATTTGGCGCCTTTGTCCAACTCGGCGATCAGTTTTTTCGCTTCGTCTTCGGTCTTAACCAGGATGTGGCTGGCTTTGTATTCCACGCTGTTGGAGCCGCCGACCTTGCTTTCATATTCTTTTTTGATTTCGGCATCGTTAACCGGGTTGGCTTTCAGATAGCTTTGCAGGTTCGCCTGGGTTAACAAGGCTTTTCTGGCCGCTTCTAGTTGCGCGACGGTTTCCGGATCTTTGTCGAGGTTTTTCTTTTCCGCGTCCTGCACTAACAATTCGCGCTGGATGAGTTCTTCAACCAGTTTGTCTTTAGGGAATCCTGGTGATTGGCCGTGGCTGCGTTCTTTAATGTCTTTTTCCAGGTCTTCCAGTGTTTTTTTGCTGATGTATTGCCCGTTAACACTGGCAATCGCATCTTCTTTTTTAACTGCCGGTGGGGTTACGCCCGAAGGTCTATGATCGCAGCCTGTAAGGACAACGGCACTAACTACTAATATTGGTGTAAGTTTTCTATACATTACGAGTTTCCTTTGGTTTCTTCTGAAGGTGAAAGAGCATTAATGCCCAAGGCATGAATTTCTTTTTTCATCATGTCGCCCAACGCTTTGTAGATAAGCTGATGGCGTTGCACCATGGATTTTCCGGTGAAAGCGTCAGCAACGATGGTGACATGATAATGACCGCCGCCGCTTCGGGCGCCGGCGTGACCCGCGTGAGCAGCGCTATGGTCGATGATTTCCAGCAATTGCGGGCTGAATTCGGTGTTTAATAATTGTCTTATGGTTTCGGAGGTCATTGCGGAAAAACTTTTTTAAAAGGTTTGACGGTCACTTTGGCGTAGACGTTGGTTAACAAATAAGGGTCGGCGTCCGCCCAGTTTTGGGCGTCTTGCAGGCTGTCGAATTCGGCAACCACCAAGCTGCCGCTAAAACCGGCTTCCCCGGGATTTTCGGTATCAATCGTTGGATGAGGGCCCGCCAATGCCAGTCGCCCCTGGTTTTGTAATTCTTCCAGGCGTTTAAGATGCGCCGGTCTTGCGGCTAACCTTAATTCAAGGCTATCGGGAACGTCTTCGCTGATAATGGCGTATAACATCTTATTTTTTGGTTTCCGGGATATATTTGTACAGATACACCATTTGCAACAGGATGAAGACCAGCATTAATCCGGGTACGCCAAACGTTTTAAAGGTCACCCACTGTTCCGTGTTGTACTGAAACATGACATACACGTTAATGAAGCCAACGGTTATAAAAAAACAGCCCCACATCAGGTTTAAACGTCGCCACACATTATCCGGCAAGGTTAAGGTTTTCGACATCATCCGCTCGACAAACGGTTTTTTGCCAATGAATTGACTGCCTATGAACGCTATGCCGAACAACCATTCGACAATGGATAGTTTCCATTTAATAAACTGCTCATCATGCAATAGGATGGTCGCGCCGCCAAACACAATTACTAATCCTAACGTGATTAATTGCATGGTTTCAACTTTTTTGTATTTAAACCAGTTGAACCCCACTTGCAGCAAGGTAGCGACGATAACGACAGCAGTTGCCACGTAAATATCGTACAGCTTGAACGCAATGAAAAAAAGAATTATAGGAATAAAATCAAGGAATTGGTTCATTCAGAACAAGTATTTGAGTGGTTGGTTTCAGGTTAACTTTTGATATTTTAGGGTTTTGTATAAATCTTTCATATTTTGACTTTAAAGAAAGATTAATTTTATTAAATTTTCCCTTGAAATTTACTTAAATGTTGCGTTTTTCTTGGCTAATAAAGAGCGATTTAGTAGGTAAAAAGTTCAAAATACCGCATTAATCAAAACATTGTAAAGTCATTAACGTCTAATGTACACGTTTTGCCAGTTGTTTCTGTTAAAATCACCCGTATTGAAAGAGGTTAACCTATGGATGATAACATCAGAACACAGTTAGAAGCCGCTGCTTTCCGGCGTTTGCTTGAGCATTTGCAAACGCATACGGAAGTGCAAAATATCGATTTAATGTTGCTGGCGGATTTTTGCCGGAATTGTTTAGCCAAGTGGTATGCCGCGGCGGCTAAAGAAGAGGGTTTGGAACTCGATTATGATCAGGCCAGGGAAATCATTTATGGCATGCCCTATAAAGAATGGCAGGCGAAGTACCAAACTGAAGCCACGCCAGAGCAGCTTGCCGCATTTGAATTAAAAATGAAAGCCAAATCCAAATCATGAGTAACGATACCCAAAGTTTCGATTCTCTTTTTTCCGGCGTGATGGGGGAAGACTACGAACTGATTAAATTGATCTGCCCGCTAGCGATAGAATTGAGCCGACTGGTTGGCGAAAAAATCAGCCAACTTCCGCAAACCAAAGAGCCATTGCAAGTGGTTGAATTAGGCGGGGGGACGGGAATCACTACCCTATCTATTTTATCTACCCCAATAGATGCGCATGTGATCAGTATAGACAGCGAGCCGACCATGCAAAATCAGGCAAAACATAGCCTGAAAGCATGGGAAGAAGAGGGCAAGCTGATGTTTTGCTGCCAGGATGCGCTATCGGCGCTTAACCAGATGGCGACCGCGAGCGCTGACGTTGTTGCTTCGGTGTATACCCTGCATAATTTTCGTGATATTTACCGGGAAGAAGTCATTCCTGAAATTTTTCGGGTGTTAAAGCCGGGGGGATTATTCATTAATGGCGATCGCTACGCTTTGGACGATAAACTTGAGCAAACGCGCCTGGTTCAGCAAGAGATCAGCGGCTATTTTAAGGTTTTATTGGAAGTTAACCGGCCGGATTTATTAGAGCATTGGATCATCCATTTATTTGGCGATGAATCTGAAAACCATGTGATGCGGCAATCCTATTCATTATTGCAATTACACGAGGCGGGATTTTCCGATATTGAGTTAACCCACAGGATGGCTGTTAACGCTTTGGTGACAGCTTATAAACCATCTCCAAAACATTAATTAGCGTGGTTGAGCCATCTCAAATTTCCAGAACCAAATCAGACGCAGCCATGCTGCAACAAGCATAAATAAATCCGGCGTTCCTGGTTTTTTCGTCAATTTCGCAATAGGGCTTAACACTGACGCTGCCCTTGCATTTAACTTCACATTCACCACAACTCCCCGCCCGGCAACTGTAATCGATTTCAATGCCGTGGGCTTCAGCTAATTCAAGCAATGTGAGGTTTTCATCGGTTTCAACAGTTTTTCCTGATTTGGTAAATGTGACTTTATGTAATGGGCCTTTTAGCTGTAGAACCTGGTTAACATCAACAGAGTCTCGGGCGGAACGTCCGGAACCAAAGCTTTCGCTATGATAATGCGACATGTCATAATCCATATCGCGCAAGATGTTTTCCAGGTTTTGTGCAAAAGGCTCTGGCCCGCATGAGTATATATCGCGTTCGAACAGGTCAGGTGCAAACATTTCCAACATGCGCCTGTTAATCCGACCGGTGAATCCTGTCCAGAAATCCGAGCCATGCCAGCCGGATGTGACGGTCACACCCACTTGGAATCCTCGGTTACGGGCAGACAGCAACTCAAACTCTTTGCGAAAGATAATATCGGACGGTGATTTGAATGAAGCCAACAATTTGACATCCACATTTGATGCGGTATCTGCAATCCAGCGGCTCATGGACAGAATCGGGGTAATGCCGCTACCGGCACCGATAAACAGCACCTTCCTGGATGGATGATTGAAACAGGTAAATTTTCCTGCGGGACCTTTCACTGTGAGCTCGTCGCCCAGTTTGACTCGATCGCAAAACCAGTTAGAAACCAGGCCACCGGGAACTCGTTTAACGGTGACTTCTAGTAAATGTGGTCGTGAAGGACTGGACGACATGCTGTAAGACCGCTTCACTTCGCCGCCATCAATAGCGAGTATAAAGGTAATAAACTGCCCAGGTTTATAGGAAAAGAGCAACGGTTCTTCACCAGCCAACCTTATCGTTTTGCAATCGTGGGTTTCTTCGATAATATCGACGACTTTTAAGGAGGTAACTCCGCCGTCCCAGATTTTTATACGGCCAAAATTTTCCACCAGATTGATCAGTAGAGGACTCGATGGCGGGGGCGGAGGTTTATAGAAAAAGTCCGGTATATCGACCAGGTCTTCGGCTTCAAATTCAGATTCATCAATATCATCTTGAGGTTTTGACATGGTAAATTCCAGCCTAAATGCAGGAAGGTCGATTTGCATGCCGTTACGAAGTTGAACCGGTGTCTTAAGTTTCAGTTTTTTGTTGTTAATCAAGATGCCGCTGTTAGCATCCAGGTTTTCAATATAAAATTTCCCATTTTTTTTATGAATAACCGCATGAAACATCGCTATTTTTTGGGACTCAAGCTGTAAATCGGCATCGGGATGGCGGCCTATAAATGTGTTTTGTTTTAACTCCTCTAGTGGAATTTCAAAAACGACAGCGCCTGATTTGAAGATCCGCAGTTTATCACCTAAGTCGTTAACATTTTGTTTGGCGTTAAATAACTTTCTTAACCATAGTTCGCCGGCTTCACCGATTTTTTCAGAGTGTGGCGCAAGGTTTAAATCATGCTTGGTACGTCGTGGGGAGTTAAGTTGCTTTATTCCGGAAAAAAAGGATTTCTGCCAAAACAAGCTGTGGTTTTCATCCGGTTTAGTGTTTTCCACCATGGCCTTTTGCCTTCGCGAAGTTAGTTAAGCTTGATCCATTTCAAACAAAAAATACGTTTCCTTTCCCGCTCTAAACTCTGAGTCTGTGTTAGCTTATCGATTGAGAATAGTCTCCCTTGTACTTTCCAGAATTTCCATTACACCTTGCTGTTCATTTGCCGATATGTTCAATTCCAGCATGGTTTCCTTGAAGAGTTGCAGCACACGGTCAAAATGAATATCCGATAAGCCGTACTTTTCAATTAAGGGTTTATGGGCAGAACGCAAATCCTGATCTGTATAGTGATAAGGTCCGCCAAAAGCCATTGATAAAAACGATTTTTGTTTGAGTCGTTGGCACTCCATATCGGTATCTTCAAAAAAATGAGCGATCATCTCATCTTTCAGGACTTTGCTATAGAACAAATCTACAAGCACTTCCATTGCTTTGTCCCCGCCTAAGCGGTCATACAAAGGTAAATCCATTAGCTGGAAATAATCCCCGCCTTTAGCCGCGACATTATCAGTCCCCCAGTCTATTTTTTTATCCAGTTTTTTCATTAGCGGAATGTGTTTTGAACATTGTACATACGCTTCTTCGATTTCAATCATCATCCAGCGTTCCGGACATTTTTTGCCCTCTTGCTGCATTTCCTCGACAACATCGGCAGGCAATTTATCGACACATCTCAATAGGTCTTCATTGTCAACTATCCTGACCTTGCCGTTCACATGTAAACCTATGGTGTCTCGGGTGAAATCAATCATGAGCAAGGCGATATGGGGGTTTTCGACCATATTTCCGGAATTGGCATATACGCCGTTACCTCGATATTCCGGATACATCAGATACTTATCGCTAAGTACCCGTATAAATCCTGGATTGCCAAATTTTGAAGTGCAATCGCATTCGCCGTTGCGGTCGGCGGATGCTACAAAAAGAAATTCCTGGCGGGCGATGAATTCTTGCATTTTGGGGGCTAGATAATCCAACACTTGACGGTCATAAAAATTCAATGCTCGTTCCCTTGAGCCCCATTTGTGCTGAAGTTCGTGTTCGCTTTCGGAGCCGGGAGTAATAGATGTCCGTTTTTGCGCATCGTAATTAGTGACTATATCGCCAAAAGGGCATGCACTATTTTCACTATTAAGGCTTGCAGGGTTACCCCCATCCAGATCGGATTTGGGTTGATTTTGCTGTTTTGAAAAAATTTTTCTGAATTTTCCGCCACCTTTTTTTCTGAAGCTGAACTTGCTCATTTGTTCTTCCTCGCATTCAAGGTTAACCTGGAGCGAAGAGTACCTGCAATTTTGTAGATAAGTCTTGATTTTAGGTTAACTTAAGTGAAGTATTTTTTGTGATAGTAATAGCCACAATACGCATTGTTTAACTGATAAATTTAATCAAAATACTCAAATAGCTAAATTTAATTCTTTTTTAAAACTAAGTTTATTTTCTAATTTGTTAGAATGAAAAAATATGAATTAATTTACTTAAATAGTGGTAATAATTCATTGTATTAGCTAGCCTAACGACTCATGACTAAGGAAAAATTTAAAGAGATTTATAGGCTGCGATAAAGAGCAAGGTTTATTAATTCGACTAAACTTTTTTTCACAAAATTAGGGCGATCAGTTACGGATATTTCTCAATATAAAATACTAAGTTGTCCACAAAATTTATTAAATTTTACTATCCACCCATAGTAGAGTTTAGGAAAGGTGCTAAAATGTAATTTCTAACTTACGTAAATAACGTGATAGTAATCAAATACTAATGTGATTTTAATAGATTGAAGAAGCCTACTTTATATTTACTTCGAAATACTGAGTTTATGAAATTTCCCCCAATATTCCTTTTTCTTGTTGCTATTTCAGCCAGCCCGTTTGTTTTTGCTACAACGTATCAACTGCCTGAAAATAAAGGTGATACTGTAGTTTCTGAAACTCAGCTTGGTGAAAGAACCACAACAGTCACCACCAACGGCGAAACATTGTTGGATGTGGCGTTTCGTTATACTTTGGGGCAAAATGAAATTGTCAGGCTTAATCCAAAATTAGACCGTTGGTATTTAAAGCAAGGGCAATCTGTACGATTGCCAAATCGCCGAATTCTTCCCGATACGCCCCACAACGGTATTACCCTGAATATTGCCGAGTTTCGCATGTATTATTATCCTCCTAACCAAGCGGGAGTTGTTGAATCCTATGCGCATGGCATCGGTCGACAAGACTGGAAAACCCCGATGGGGAAAACTTCAATAATGCGAAAAATTAAAGATCCAGTATGGCATCCGCCCGAATCCATTCGCCGTGAGCATGCCGCCAATGGGGATCCGCTTCCTGAAGTCGTGCCTGCGGGTCCGCATAATCCTTTGGGTCAGCACGCTTTGTATCTTAACCTTCCCGGCGAATATCGCATACATGGCACCGATATTGACAAGATTTATGGCATCGGGATGCAAATAACCCATGGTTGTATCAGGATGTACCCTGATGACATCAAGGCTTTATTTGAATCTGTCCCGGTGGGTACCGCGGTATATCTGGTAAAACAGCCAATAAAAGTGGGCTGGTTGGATAATCAGCTTTATGTTGAAGCCCATCCAGATTTGGAAGGCGAAGAAATGAGTCAAGCCCAACGTTACTCTGTCGCTTGGCAATTAATACAAAAAGCCACGGGCGAACAGGAGCCGGAAGTTGATCAGAAAGCCTTGAACCAAGTTTTGAAAGATTTGGACGGCGAACCGGTAGCGGTTTACGAACGCGTCTCACCTATCTTAATGCCGGAACCCGCATCTGCTCAGTCAAGTGAGCAAAATTCTGTAACGCCCCCCCCAACAAGCGGTTCTGCAGGGGGTTACTATCGGGGTAATTAATTTTAGCCGCACAATAGGCAGGTTAACTTTTGATATCCGCAAAGCCGACTCCTTTAGGAAGCAGACGGCTTTTTTATTTTATCATTCCCTACAAAAGCACTTAATATTAAAATGTTATATAAAACAATTTGTTGTTAACATTTAAGGAGACGTGAAATCAAAATAATTTAAGCGAAGTGAAATTAGCTTCAAGTTGGAAAGGAGTAATTTAAGGGGTATTTAAGATTCTCAAAGCACAATTTAAGAATTGTTAGAGAGATGTTTAGGATACTTAACCAATGAATACCCCTATACTCAAGGATGAAACTCTTCTCAATGACCTAACTAATTGTTCAAGAAGAAGCTTTATTAAAACTTTAGCGGGCGGTGCTGTACTCGCTTTAGGTTCCCCAAAAGTTGTTCAAGCTGGATTTTCCGGTTTTGCTTATAAAAAACTAATATTGGAACATCATCATACAGGTGATAGCTTGAATATTACCTATTATGAGAATGGTCGTTACATAGATGGCGCGTTAGATGAAGTAAATCATTTCTTCCGTGATTATCACAATAATTTGATACATAAGGTAGATACCGATTTGCTGGATCAATTGCACGATGTCAAATTATTGCTAGGAGTAAAAAAGCCGTTCCATGTCGTTTCAGGTTATCGATCGCCTGAGACCAATGCTAACTTGCGCAGACATCACAATGGAGTGGCAAAACATAGCTTACATATGGAAGGTCGTGCGGTGGATATACGCATCGAGGGTATTAGCATAAAAACTATCAGAAACGCCGCTTTGACTTTGCAACGTGGTGGTGTGGGTTATTATCCTTCTGAAAATTTTGTTCATTTGGATACTGGTGATCAAAGAACATGGCGGAATTAATATAGAGTTTTGCTTAGATTAATTGACCGATTGGTTCGGACACGGTTGTATCCGCCAGATCCTCAAGGATATTTCTAAAATGATCGTAGTCCCTTATTTTAAGTACTCCGATTTCATTTAATAGTTTTTCATAATGTGCGGCTGCGCGTCCGCCAACAATTAATGTAATGTTGTTTCCGATTAGCTTCCTTAACCGTCTAAGTTCTTTAGTTATGAGCAATTCGTCGGTTTTGTAGCTTATGCTAATTGTGACTGCCGAGGCATCGGTGTACTTTACTGCGGCAGCAATTTCTTCAGCAGGCAGGTTTGCCCCCAGATAGATAACCCGCCAGCCCTTAAATTCAGCAATAATACCTGCCAACAATGCACCTAATTCGTGTAACTGGTTGATAGGTGTGCAAACGATCATTTTCGGCGCATCCGCTGGGCATGGTGTATTGCTGCGGAGTATGTAAGTTAACGATCGTACAATCGCTGTCGCCATGTGCTCATGTACTGGGCGTAATTCACCTGTGCGCCAGCGATCACCGATCAAAGTTAAAAGAGGGTTTAATAGTTTTTCAATAAATAACTCGGTACCTAACTCAACTATCGCATTTTCGAAATGATGCTCAAGAGCTTGGGCATCAAATGCAAGCACAGAGTTGTAGCACTTTTCCACGTAATCTTCCGCAATGTGATGCCTGTTTGTGCTGGAAGAAATAGATTTTTCGACATATCTTAAGGAATTGGTCAATGTTGAGCAGTTTTCCTCACTTTTCAACAAGGTTTTTAATTCTTCCAGGGATAACCTTGCGATCTGGCTGATGCTGTGACCGTTATTCGTAGCTTGGTTCAATAGTTTCAACCGGGCTATGTCAAGGTCGGTATAGACTCTATGCCCGCCTTCGGTTCTAATGGGCGATACAGCCTGGTAACGTCGTTCCCATGCCCGCACCAAATCAGATTTCACGCCTGATCTTTTCGATACTGTGCTGATCAAATATTGAGCAGAGTCTTCCATAGTCAAAAGCAGATATTAAGAACAGGTAAGTAAGGATTCGACACACTTAACTAGTATAGCAAGTTATACAATACATGAACAAACTTCGTAAAGTGTATCTATATTAGCATCTACTATAAAAGCCCAACGAAGACTGTCAAGTTTGAATTTTATAAATAGATTGAATGGATTAACTCACCATAGCCATGGCGAAAATCAGGATAACTAAACCGATAGCCGAGATTTTTTAGCTTGACATTGCTACATCGTTTGTTCATGTCGGCGTCTGGAGGGGTTGTTTTAGCTATGGGTGGCGGACAACTCAATTGCTCTGTTAACCACGACATTACTTCCCACATAGGTGCTGGACAGTTATCGCTGGCTAAGTAACAGGATGATAAATTCACCCCATTTAAATGCTGATTTAACAAAAAAACTAATGAGTCAACACAATCGCGCTGGTGAATTCGGTTAGTGAAGTAAGGCGGAACTTGCTGCACGGCGGGATTTTGTTTTGCCTGCCTGAGCAGGTATTCACGGCCAGGCCCATAAATTCCTGAAAACCTTACGACAATATTGCCCGGATGTATCGCATGTATGTGCTTTTCCGCAGACAATATGATCTGGCTAGTGCCGCTGCTGCCTAGGGCGAGGGAGTTTTCGTCAACCCACTCGCCTTTGGATTGCCCGTAAACACTGGTGGAAGAAATAAAAAACCACCTGGCTTCTGGAAGTAATCGGGTCAGGTTTGAGAGGCCAGTGTCGAAAGCGGAACGGTAACTGTCAATATCGCGATGATCGGGTGAAACGATAAAGAAGACATAATCGTAATCTTTGTCTAGCTTTTGTAACTCGGTTAACAAAGTGATGTCCGCTTTAAAATAAACGAATTTGTCTGGGTTAACCTTGGGCGGGTTACGTTTCAGTCCGGTGATTTGATGGCCAGCATCGCAGAGAAGATTGCCGAGTTCACGACCAATCGCGCCGCAGCCAACGATTAAAATCTTCGCCATGTTATATCCCGTTGGTTAGCTTCAATTCAGGTGGATATGGGTTCATGTAATACGAGTCTTCGATATACGGATCGGGATTTTTCCTAAAATGATGTTTAAGTATGGTAATCGGGACGACCAGTGGTATCTCGCCCCGACGATACCGCTCAATAAGTTCATTTAGCTCGGCTTTGTCTTCTGTTGACAATTCTTTCTTTAGGTAACCTTGTATGTGCTGCAATACATTTACATGATGTTTGGGCTCAGCAATTTTTTTCAATGCCCCCATCAGTTTGGCGATATAAAGCCCCGCCACTTCATCAATATCCGATTTTGATGCCGAAGCCAATAATTGTCCCATGTCCGTGTAGTCTTGCCGGGTCATGATAATGAGTTTATGGCGGGCGTGAAACCGATTCAAGCGGGCTAAGGTTAACCCTTCCTGCAATAGCTGCTTCCAACGGTACATCACATAAACCCGCTGAATAAAATTTTCCCGCAGCTTGGCATCGCCAAGGCGGCCTTCCTCTTCAATAGGCAGTAAGGGGAAGTTCCGCATCAATTGATCGGCGTAAATCCCTGTACCAGTTTTTTGCGGTTGTTGGTTTAGATAAACTTTGACTCGTGTCATCCCGCAACTGGGAGAATCTTTTTTGAGGATATAGCCGCATAGATCGGCATGCAGATATTTTTGACCGTTTGCGTATTCGCGAAGCTGATCTGTGACATCCATTTCTGGATTTTTAACACCAACGCTACGAGTTTCATTTTTAACCTTAATCAGTTGGATGGTGGGTCGTGGAACTCCCATGCCAATTCCCACTTCGGGGCAAAAAGGTAAAAAGTCAAAAAAATGGGATAATGTGCCAACAATATAATTGTCCAGTTTATGTCCACTATCATAGCGAACTTGTTGGCCTAATAGACAACTACTGATGCCGACTGGAATTTTTCGCATGATCGGGAAGTTATAAGGCTAAATAATAGGGTTCGAATAAACACATCTAGCAAAATTGACAGTCAGATTAAGCCCAAATCGTTTCAATGTTAACTAAAATTGCACTATTGACTACTGAAACCGGAAGGGAATACTTATTATGATTTGGATGTTTCCTACAGATATCTGAAATAAAATCATTTTTATCCAGGCACATAGCAAACAATTTATCCGGTTTTCTTTTTCTAAAATTTTTTTAATCTTAATTAGGGTCAACGCTTATGCTTCAATTCATAAAATCGGTGCTTGTTATTTTTTTATTGCTAAATGCAACTGCTCATGCAGAAGTAAAAATTAAAAAGAAATTGCCGCCATGTCAAGATACGCCTAATTGTGTCTCAAGCCAGGCAAGCGATAAGTTACACTACATAGAGCCATTTAAAATTTCCAGAGACCCTAAGTATGCCTGGATGGAATTGAGAAAGGTCATCATGTCGCATGATCGAATGGTAATTACTCATGAGACCGAAGACACCCTCCATGCCGAAGCGACAAGTCTGGTATTGAGCTTTGTGGATGATATTGATGCAATTCTGGATTTAGAAGCGGGTTTGATTCATATTCGTTCCGCATCCAGGGTAGGTCATAGTGATTTTGGCGTTAACCGTAAGCGCATTGAGATGTTCAGGGAGCAATTAAGAAAAATACATGCGCTAGGTTAAGATGATTACTGCTGACTTAAGCAAAAATGCCTAACGCTCGTTACTCATTATCGGTATTTATATTTCGTCGAGACCTTAGGCTCCACGACAATTCTGGTTTGTTGCAAGCTCTCGCTCAATCAGATTCGGTTCTGCCGTGTTTTATTTTCGATTCCCGGCAAATACAGCCCCATAATTATCAGAGCAGACCTGGACTGCAATTTATGCAGCAATCTTTGGCAGAGCTTGACGAATCATTGCAAAAACTGGGTTCAGGCTTGATGGCTTATCAGGGGCTGCCAGTCGATGTTTTAAGAAATTTGGTCAATGAGTATAGAATTCAGGCGGTGTTTGTTAATCGGGATTACACTCCTTTCAGCCGTCGCCGTGACAATGAGATTTGGGAGTTTTGCCACGAAACTGGCATAGACTTTATAAGCTGCAGCGATGCGTTGTTGACAGAGCCGGAAGCTATGCTCAAAGCGGATGGACTGCCTTACAAAGTCTTCACCGCTTTCCATAATCGAGCGCGTTTTCAAAACGTTGGTTTGCCAACAGCGATGGAGGCAGCAAATTTCGTAAAAGCTGATCCAGCGGATATCGATAATATTCAACTATCGTTGTTTGAACATGCACAAAACAATGCTGTTTCAGGGGGGCGTAAATCAGGGTTAACTATTTTGGCTAATTTGGATAAACAGGCTGAATATGAGGCAACTCGTGACTTTCCTGCCTTGGAGGCAACCAGCAAACTTTCCGCCCACTTAAAATTCGGCACCCTTTCGATTCGAGAGACCTACCATGCCATCAAGTCGCGCCTAGATGCCGGGCATCCCTTGTTAAGGCAATTGTACTGGCGGGATTTTTTTACCCATATCGCTTTTCATTTTCCTCATGTATTTGGTAAGCCATTCAACAAACAATATGAAGGTTTAACCTGGGACAATAATCGTGATTTTTTCCAACGCTGGTGCGATGGTTTGACCGGATTTCCTATCGTCGATGCGGGCATGCGTGAGTTGAATACTACCGGGTTCATGCACAACCGAGTCAGGATGATAGTGGCATCTTTCTTGACAAAGGATTTACACATCAGTTGGCGGTGGGGTGAACGTTACTTCGCCCAGCATTTGGTCGATTACGATCCAGCGGTCAATAACGGTAATTGGCAATGGGCGGCTTCCACAGGTTGCGATGCGCAACCATATTTCCGTATTTTCAACCCTTGGCTGCAACAACTTAAGTTTGATCCGGAATGTTCTTACATAAAAAATTGGCTACCGGAACTAAGGCAGGTTAATGTTGATGTGATTCAAAAATGGTACGACAAATATATAGAAGAAAATTGTCACTATCCTGCACCCATGCTCGATCATTCTGTTGAAAGCAAAATCGCCAAAGAGCGTTATCGTCAAGTCATAAGTCATTAAAGGTTTCGTTCTGTACAAATATTGTATAAATATAATTTGACAGAGTGTATTTATCTTGTAAATTTTATTTAAGTTAGGACTGGAATTTCTAGTTATATTAAGATTTTGCGGATTTTTTCAGGTTAAGAAAAGTGCAAAATTTGTTTTCAAATGTCCTCCTCTATAGCCCTCCCAACAATGTGTGGGAGGTGCCTTTTTTTAATTGCAGGTGAACAATGAGTTTTGTTAACAGTAAATCAGGCCAAGCGTTAAAGTTTATGGTGGACGCAAATTATTATATGTCAGTGCTAGTTTTGATTTATTGTGGTTTTAGTGCAGTTACCGAAGACTTCAATGTATTCAAATTCGATGAGGAATTGTGGGGGGCGATGCATAATAATTTACGTATGGTTTTACTTTATCTGGCCATGACTGAGGTAGTTATTTTTATTTATTGTTTTGCAACAAAACAACCCAAGCTAATGCTGTACGTTGGTTTTTTTATGGTAATGATGCTCGGCTCGTTGGCGTTTTACGGCAAGATAAATGGGGTTCCAATTGACCAGAATCTACATTTGTTTTTCTTGTACGTTGGTTCTTCTCATATTGCTTTTGGACTTCTCTCAGGGCTTGACAGGTCCAATACGTCAAGGGTTTTAGATTAATTCTTCTTATTTATGAAGACCGGACGACCTCCAAATGTTTAATAAATGAAGTTAAGTGAAGTTGTCTGGTTTGCCTATAGCGTAAAACTTTATGGTTTTTGTTAATAAACAGGAATTCATTTGGTTGATAATCTTTTTGATTGATAAAAATCAGGCTAGCGTATTCCTTGATACTATCTGCTGCAGGTAGATATATAGCAAAGACTTGATGGTCAGGGTAACCCGGGTTGGATACTTTCACAGTGGTGGCATTTGTCCCCACAATCTCAACACCCATAAACATCCCAGTTTCTTTTGATTGGGCTAACCACCGGATCATTCCGATGGTAAATGTCTGATGCAAAATACCTATGATATTGCCAACCTTTGGTTTTGTTATTTTGTCAGTCCATAGTAAACCAAATCCTCTCTGGCTTTTATCCAATATCTGGAGGTTAACGCCGATATTTTTGCTTCTGTCATTTTCTTGCCAAATTGTTGATGGGTCAGTGAATTCAACAACTTGAAAGGTATTAGGTGTGTTTGATATGACGCCAAGCTCATTCATTGTCGGCGAATTGTCATCTAATACTTGAATTTCAAAGTCTAAATCGCGAATTTCTCCGGGTTGGTTGCCGCTCATCGATTGATATGATGATTCAACATTTTCTTTTTTAATGCTATTTTCATTGAGGTGAGCGACGATGAAGTCAAATCCCATTATTCCGAAGTGATGGCTCCGTTCTGTCGATCTTGGGTCTTTTCTTTGTTTATTAAGTGTCAAAGTCTTTGCTAATCGCATCAGCATCAACCGATCCATAGGCGAATGGTGGGATCGGCGATCATAGGTGGCTTCCAGGATTTTACTGGCGACACTTACTGTTGCAATATATAAGTAATTTGGAGCTTGGGCGTTGGCTTCGCTATCGCTAAAACTTGGCGGGCGATGTCCTTTCAGGTTGATGACAGGAATGCCTTGAAATCTTTTTTTTGGAACCGATCTAAGCAGGCTGGCATAGGTGGAATAAACTCCCAGAAACTCAAATACAGTTCTCATCTCTTGCGGTGAAAATTGGTTAGTATTGCCAAGGGCGAATACTAAAATTCTCTTGAACTCATTGTTTATGCGTGAAGCTTCAGGATTGAATTTGTCATCTGTTAAATAATGGGTCTGACCAAGCCAATACAACTGGTAACATTGAAACCAGAAACTCGTATGAGGGACGCTATAGGTTTGCGATATGTATAGTAAGCCTTTACTTAGCGATTGAATGCCATTAGCAATGATCGATGTTCTTTCGTGTAATGAATAATAATCGTCGCGTCGAAAAAGTTCTTCATGGCTGAGTAATGAGTAGGCATTACCCAGTTCAAGGCTGCACCAAACGGAAATATTGCTTCTGGCATTTTCATGGCTATGTAAATGGGGGTCATCAACCGTTCCATTGGTACTAGGAAAATACGTAAGCATCTCGGTGGCTGAATCAAGCACATTGCCCAATTTTTCCAGGAAATATAAACGGGTTCGGCCAGGGATTTGGTTAAAGTTGGCAGGATAGGCCGAGTTCAAGGTCTGTAAAACTTCTAATACTCTTGTGCATTTATCATAATCGTTTAGATTCGATAACGTTTTGTACCAAAACGAAAAATCCATTTCATCTATTGCAAATGGCAATGGTTTTTTAGGTTTGGCAGGGCTGAACGGAAAAGGTTTCGATAGATCGAATGAGTGCAGGCTCACTTAGTATGCCTTATTGTCAGTTTGAAATTTTCTGAAATATCAAACCATAGTGTAGTTTGAGATCGATATTGCGCAAGTAAGCTTATCTGACCGGGGCTTAAGTTAGGATTAACTGAGTAGGGATTTTGACAGGTAATTTGAAATCAATTTGATTTTGTTAAAAGAGAGGCAATTGATAAATCAGATTTTTTATCAAATCATCTAAATTTTTGGAAAAACAGGAAGATTTAAGAAGATTTGTTTCGGCTAGTTTATAGATTAAGCGGCATAGAATGTTTCATCTTTTTAACTTGGAAAATCGATTAAAGATTGGACTTTATTACTTATTTTTTATTGAGAGCATATCGCGTAAGGACTTCCCTGCAAAAGTCGAATTAGGTAAGTTGTTTAATTCATTGAATATATTGTTAAGTTCAATATTCATGTTGTCAATCGAAGCAATATCTAATTGATCCCCAGCGGCACGCACAGTTTGGACAATATCCATAAGCATGATGCTATCCGTATCACGGGCAGGTATATAAGTCTTTATGTCGTTTTCTACTGTGACAAGCAATCCCCCTGTAATTAAGCAGTTAAGTAATTCCGCAACAGGCTCCCAAGGTAAATCAACAGTGTCAGCCAAATATTTTAATGTGCAGGCCGATTCCCCATGTGTATGGTGCCGGCCAATCAGGTACATGAGTATTAAACTTAACTGTTCCTGGCTTATTTGGCTCAAATGCGGACGTCGAGTCAGGTAGTTGAGATAACGTGGAAATTGAACATGAAATGCGATTACTCCACCCAACAATAAAATAAGCCAGCTGATATAGAGCCAAACCATGGACAAAAGTATGACCGCAAATCCCGAATAAACGGCGCTGTATTGCGCTGAATTTGCCATGAATTCAGCAAATAAAAAGCCGGTTGTTTTCCAGGTCAATCCGGCGCACAATCCGCCAATAACTGCAGGTCGTAGCTTAACCTGAGTATTAGGGATAAAGGAATAAACAAAAGCAAATGCCGCTACGGTTAAGGCATAAGGCAAAAGTGTGCCGGCAAAATAATAAACAGTGCCCAATGGTTCCATCGCAATAAGCCGTTGTACGATAACGTTATTGCACATAGACGCGGCAATTCCCAGCGCTGAAAATAGTAAAACAGGGCCAATCAAAATTACGCTGAGATAATCGCTAAAACGGCGGTAAAGGGAGCGCGGTTTGGTTATGCGCCAGATATAATTAAAACAGGATTCAATCTGGTCGATCAGCGAAATCACCGTGTAAAACAGCATTAAAAAACCCAAGAAGCCCAGTACGCCGACTTGGAGATTTTCCACAAATGAAATTATATTCGCCGAAATTTCCACGGCTTTTTCGCCTAACGGGGTGAGCAGTTCCAGGAGAATTGGCTGAATCGTATTATGGACGCCGAATCCTTTTAAAATAGAGAAGCTTACCGCTAATAAAGGTGCTAATGACAATAAAGTAGTGTACACCAAGCTCATTGCCCGGTATTTAAGTCCGTCTTCGTTAAATTCTCGGATTAAAACCCTTATCCATTGGTTAAGGGTGGCGATATGGGGCTTGATTTCAGAAACAATTTCGAGTTTAGACATTAAGTTGAAAAATTAAGCGCTTAGCTGAAAGTAGCATCAAGTATGTTTATTGTAAACGAGTGCATCGATAAATGCAGGTTAACTTTTATGTTAGTACATAGAAGTTTCGCTGTGTTAATTTTCAATTAATGGGAAAGAATTTCATCTAAAAAAAACTCGCTGACCAGCATAGTGCGTTGTTGAATGGCGTAAACCGTCCGCCGCCCCCAAGCCGGCGGGTTCATATCAACCATCGATAATATCTGTGGAGTCCATGCATCAGGCTGAATATGTGTGATATCCATGGCGACACGTTCCAGGTCTGGATAAGAGAAAATGACTTCGCCAAGTGGTCGATTACCTAGATGGGCAAGATTGCGATGAGCTACTTTTATGGTTTTCTGGGGAATTGTGGTACGAGCCAAGAGCAACGGTTTTCCATTCGCGTGCATTAAAACTTCACGGATTAGTACATAGCGATGCGCCGATAATCTGAGTTGACGGCTTTCGCTGAGGAAAGGCATATGCCAATATTGCGCCAGGACTGTTACGGCGACTTTATTGCCATAATAATCACGCAGTCTTTGGGTGAGTGAACCCGGTTCATAAACCCAGCTCTTAATATTTTCCGGCAGGCAATGTTGCACACCCCGTTTGTGCTCGCGCCACAAAGGTTCGCGGGCAAATAAACAACTTTTGTTAACCAATTTATTAAACCTCGAAATATTCCATACTGCGCCCTAACCAGCGCTCAATGATAGGCGTGATGACATCCGGCCTTTGCTTGAGGAGGAAATCAGCTATTGCCGGTATATTATCCAGTAATTCGGCATCGTTAACCAAATCGGCAATTTTAAAATTAATTTGGCCAGTTTGCCGCGTTCCTAATGCTTCTCCAGGCCCTCTGAGTTGTAAATCTTTTTCCGCGATGACAAAACCATCCTGACTATCGCGTAAAATGCCCAGTCGCTGGCGGGCATTTTCTGATAAAGGCGACTGATACAAGAGCAAACAATAGCTTTCAGTGTCGCCTCGCCCCACACGGCCGCGAAGTTGGTGCAGTTGGGACAGACCTAATCGCTCAGGATTTTCAATGATCATCAAGTTGGCGTTGGGCACGTCGACGCCAACTTCAATCACCGTCGTGGCGACCAATAAATCAATTTCCTGTTTTTTAAATGCCTTCATTACGGCATCCTTATCGACTGATTTCATCCGCCCGTGCAGCAGTCCGACGTTAACATTCGGCAACATTTCGGCTAAACGCATTGCGGTAATTTCAGCGGCCTCGCATTGAAGAATTTCGGATTCTTCAATCAATGTGCATACCCAATAAACTTGTTTTTTTTGATTTACCCAGTTGTCAATGCGTTCGACGACTTCATCCCTGCGTTCGCTTGGGATTACGCTGGTGTGAACCGGTTTCCGGCCGGGTGGCAATTGATCAATGACAGAAATATCCAGGTCTGCATATTGCAGCATCGCCAGTGTGCGGGGAATTGGAGTGGCCGTCATTATCAGTTGATGCGGGCGAATGTTTTCCTGCTGGCCTTTCGCTCTTAACGCTAATCTTTGATGAACTCCAAAGCGGTGTTGCTCATCAATAATAACTAAACCTAATCGATGAAAAACTACATCTTCCTGAAACAAGGCGTGGGTACCGATGACAATGTTTATAGTTCCATCGGAGAGCCCTGTTTTAATCTGAGCCCGCTGCTGGTTTTTTATTTGGCTGGTTAACAATGTCAAGGACGTTGAAAATTTTGAAAACCAGTGGCTGAAATTACGATAATGTTGCTCTGCCAGTAACTCTGTCGGCGCCATGATGGCGACTTGATAACCGGAAGCAACGGCAAGCAAGGCGGCGCCGGCTGCGACGATAGTTTTGCCGGAACCGACATCGCCTTGCACTAGGCGCATCATGGGATGATGCTTCTGAAAATCGTCAGTAATTTCTGAAATCACCTTAAGTTGGGCAGCGGTTAATGTAAAAGGCAGAGAGGCTATAAACTGCCCAGCCAAACCTGGATTGTTTTTGATTTTGGGTGCGCGCCATGCCTGAGTTTTCTGTTTAATAGATTTGACGCTGAGGTGATGCGCCAATAACTCTTCTATTGCCAGTCTTTTATGAAATCGCGATTGATTGCTGGTTAAGATTTCCGGGGGAATTGTATTTTCAGGGTTATGTAAAGTATTTAATGTATTTAAAAGGGCAGGGAGCTGAAAACCGATCAATGTCTCATCAGGAATTAATTCGTTTAAAAAATGGCTGTTTTCATTGAGAAGTCTTAACGCCTGATTAATGAGTTTTCGTACTACCTTTTGGTTAAGTCCTTGGGTTAGCGAATAAACCGGGGTTAAAGTAGGTTCAGGCGTAATGTTTTCGTCGGCTGATATGACTTTATAGTCAGGATGGATTATTTCCAGGCCATGGTAATTTGGGCGTACTTCTCCGTAGCAAAGTAATTGGGTTCCTGGTTTTAGTTGTTGGTACTGTCGGGCAGTAAAATGGAAAAAGCGGAGATGAATGCTGCTAGAATGATCCTTAACCTGACAGATCAAGCTTTTTTTCCCTCTAGGCAATACATCGATAAATTCGACGCAGCCGCTTATCAGATAAGATTTTCCAGCGGTTAACCTGGCAATTGGCACGACATGGGATCTATCCTCGTATCTTAACGGTAGGTGTAAGAGTAAATCCCAGAACGTTTGAATCCCAAGTTTGGCGAAAAGGCTTGCTATCTGATTACCGGCACCGGTAAGGGAGGTGAGCGGTCGCCCCAGAAGCTCCGAGGAATCCATGTTTTGAGCCTATGAGCTAAGTAAAGAATGAATATAAACTCTATTTTGGCCTTTAAATGGGATACTCCTGAGGGCTCAAAACCATAATGGCGTCCATTTCCACTTGCGCGCCTTTGGGTAGTGCAGCGATGCCAACTGCGGCGCGTGCAGGATAAGGCTGCTCAAAATATAATCCCATGATTTCATTGACCAAGGGAAAATGCGAGAGGTCTGTTAGATAAACATTCAATTTAGTTATATCAGCGAAGCTTCCGCCGGCAGCTTCGGCGATGGCTTTAAGATTCTCAAAGACTTGGGTGATCTGCGCGGAGATATCACCATCTATCAAGACCATAGTTGCTGGAACTAACGGTATTTGACCGGATAGATAAACAGTTCGGTCTATCTTTACCGCTTGTGAGTAGGTGCCTATCGCTTGAGGGGCTTTGTCGGTATCTATGATTTCTTTTGTCATGATGAATTCTGAATTAAGTTTTTTGTTTCTGTATTGAATTACTCGTTAGATAAATTATACATTCAAGATTAATCGGATGATGAGTTACCTATGATTAACCTGAATTTATCTTGATCAAAGTAGAGGTGTGATTTTTCCAAGGCTATATTTTGTCACGATTGTAAGTATTTCATTTATCAGGCATTACTCAAGTAACGAGAACTGGTTCACAAAAATGTGGAAAAATTTTTGTTCAACTATTTAAAAACAATAACATATTGCTATAATCTCATCCAAACTGTAATATTTGGATATGAGTATGAAAGGGTGTAAAAATCAATCTTTGGTTGCTGTAATGATGTTGTTATTAACAACAGAAATCAGCTTTGCCCAACAAATATTGGTTAAATCAGTTAATTACGATACTGCCGCAAACCAGTCGAGGCTCGTTTTCAAGGTAACGGATGCGGCAAAGCATCGGGTGTTTGTTATGGATAATCCCTCCCGGTTAGTCATTGATGTGACAGAGGCGCAGGCGAAAGGTAAATTTGCCCAGCCTTCTTCAGACCATCCATTATTCAGCCATGTTCGGACAGCTCTTAAAAATGACACGGATTTGCGCATCGTCGTTGATCTGAAGCAAGCTATTTCGGGCAAAACCCATAAGTTAACATCCAGTTATGACGATAAGTGCCTCATCGTTAACTTGATGGATAAAAAATCCACGGCATCTAAAACCAGTGAAAAAAAGAAAACAGAAAAATCTGAAGAACAGGAAACCGTCACGATTAAAACCGCTGGCGGCAAGATTAAGAATGTTCCCAAAAAACGGTTCACGGTTGCTATTGATGCCGGGCATGGCGGTGATGACCCTGGCGCGCAAGGTCCACATGGCACTCATGAAAAACATGTAACGTTAGCTATTGCAAAAAAGCTTGCTGAACTTATCAACGCTCAATCGGGCATGAGCGCCAAATTGGTTCGTAAAGGCGATATCTATATTGGTTTAAGGGAAAGAATGAATATTGCGCGCAAGCTTAAAGCGGATTTATTTGTTTCTATTCATGCCGATGCGGTGGATAATCCCGAAGTAAGAGGCGCTTCTGTTTATATCTTGTCAAGAAACGGTGCTTCAAGCGAGGCTGCCCGCTGGTTAGCTAACACTGAAAACGCCAAGGAAAAAGTGGCGGGTGTAAATCTGGATGACAAAGAGGAAATGCTGGCTTCCGTGTTGATGGATTTATCACAAACAGCGACTCAACAGGCCAGCGTAAGCTTGGCGGACAAAGTGCTTAAAAACTTCCGCCATATTGGGGATTTACATTGCCCGACAGTGCAAAAAGCGGGATTTGTGGTATTAAAATCGCCCGATATTCCTTCCATTCTCGTTGAGACGGCCTACATCTCAAATCCGTCTGATGAGCAGAACTTAATAAGTAAACGATACCAAAGCAAAATGGCTGAAGCTATTTTCAAGGGCGTGTTAAATTATTACGAACAAACACCCGGATCTGAAACAAATCGAATGGCAAAATTGTAATTTATTTCTTACAATAAAGAGAAAATTAAGTTTTCTAGGATATTTTAAGTTTTTTGAGGTTAAGCTAATGGATGTTTCAGTTTTTTTTGAATTATTTAAAAATAATCCCGGTGGATTTTTTGTTGCAGGTTTGATAGCGGGTTATTTTTTGCGCGGATTCAAATTTTCAGAAGTGCGCAATAAACAACGTCCCGGCAGATATCAATCTTCAAGAGCGGAAATCAGCGAAAAGCAACGGGCTCCGCTTAAACATGGCATAAAAGAACCTTCGTTCGAGTGGGCTAACAATTCGATTAATAAGTTCACGCAAAAGCAAAATAGCATGTCATTAAACCCTCCCGGTAATGAGATTTGATCATTGATAAGTTATCATCATTCGAATTGGAGAAGTATTTTCTCTGTTATTCGCCAGATTACCTGAGGAATTTCATTTCAGCGGCGGTTTTTATGATGATTCCGCCGCTTAAAGCCTGACTTGCTTCCTCGCCTGTAATTACTTCTTCATTGTGTTTTTCTGATTAATATCTTTATACTCGAAAACTATTACGTCATATTAGAGTGTAATTTTTCGGGCTATAAGTTTTATGCGTGTTCAAATATTACCAGCTCAGTTAATTAACCAGATTGCTGCCGGGGAGGTTGTGGAAAGGCCGTCTTCTGTGGTCAAGGAATTGGTGGAAAACTGTTTCGATGCGGGTGCAAATACCATTCAGGTCGATATCGAACAGGGCGGCAGCCGTCGCATACGGGTGCGGGATGATGGCTGCGGGATTATGAAAGACGATCTGGCGCTAGCATTGTCACGCCATGCGACCAGTAAAATTGCTTCATTAACGGACCTTGAAAATGTTGCTACGATGGGATTTCGCGGCGAGGCGCTTCCCAGCATCAGTTCGGTATCTAGGTTAACCTTAACTTCGCGTACGCCAGATGCTCAGGCGGCATGGCTGGTTTCTGCCGATGGCAGCGAGCAAAATTTTAACCCTCAGCCTAGTCCGCATCCTCAAGGCACGACAGTGGATGTTTGCGACTTGTTCTACAACACGCCGGCTCGTCGTAAATTCTTGAAAACGGAAAAAACCGAATTCTCTCATATTGAAGCCTTAATCCAGAAAATGGCATTGAGCCGATTTGATATCGGATTTAGCCTCAGCCACAATCAGAAAGAGATCTTTCAGTTTCCTCCCAGTGTAGCGCAGCGTGACCGCGAACAACGCGTTGCGGCGATCTTGGGTTCAGTTTTTCTGGAAAATGCAATCAATATCGATGTGGCTTCAGCAGGATTGCAGCTAACTGGTTGGGTTGGTTTGCCAACGTTTTCCCGCAGCCAGCAGGATATGCAGTTTTTTTATGTGAATGGCCGCCTGGTTAAAGACAAGCTTATCGCGCACGCGGTTAGGCAAGCGTTTCAGGATGTGCTTTTTAATGGTCGGCATCCCGTCTTTGTATTGTATTTGAACCTAGAGCCAAGTCTGGTCGACGTGAACGCGCATCCGGCCAAGCTTGAAGTACGATTCAGGGAAGGTCGCTTGGTGCATGATTTTCTGTTTTCGGCGTTACATCGGGCCATTGCCGGAGTCAGGCCAGGACACCAGACAATGACGCCCGTAGTTTTTCAACAACAGGAAACACATCGCAGCCATGATTCTTCTGATCACAAAAGCGAAAGTCTGACGAGTCGGCGTCATTATCCGACGCCATCAACTAGCCAGTCGGTATTGCCGTTTCGTGTGGAAGAAACAATTCAAAGTTATGCAAAGTTATATTCTGGCAGCGGCGGGCGAGAGCCAGTCAAAGCGCAAAGCAATGAAATGCCGCCTTTGGGTTATGCAATTGCGCATTTGCACAATATTTACATTCTGTCTGAGACGCCGAAAGGCGTTATTTTAGTGGATGCCCATGCGGCGCATGAGCGGATAGTTTATGAACGGTTAAAACAGCAATCCGAAAAGGGTAATGTGCCTAGCCAACCTTTATTATTGCCGATCAAGTTGAATGTAAGTCCGGCAGAAGCGGATTTATGCGAGCAAGAATACGATGTGTTTGTTAACCTGGGGTTTGAGGTTAACCGCGCCGGTCCGGAAACGGTTGTCATCCGTGCTGTCCCCGCATTAATGTCAGGTACGGATATCGAAAGTTTGATTCGGGATGTTTTATCTGACATGGGTCAGCATGGCTCAAGCCAGAGATTGGCGGAGCGGGGAAATCATATTCTGGCGACTATCGCCTGCCATAGCGCGATGCGCGCGCACCGCCGGTTAACCGTTGATGAAATGAATGCGCTGCTCAGGGATATGGAAACAACTGAGCGCAGCGGCCAATGTAACCATGGCAGGCCAACCTGGGTCGAGTTATCTACCGCCGAACTGGATAAGTTTTTTCTGCGTGGGCAATAAATTAAATTTCAAACCTTCCCGTTAAATGCAAAATAACGCAACAGTCCGCCCATCAGCTGTTTTTCTCATGGGACCAACTGCTTCCGGTAAATCAGCTTTAGCGGTTCAACTGGCGAAAAACCTGAATGCCGAAATCATCAGCGTCGATTCGGCGCTGGTTTATCGGGGGATGGACATCGGCACTGCCAAGCCAACTTTGGAGGAGCGTCAAGGTATTCCACATCATTTGATCGATATCCTTGACCCTGCCGAAAGCTTCTCTACCGGTCAATTCCGGACAAAAGTCTTAAGTTTAATGGCGGAAATTACCCAGCGCGGACGAACTCCCATCTTGGTTGGAGGTACGATGTTGTACTTCAGGGCGCTATCACAAGGAATCGCTGAGCTGCCAGAGGCCGATCCGGTAATCAGGGCAAGGTTGGACAGGGAGCTTAACTTGTTAGGCAAAGAATCGCTGCACCAGCGGCTGGCATCTGTCGATCCTGAATCTGCCTCCCGGATTCACCCTAATGATCCGCAGCGTATCCAGCGTGCGCTGGAAGTCTATGAAATAACTGGCATTCCGTTGGCAGAATATTTTGCCCATAATCAGGCGGCCATTCCTTATCATATTATTAAATTTATTATCTCCCCGGAAGAGCGGATTACTTTACATCAGAAAATTGCCCAGCGTTTTTTGCAGATGATCGAATCAGGATTTGTCCAAGAAGTTGAAACACTATTTCATCGAGAGGACTTGTCGGAACATATGCCTTCCATTCGTTGCGTGGGTTATCGCCAGATTTGGGCTTATTTAAAAAACGAATTCGATAAGGACGCGATGATCGAAAAAGGCATTGCGGCGACTCGGCAACTTGCCAAGCGTCAGTTAACCTGGTTAAGAAAAGAAACCGATGCCATAGTATTGAATTCTGAACAGACAGAATTGCCGGAAACTGCATTAGCCATAATCCTGAGACAAATTCAATAACTTACTATTAATTTTGAATTGGATAAGGTTTCAGTGTATCTTCTTCGGTTACATTCAACTATCGCTTTAGGTTGGTCACTTCAATAGGAAAATGAAGTAATCAGCCAACTAACAATAATTCTATATAGGAGCAAGCACTATGGTCTTTGGCGACACACGAATAATCCGGAAATTATTATTCCTCATAATGGCGTTTTTTTTAACCGGTTGTGGATACAACACCTTACAAACGCAGGATGAAGATGTTAAAGCAGGTTGGGGTGAAGTATTAAACCAATATCAACGACGCGCTGATTTGGTGCCGAATCTGGTTAATGTCGTAAAAGGTTATGCGGCACATGAAAAGGATGTGTTAACCCAAGTCACTGATGCGCGGTCACGCGTCGGTTCGATTCAGGCGACCCCTGACATGGTGAATGACGAGGCGGCGCTAAAGAAATTTATTGCCGCGCAAGGCGAGATGACTGGAGCCCTATCTCGCTTGATGGTGGTGGCTGAAAACTATCCGCAATTGAAAGCCGATGGCCTCTTCAGAGACCTGCAGGCGCAACTTGAAGGTACGGAAAATCGTATTACTGTTGCACGCAACCGCTATATTTCCGCTGTTAAAGATTACAATGTAACCGTACGGACATTTCCGAGTAACTTAACGGCAATGGTATTCGGCCATAAAACCAAACCCAGCTTTACGGTAGAAAGCGAACAAGCGATCGCTTCTCCACCAAAAGTTGATTTCAGTATCGCGCCAACTCCTGCGCCTGCTGTTACAGCTCCGGCTCCAGCGCCTCAACCATCATTACCTGCGCCGCCGCCTGCTCCGGCAATTCCAGCTCCAGCGGGTAAATAATAGCTCAATTCAAGCGAACTCATGTTAAGGGCAACTATTCATAGGCAACTCTTAATCCAGTTTGGGTTAGGGGTTTGCTTGTGGTTTATTTTGTTCATCCAGATTTCATGGGCGTTTGTTGATGTTCCAAAATTATCAAGTCGAGTAACGGACTTGACCGGAACCTTAAGTAGTTCGCAAGTACAGTCGTTGGAAGCCAAGTTAGCGGCGTTTGAACAAAAAAAAGGCAGCCAGATTGCAGTCCTGATTGTGCCGACAACACAACCGGAAGATATAGCCGAGTTCGGGATTAAAGTCGCTGATTTGTGGCAAATTGGCCGTAAAGGGGTAGATGATGGTTTAATTTTTATCATCGCTAAAGATGACCGTAAAATTCGCCTGGAAGTCGGTTATGGCCTGGAAGGCGTTATTCCTGATGCGATTGCTAAACGGATAATTGCTGAAACGGTCACTCCGTATTTTAAAGCGGGTGATTTTGTCGGCGGAATTGATGCAGGCGTCAACCAGATAATGAGCTTGATTGATGGCGAACAATTACCCGAGCCAGCCCAACACATGCAATATGGCGAATATCATGGAGAAGGTTTGATTTTTGCCCTCTTTGGCGGATTGTTCGTTGGCTCGCTATTTTCTTCCATGTTTGGGCGGGTAATCGGTGGCTTGCTTGCCGGCTTGAGCAGTATCTTTATAGCTTCTTTATTCTTAGGTTTCGGCCTACTCGCCATCATAATAGGAATTATTGTATTTTTCCTGATTAGCGCCCGATTTCCGGGCGGTGGCGGCGGTTGGTCCAGTGGTGGAGGTGGTTACTACGGAGGCAGTTCCTGGGGCGGTGGCAGTAGCGGCTCATGGAGTGGCGGCGGTGGCGGTTTCGGCGGCGGAGGCGCATCCGGGTCATGGTGAAGTTTAAACGTTGGTTAAGACATGCGTTCATGCCGCCGTGGTCTTGGCGTTTGTCGTTTCCGGTGAAAGTACTCGATGAGATTGAAAAAGCGGTCAGGTATTCGGAATCGCAACATCGCGGCGAGCTAAGATTTGCAATTGAAAATGCCTTATCGCCAGGCTGGGTCTGGCAGGGTATGGCCTCTCGTCACCGTGCCACGCAAGTATTTTCTAGCCTCAGGGTTTGGGACACAGAGGAAAACAGCGGTGTCTTAATCTATGTTAACCTTGCTGACCGTTGTGTAGTAATACTGGCAGACCGAGGTATTGATAAATGTGTGGATCAATCTGAATGGAACCGTATTGCAAATTTGATGAAGGATGATTTCAAGCAGGGTAATTTTCAGCAAGGCTCGCTGAAAGCGGTTGATGCAATAACAGAATTACTCACGAAGTATTTCCCGGCAGATTCAGTGTCTCGGAATGAATTGCCAAATCGCCCCATAATTATCAAAAGATAGAAGCTATTTTTTACCCTATAATATCTATCTAAAAAATTCAAAAAATAGGTGAGGTTAAGTGTTAACCTCACCGACATTAAAGGATCAGGCCGTTTCTGTTTTATTGTTGATTGTCGCGATTGATTCAATTTGACCGATGGTTAACAAATCCCAGAATAGAATTACACCGCCCGCCAGCGTCATCATGCCAAACACCATCCGCCATACCATCGCTTGCATAAACCAGGGATGATTTTGTGCGGCGAAATAGCCGTACCAGGTTGAGCCCTCCACTGCGCGTTCGATAAAAGATTGTTCGTAACCGGCAATTAATAACGCCATTGTCATACCTAAGACACCCAGGTTAAGCAACGCTAAAGCTGTTTTCCAGCACCAGCCATTGCGTTCCACGCTACCTTCCCAGCGAGCGCCGCGGATTTTTTGCATGGCAAGATAAAAAAACGCGATGTTGATGGTAGCATACGCCCCGAAGAAAGCTAAATGTCCATGTGAGGCAGACCATTGCGTACCGTGGGTATACAAGTTGATCTGCGGCAGTGTGTGCATAAAACCCCAGACGCCAGCCCCCAGAAAGTTACCGAAGGCGTGGGCGATAATCCACGCCAACGCTGGGTGGTTGCTGTTTTTAAAACGATGAACACCCGCATCATAAATGGAATGCACCACCATCGCGACCAGAGGAATCGGCTCCAACGCCGAGAAAAATCCGCCGATAGTAAACCAGTATTCCGGCGTTCCGATCCAGAAATAATGATGTCCCAAGCCGAGAATACCGGATCCGAACATCAAGGCGACTTCAATATACAGCCACGTTTGCACGACTTCTCTGCGTACTCCCAACAGTTTCATTAAACTCCACGCCATGATGCAGCCGACCAGGACTTCCCAGATGGCTTCAACCCATAGATGGATTACCCATCACCACCAATATTGATCGACGGAAATGTTAGTGACATAAAACATGCCCGCTAAGTACAAACCGGCGAGGGCGACTAAATCTAAAGTCAAAACTCCGGCAATGCCGGACCATTTGCCTTGCGCAAAGGTGGCGGCGACATTGTAAAAGAAGATGAGCATGACGACGACAATGCCAATATCTGCCCAGCGGGGGACTTCAATATACTCGCGGTCTTCGTTGATAAACCAGATTGACGTATCGCTCCCGCTGCCGATTTGGATTAATAAATAGACCAGCACGACGAGCGTGACCGCGCCCGTTAGCACCCAGAACGCCAGTTGTCCCCATTTTAAGCCGACGATGGGGACTCCGCTTTCTTCTTCCAGAAACCAATACACCGAACCGATGAAGCCATAGAGCATCCATACCACCATCGCGTTGATATGCACCATACGGTTAACATTGAAGTCGAGAATTTCGTAAAGAAATCCGGGCCAGATAAACTGCAATCCCGCCAGTAAGCCAAATACCAACTGCACCATGAACAAGATCATCGCTACCGTAAAGTAGTGTATGGCTAACTTCTGTCCGCCGTCCAAGTGTTCATTTGCCATTAATGCCGCACGATTGGTACGCCAACCGGCAGCTAATGCAGACAATTTTTGTTGAAATGTTTGAGTCGTCATCGTTATTCTTCCTCTGCGCCGGTGGCCTTGAAATTATGCGGAAATCCGTTGGTATCGATGGACGACATCCATTTTAAAAAAGCAACAATGCCGTACGCCTCTTGTTCAGTGATGGATAGGTTCGGCATTTTGCGGTTAGAACCGTAGGTTCGTGCATTTTTGTCTGGATCGAGCAGAAATTGCACCATCAATTGTTCGCGCCCCTTCATACTGCCCCAAGCTTGGTCCAGCCAGGCTTTCGTCAGATCCGGGGCATAGTAGGCGCCATTACCGAGTAAGGTGTGGCAATTAACGCAATTTTTTGCCTGTATGGTTTTTTGCCCAGATCGACAAGCTGTTCGGCTTCTTGCTCATTAAGGACTTTGCCGAATAACGGGGCTTCTCCGCCGATTACCGGCTGATAATGCTGCTTGGTTTTATCGAACTTATAAGTGATGGCTTTATTGATGACGCTAAACGCAGGTACCCGCGAACTGCCTGTTGCGATTTTAGCCATCGAATCGAAGGTCAAGATGATCAAAATAACGAATGATCCTGCCGTTACCCAAATGGCGGTTTTTTTCCAAAAGTCTTCCGATGCCCAGCGGGGCAGTTATTCTATCATAATTTTCCCTTGTTGTTAAATTTAGTGATTTATTTTCATTAGCATGCGTGCCAACACATAAGCGCCAGATAAGCCTTGGCATCCACCAATAACCAATTGCCATGACTATGGTTAAGATTAACCAGTGGCCGTTTAAATGGTTAACCCGCGAAAATACGCCAACTACTCCAAGCAGGCAGACATAAGCAGCTATCGCCCAGTAATGCAGCGCACTTTTTTTGGCTATTTCAGCCCACGTATAAATTCCCGCATATAACGCGGCGATCAGGATAATCATTGCGCCACTGAAAAAGCTTAAAAAGAAATCGGGTAAGGCGACCGGTTCTATCAATATATCCTCCTTTAAAACCTGCACTGTATGAGTACTGGATAACATCTTTATGGCTAATGACCTATGCAGTTAACTTTACATACCGATTACGCTTTACGTGTGTTGATCTACTTGACCTTACACCCAGATAGTTGGGTGACCATAGAAGAACTTGCGGGTTTTTTTAATATTTCAAAAAACCATCTTGTGAAACTTGTCCATAAACTCGGTGTTAAAGGCTATCTCCAGACTTTACGAGGCAAAGGCGGCATATTAAGGTTAGCGCGACCGGCTAAGGAGATAAATATTGGCGATGTAGTGCGGACTATTGAAGGGCATTTTTACATAGCTGAATGCTCCAATCAGGATAAACAGGGTTTATGTGCAGTTCAGCCCCAATGCGGGTTAACTGGCTTATTCGCCAAAGCAATGGGGCAATTTATGTCGGTGCTGGACGAAGTGAATCTTGATGAAATGGTATTTAAGCAACAAAATAGTAAAGGTCAAAATCCGACTGAAGCTATGTTAGCTAAAACGAGGCATAAGTAGCCTCGTTTTATAGTAAGGCTACGTGTTCACCGAAAAGGGCTATTCGTTAACAAAAACGGGCTCAGCTTCCTCTTGGGCTATGAAGAAATTCTTGAAAAACGGCACGAAGCTACCCGTGATCATAATCGAGAAAAAGCAATAGATTGCCGCTGCTTCACCCGTGGTAACGCCGAACACCCATTGCGGCATGAACAAGGTTAAGATCGCCATAATGCAGTGGTAACTCGCCATTTTCCAGTTGTTTTTCCATAGGAAACCGCTCAAAGCCAAACCGAATAAAGAGCCGTGGGTAACGAGCAAACCGAATGCGCTGACGATATGGTAGCCAATATGGTATTTACCCATGTACAAGCAAGATACCAAAAAATCGCCGATGAAATTGGGTTCGATGCCAAACAGTTGCCAGGATTTTGGCAAAAAAGTAAAGATGATGAACAAGGAACTTAACGTAGAACCGATTAAGAACGCTTTTTTCAAGGCGGTCTTATCGGTGGAATACGTCGCCAACGCAGGCATGATGGCGAAAGCTTGCAGACTGATATGAAAACGGAAAACTCGCTTAACATCATATTCGTTCCATACCCACATTGGTCGGCAACGGGATAAGCGAAATACTGGATCAGTTCCATCAAGGCAAAATGGAAAATCGCGTACGACCTTGCCAAGCGCACCCAAAAAGTTTCTTCTTTATCGATAAAAGTCAGTGTGGCGGCGGCAAAACCGGCCACCCCCATTCCAATAAGCGAGAGATACTGGCACTAAAACACATAGTTAATCCGTATTCTTTAAATTAAATAGAAAAAATGTTTTTAAATTATTGAATTATCTTTATTCTAACGTTCCGAATAAATGACGAAATTAATCTAAAACTTGAAAAATGAGCAATTTTAACAATAATCATGCCGTTTTATGAGTTTTTTTAACTGAATTGAAACGGTTTAGTTCTAAGCTGACATCAAGCTTTAATCACTTTCGATTCACCATAGCCACAACAATAAATTAATGAGCAACGACTACAACGCCGCAGCTATTGAAGTCTTGACCGGGCTGGAACCAGTTCGCAAACGCCCCGGTATGTATACCGACACCACCCGGCCTAATCATTTAGTGCAGGAGGTGGTCGATAACAGTGTCGACGAAGCGATCGCCGGACATGCAAATTCGATTGAGGTGATTTTGTACAAGGACGGCTCGGTACGGGTGAGCGACAACGGGCGCGGCATGCCGGTAGACAACCATCCGGTGCATAACATTCCCGGGGTGGAAGTCATCATGACGCACTTGCATTCCGGTGGTAAATTTTCCAACAAGAATTACCAGTTTTCCGGCGGTTTGCACGGTGTGGGGATTTCTGTGGTGAACGCCTTGTCCGCCAAACTGGAGGTAGAAGTTAAACGCAACGGCAAAATCTATCATATGGCTTTTGCCGATGGCGAAAAGCTGTCCAATATGAAAGAAACCGGTACGGTAGGTCGGAACAATACCGGCACGACCGTGACGTTTTGGCCGAATGAAAAATATTTTGATTCCAATAAAGTCTCGGTCTTAAAACTTAAGCATGTCCTGCGTGCCAAAGCGGTGTTGTGTCCAGGCTTAAAAATCAGCTTAAAGGTTGAAAATCCTGAAGAAGAGGATTGTTTGGCATTACGAAGATGGCTTAAAAGAATATTTGCTGGATAGTGTCGGCGACATCGAGTTTTATCCCGAACAGCCGTTCATGGGCAATATGTCCGGCAATCATGAAGCAGTTGAATGGGGCATTATTTGGGCGGTGGAAAATCCGCCTGAAATGCTCGGCGGGAAGCTACGTCAACCTAGTGCCAACCGTGCAAGGTGGCACCCATGTCAATGGCTTACGGGCGGGCTTGACCGAAGCGATGCGGGAATTTTGCGAAATCCGAAACCTATTGCCGCGCGGTGTTAAAGTCGCGCCGGAAGATGTCTGGGAAAACTGCCATTACGTGCTGTCGGTTAAGTTGGAAGATCCGCAGTTTTCCGGGCAAACCAAAGAACGTTTAAGTTCCCGGGAATGCGTGACTTTTGTTTCCGGCGTTGCTAAAGACGGTTTTAGCTTATGGCTAAACCAGCATCCGCTGGAAGGCGAAAAAATTGCGGAAATTATTATCACCAGTGCGACAAAAGCGCTTACGCGCCAATAAAGCGATTATCCGCAAAAAAATTACTTCAGGTCCCGCATTGCCGGGCAAGCTTGCCGATTGTTCCGCGCAGGATATTGCCAGGACTGAACTGTTTTTAGTAGAAGGTGATTCGGCGGGCGGTTCTGCCAAACAGGCGCGGGAGCGCGATTTTCAAGCCATCATGCCGTTGCGCGGCAAAATTTTGAATACCTGGGAAGTCGATTCCAACCAGGTGATGGCTTCGCAAGAAGTCCATGATATCGCCGTTGCATTGGGCATAGAGCCCGGCTCCAACGATTTGCAAAACCTGCGTTACGGCAAAGTGTGTATTCTTGGCCGATGCCGATTCGGACGGTAGTCATATCGCTACGCTAATTTGCGCCTTGTTTTACCAACATTTCAATGCGCTGGTCAGCGGCAGGTCATGTCTACGTTGCTATGCCGCCGTTGTATCGCATTGATGTTGGCAAACGGGTGTTTTATGCGCTGGATGAAGCCGAACGTTAGGGCGTGCTGGACCGTATCAAAGCGGAAAAAATAAAGGGCAAGTTAATGTGCAACGTTTTAAAGGCTTGGGTGAAATGAATCCATCGCAATTGCGGGAAACCACCATGAATCCCGATACCCGTCGATTAGTGCAGTTAACCATTGAGAAAACCGATGATACTCGTGGCCAATTGGATTTGTTGCTGGCTAAGAAACGCGCACCAGACCGAAAGGTTTGGTTGGAAACTAAAGGGAATTTGGCGGATATTGTTTGATTTTATCAAGTTTGGAAGGGTTAACGGTTGCTAATCGGACCAACATAAGTTCGCTATATAATACGTTTTTCTTAAATATTTGCTATTGAGTGCATATGTTAGTATTCATCCAAAGAAAGATAATGGCTTAGAAAAAAACTAAATGAAAATATTAATTGAAATTCAAACACATGACCGAGCACTTGATTTTGAGATTCGAGATGCAATGAAAAATAATGCGGTCATAGAATTTGATGATGGGTCAAAATTAGAATATGACGGCGCAATAATTAGGAAGTCCTTTAATATTCCTCAATTACTTCAATTCATTGTTGATGCCTCTATTAATGCTGAACAGACTTTAGTGTTAGCTTGGCTTTATGACAAAGTAAAAGATAAAAAAATCGAAACAATCACTATTAATAGCAGAATTGTTACTGAAATTACAGAGAAAGGAATAAGACAAGTTTTTGAGGAAGAGATTAAAAATACTAAAGAATAATTAGGTTATCGATATTCTCGTACATTGTCGCCGCTATACGTACTCTTTTGAGAATGCTTAGACCTATGCCTTTGCATAGAAGGGCATAGGCATTTGTAATTTGCTAACGCAAAAGTTGCTAATCGAACCAAAATATTCGATACTCCAGTTTTTGTTGAAACCATTATGCCGGAATTTACCACTCACGATTGGAGAACAACTAATATGAAAAAATCACTACTTTTAGTGTTGGCAGTCAGCGTAATAAGCATTTCTTCTTTAGCGTATTTGCTGCTTCTGACGATAAATATCCTGCCGCAAATTTCGAACCCAAGGTCACTTATATTGACGAAAGCGTGGCGCAGTCGTCATCCGCACGTCTTCAAGTTCCTCAGCTGTCGACGAAAAATATCCGGCTTCAAACTTCCAGCCAAAGGTTACCTACATCGATGAGTCCGTTGTCGGCAGTTCGCAATCAAGCGCTGAACAAACCGCCGCAAATTTCGACCCCAAATATCCTGCCGCTTACTTTGTCCCTAAAATCATCTATCCTTAATTTCTGTTAAAACATGCATCGGGATCTTGATTAAATTTAACAAGCCCGATGCACAATTCCTGAGCCGATTAGTTCTGCAGTAAGTTTTACTCGCTGTAGGAAGTTCTTTTTTTTGCAGCGATAAAAAACGGCTAAAACTTCTTCATTTTATTTAAGAAAACAGAAAATAAGGTAGGTATCCGATGTCCAATTTTAACTACACCATCAACGGAAAAGATTTGCAGTATATCCAAATTACTTTAGATCCAGGAAAGGAAGCTATTGCCGAGCAAGGCGCGATGATGTACGTAGACAAGGATATCCACATCGATGCCATTCTCGGTGATGGCAGCACATCCAGTTTTGGTGTTCTTGGCCGGTTATGGAATGCATTCAAACGCAGCCTGACGGGCGAATCCA